>CAZBVO010000001.1:0-84361 GCA_964495385.1 uncultured Faecalibacterium sp.
AAGCGAGGGTTTGGATTGTTTTTTTAAATAACTTCTTTGCCCAAAAGACGTCTTACCCAGTTTTTGAACGCAACGTCCGTTCTGTCGTAGATCGGGGTGATTTCTCTGTGATCGTCTTGCACCGAAACTTTGTAAGCATACCAACCGTAAAGAACGGTGAGGCCTACGGCGATTATGCTTCCGATGATAAGAAGCGCGTTCTTAGCGGCAAAGCCCGTTTCGACGTGAGCCGTTCCGAAAGCGGATTGCAAGTTAAGCAACGAAGCATAGTTCACGAAACCGAGCGTAGCAAACGCAACGAACAAGCCGTAAAAACGTTTGTCGCCGGAAACGATTGCATACACAAGCAACAACGTGAGGCCCGGAACGAGGCTTATAGCGCTCTGGTTCAGGCAGCAGGTGGAAACCGCAACCATAAACAAGCCGGCAAGCATGATAAGTTCGGCACGGTGGCGATTCTTGAAATACAAGAAAATAAGCAACGCCGCCAAAGCTATCATAAACAACACGTTCAAAACAAGCGCAACGGTGTTCACCGCTCTTCCGTCGTTAAGACCGAAGGTTGCGTAAAGGTTGAATGCGTTGTCTACGCAAATTTGACCTTTGAACAGAAGTTTCCAATAAATCGCAAAAGTGTTGAGCGGATTTTTGACGTTCATAGGAATGCCCAAAGCAAACCAACCGACAAAAGTAGCCGCCGCACCGATGCAAACTTTTTTGAGTGCCTCTTTGTCCTTGACTGCCATATACACGGCATAGGTCAAAACGAAAGGAATCAAAACTATTGCTTTTTCCGTCAAAAGGAACGCAAGCCCTGCACTGACGAACATGCCGACGTATTTTTTGTCCAAAAGCATCATAACGGTGATCACGGCAAGCATGGTCAACACCGAAATTTCCATACCGCTTTGAGCGGATACGGTGAAGGTCAACGGAAGGAATGCATAAAGCAAGGAATACAAGCCCGCAGACTTTTCGTTGCCGTACTTTCTGGCCAAAACGTAAATGCAATAAACGGTGACGACTTCGCACAACACCGCCGGAGCGCTTGCAAGCACTGCAATGCCAACGGTTCCGTTCACTTTCAAAAGTGCGGCGATTTTGGCAACGGACCACATAATAAACATGGAACCCGGAGCCATAGCGTCAACCTTTGTAGAGTAAACGTTATCGAGCGAAACCTTGCCCAAAAGTTTGACGTCGTCCACAAGATGAGATGCGATATGATTGTCGGCAAACACGAAGTAAGACAGCAAGAACCTTACCACGAAGGTGCTTACGAGGCTTACCGCCAAAGCGACGTAACTGTTGCCGAAAAGCGGTTTGTCGGTGCCGTTTTCGCCCTCTTTTGCATAGAAACGACGAATTGCCACGTACACGGCGATGCCCAAAACCACGGTGAATACGGACAGCAAAACGTTGTACCAAACACCTGCGGTGCTTTTGCCTGCGTTTTCAGCCTTGTATTGCTTGATTTTGAGGACTTCTGCCCCGCTCGGCGCCGATTCGACGCGCTGAACGGAAACGTTGTCGAACATAACCACACCGGTTGCCTTTGCACTTTCGCCGCCCAAGCAAAGCATCAGGTCGGTGGTGTCGCCGTCCTTAACTTTGAAGTAAACTTCGTAAGTGTGCCAAAGGTTGTCGGCCTCGCTTATGCTGACAAGCGGAGTGTTGACGTTGGTGCCGAGTTTGACGCTTACCGCACCGTCGGACGATGAAGTCAGACTTGTGACTTTTATGTCGATTTTGAGGCAGTATGTTGCGCCGTTGTCAACGGCAAAGGTCTGGTACATATAGGCATAGTCCGACTTGCTTGCCGTGATTTTGCCTACGTTTTTGTGAGTGCCGTCGCTGGATTCGCTGAGAGTAACCTGCTGAACGGATGCCGTCGAGGTTTTGCTCTTCCAATGACTGCTGGCCAAGGACGACTCGAACGAACCGTACTGCACAAGCTCGCTTTTTTCGCCGTAAACGACGTTATCGTCGTCACAGGCAGCGAGCGAAATGACCATACCCGCCACTACCAACAACAGCAGAACTGCGGTAAATTTTTTCATTTTCGTTATCTCTTGATTTCTTTGACTTTTGCTGCCTTACCCTTGCGATCACGCAAATAGTAAAGTTTTGCACGGCGAACGCGACCGCGTCTGACGATTTCGATCCTGTCGATTTTCGGGCTGTTAAGCGGGAAAGTCCTTTCTACGCCGATGCCGTAGCAGATACGACGAACGGTGAAAGTTTCACGAATGCCGCCGTTCTTTCTTGCGATGACGGTGCCTTCGTAAGCTTGAAGACGTTCCTTGTTGCCTTCAACGACTTTTACGAAAACCTTTACGGTGTCGCCTACGTTGAACTTAGGCAGGTCCTTGCGAATACCTTCGCTTTCAATTAAATCGATAATGTTGCTCATTTGACTTTACCTCCAAAATTTACTAAGCGTTCATGCCCTGTCGGCAGAGGACCGCCCGAAGTCATAATGCAGATATTTTAGCATAAAATATAAAAACCGACAAGCGTTTTGACGGGCTGTCGGCAAAAAAATAAATTTTTTTTATCAAAAAGCATTGGCAACGTACTCTATCTCGTCGCCTATCACCGCTACGGCATCGAAACGCAGGTCTCTGCCGAACAAACGGTGCCGCATAACGTACTCCTCCGCCATGCGCCTGTACTTGTATTGTTTGCGCTCGTCGATGGCCTCGAACGGATGCCCGAAACGCAAACTGCTTCTCGTTTTGACTTCGACAAAAACCAGAACGTTGCCGTCGGTGCAAATTACGTCTATTTCGCCCATAGTCATCCTGACGTTTTGCGCAACGATTTTAAATCCCTTTTTTTTTAGGAACTCGACGGCCAGTTCTTCGCCGCTTATTCCCTCTTTTCTCGACGACATTCAATCCTCCGAAACAAAGTTTTTTATAAAAGTTTTGCGATGAATCGGCGTCGGGCCGAACTCCTTAACGGCGGCAATGTGTTTAGCACTGCCGTAGCCCTTGTTGGACGCAAAGCCGTACTCGGGAAAAACTTTGTCGTATTCGACCATAAGTCTGTCTCGGTGAACTTTTGCCAAAATGGATGCCGCACCTATCGAATAGCTTAATGCGTCTCCGTGAATTATCGAGTGCGTCGGGTAAGGAAGTTGCAAATCTACGGCGTCTATCAAAACGACGTCGGGTTTTACGCTCAAACCGCAAACCGCCTGTTTCATTGCCTCTTTTGTGGCGTTTAAAATGTTTATTTCGTCAATAACCCCGTTGTCAAGGCTTACGATGTTGTAACAAACGGCGGCCTCGCGAATTTTGTCGAACAAGGCTTCGCGACGTTTTTCGGTAAGCTTTTTGCTGTCGTTTACGCCTTCAACCAAATTGTCCAAATCCATGATTACCGCACACACCGTAACCGGGCCTGCCAACGGGCCGCGCCCCACTTCGTCGACGCCGCAAACGTAGCGGTACCCCTTTTGCCTGTAAAAATTTTCGTAGGTCAACAGGGTTTGTATATCGGTTTGTTGTTTCATTTCTTTTCTCCGACGGGGTATTCCAAAATAATTTTTCCGAGCCGCTGTTTCCTGAAATCGTCCAGCACAGCCGCAGCAGTACGGTCGTAGTCGGTTTCGCCGCCTCTTACGACGTATCCCCTCGCCCTTGCTATCTGTTCGTAAATCTCAAGTGGCGTTTGGGCCAAAGCGTCCAATTTGTAACGCTCGACCAAATTTTCGGGATAGTGTTTTTGCATAAATTCCAAAAAGAACAGGCATATTTCGTTTTTGTCGACAACGTCGTCCTTGATGCTGCCGATGTAAACGAGGTGCTTTGCAAGCTCCTGATCCTCGAAACTCGGCCACAGAGTGCCCGGAGTGTCCAAAAGATCGATGCCCTTCGACACCGAAACCCATTGTTGCCCTTTGGTTACGCCCGGTCTGTCGCCCGTTACGGTTTTTTTGCCGCTGCAAAGGCTGTTTATGAGCGTGGATTTGCCACCGTTCGGTATGCCCAAAACCATGGCTCGGATGCTTGTGTTGACGCCCTTATTCAAGTAGTTTTGAATTTTTGCCGAACACAGTTCCTTTATTTTTGAAATTATAAGTCCGCTTTCCTTTCCTGCCGCGCTGTTGGCCTTTACGTAGGTTTTACCCTGTGCGTCGAAAAAGTCGCACCACGGTTTGAGCATACCCGGCTCCACCGTGTCGGCCTTGTTGAAAACGTACAAAACGGGCTTGTTTTTTATTATCGAATCGAACTTCGGATTTATGCAGGCGTTTATGGCTCTGCTGTCCAAAACGTATATGACGACGTCGCACTTTTTAACGTTGGCTTCCATTTCGCGAGTCGCCTTGGTCATATGCCCCGGATACCACTGAATAATGGCCATCACTCGCCCTCCTTCAACAAATCGGGCCTGCGTTCGCGCGTTATTTCCAAAGCTTTTTGCATGCGCCACTCGTCAACCAAGCGGTGATTTCCGCTGACAAGCACGTCCGGCACTTCGATCCCCATATAATTTTGCGGCCTCGTGTACTGCGGATATTCCAACAAACCCGCGCTGAAACTTTCCTCTTCGGTGGATTGTTCGCTGCCAAGCACCTGCGGAACGTATCTTACAACCGCATTCAACGTAACCAATGCCGCCAAATCGCCGCTGGTCAAAACGTAGTCGCCGATTGAAAGTTCCTCGTCGATATCCATGTCGATTACGCGCTGATCCACGCCTTCGTAGCTGCCGCACAAAAACAGCAGATTTTGTTTTTTAGAAAGTTCAACCACTTTCTTCTGAGTCAAAACCTGTCCGCGCGGAGACATATAAATTCGCGTGCATTTATGCTCGGGATCGACCGCCGAAATTGCCTTGTGTATCGGATCGGGAGTCATAACCATGCCTGCGCCGCCTCCGAAAGGATAATCGTCGCAACGTTTGTGTTTGTCTTCGCTGTAATCGCGGATGTTTACCACTTCCACGCCAAAAAGACCGCGCTCGACGGCCTTTCCGACAATACCGCTGTGAAGCACGGAATAAACTTCCGGAAACAAGGTGAGAATTTTAAAATCAATCATATACGGCCAGACGCTCGAACGCCGCTGAATTTAAGGTTATTTTTTTGTTTTCGACGTCGACGTTTTCAAGTATGCCTTCGGCCGACGGAAACATTATTTTGCCGTCGTCTAAAACGTAAACGTCAACCGGCGCATTTTGATTTACGTCGGTGACTTTGCCGATTCGCTTGCCGTCCAAAAACACCTCGCAACCTATCACGTCAACGATGAAGTAACGCCCTTTCGGAAGTTTAACCGCTTCCGCTCGAGGCACGCTTATCACCTGTCCTGCAAGTGTTTCGGCGTCGTTTCGGGTGGCGCATTCGACAAATTTGATGTAAATAAAACGATCGTCAAAACGCAAAAAATCGATGTTCAAAGGTCTGTTTTGACCTATAAACACCGTTTTAAGCTTTTTGAAACGTTGCGCATCATCGGTCAGGGGTTCGACTTTAACTTCGCCCCTGATGCCCTGCGCCTTCAATATTTTTCCAACCGCAATAAAGTCAGTCATTACTTTTCGTTGATGGTGACGACGTAACGTTTGCCGGTTTTGTTTCCGCCTGCTTTTACCAGCGTGCGGATTGCCTTTGCAATGCGTCCCTGCTTGCCGATAATCTTACCGATGTCGCTTTTCGGCGCGGTGATGATTATTTCGGAATTGTTGTCGTTTTCGATAAGTTCTACGTCGATGTTTTCCGCGTCGTCAGCAAGGTTTGCTACTATAAACTGAACCAAATCCTGCATGCTGAACCTGCCAAACTATTTGCTTTCGATAACGCCTGCGCTCTTGAGCAAAGAACGAACGGTTTCGGTAGGTTGTGCACCGTTTGCAATCCATTTTTTTGCAACTTCGGTGTCGATTTTGACAACTGCCGGTTCTTTGGTCGGATCATAGTAACCGATTTGTTCGATATACTGTCCGTCGCGTGCTTTTCTGCCGTCCATAACAACGATACGATAGAAAGGTGCTTTCTTTGCGCCCATACGAGTGAGTCTGAGTTTAACTGCCATTTTTTTCTCCTTTTATCGGCCCTAAGGCCCGTTAGTGTATTTTATATTTTTCAACCTAAGGTTGATTTTGCTATTTCATCCCCGGGAATCCGCCGCGCATGAAACGTTTTGCGCCCGAACCCGTCATTTGTTTCATCATTTCTTTGGAGGCCTCGAACTGCTTAAGCATTTGATTTACCTCCTGAATCGAAGTGCCGCTGCCGGCCGCGATTCTCTTGCGTTGCGATGCTTTCAAAATTTCCGGATGCGACCTTTCGTAAGGCGTCATCGACTGAATTATCGCCTTTGTACGGGTGATTTTGGATTCGTCGATGTCGGCGTTGGCAAGCTTGCCCATGCCCGGAATCATTTTGAGCATATCTTTTATGCCGCCCATTTTCTTGACGCTGTCAAGCTGGTTCAAATAATCTTGCAAAGTGAAGGATTTTTCCTTCATTTTTTTGGTGAGAGCCAAGGCCTCCTCTTCCGAAAAAGCGTTTTGCGCCTTCTCGATGAGCGTCAGAACGTCGCCCATGCCGAGGATTCGGCTTGCCATGCGGTCGGGATAAAACGGTTCGATGTCCTCGGGTTTTTCGCCTATGCCGCAAAACTTGATAGGTTTGCCGGTAACCGCTTTTATCGAAAGCGCCGCACCGCCACGGGTGTCGCCGTCGAGTTTGGTCAAAATAACGCCCGTTACGTCAAGTTTTTTGTTGAAAGTTTCGGCAACGTTTACGGCATCTTGGCCGGTCATGCTGTCAACTACAAGCAAAATTTCCTGCGGGGAAACGGCTTGTTTTACCCTTTGAAGTTCCTCCATCAACTGTTCGTCGATGTGCAAACGGCCCGCCGTGTCGATAATCAACGTGTCGGCACCCGTTTTTTGCGCCTCTTCTACGGCCGATTTTGCAATTTTTACGGGATCGATCTGCCCCATCGCAAACACCGGCGTTTTGACTTTTTCCCCGACAACCTGAAGCTGTTTTATGGCCGCAGGACGGTAGATGTCGCAGGCTGCGAGAAGAACTTTTTTGTTTTGCTTTTTAAGATGCAGCGCCAGTTTGCCGCACATCGTGGTTTTGCCTGCGCCCTGCAGACCGCACATCATGATGATTGTAGGCGGCTTGGACGACACCGAAAGCTTGGCATTGGTGCTGCCCATAAGGGCAATAAGCTCCTCATTGACGATTTTTATGATTTGTTGCGCAGGATTCAAACCTTTCAAAATGTCTTCACCGACCGCTTTGTCGGAAACCTTTTGGCAAAAATCCTTTGCTACGGCATAGTTTACGTCGGCCTCCAAAAGCGCAACCCTGATTTCACGCATGGTTTGCTTGATTTCAAGCTCGGTAACTTTGCCCTTATTTTTCAGTTTGGAAAAAATGTGGTTGATTTTGTCGCTTAAACTGTCAAATGCCATATTATTCCTCCTCTACAAGTGCGGCCAAAAGCGATTCCGCACCTCTGCTGTCGCCTTCGCGCAAAAGCGAAAGACACTTTGTTAGCTTGGCTTTTTTTTCAACAAAGCCGAGTTTGCCCTCGAATTCGTTAAGCGAGCGCTCGCCTCTTACGATAGCGTCCCTAACGGCCTGACGGGAAATCCCGTACTGTTCGGCAATTTCGTTTAAAGAAACGTCACAATCGTAATAAAGCTCCAAAAACTCCTTTTGCTTGTCAGTCAAAAGTTCGCCGTAAGCGGCGTTCAAATCGGAATAATTCAGATTTTTTTGAAATTCGATCATGACTTCCTCGGTGTAAAGGCCTCAACCTTTACAGACATCTTACATTTTTTTATCGTCTCTGTCAAGCAAAATTCAAGCACGCGGCAAACTTTTTTAATAAAAAAACAATAAAAACAGGCGCCCGAACAAGTTTTGGCCGCAAAAAAGAATTCGGCAGAGGGACAAATCGGTTTTTCGGCAAAAAAACACGGCCGCAAAAATGCGACCGTGAACAGTTAGGCCATTTTAACTAAGGCAACCAATGCAAACGAGGCAACCAAAAATATGAACAACATTTTTTACCCTCCGTTTTATGATATTTGCGTTTGACGGTTTTGTCAAAAATTCAGTCTTTTGTGTCAAAAATCACTATATGTTTTTGCCGTTTTTGCGGATAAGCTCCATTTTGAGGTCGTAAAGTTTGTCCGAAAGGTCAACTTTGTACTCTGCCGGATAAAGCATGCGCTTGTATTCCTCGTGGAATTCGGCCATGCTTGCGTCCTCGTGACGGCCTATTTCGTGCAAGTTTGGAAGCTTATAAACCTGCTCGCCGTTTTTGAAAACGGTTATGCGCAAATCCTTTGCAGTGAAGTTTTCGAGAGTTTTTGAAATCCAATGCTTTTCGGGATGATAGATGGTGAGCGGTTTGGTGTCGTCGATAACTTCGTCCTCGAGTGCGATAAGGTCGGCTTCGGCCATACCGTCCTTGTTGTAAAGCCTTACAACCTTTTTGAGGCCCGGGTTGGTCATTTTGACTTTGCTGTCGGACATTTTCATTTTCGGAACCAATTGTCCGTCGTCACCCTCGATTGCGGCAAGTTTGTAAACGCCGCCGAGACTCGGGCAACGGTAACTTGTTATAAGCCTTGTTCCTATGCCGTAAATGTCGATTTTCGCACCTTGAATTTGCAAGCTGAGCAAAACGTCTTCGTCGATGTCGCCGGAAGCGAAAATTTTGCAATCGGAATGGCCTGCCGCATCCAGCATTTTTCTTGCCTGCTTACTTAAGTAAGCAAGGTCGCCGCTGTCAAGGCGGATTCCCGTAGGTTTGTAGCCTTTTGCTTTAAGTTCGTCAAACACCTTGATTGCGTTTGGAACGCCGCTTTTTAGAGTGTCGTAGGTGTCGACAAGCAGCAAGCAATTGTCAGGATAAAGTTCGGCATACGCCCTGAATGCGGACAGTTCGTCCGGGAAACTCATTACCCAAGCATGTGCGTGAGTGCCTTTAACCGCTATGTCGAACATTTGCCCGGCCAACACGTTGCTGGTGCTTCTGCAACCGCCGATATAAGCCGCTCTTGCGCCGTAAATGCCTGCATCCGGGCCTTGCGCACGGCGCAGACCGAATTCCAATATGGTGGAATCCGTGGCGTTTGAAAGCCTACCGGCCTTAGTCGCTATAAGCGTCTGATGATTGAGGATGCACAAAATGGCAGTCTCTATAAGCTGTGCCTGAAACAGCGGAGCTTTGACCGTCAGCAACGGCTCGAACGGGAACATCACCGTACCTTCCGGAACGGAATAGACGTCGCCGGTGAACTTAAAGTTTTTAAGCGCAAGCAAAAACTCCTCGTCAAAGCAGTTCAAACCTCTTAAATATTCGATATCCTCGTCGTCGAAATGCAAATTGTTGATATATTCGACCACCTGCTCCAAACCGGCCGTAACGACGTAGCTGAGTTGCTCGCCGCCGCGATAAAACACGTCGAACACCGACTGTTTGTCGGCCGTACCGCATTTAAGATAGCCGTTCATCATGGTGAGTTGATAAAAATCGGTAAGTAAAGTTAAGTTTCTCATATTTTTTTGCCCTCTACGGCTTTTGCTTCGGCAAGGGCAACCTCCTCTTGTATTTGAGTGCGTTTAATTTGCAAAATTCCGTGACGGTAGTGCAACACTCCGCCGACTATGCCTATGACCACGCAAAGCAACATTGCCATCTGCGTAACGCCGACGCCGCTTTCCGTAACCACCGCATCCATACGGATAAATTCCATAAAGAACCGTTTGGTGCAATACCAGACAAGATACATAAAAACCGACATTCCGCTGACCTTGCTCTTTCGCGTCAACAGGTAGATGACAACCGCACCGATAAGGTTTATGACAAAAGCGTAAAAGAAGGTGGCAAGGTGCCATTCGCCCAGCGCGTCGATGTAAACGGCAAACGGGAACCATTGCCATTTCGCATTCGTCACCAACGAGCCGTAGGCCTCCTGATTCATGTAGTTGCCCCAACGGCCTATAGCCTGACACATCAACAGCACAGGCACGCATATATCGGCCAAAACGCCGAATTTGTATTTATATTTGCGACAGAAAAGCCAGCCGCCCAACAGACCGCCCATAACGCCGCCTACAATGGTGATGCCGCCTTCCCAAATCGCAAACAGATGTATCAAACTGTTTTCGGGAGTCGAACTGCCGATGCCGCCACGCTTTATCCACTCGGAAATTCCGAAAGATTTTATCGGAAAATACTCCGGCCTGACCGCAACGTAAACCACACGGGCCATAATCACGGCAAGCGGAATAATGTACAAAAACAGCGTTATCATGTCGTCGGAACAAACGCCCCGTTCCTTGCCTATGAGAATCATACAAACAAGGCCCAAAATCATTGCGGACGTGAGAATAAGTCCGTACCATTGAACTTCGATTTTACCTATGGTAAACGCCGTGTTGTTCGGCGCCGAAATAAGATAACTTAAAACGCTCATTTGCTACCTCCGAAATGCACTTTTTTAGCCCCGCTTTTTCTTATTGAGAGGTTGAAAATATTCTTTCCGCAAAAGAAGTTCTCGGTGCCTGAAAGGAACTTTTCGCTGCCTTCTTTGTCGACAAAACACAAAACCGTCCCTGCAAAACCGCCTCCGTGAACACGGCACGCCTTAACTGCCGGGTGACGTTTCAGCACAGCAAGCGCAAGCGGTATATTTTGCGCATATTCGTTAGGATAGCAGTTTTGAAGTTTGTCGTAACTCGATTGGCCGCTTTCGTTTATCATTTGCAAAAACTTGCTTTCGTCGTTGTTTTTAATTGCGTCTACGGCATCGTCTACCCTGTGATTTTCCTCGAAAAAGTGCATTGCCCTAAGTATGGAACGCTGAGTGTTGCACTTTGAGGTTCGGGAAGCGACGGCGCTTAGGATAGGATGCTCGCTCCCTAACTTTTGCCCCGTTTGCTTTTCGGCGTTGAGGCTCATGACCGCACGGTAGAACTCCTCTTCGTCGACTTCTCGCAAAACGTGTTTCCCGAAGCAGGTTGCCACAAACTCCATCTCCGAACGAATTGCCGCATAATTATCGGTTAGGTCGCTGTGATCGCCTCCGGTGTTTATGACAACGATGTCCAAATCGTCAAAAGGCAGGTCGTAATTTTTGACTTGCATCGAAGCAGGATCTTTAAAATCGATGTAAACAACGTCGCCCAAAGCAATGGCCGACTGATCCAAAAGTCCGCACGGTTTGCCGAAATAGCGATTTTCGGCATACTGGCTTGCAACGGCTTTTTCGACGTCGGTAACTTTGCCGCCGTTGTAAAGGTCGTTTAAAATTTCGGCAACGAGAACCTCAAACGAAGCACTCGAGGAGACGCCGGCACCTTTCATGACGTCGCTGACCATCGTGGCAACAAAACCGCCGACGTTGTATCCGTGTTCCTTAAACCAATTGCAAACGCCTTTTACCAATGCAACACTGGTGCCTCGCTCCTCGTCGCAAGCATCCAATTGATCGAGGCGAACGGTCAGCATAGGATAACCGCCCGACAAAATTTTGATGCAATTTGAATCGGTTTTAGTGACGCAGGCCAACGTGTCCAAGCTTATTGCCGCGGCAAGAACCTTGCCGTTGTTGTGGTCGGTATGGTTGCCCAAAAGCTCGATCCTTCCCGGCGACGAATAAAAATCGGCCGAAGAAACGTCAAAGTTTTTTAAGTGCGACTTAAAAAGATTTGCATACCTTTTTTGCTGCTTTTGAATATTGTGCCTACTGTACAAACCGTCCACAGCCGAGAAAAATATGTCGTTATTCTCTAAATAAAAGGTCGAATCAATTGCCATAACAACCCCCGAAGTGTATAATTATTATCAGTAAAATTATATCACACATATTTTCAAAGAGCAACAATAACGTTGCAAATACTTTAAAAGAGGTTTATATGCCGAACTCAACCGACCAAAACAAAATAGCAATCGCAATATCCGAACTGATGCTGTACGCCGAAGAAAAGCTTTCGCTGGACGCGGACAACAAAATTTACGTCAAAAATCTGTTGCTGGCCGAACTTAAAGTCACCGAACCGCACGGCGAGGTTTCCTCGCATAGACCGATTCAGCAGATACTTGACGAATTGACCGATTACGCCGTCGCCGAAGGACTTACAAACGAACAGGACAAACTGCTGTTTGAAACCAAAATAATGGGCATCGTAACGCCGATGCCAAGCGACGTAATCAAAAAATTCGACGACCTCGCCGCGGACAAAGGCTCGATGGCGGCAACTTCGTTTTTGTTCGATTTGTCCGTTGCAAACAACTATATCCGCAAGTGCGACATCGACAAAAACATCGGCTGGGACGTACCTACCGACAAAGGCACGGTTAAAATCACAATCAACCTTGCCAAGCCCGAAAAGGACCCTAAAGCCGTTTTGGCCGCATCCAAAGCTCCGCAAACAAACTACCCTAAATGCCCGCTCTGTCCCGAAAACGTAGGCTGGTGCGGAAATGCCGCAAAACCCGCAAGACAGACTTTAAGGGCCATTCCGCTGTTCTTAAACAACGAAAAGTGGTGGTTGCAGTTCAGTCCGTACGTTTATTTCGACAACCATTGCATCTGCTTTTCCGACGAACACAGACCGATGAATTTGGACCTGTCGTCCTTTGTGCGCATGACGGAATTTGTGGATTTGTTCCCTCACTACTTCATCGGAAGCAACGCTCCGTTGCCTATCGTCGGCGGAAGCATTTTGGCTCACGACCACTACCAAGGCGGCGCAAAGGTTTTGCCTGAAATGCACACCGCTACTCGCAAAAAATTTGTTCATCCGGATTTTGAAGGGGCTACCGCAGGCATTGCCGGCTGGTTCAACAGCGTGGTTCGTATCGAAAGCAATAGCGCCGACACCGCCGCAAAACTGGCCAATCACGTTTTGGAAAAATGGCAAAAATACTCGGACAAAAGCGTGGACGTCGTTTCGCACACCGACAACGTTTTGCACAACACCGTAACCCCTGTTGCCTTAAAAACCGATGACGGAAAATATCGCTTTGACCTTATTCTCCGCAACAATCGCACCGACGAAAAACATCCGTACGGCATTTTCCACCCTACGGAGGATATGCACAACATCAAAAAAGAGGCAATCGGCATAATTGAAGTTATGGGCCTGTTTATTCTTCCGGGCCGACTCAGCCGCGAAGCTCACGAAATCCGCAAATACCTGACCGGCGAAACACCTTTGGATTTTAAGGCCCTGTCCGATCCGTCCAATCCTCTTTCTAAGCACGTCGGCATGATTGCTCAGCTCGCCAACGACCACGGAATCAATATGGAACCCGACCAAGCAGGCGACGTCATAACCGACTACATCAACAAAACCTGCATCAAAATTTTGGAAACCACCGCAGTGTTTAAAAACAACGAAAAAGGCCAAAAAGCATTTGACAAATTTATGGCAAAATGCGGCTTCGAAGCCATGGACTGACCGTTTAACAAACAAAATAACGCCGCCCCATCAAGGAGCGGCGTTTGTTTTTAGTTCGACTGCCTGAGGCAGTTTTTTTTAGTCTTTCACGTCCAAAAGCACTTCGAATTTGTGCTTTCCGCGTTTGATTTTGTATTTCTTTTTGGTCATTGCCAATGCCGGCACGTCGCCGCCGACGCCTCTTTGCTTGCCGTCGAGATTTACGGTAAGATTGGCGCGCGGTTTCAAAGCGTGCAAGTGCTTTGCTCCCTCGAGGTCGGCAACGGTGTACGGATAGACGCTGGTTTCAAAGCTGCCCGACAACGCCGAAACGTTCAAAGCAGGTTTGTCCTCGCCTTCCAACCTAAGCCATTTTACGAAGGTATGGTTGCCGTTTTCTTGCGGATAGAGGTAGTCGTGCCTGAACAGACTTTCCTTGCCGCCGTAAAGCCCGAAGTTTGCGCTTCTTGCGCGGTCGCAGTAGTTTTCGTGCGGACCTTTGCCCAAAAACGCCATCTTTTCGTAGCCTTCCGCCGTCGTGAAAGTAAATCCGTAGCGAGGCATGCGGAACAACGGGTTGCGGAAACTCATTTTCATTCCCACTCTGCCGTCGCCGTCAAACGTGTAAACGGTGCGCAAACCTCTGACAAACGGCATATGCCACTTAACTTTTACGACAAACAAGTTCTCGTTTCGTTCGGTACGGACTTTACCTGCGTGCAAACGTTTTTGCGCCGTGCGGAACAGATAGCTTCCTTTAAGATACGACAAAAATTCAGGCACCTGCGGAGTTCTGTCGTTGTCGGTTGCGGCACGCCAGAAATTAGGACGTATTTCGTCGGCAGTCACCTGTTTGTCGCCGCAAACTACCGAAAGACCGCCCGTTTTTTTGTCAATGCGATAAAGCATATTGTCGGCAGCGATGCTAATTTCCTTTTTGTTTTCGTTTACCATCGGAAGCACCGAGCTTTGCTGACGTTTGCTTTCGGAAACGTTTACGATAAACTGTTCGGAAGCGACCGCAAAATTCTCCGGGCACCACTGGGTTGCCTTTGCGGTTTTCAAAACCACGTTTATGCAACAGGTTTTAGACGTGTCTTCGAAGCGAGGTTTGACGGTGATTTTCGCAATTCCGCCTGCCTTGACGTCCGGAAGAGTTACGTAGGTGGAAGAGGTTTCGACGCCGTCCTCGGAAAAACCGATATACAGTTTGTAGGCCGAAAGGTCGGCAAACATAAAGTTGTTGATGACCGTCAAAGTTTTTCCGTCGAGGAAAAAGTCGACCGGTTGGTAAACTTTTTTGACCTCAAACAAAGCCGGATTCGGGCTTCTGTCCGCCCTGACGATGCCGTTGAAGGCAAAGTTTCCGTCGTTAGGTTTGTCGCCCCAGTCGCCGCCGTACGTCCACTCGGTAACGCCGTCCCTGACGCGCTTTATGCTTTGATCGGCAAAATCCCAGATGTAGCCGCCGTGAAGCCTGTCGTAGCGTTTAAATTCGTCCATGTAGTCGCCGAAATTGCCCAACGAGTTGCCCATGCAGTGAGCATATTCGCACAAAATGAACGGTCTGTCTTTGTAATAAGACGGTTTCATAACCGAACCCATCATGTTGTTCCACAACGCCCTGCAATGGATGACCTGCTTGTTTTTACCGATCTTTTTCATCTTGGTTTGAACGGTGTACATTTCGCTGTAAAGGTCGCTTGCTTTGAGGCGAGTGTCCGGTTCGTAGTGAATAGGTCGGGAATTGTCGATGCCCAAAACCGTCTGACGCATAACGTCAAAGGCTCTGCCCGTGCCCGATTCGTTGCCGAGACTCCAAAAAACTATGCTCGGATGGTTTTTGTAGCTGTGAACCATATTGGTTATGCGGTAAACGCAAGGTGCAATCCATTTCGGATCGGACGCCGGGATGTGTTTTGCCAAGCCGTGCGTTTCGAGGTTGTTTTCGCACATAACCAAAATTCCGTAACGGTCGCAAAGGTCGTAAAAACCTCTCGAGTTAGGATAATGGCTGGTTCTGATGCTGTTTATGTTGTTCTGCTTGCACAGAATTATGTCCTTTTCGGTCAACGAAAGCGGAACCGCATGACCGTATTCAGGATGGAACTCGTGACGGTTGACGCCCTTAATCATATACGGCCTGCCGTTAAGCAAAATGAACGGACCGCGTTTGGTTTCGTCGTTGTACGGAACTATGCGAACGTTTCTGAAACCGACTTTGAGGATGCGTCTGTCCAGAACTTTTGCGCCCGACGTCAAAATGATGTCCAAAGTGTAAAGGTTCGGGAATTCTCCGCTCCATGCCTGAACGTCTTTTACCGTCTTAGCATACTCGACCGATCTTTCGCTGCCGTCTTTCATGGCAGGCAAATCCGTTTTGGTTTCGCCGATCAAAGTCCCGTCCGGAGCTTTAAGACGGATGATAAGCTTTGCCTCTTCCGAATCCGAACCATTGGCCTTTAAGGTGATTTTGCTGTTTAAAACACCGGTGGTAAAGTTGTCCTTCAAGTCGGTGCGGTTGTGAACGTCGGCAACGGACAGTTTTGAAACGTAAACGAGATTTACGTCCCTGAAAATGCCGGCAAGTCGCCACATGTCCTGATCTTCCAAGTAGCTGGACGTGGTAAACTGATAAACCGTGACCGCAAGTTTGTTTTTGCCTGCTTTAAGGAACTTGGTTATATCGTAACTTACGCTGTCGAAAGTGTCCTCGCTGTAACCGACGAAAAATCCGTTGACGTAAACTTCGCCCGCCTGATTTATGCCGCCGAAATCCAAAATAACGTTGTCGGCGGTCGGCTTGTAGTCAAACTCGGTGACGTACAGTCCGCACGGAGCGATGTTCTCGTGGATAAACGGGATTTTGCTTTTGCGCTTGGATTCCAAAGGTTTTGGATAGTTGACGTTGGTGTATTGCGGCGTTCCGTAACCTTTTATCTGCCACTCGGAAGGAACCTCGATGGTTCCGAAATCCTCGTTGGTGTTCTCGGGCAAATAGTATCCTTCCGGAATTTGCAACACGCTGTCGAGATATTTAAATTTCCACAAGCCGTTGAGGCTTACAACCTTTTTTCTGCCCTCGGCGTCATACGGAAAACCTGCACCGTGCGGCTTTAAGGTGTTGACGGAAAATACCGCTACGTCCTTGTAAAAAGGCACAACTCTTTTTGCTTTTGCCATTTTTGCCCCCTTATAATTTATTTTACGAAAATGATTCTGCCGCAGCTTTGACATTCCACGGTATCGCCCGATTTTTGCAACTTGGAAACGGCGTCGTTTAGAAGCATAACTCCGCAGCCGCAAGCGTTGCGCTTAGGATCGTACTCCACGAATGCCGGAAGTTTTTTGTTGTTGCGGCGTTGCATGTAAAGCTCCATAACGTCCTCGGGAACGTCCTTTTTGATGTCGGCAAGGCGACGCTTGATTTCCACAACTTCTTGCCCCTTGCTGTCGATAAGAGCTTTCAATTTTGCGTTGGCTGCGTCCAAATTGCGTCTGCAAACGGCACATTGTTTGACCTTTTCGTCAAAATTTTGCAAAATTTCCTTGATTACGGCTTCGTTTTTGTCGATGTTGCGTTTGAACGCTTCCACTTCGGCCGACAACTTTGCGGTTTCTTTTTCGTACAGTTCCAATTCGTCGATGCCGGCATCCTCGATGCTGAGGTGAGCCATATCTTCGATTTGCGATTCGAGTTTTTTAAGTTCTTCTGCCTGACGCTCCGCACTTTTTACCGCTTCGTCCATATCGGCGTTGAGGCGGATAAGTCCGCCGGTGTATTCCTTAAAAAGTTCCTTCAGTTTTACGACGGCCTTGTTTTCTTCGCTGGTGTTCACTTCGCGCTCTAATGCGTAAAGACGCTTGTCGATGTCCTGATAAATCAAAATGCTGTCCAATTTCATTTTACAAAATCTCCTTGTTGTACGGATTTTTTTGGGCGGTTGCGGTTGCCGTTTCGACAACTCCCGACAAAAGCCCTTCAAATATTTTCACGAAGCTTATTTCGCTTGCAAAGTGACTGGTTTCTATTATTTTGAAACCCGCCGATTTTGCCGCTACGGCAACGTGATGTTTAAGTTCGGCAGTGATATACACGTCCGCACCTTTTTTTATTGCCATGTTTACGTCTTCGGTGTCGCCTGCGGCTCCGGATACCGTGGCCACACACCTAACTTTGTCCGAAAGATTGCCGATGCTTCTGACGTTTTCGTCCGAAATTTCGCCGACTTTTTTGACAAGTTCGCCAAACGTCGTTTCCTCGACGTTTCCCACCGCACCGAAACCGTTTTCGAAAAGAGGTTCGATGCCTACCGCCCCGAGGTCCGCAAGAAGCCTGTGGCTCATTCCGTGCGCCATTGCGTCGACGTTGGTATGTGCCGCATAAACGCCTATGCCTGCCCTTATGGCCTTGGTCAAAGCATCTACGGTCGGGTAATCCGACGTAAATTTTTTGATGCCGTTCCAAATCACGGGATGATGACTCAAAATAAAATCACACCCTTTTTCGACGGCTTCGTCCACCACTTCGGGCGTAACGTCCAATGTGATGAGAACCTTTTTTATTTCGTCCGACGCTCCGCCCACCAAAAGTCCCGGATTGTCATACGGCAACGCCGTATCCAACGGTGCAAGCGCTTCGATGTAGTCGGTAAATTGCTTAACTTTCATTTTCAAGTTCCTCTATAAGTTTCAAACGCTCCGAAAGCTCGGATTCCCGTTGCTCGTTTACTTTGCCGAGAAGCGAAAGAATTTTTGTTTTTTCGTGAAGCAAATATTCCTTTGCGTCGCCCTCGTCGGTTTTTCCGAATTCAAGTTGAGCCTTCGAGTAGTCGTTTGCGGTTTTTTCGCCGTCGCCGGCCACGATTATTCTGTAAAACTTGCCCTTCGAAACTACGGGATAATCACGCTGAATCACTATTCCGTTTTTTATGACCGCCGCCCTAAGCTCGGCCTCGGAAGAATGCGGACACAAAACGTACTTTTTAAAATTCAGTTTCCCGAGCATGCCGGCAATTTCCATGCCGCCCATTCCGGCAACCACCAGAGTGTCCGCCTCGCCGTCTGTAAGAACCGAAACGCCGTCGCCCACCCTGAAATCGATCATGTCGTCCACTCCTGCCCGTTCGGCAAGTTCGACGGCCTTTCTCAAACTCGGTGCGGAAATATCCGTCGCTATCACGGGGTTGCCCGTAATTTTAACCGCCGCCACCGAAATTTTGCCGTGATCGCAACCGACGTCGGCCACGAAATCGCCTTCTTTCAGGTTGGCCGCAATTTCCGAAAGACGTCTGTCGAGTCCGTTCATTATTGATAGTCCTTAAGATGCTTTATGCGGTTCGGATGGCGAAGTTTTCTGAGTGCTTTCGCCTCGATTTGACGGATACGTTCACGGGTAACGTTAAACTCTTTTCCGACTTCTTCAAGCGTCCTCGGATGACCGTCGTCAAGGCCGTAACGCAAGCGCAAAACCTTTTCTTCGCGCGGCGTAAGGGTGTTGAGAACCCTGACCAGCTGTTCCTTCAAAAGTTGACTTTCGGTGACTTCGACAGGGCTTAAAGCGCCTCTGTCTTCGACGAAATCGCCAAGGTGGCTGTCTTCTTCCTCGCCGATAGGCGTTTCGAGCGAAACAGGATCTTGCGCTATTTTTTGAATTTCACGCACCCTTTCTTCGCTGCAACCGAGATATTCCGCTATTTCGGCAGGAGTCGGTTCTCTGCCCAGCTTTTGCAAAAGTTGACGGGTTGCACGAACCTGCTTGTTGATTGTTTCAACCATATGTACCGGAATACGGATTGTGCGTCCCTGATCCGCAATGGCACGGGTGATGGCCTGACGAATCCACCAGGTGGCATAAGTGCTGAACTTAAAACCTTTGGTGTAGTCAAACTTTTCGACGGCCTTCATAAGCCCCATGTTTCCTTCCTGAATGAGGTCCAAAAAATGCAAATTTCTGCCAACGTAACGTTTTGCGAGGTTGACTACCAGACGGAGGTTTGCTTCCGACAGTTTTGCTTTTGCCTCTTCGTCGCCTGCTTCCATGCGCTTTGCAAGCTCGATTTCTTCCTCCTTGGTCAACAGCGGAACCTTGCCGATGTCTTTCAAATAAACCTTTACAGAGTCGTCGACGTTTGCCTCGCTCATGATTTTTTCAACCAATTCGGCATCGTTGACCGGTTCGTCCTCTTTTATCGACACGCCTGCGGCTTCCAAAGCTTTGAAAACCGTTTCCATATCCTCTGCGGTGGAATTCAAATGCTCGAGGCGAGCCATAATTTCGTCTTCGGTCACCGTTCCTTTTTGCTTGCCCAAGGTTATAAGTTTGTCTATTTCAACCTGAAGCGGCGTTGCTTTATTGTCCATATCTACCTCCCGGACGTCTGATTTTTTCTTATAAGTTGTTGGTATTTCTTTATTTCTTCGGCGATTGCCGTCTTTTTGCCGTCGTCGGCAGTCGAATACTCGGCCAGCAATCCCTTGACGATTTTGTTGTAATGTTCCTTTTTCAGTTTGTAAACGCAGTCGCCGTAAACACGCTTTGCCGACAAGTCGTCCATGGCGCCGAAATCGCCGTGAATGATTTCCAAAATGTCGTCGGTTCGCTCCATAAAGTCAAACAGCATGCCCGGAACGGGCGCCGAACCCGATTCGTCGGCAACTTTAAGATAGTCGTAAACTTCTTTGTGCGGACCGAACACAAACCAATCCTTCTCGACTTCCGACAGCTTTGCAAACGGTTTTGCGTAAAGCAGGCATTTTAAAACAAATTCTGCCGACTGCATATACGGTCCCGTCGGTTTGTCCTCTGTAGGCTTGTCCGCTTCGTCCGAAATTTTGAGCGGCTGTTTAGGCGGCTCCTCGCGTTTTGCGGACACAAGTTCCAGTTCGCCGGAAAAATATTTTCTGAGCTGTTCGGCAGGTATTCTGCTCTTTTCGGAAACCACCCCGAAGTAAACCTCACGTTCGGCAGGGTTCGACAAAGTTTTCAGAACTTCTATCGCACCCGTGGCATATTTTGCCCTTCCGTTTGCCGACGCCATGTTGCAACCGTTTTCAACCAGTTTGAGTTTGTAGTCGGTCAGAGGCAAAGCCTTTTCCATAAGGTCGAAAAAGCCCTTTTGACCAAGTTTGTTGGCAACGTCGTCGGGATCCATTCCGTCCGTCAGCGTTACGACAAAAATCTCCAACCCCGCCTTTTCCAAAACTTCCAAACTTTTTGCGGCGGCATTCTGCCCGGCTCCGTCGCCGTCATAGCAGACGTAAACTCGGTCGGAAAGATACTTAAGCTCTCGGGCTTGTCCGTCACAAAGTGCGGTGCCCATGCCGGCAACGGCATTTGCTATGCCCACCTTGTTCAGGCTTATTACGTCCATGTATCCTTCGACGATGATAACTTCGCCGATTCCCGATTTTTGACGCTGCTTTTTGGCTATGTTGATGCCGAACAACGTTTTGTTTTTTTCAAATACAGGCGTGTTTGTGGTGTTTCGATACTTTGCCACGCCGTCCTTTTTTTCAAGTATTCTGCCGCCGAAAGCAACCACTTTGTCGCTGCGGTTTATTATCGGCACGATAAGCCTGTCGGCCAATGCGTCGTAAAGCGAACCGTTTTTGTTTTTTGTTCCGACGCCCGACTCCAAAATCTCCCTGTCGCTAAAGCCCTTGGACCGCAAATAGTCGATGACGGAATTGAAATCCTTGCTGTAGCCGAGACCAAAACGAACCACTACGTCGGACGGAATGCGCCTCTTTGCCAAATAGTCCCTCGCCTTTTTGCCCACCTGAGGATCGGCAAGATTGCGATAATAATGCCCCGCCGCTTCTTTTAAAGCTTCGTACAGTCTGTCGCGTTTTTTCTTTTCGTTCATTATGGCTTCGCTTTGTTCGGTTTCCGGAACTTGCATGCCTGCCGCATCGGCAAGCAATTTTACCGCCTCCGGGAAGCCGACGTTTTCCATTTCCTGCACGAATTTAACTACGTCGCCGCCGACGTGACAACCGAAACAATAGTAAAAACCCTCCCTCTGGTTCACCGTGAACGAAGGAGTTTTTTCGTGATGAAACGGACAGCATCCCCAATATCTTCCGCCCTTGTAGTCCAATCGAACGTAGCGAGAAACAACGGAGACGATGTCGTTTTTCGATTTAAGTTCGGCCATCCAATCTAAAGGATATCCTTCCCTTGCCATTTGCACCTCGAAAATCTTGCTAATAATATCTACGATATAAAAAGTAATTTTCCTTATATATTCAAAAATTTTTTGCAATTTTTTCGTTTTTTGCGATTTTTTTGAAAACTATTCTACATTTTGCGGCTTTTGCATAATACTTTTTGAAACATTTCCCTACAAAGTGGCCACTTTACCCCTGTTTTGGCAAAAATATCCGACTTGCAAACGCAACAAAAAACAGCCGCATGAAAACGGCTGTTTAGGCTTTTTTAAACCGATATTTAAACTTTCACAACAAATCGGCAAACAACTTGTTTAAGCTTTCCCAATCCTTTTCGTGCCTGTACGGCTGATTTTTTATTTGCTCTTCGATTTCGGCCATGGCCTTTTCGAAATATTTGTCTACCCTGTCAAAGCGTTTGACTTCGGCGATTTCCCGAGCGTTTGTTTTTAGGTCAAGCATTTTAAGCACGTCGGGTTTAATGTCCTCGTCCAAGTATTTGTCGGCCAACGTCTTAAAAAGCATAGGAGGCGGCGTGCCTTCGGCCATTATCCACTTGCAGGCAAGTATCGGCCTAAGCACGTAAAAGTATTTTTTCAGCTTTACCGTTTCGCCTTTAAAATACTCCTTATAGTTTGCTTTGGCGGTGCTTAAATAATGATAAAGTCCCGACCTCGACACAAAATAACCGTCGATAGTTTTAGATATTTTCTCCCACTCTTTTGTGGTTTTGTAAACGATTGGCGACGAGTTCCATTCAAAAACCGTCGGGTTTGATTTATACAACAACTGCAACGCCTTTTTGATGTCCCAGCCGTTGATGTCCAAAGTTTCGTCCAACTGCCACTCGATGACGTCGCGAGTTTTGTCCAGCCTTAAATAAAATTCCTCGGGACGGACGTAAAAAAATCTGACGTCGTAGTCGCTGTCCGGCGAAGCAAAACCCCATGCCCTGCTGCCCGATTCGACACAATGCAAAATTTTTACGTTCTCTTTTTGTTCTATTTCGTTAAGCTTTTCTATAATTACGTCTTTCATATTGCCACCGTGTGTTTATGTTGCTATGAATAGGATGACACAAAAACGAGCAAATGTAAAGTGTCAACCGCAAAACTGTCAAAACTTTTTGACAAACGGTCAATTTAAACACAAAAAGAGTCTGCACTTTTGCACAGACTTTTTAAATTATTGTTATTTAGTTCTATCCTTCCCGATATGCTTTTAGCAACACGGTGGATGCGGAAAAGTGCAACTTTTGAGAAACTGCTCCTCTTTTGTTGACATAATTTTGGCCGAGTCCGAAATTTTAGGAGAAAAAAAGTAGTCACTCTACTTAAAGAATGACTACTTAGAAGTTGTTTTATTAAACCTTAGCCTCTCGGGTTGCGGATGTTAGCTTGTGCTGCTGCGAGGCGAGCTATTGGCACGCGGAACGGCGAGCAGGAAACGTAATCGAGGCCGATTTCGTGGCAGAATTCGATGCTGGAAGGATCGCCGCCGTGTTCGCCGCAAATGCCGCAATGAATGTTCTTGCGAGTTGCGCGACCGAGTTCGACGCCCATCTTCATAAGTCTGCCTACGCCGACGGTGTCAAGCCTTGCAAACGGATCGGATTCGTAAATCTTTGCCGAATAGTAGCTCGGGAGGAACTTACCGGCATCGTCACGGCTGAAGCCGAAAGTAAGCTGTGTAAGGTCGTTTGTGCCGAAGCAGAAGAATTCCGCTTCCTTGGCGATTTCGTCGGCCGTAAGGGCTGCACGAGGGATTTCGATCATGGTGCCGACTTCGTAATGGAGGTCGACGCCTGCTTCCTTGATGATGCTGTCGGCGGTTTCGACAACGGTCTTTTTGCAGAAGGACAATTCCTTGATTTCGCCGATAAGCGGAATCATGATTTCAGGAACGATGTTCCAATCCGGATGACGTTGTTTAACTGCGATGGCGGCTTTGATGATAGCCTTGGTCTGCATAACGGCGATTTCCGGATAGGTAACGGCCAGACGGCATCCACGGTGTCCCATCATAGGGTTGACTTCGTGCAAGCTGTCGCAAAGAAGTTTGATTTCCTTAACGGTTTTGCCCTTTGCTTTTGCAAGGTCGGCGATGTCCTTTTCGTCGGTCGGAACGAACTCGTGAAGAGGAGGATCGAGGAAACGAATGGTAACCGGATGTCCTTTCAAAGCTTCCATAAGGCCTTCGAAGTCAGCCTGTTGCATCGGTTCGATTGCGTCGAGGGCTTTGATGCGCTCTTCTGCGGTTTCGGAGCAAATCATCTCACGGAATTTGTCGATTCTGCCCGGGCCGAAGAACATGTGTTCGGTACGGCAGAGGCCGATACCGGTAGCTCCGAGGTCGGCAGCGCGTTTTGCGTCTGCAGGAGTGTCGGCATTGGTTCTTACTTCCATAGCCTTATATTTGTCGGCAAGTTGCATAATACGTCCGAAGTAGCCGCTGTTAGGATCTGCCGGGACGGTTTTGATTGCGATGTCGTAGATGTTGCCGGTGGAGCCGTCCAACGAGAGGTCGTCGCCTTCGTGGAAAACTTTGCCGCCGAGTTCAAACCACTTCTCTTCTTCGTGCATCTTGATGTCGCCGCAACCGGAAACGCAGCAGGTTCCCATTCCGCGAGCAACAACTGCAGCGTGAGAGGTTTGTCCGCCTCTGACGGTGAGGATGCCCTGAGCATATTTCATACCTTCGATGTCTTCCGGAGAGGTTTCCAAACGAACGAGGATGACTTTCTTGCCGTCTTTGCCGAGTTTAACCGCATCTTCCGGGGTGAACACGATGGTGCCTGCCGCTGCGCCCGGAGAAGCTGCGATGCCCTTGCCTACGACGTTGTTTTTGTCTGCCGATTTCAAAGCCTTAGCGTCGAATTGATCGTGCAGAAGCATATCCAAAGTTTTGGCATCGATTTGCAAAAGTGCTTCCTGTTCGGAAATCATACCTTCGTCGATAAGGTCGCAAGCGATTCTGATAGCTGCGGCTGCGGTACGTTTGCCGTTTCTGGTTTGAAGCATGTAAAGTTTTTTCTGCTGGATGGTGAATTCCATATCCTGCATATCTCTGTAGTGGTTCTCAAGAATTTTGCAAACGCCTTGGAACTGTTCGTAAACTTCAGGCAAAACCTTTGCCATTTCGGAGATAGGCATCGGGGTGCGAACGCCGGCAACGACGTCTTCGCCCTGAGCGTTCATCAAAAATTCGCCCATGAGGCCCGGTTCGCCGGTTGCAGGGTTACGTGTGAAAGCAACGCCCGTGCCGCAATCGTCGCCCATGTTGCCGAATGCCATCATCTGAACGTTTACTGCCGTGCCCCAGCTGTAAGGGATGTCGTGGTCCATACGGTAGATGTTTGCACGAGGGTTGTCCCAGCTGCGGAAAACTGCTTTGATAGCTTCGAACAACTGTTCCTTCGGATCGGACGGGAACGGCTTGCCGATTTTTGCCTGATATTCCGCTTTGAACTGACCAGCAAGTTCCTTGAGGTCTTCGGCGGTAAGTTCGACGTCGTAAGTAACGCCCTTTCTTTCTTTAAGTTCGTCGATAAGTGCTTCGAAGTATTTTTTGCCGACTTCCATAACAACGTCGCTGAACATTTGGATAAAGCGTCTGTAGCAGTCCCATGCCCATCTCGGATTGCCGGATTTTTTGGCAAGAACTTCAACAACGTCGTCGTTGAGACCGAGGTTTAAGATGGTGTCCATCATGCCAGGCATAGAAGCCCTTGCGCCGGAACGTACGGATACGAGAAGAGGGTTTTCCTTGTCGCCGAATTTCATGCCGGCCTTTTCTTCCAACATTCTGACGTTTTCAAGAATTTCGGCCTTAATTTCATCGTTGATTTGTCTGCCGTCTTCATAGTACTGAGTGCAGGCCTCGGTGGTGATGGTGAAGCCGAACGGTACAGGCAGACCGATGTGTGTCATTTCGGCAAGGTTAGCGCCTTTGCCACCCAAAAGGTTGCGCATATCCTTGTTGCCTTCGGAAAATTTGTAAACAAACTTCTTTGCCATAAGATATAAATCCTCCTAAAAAAACTGTAAATTTATCTGTATTATGTGAAAACTGAATAATTTTGTGCTATACGCACCCGGTTATACCTTAAAAATTCTATACTAAATTCTTAATTTTGGCAAGTAAAATGCCGCCCATAGGCAAAATTTGCACAAATAAAATTATGCGACCGCTAAAGCCGCATAAATTGTTCGAGGTTGGATGCTTTTATGCCGGTGAGTCTCATAAGCACGGTTGCAAGGGAATAAAACGCCGACTTTGCCTCGGCTTCGCTGCCCCGCTCCGAATTTTTCACGCATTCGAACGCCCCTGCCGAAAACGGAACGTTGTCGGTGGTTTTATAGTGGCGGTCGACAAACCCTCCCGACACCAAATCGAAGCCCACGTCTCCCGTCAAAGGCAAGCCGCTGACGGCACAAACGTCGGTGTTTAGTCCGTAGCCCGACAACGCAAGAACGTCCTTAACGTAATCTATCAACGGCCTTATCGCCGACGGACTGTCGCCGTAGCAAAGTTCCTTAAGACATTCGACGGCCCTGACCGTAAGCCGCGCGGTGGATTCGACGTCCTCCGACGACAGTTTTTCGGTTATTTCCAAAACAAAAAAACCCGCATAAAATTTCACTATATCTTCGGCCAACGTGCCGAAAGTGTCGTATGCGGTGCAGCCGGTAACGGAATAATGTCCGTTTGGCGATTTGTTCAATATGTACTCGCCGAAGCAAAAAGGGCTTGCGGCAAAACGGAGTTTGGATTTTGGGGACTTGCAACTGCGAATTTTGGCAAGCAATTTCCCGCCCTCCACAGTGCACAGCGACAGCAGCCTGTCGTTGTCCTTATAATCAATCGTTCTGACGCAAAGCGCATTTAATTTAACTTCCATTAGTGTTTAAACCTGTTTTCAGTCTTTTGCCCGACGGCCTTATACAATCTGTAGTAGCACGGATTTCCCGTGGTTTTGAAAAGTTGCCAAGCCAGTTTTTCGACGTCGTTGTTCATACTTCACCTCGAAACTATGGTTTGCAAATTTCAAAAAAATATGCACGTTTACAAATCGGTTGAATCGTAGCCCAATTCCTTAAGCATAAAATCGCTGTCGCGCCACTCTTCCTTCACTCTAACCCACAGCGTGAGATAAACTTTGCCGTCCAACATTTCCTCGATATCCCGTCTGGCCTCCGAAGCGATACGCTTAAGCATTTCGCCTTTTTTGCCGATGATGATGGCCTTGTGGCTCTGTTTTTCGCAAATGACGTCGGCATCGATGTCCGTGATTATTCCGTCCGGACGGGTTTCGAATTTGTTGACGTAAACGCCTATGCCGTACGGAATTTCCTTATCCAGCAGTTTCAATGCCTTTTCTCGAATGATTTCGGCGGTCATAAAACGTACCGAACGGTCGGTGAAAACGTCTTCCGGATAATACTCGGCACCCTCAGGCAGCAAGCCGATAATCTGCTGTTTGAGTTCGTCCACCGCATCGCCGCGTTTTGCGCTTATAGGAACAACACAGTACAAGCCTTCCACTTCGGTCAGTCTTGCCAAAACCGCCAGAACGTTTTCCGGAGCGACGGTGTCTATTTTGTTTACGGCAACCAGCGTTTTCGTGCCGCTTTTTACGCTTTTTGAAATATAGTCGACGTCGTAGTCGTCAATGCCCTTTTCGGCGTTTACGACGTAAAGAACGGCGTCAACGTCGTTAAGTGCGGACTTGACGCTTTTCATCATATAGTCGCCCAAGTGGTTTTTTGCGGTATGCAAACCCGGCGTATCCAAAAATACGGCCTGGTATCCGTCGCCGTGCATAATGCCCGTGATTTTGTTTCTGGTTGTTTGCGGACGCCAGGAAACTATTGCAACCTTTTCTCCGACAAGTGCATTTACGAGTGTCGATTTGCCCGCGTTAGGTTTGCCGACTATTGTTATAAAACCCGATTTCATTTTATCCTCTCAATCTCTGGTGATGTTCAATTGGTTAAGCACGGCTTCCTCGTGCATTCTCATGACGGCTTTGTCCTCTTCCGTTTCGTGATCGAAGCCCAAAAGATGCAAAATGCCGTGCAAAGTCAAATATGCCGCTTCCCTTTCTTCCGAATGGCCGTATTCGGCGGCCTGCTCCTTAACTTTGTCGTAGCAAATAACTATGTCGCCCAGCAAAAGCTTGCCGCTGTCGTAGTCAATATCCATAGGATATTGTTTTTTGGTTACAGGCAGCGAATTTATGGTCAGCGTCGGAAAAGACAAAACGTCCGTAACTCTGTCCACTCCGCGTTCGTCATTGTTTATTTGCCTGATTTCGTCGGCGGAAACAATTTCGATTTCAACCGAAAACACGTCCGATTGCCCAAAATGTTTTAAGGCCGCACGGTAAACTTTTTTTATCAGTTTTTGTTGTTTTTCAGGTACGTTGTAAAAATTTATCATAGCTATTTTTTGTACTCCACTCTCGTATGGAACGCACCGGCAAGCACCGAAACGATGGCGTCGACGATTTTTGACAAATCGCTCATAGTTATGTCGCATTCGTCAAACTGACCGTCGGCAATGCGTTCGTTCACCATTTTTTTGGCGAGGTCCTCTATTTCCTCCGCTCTGTGCAAATTCATTGCCCTTGCCGCCGCCTCGACGGTGTCGCAAATCATTATGATTGCGGCGATTTTCGTGGAAGGTTTCGGACCGTCGTAACGGTAAAGTTCGTCATCGAGGCCGCCGCCGTCGGTAAGCTTCAAAGCTTTGTAATAAAATGCCTTTATTGGCGTTGTCCCGTGGTGTTCCATGGCGACTTTTGCAAGTTCCTCCGGAAGTCTGTTTTCCCTGATGATTTGCGCGCCGTTTTTGGTGTGTTTGGAAATAACCGAAACGCTGACGTCCGGGATGAGGTCGTCGTGCGGATTGTGTCCGCCGGCCTGGTTTTCGATAAAGAAAGCAGGCGATTTAAGTTTACCTACGTCGTGATAATAGGCCGCCGCCCTTGCCATATGCGTGTTTTCGCCGATTGCCAAAGCGCATTTTTCGGCCAAGTTGCTGACAATTATGCTGTGATTGAAAGTGCCCGGAGCTTCGTCGGACAACCGCTTGATCAAAGGTGCGCTGTAACTGCAAAGCTCGTCCAGTTTATAGTCGGTTACGGCATTGAACGTCGTTTCCATTATAGGCACGATAGGCATCTGCAAAACTATGGCTATGCAGTTTGACAGAACCACCCAAATTGCGTTTTGCAAAATTTCCGAACTGCCCTGCCCGAGTGCCAGCGTCAAAATGGCCGAAAACGGAGCAAACAAAAATCCGACACCGGCACCTGCGCCGATAAACTTGATTCTGGTCAGCCTCAACGAGCCCAAATACAACAGCACGAAGCCGCCTATGCAGCCGCAGAACACGCTTGCCACCACGCCTGCCATCGTCTCGGACGAGTACGGCGCTTTGACAAAAAAGATTATAAGCATCAGCGGAACCAATGCGATGTTCGCAACCGAAGCAACGCTCGGCGCAATCAACAGACACACGACTATGGCGCAAAGCTGAATAGGCATTGCGTAAACGTTAAGCATGTCCGAGCAAACACAACTTATGACCGCCGCCAAAACGATGTTAAGATAAACTATGACGATGTTTTTGGAGGTAAGATATTTGCCTCCGAAATAATACATATAGGCGTACACCGCCAGAAGGATGAACGCCATAATGGCAAACAACGCCATATTTTCAAAAAACTTATCCGACGCAAGGCCTTCGGAAGGCGTCGCTCCGTACCACACCGCCACAAACAGCGTAAGCAATCCGGCAAACACGCACACCATAACAAGACTCAACAAAAAGGTTTTTGCAAAATTTTTGCCGTCGGTCGTTTTGAAAGAAGTATTCTGCATATTTTCTCCTTAGGTTCGGACAAACGTCCGTTAGCCGACGTCTATGCGCATTTCGGCCTCGACTACGGCACGAACGACATATCCGTCTTGTGTCTTTTTAATTTCCGTCCTGCCCCCTCGCACGGTTGCCGACGGAGGGACTTGACTTATCGCAAGAGCGGTTGCCTGACTTTCAAGCTGCTCTCTTACCGTTTCGAAACCGTATTTCGGCAAACGGTATTCCGTTTCCCTAAATTCGACGGTAACGTATTCGTACGGCAAAAAAATGCCGACTGTTCTTTTTTTGACAACGGTGTCGTAGTTTTCAAATTCCGGCTTGAAATCGAAACCGTTGAAGCCAAAAAAATTCAAATAGGTTTTTTTGACACTGCGACCGGTGTAGCACAGCTGCTTTTGATCGGAAAAATATCCGACTTCCGCCGTAAAATAGCAAATGCCGTACACTTCGCCCGAAGCCGCACAGGCAATTTTTTCGTCCCCAACCAAAGTGTAGCCGCCGATAAGCAAATCGCCCGTTTTTACCGCGCGTCCGCTTTCGCACTCGGCAGTTCCGGACCAAACGATCACCCTTGTGACCAAAGCGTTTTTTAAAGACCGTATTTCCGCCTTGTCGAAATCGAAAAAAGTTTCGCCGTCCAAACTCTCGGCAAGTTTAACGTCAAGTCGGTTGCCTGTTTTTTTGACGGATGCAAACGACACCTTTTCAATGCCGGCCACCAACGCGTCTTCCATTTGCTTTTCCGAAGCGATGATGCGCCCCGAAAGGTCGATGCCTGCTTTTTTTAGCGTCTGCCTGACTTCGTATTCCGTCACCGACGGAGCATCGACGGCAACTTTAAAAACAAAACCGTCCGAAAACAACACAAAGGCAACATACGCCACAACCGCAAACAAAACGCCGCCCGATTTGATGCGCCTGAAAATTCGGTCCCGAAAACTTTCGTACTCCACCGATTTGTAATTATAACACATTCTGTCAAATAAAGCAATTATATTTGACGACTGTTTTTTTAAGCAATAAACAAGCAAACCCCGCCCGCATTTTTCGGCCCGTTCGACAAAAATACCCTCGGCAATAAGTTTTGACAAAATTCGTCCGTGATTGGGTTCGTCGATCAAAAAACAGCTCAGTCTTTTAGTCGTCATACCCCACCCCCGAAATTTCGCCCGATACGGTAAGGGCCGTAGAAGACAGCTGCCGAATAACCAAATTTTTGCCGCGAACGGCAATTAGTCCGTCGGGCAGTCTGATTTTCACCTCGTCGGGGCTAAACGACAAAACCCCTTTTTGCCCCTCAACCAACACCGCCGTCCGTCCGAACAGCGTCAGCCGATACGGCACCAAATCGCATCCGAGTTTTTTGAAAATATCCGCAATTTTTTCTTCAAACATGCTAAAAATTATTCAGCAAAATCAATCAATATTCCTCAACGAAAAAACGGCGCAAGCGCGCCGCTTTTAAATGCGTTGATTAAAATTCGATGTCTCCGCCGTCATCGGAAACTTTTTTCAGGTTCAAATCCGAAAATGCCGACTCCTCGAAAGCGGGATCGTAAGTTTCGAAAGTCTCTTCCTTAAAGTCGCCGTCCGTTTCAAAAACGACCTCGCCTCCCACGTTGTCGTCAAGGTCAAACGGGACGTCGTCCTGAACGGGTTTAAGCACTATTTCGGCGTCCGCCTCGGCATCCGGCTTTACCGTTTCTGTTTGCGGAACGGCTATTTTTTCAGGCATATTTGCAGGTTTAACTTCCGTTTCGGTTGTTTTACCCTCGTTTTTGTTTTGCTTCAAAACAGGTGCGTAATTGTCTGAATCAGGCACTTCGATCGGCACGAAACGTTGCAGATGTCCCTGCCATTCGAACGCAAGTTTGCCCAGTTCGCCGTGGCGGTTTTTCTTTACGAACATTTCAACCACGTTAGGCACGCTGTAAATAGATTGCACCGCTTTTGCCGCCGGGATGTTTTCGTTGGCATTTGCCTCGGCAGGATTGTAGCGTTGCAAAAATGCTACGAAGTCGGCGTCTTGTTCGATACTTCCCGATTCCCTCAGGTCCGACAATTTCGGTTCGCCTCCCCTCATTTCGCCGGCGCGGTTAAGCTGCGACAAAACCAAAAACGGAACGTCCAATTCCTTTGCGTATTTTTTGATGTTTCGGCTCATATCCGAAACTTCCTGCTGTCTGCCTTCGCGTCTGTCGGAAGCGTTTTCGGAGCTCATAAGTTGCAAATAGTCCACGATAACGAGGTCCAAACCGTGCTGAACTTTCATTCTGCGGCACTTGCTTAAAATGGATGCCGGCGTGTTTTCGACGCTGACGTCGATGTAAATTTCGCTGTTGCCCAAAGCCACGTTGGCCTCGTAAAGCTTTTTGATTTGCGACGGAGCCAAAGCCCTCGGCGTTTCCTGATATTTTTTAGGGATGCCGGAAAGTTGAGTCTGCATACGGCCGACAAGTTCCTGTTTGCTCATTTCGAGGTTGAAAATTGCAATCCTCTTCCCTTCGTTTACGCCCAAGTGAGTGGCAACGGCAAGTGCGAATGCGGTTTTACCGACACCCGGACGGGCGGCGATAAGATTAAACGTACCCGGGCGCAAACCGCCGATGATTTCGTCCAAATTGTCGAATCCCGTCGGAAGGCCTTTGTCGTCCAAATGTCCCTTTTGGATGCGCTCGATGCGGTCGTAAGCGAGGTTGCTGGCCTCGGAAATTTGCTCCAGATCGGACTTATCGAGGCTTTCGGAGATGTCAAACACGCATTTTTCGGCATTGCGCAAAGCGGATTCGCCGCTTTCGGCACGGTAGCCGTAGTCGCTGATATCCACGCCGCAACGGATGACTCTGCGGATAAGATAATCGCGATAAATATTGTCCAAATAGGCTTTTGCACCCGCCGAAGAGGCTACGTTTTCGGTGATGCTGTACAAATAATCTATACCGCCCGATTGCTCGAGCTTTCCCGATTTTTCAAGCTTGTCGCTGACGGTAACGATATCTACCGGCTTACCCTCTTTGTAAAGCGAAAAACAGGCATCGTAGATGTTTTTGTGTGCCTCGATGAAAAAGTAATTGGCATTGATTCCCGACACGAGGTCGTTGCAAACTTCGCCGTCAATCAAGAAGCATCCCAAAAGAGCGGCCTCGTTGGCGCTGTTGTACGGAAGTTGCTTTGCCGTAGGAACGTGTGCGGTGTTTGTATTTTTTGGCATATTGTCCTCCCTCTGACGCTATGCGACAGATCGATCTTGCTTTTTTCGTTTCTTAATTAGTATTATTGCGGTCGCCGTGGCAGCAACAAAAACCGCCGTTGCGGCCAAAGTGCCGTACCAAGCCGCCTGATTTACCTGACGGTAGCGATACTTCACAACGGCATCTTCGTTAAGGTCGTAGCGCAAAACTTTAAGTTCGCCGTCGGTGTACTCCTCGCCGTTGTCGGCAAACATCGAGCGATACTTCGATGCGTATTCGTAGGTGAATTTAAGGCTGTTCGGATCTATTATAACATCTCCGTCCGAGTATTGCAAGGCCTTCCTCAGCACCGTAAAATAAACGTAATCGTACATCGCATCCGACGATTTTGTAAACGCCGTATGCCCTTCGTGGCAGACGTTTGTGAAGAAGAAGCCTTTTTTGACTTGGGTTTTGTCCTCGATGTAGCCGGTTTTTAAGGCGTTCTCCTGCCCCGCGTCGCCTTTTAGCGATAAAGTGGCCACGACGGTCAGGTTTTCTAAATCCTTTGTTACGGAATATCCTTCGTCTTCAAAAGCGGCGGCAATGCTGTCCAACACCTTTGACGGTTTGTAACCGTTGCGCACGAGAAGCTCGCCGTCGAGATTCACCGTCACCGTTTGATAGGACGAGTTTCCGTCGTCGGTGTAACGGAAAGTTACCTCCGCACATCCCGAAGCCGCCGCCGCAAAAGCGACCAGCAGCACCGAGACAAGCAGAATTTTAAGTTTTAAATTACCTTTTTTCAATATATTTTGATAAGTTCGTTGAGAGTGTCCTTAAACTCCTTCATTGCAACCTTGAAAGGTTGTTCGGTGGTAAGATCCACGCCTGCCAACTTCAAAATTTCGATAGGAGGCATGCTTCCGCCTGCGGAAAGGAACTGCTTATAGCCCTTAACCGCTTTGTCGCCGTTTTTCAAAATGTTGTTTACGATTGAAATTGCGGCGGTTATGCCGGTTGCATACTGATAAACGTAGAAGCTGGTGTAGAAGTGCGGAATTCTTGCCCATTCGTATTTGATAAGATCGTTGTGCGTAACCGCCTTGCCGTAGTATTTTTTGTTGAGGCCATAGTAGATGTCGTTAAGCGTGTTGGCGGTGATAGGAGTGTTCTGCTCGGCAAGTTTGTGCGCTTCCAGCTCGAATTCGGCAAACATGGTCTGTCTAAACAACGTGGTGCGGAACATATCCAAATAGTAGCTGAGCAAATACTTCTTCATTTCGACGTCTTTGGTTTTGGAAATGAGATATTTGAGCATCAAAACTTCGTTTACGGTGCTTGCTATTTCGGCGACGAAAATGACGTAATCGCTCTTAGAGAACGGTTGATTTTTCTGGCTGTAATAGCTGTGCATTGCGTGGCCGAGTTCGTGTGCGACGGTGAAAATGTCGTGGCTGGTTTGTTGATAATTCAACAAAACGTACGGATGGCAACCGTAAGTCGAAGTGCTGTATGCGCCGCTCCTCTTGCCTTTCGTTTCGCAAACGTCAATCCAACCGTTGGAATAAGCTTCGTCCAAAAGTCCTTGATATTCCTCGCCCAAAGGCATAAGAGCTTCCTTGACCATCTTGTACGCCTTCTCGTACGGTACGGAAAGTTCGACGTCTTTGACGATGGAAGTGTGCAAATCCCACATGTTCAGTTTGTCCAAACCGAGAGCCTTTTTCCTGAACGCCATGTATTTGTGCATGTATTTGCAGTTGTCGTTGACGGTTTTGATAAGGTTGTTGTAAGCGGCCGGATCGACGTCGTTGTTTTCCAAAGCCATGTTCAGGCAGCTGTCGTAGTGACGGGTTCTTGCCATAAAAGCGTTTTTCTTGACGTGGTTTCCGTAAAGAGCGGCAATGGTGTTGATGTGATCTTTGTAGGCTTCGAACATGCTTTCGAAAGCATCTTGGCGGGTAGCCTGATCACTGCTCTGCAAAGCAAAGCCGTAAACGCCGTGGCTCATTTCGGTTTCGACACCGTCTATTTTGATTTTGCGGAATTTTACGTCGGCGTTGTCAAACATCGAAAACGCTTCGCTGAATCCGCCCGAAAAACTGCCGATGTTTGCCAAAACGTTCTCCACTTCCTCCGACAAAACGTGTTTTTTGTCCTTAGCGAGTTTTTTGGCCATATAATCGTAATCGGAAAATTCCGGCTTTTCGGCAAGGGCCAAAAGTTCCTCGGCACTGCGCTGGCAGATTTCCGTTTCGACAAAGCTCAGCGAGCTTCCGATCATTACAAACGCCGTCTGAATGCGACGTTGCATCTGCTGATAGTTGTCGTCGCGAGTATCGACGTCGGAATTCATGTGAGCGTACAAATACAACTTTATAAGTTCAACCATGAGTTCGTCCTGTTTTTTCAAAAAGTCCAACAGCACGGCGTCGTCGCCCAATTTTCCTTTGTAAGTCGGAAGAATTTTGACGTCTTCCATAAGTTTTGCAAACTTTTCGTTCCAGACTTCGTCGTTTTCGATAACGTGCGAAACCTTCCATTTGTATTTTTCGTTGACTTTTTTCCTTTCAAGAACTTTTGCCATAAATATTCTCCTTTTTTAGTTATCGTATAAATTCTGACTCGCAAAGCGAGGTTCTGACGTGACGTTGATTTGCAACTTTCTGAGCATGTTTTCGTCCACAGGAAGCAACATACGGCTGGAATGCAGTTCGGTGTGTTTAAGTTCTTCCAGTTTTTCCACGGTATCTCGAACGATATCGTTGGTGGCGGCGCAAATGCTAAGTGCTATAAGCACTTCTTCAAGGTTCAATCTGAAATTCTTGTCGCCCAAAGTTTGCTGTTTAAGCTTGGTTATAGGTTCCAAAACGTTGGGTGCCAACAATTTGAACCTGTCCGGAACTTTTGCAAGCACCTTGACCGCGTTTATGATGCAACTTGCCGGAGCGGTCATAAGTTTGGTGTTTTTGCCGGTAACCACGGTTCCGTCCGCAAGTTCCAACGCACAGCAGCATTCTCCGCATTTGCTCTCTTTTTCAAGTGCCGGCCAAACAGCTTTTCTGTCCGTCGATTTAAGCCCGAGTTCGCTCATCAACAGCTCCAGTTTTTCCACGGTTTCCGAGTCGGCGGATCCGTTTTTGTGGTCGCACAAACCTTTGAAATAGCGGCGAATAATTTCCTGAGAGGCGGCCTCTCGGCACGCTTCGTCGTCGGTTATGGCATAGCCTGCCATATTCACGCCCATGTCCGTCGGCGATTTGTAATTCAAACCGTTGTCGCTGATTTTGCCGAGAATGGACCTGACCACCGGAAACACTTCGATGTCCCTGTTGTAGTTTACGGTAGTGGCGCCGTAAGCTTCGAGGTGGAAATAGTCTATCATGTTCACGTCCTTAATGTCGGCCGTTGCGGCCTCGTAAGCGATGTTCACCGGATGTTTCAAAGGCAAATTCCACACAGGGAAAGTTTCAAACTTGGCGTATCCCGCCTTGACTCCCCTTTTGTATTCGTGATAAAGCTGGCACAGACAGGTGGCAAGCTTGCCGCTGTTAGGGCCCGGTGCGTTCACGACAACCAAAGGCCTTGTGGTTTCGATGTACGGATTGCGCCCGTAGCCTTCGTCGCTGACGATAGTGTCTACGTCGGTCGGATAGCCCTTGGTGAGCGTGTGGATGTACACTTTAACCCCCCTGTTTTCCAGTTTTGTTTTGTAGGCGACGGCCTGCGGCTGATCCTTAAACTTGGTGATAACCACGCTGTTGACCATAATCCCCATATCGGTCATCACGTCGATAAGTCTCATAATTTCGGTGCCGTAAGTGATGCCGTAATCGGCACGAATCTTGTTGCGAGCTATGTCGTCGGCAGAAATGGCGAAAATGATTTCCGCCTTGTCTTTCAACTTTTGCAAAAGTTTTATTTTTGCGTTTGCGTCGAAACCGGGCAACACTCTTGCGGCGTGCAAATCGTCAAAAAGCTTGCCGCCGAACTCCAAATACAGTTTTCCGCCGGCCGCTTCGATGCGCTCCAAAATGTGCTCGTACTGCTTTTTCATGTAAAGCTTTGAATCGAATCCGATTTTCATCTGTTCCTCCGAATTTTTATCTTTCGGCATCCACTATGTGTTTTAAAGCCGAAACCTTTTTGCCTTTTACAAGTGCTTTACCCCGTCCCGTGCGGCTGTCCAAAGCGATGTCCTCGGTCGAGAAACCGTACACTTTTTCGCCGTCCGACAACATGACGTCGTAAGGCAGTTTGACGTACGAAACCAGCGCAACCTTTGCTTTTGGCGGCAAATCCACCAGTTTTACGCCCTTGTTGTAACGCTTTGACGAATCGAAGCTCCACGCCAACACGCGTTTTGCGAAGCCCTCGTCGGTAACCACCACTATTTCGCCTTCGTCGTTAATCATCATGGCCGATTGCAACCTGTCGCCGTCGTTCAACTTAATTCCCTTAACGCCTGCCGCATTACGCCCCTGCGTCGGGATTTCGTCCGCCTCGTAGACAAGGCAGATGCCGCCTTCGGTTGCCATAAACACCCTATACTCCGGCAAAACCTCCTCAACGGACGTAAGCTTGTCGTCGTCGGTGAGATTTATGACCTTGAAAACGTTTTTCTGAACGTCCAATTCCTGCCACGGCGTACGTTTGACTGTGCCCGACGAAGTGAACATGACCGCATCGCCTTCCGGCAGAACGTCGAATGCAAAAACTTTGACTATTTTTTCCGTGGCGGAAGCACTCTTGTTAAGTTTTCCTATGCTTGCGCCCGACTCTCTCCATTTCTTTTCCGGAAGTTCGTCAAGCGACAGCCTGAAGCAATTTCCAAGGTCGGAAAACGCATAAATTTTTTGTTTGTTGTTTGCCGAGAGTGCCTGCGCAACCGCCGCCGAAACGTCGTTGTCCGCCGCCCTTCTCATTGCGCCGCCGAAACCTCTGTTGGTAACGAATTTCAGGCCTCCGTCCGCATTAAGCACCAGCACGCCCTCTTTGTAAACGACTTCGTCTTCGCTGTGATATTTCACTTCAATGTCCGCGCCTTCGGCCTTAATGTCGGTCATACGAGGTGTTTTGAACGCCTTTTTAATTTCCAACAGCTCTTTTTGCATAAGGCTGTTTTGGCGTCTGCGGCTTTGCAACAAAGCGGTGAGGTCTTCGATTTTTTTCTTTAACTCGACAAGTTCGTCCTCCAACGCCTTAACGTCCAAACCGGTGAGTCTGCGCAGTTTCATTTCCAAAATGGCCTGCGTCTGTCTGTCGGACAAATCGAACCTGCGTTTGAGTTCGTCGGCAGCGGCCGAAGCGGTCGGAGCCTTTTTGATTATTTTGATGACTTCGTCGATATTTTTTATGGCAATAAACAAACCTTCGACGATTTCCGCCCTCAGTTTTGCCGCTTTAAGGTCGTACGTCGCTCTGCGAACGATAACCTGCCTTTGGTAATCGACGTAGTACTGAAGCATTTCGATAAGCCCCAGTTGCTTAGGTTTTCCGTCGGCAATGGCAACCATGTTGAAATTGTAGTTGCATTCCAAAGCGGTTTGTTTAAACAAAAATCGCAAAATCTGTTCGGCGTTGCCGTCCTTTTTGACTTTGATAACCGCCCTCATACCCTCTCGGTCGCTCTCGTCGACTATGTCGGCGATGTATTGCAGGCAGGTATCCTTTTTTGCCTCCCTAAGCTCCAAAATTTTGGTAAGCAAATCGGTTTTTTTAAGCTGATACGGAATTTCGGTTATTACGATGTTCTTTTTGTCGCCTACGTCGTCTTCGATAAAGGCCTTTGCGCGCATCTTGACTTTGCCCTTGCCCGTTTCGTAAGCTTGCACCAGTTCGGGACCGCAAACTATGGTTCCGCCGGTAGGGAAATCCGGACCTTTAATATAGGTCATCATTTCCTCAAGCTTCATTTTAGGTTTGTCGATAAGTGCAACCGCACCGTCTATGACCTCGCCGAGGTTGTGCGGAGGGATGCTTGTGGACAAGCCGACCGCTATGCCGTCCGTTCCGTTTACCAACAGATTGGGGAATCTGCACGGAAGCGTAACGGGTTCTTTGAGGCTGTCGTCGAAGTTCCATTGCATTTCGACGGTGTCTTTGTCTAAATCTTTAAGCATTTCCAACGCAAGCGGCGTAAGCCTTGCTTCGGTGTAACGCATTGCCGCCGCACCGTCGCCGTCCACGCTGCCGAAGTTGCCGTGTCCGTCAACCAACGTCATACGCATGTTGAACGGCTGTGCCAACCTTACCAAAGCTCCGTAAACGCTGCTGTCGCCGTGCGGATGGTATTTACCCAAGCAATCGCCGACGATACGGGCGCATTTTCTGTGCGGCTTGTCCGGGGTAACGTCAAGCTCGTACATGCTGTAAAGCACCCTTCTCTGAACAGGTTTCAAACCGTCTTCCACACGAGGCAAAGCACGGTCCAAAATAACCGTTTCCGAGTACGGCATCATGCTTTCGTGCATAACCGTCTCGAGAGGTTTTTCGTAAACGACCGAATTATCCGCTTCGATAATTTTTTCCTTAGCCATTATCTGTTACCTCCCGTCGGTTTTTCGAAATTGTCTTCCTTGTTGAAGTTTGCGTAAGCGTAAATATATTCCTTTCTCGGCTCGACCTTGTCGCCCATAAGCGTGCTTATGCGCTTGTCGGCAAGGGCTGCATCCTGAATGGTAACCCTGACCAAAGCCCTCTTTGACGGATCCATAGTGGTTTCCCAAAGCTGCTCCGGATTCATTTCGCCAAGGCCTTTGTAGCGTTGCAAATTATAGTTTCTGCCAAAGTCTTTTCTGGCTTCTTCCAGTTCATCGTCGTCATAGCAGTAGCGCACCTGATCTTTTTTCTGAAGCTTATAAAGCGGCGGCATTCCGATATAAACGTGTCCGCGCTGAATAAGCTCGCGCATGTGTCTGAAAAAGAAAGTCAGCAGCAACGCCCTGATGTGCGCGCCGTCGTAGTCGGCATCGGCCAAGATGATGATTTTGTGATATTTCAAGTCGCCGAGGTCGAAGTCCTCGTCGATGCCCGTGCCGAGAGCCGTGATTATCGTCCTTATTTCGGCATTGTCCAAAATTTTGTCAATCGACGCCTTTTCGACGTTCAACGGTTTGCCTCGAAGAGGCAAAATAGCCTGAGTTCTGCGGTCTCTGCCCTGTTTTGCACTGCCGCCTGCCGAGTCGCCCTCAACGATAAAAAGCTCGTTAAATTCGGCTTTTCTGCCGCTGCAGCTGGCAAGTTTGCCCAACAAAGGCGCGCCGTCGAGGCTGTTTTTCTTTCGGCTGATTTCCTTTGCTTTTTTGACGCTTTCACGGGTTTTGGCCGCACCTGCCGCCTTGTTCAAAATCTTTTCGACGGTAGCTTTTGACGACTTAAGTCCCAAAAATTCCTCAAGCTTTTGGCCGACTATTTGCTCGGTCAAAATTTTTGCTTCGGGGTTTCCGAGTTTGGTTTTGGTCTGCCCCTCGAACTGAATGTTCTGCATCTTTATGGACAGAACCGCTGTCATACCCTCTCTGAAGTCCTCGCCCAAAAAGTTTTGGTCCTTATCCTTCAAAAAGCCGCTTTTTCTGGCATAGTCGTTCAAAGCCCTGGTTATTGCCGATTTGAAACCGACTTCGTGAGTGCCGCCGTCGGTGGTCGGGATGTTGTTGACGTAGCTTATGATGTTTTCCGAATAGGTATAGGTGTGCTGAAAAGCCACCGAAACCAAAAAGTTGCCGTCCGAACCCTCAAGCAAAATAGGATTGCGGTAAATGGCGTCTTTTTCCTCGTTGATGTATTGCACGAAGTCCGAAACACCGCCCTCGTAGTGGAAAGTATCCGACTTGCCCGTGCCGCCGAAAAACGGCAAACGTTCGTCTTTAAGAACAAGCGTAACCTGTTTGTTCAAAAATGCGATTTCACGAAGACGCTCGGAAATGGTTTCGTAGCTGAAACGCTCGTTTCCGAACACTCTTTCGTCCGCTTTAAAGGTAACTCGTGTGCCAGTTTCCTTGGTTTTGCCGACGATTTTAAGGTCGGAAAGTTTGACGCCCGACTTGATTTTGCCGCCCACTTCGGGGCTGTGGAAATCCTGTCTGTAATGGTTGCCGTCCTTAAAAACCTCAACGGTAAGCCATTCACTCAAAGCGTTTGTAACCGATGCGCCCACGCCGTGCAAACCGCCCGAAAAACCGTAGCTTTCGTTGTCGAACTTAGCGCCTGCGTGCAATTGGGTGTAAACAACCTCTACGCCCGAAATACCAAGCTTCGGATGTTTGTCGACAGGCACGCCTCGCCCGTTGTCGGTAACGCGCATAACGTTGTCGTCAAGCATTTCGACTTCAACTTTGTTTCCGTGACCGTTGGTGATTTCGTCGATGCCGTTGTCGATGATTTCCCAAAGTATATGATGCAGGCCCTTGTTGCCGGTAGTACCGATATACATACCCGGACGCAACCTTACCGCGTCCAAACCTTCCAGAACCTGTATGTCTTTTGCTTTATAATCTGCCATTTAAACCCCCGTAAATCCCAAGTGGGTGCGTGTAAATAAAATAATAACTCAATCATTATAGCATAGTTTTCGCCAAAAAGATAGCACTGGAGACGGCAAAATCGGTTTTTGAAAAAATTTTTTACTTGCTTAACCGTCGTTATTGACAGAATTGACCGTATTTTTGACACAAAGCATCGTATTTGACGGCTCCTGTTTTAAATTTTAAAGCCGAAGGCAACAATTGCCCGTATCGTACATAAACTTATTTGAGGTGAACATGAAAACAGTAGTTTTGACCGGCGGAGGCACGGCAGGCCACGTCATACCGCTTATCGCGCTTTTGCCCGAACTTGAAAAAAGATTTGACAAAATTTATTTTATCGGCGGTTGCGGTCCCGAAAAAGAACTTGCAAAAAAGGCCGGCCTTACCTATTTTCAAACCCAAACGATAGCTTTAAAGCGCAGCTTTTCGCCCAAAAACCTCGCAATACCCTTTATTCTCGAAAAAGGCGTGCGCCAAGCAGAGGCGCACCTTGAAAACGTAAACCCTTCCGTCGTTATCGGGAAAGGCGGCTATGCGTCGCTGCCGACAATGCTTGCGGCAAAAAGGCTCGGAGTGCCTTCGGTTGCTCACGAAAGCGACCTGACCGTCGGTTTGGCAAACAAAATCGCTTGCAAATCCGGCAGAGCGTTGCTTCTGACCTCATTTCCCGAAACCAAAGGTTTCGGCCGAACGGTTTACACCGGGTTTCCTCTTCGCGAGTCGCTGTCGGAAGGCAACAAATTTCAAGCGGCAAAATCGCTTGATTTAAACCTTGACAAGCCCGTTCTTCTCGTAATGGGCGGTTCGTCGGGCGCCGAAGCCATAAACAAAGCCGTCGCGCTTGCCCTCGACAAACTGCTTGCTCAATTCAACGTTGTGCATATTGTCGGCAAACGCAATCCGCTTCCGCCCCTAAGGCAAAACTACCGTCCGCTTTCCTATTCCGATGACGTACAAAATCTTTACGCACTTGCCGACGTCGTCGTCTCCCGAGCAGGTGCAGGTGCCGTTTCCGAGCTGTCGTACCTAAAAAAATCGGTGGTTTTGATACCGTTGCCGTCAAAAGCCAGCCGAGGCGACCAGCTTGACAACGCTCGCTATGCGCAAAGTTTCGGTGCGGTTGTTCTCGAACAGCAAAATCTTACGCCCGACACGCTTCTGTCCGCCGTCTGCCAAGCAAGAAACGTCAAAATGCGACCGCTGTCTACACCCGCAAACAAAATCATTGCCGACATACTTGTTTCCGAAGCAAACGGAAACGGCAAAAAAATATTTTGACTTATTTTGAAACTTGCCGCCACCTCGAAAAAACGTCTGTTAAACTGCTTGCGGAGGTGGCACATGAAAAACTCATCGACCAAATGGCTTTTAGTAACCTTTCTTATCGGCATAAGCGTGTTGTGTTTTGCGCTTTACGAACAGTATTTTACCTCTGACACTCCGCCCGACACACCCCCTGCGGCCGCCGAACCGGAATCGCCCGACCCTCCTCAGACCGAGCCCGAGCAGCCGACCGTAACCCGAGTTTACAGCGAGTTTCCCAAAAAGGCCGAAGTATACGAAGGCATGGTAGCGCAAAACGTAGGCGGCTTAGGATGCGAGCGGCTGTTTGAAACGTACGCCGTCGGCGATAATTATTACGTGTTTTTCGACAGCACTTCCGACAGCTACGACGTAAACTCCGACGGGGCAACCAAAGCGGTTTGCATGGCGAAAATCAACTCCAAACTCACTCTCGAAAGCGTATCCGTCATCGCAACCGAACAAACGGTAAAAGCCGTAAAAATCACGCCTACGGGATTTTTCGTGGCAACCGCGGCCGAGGATTTCGGCAAAATTTACGACGTTTCGTTTGACGGTGCCGTTCAAAACCAAGCGTTCACCGACCTGCCGACCGACGCAAAAATGTATCTTACAAACGGCGAAGTCCTTTGTTTTTTGACCGCAAAAAACAAAATCGAATGTCTTGTTTACAGCAATTCATTCGATCTTCTTCGCAGCTACAGCAAGTCGTTTTCCGGCGCCGAAAGCATAAATTCGGTGCTTCCTTCGGCAACCGGCTACACCGTAGCGGCCTGCTCGGACAGCGGATTTACTTTGTTCAATTTTGACCGAAACAGCGGTTTTAACGAAACATTACTGTCCGTAAACGGCACGTTGTGCAATTTTGAACCAATTATATACAACAACAGCCAATGCTATTTGCTTGCCTGTTTGTCCGACGATGCGTTTGCGGTCACGCTTCTCGATTCAAACTTCGACGAACTTTACAAAACCACCCTAAATCGCCCCGAACAGGCTACCGCAATCCCCGTTGAGGACGGCTTTTTGCTCATCACAACCGACGGCGATCAAACAAAATGGTTGCTTTATTGCGAGCATCTCGACTTCGTTTTGAATCTCAACGTCAACCTCAACGTAAGCCGTTTATGCTTTCACCAAACCTTAAATGACGGCGAACGTTTGTGCTTCGAATCGGACGGTTCTCTTGTCTACGCAACCTTCAAAAACGGCAATTTGGCCGTGGAACAAGCCTTCGAGGGCGCTTCGGGAGGCATAGCGATAGACGGCGTTCTGTGTTTCAACGCCAACGCAAAAAATGGTTTTTTCAAAAAATCTTTCGGCGACGACGACGTCTACGTCCTAAAACCTGCCGCCTAACAAAAAAATCCACCGCAAGTGCGATGGATTTATTTTTATACTATTTGTTCTTCGTTGCCGTCCGAGCCTCCGCCCTTACCGTTGTCCTTAATAATTCCCGCAACAACCAAAATGCCGCAAAACGCCGTCACCAATTCGTTGACGTACGGAGCGTCGATTTTGACTCCCGCAGTTTGCAAAAACACCACAATCGCGCCCGACAAAGCAAGCCAAAAGGTTTTGCTTTTCAGTTTTTCCTTAAAGTCGTTCATACGGCAGTGTCCTTTGTCGACGGTTTGGTTCTGCCGGATGCGATGCCGTGATTTTTCATTTCGTCCAAACTGTTTTGGATGTCTTCCAACTTTTCCTTAACGTCGGTGCTCTGCTTGAGGCTTGCCGACAGCGATTCGATGGTTTTGGTGTATTTAAGTTCTCTTGTTCGCCCGTCTTTCAGCTGATAGAAAAACAGAAACACAAACAAAGCCGCCCAAATTCCGTTTGCGGTTGCAAGCTTTAAAATTTCCGTCAAGTTATGCCGTAGCGGTCGGAGTTGTTTGCACGCTCTTTAAGCAACGATTTCAATTTGTCGTAGTAGTTTCCCAAATAGTATTTCATGTTTGCGCTCGACTCGAACGCCTGCAAAGCGATGTCGCTGTCGACCGTAAGGTAGTAGCGCAAAGCCAAATCGTAGCGTTTGGCATAGTTTTCCTGTTTTTCGCTCGAATAGCCGTATTTCTTTTCGTAAGTGGCCTGTTTTTCGGCAGCCTCGGCGGCCTTTTTTGCGCTGTCTGATTTGTAGTTTTCGATATCTTTCAACCTGTCGGCATCCAGCTGTGCCTGTTTTTTGGCGATATCGTTGTTTGCTTCGATTGCCTCGTTCGACAGTTTCAAGCGTTCTTCTTTAAGCTCGTCTATCCTTTCGGAAAGTTTTTTCGCATAATCCAAATCGAGGTCGGCAATACTTTTTTGTTTTTCCGTTTCGAGGCTACCGATTTCTTTTTCGACGTCCGAAATTTTTGCATTGTAAGTATTTACCAAATCTGCGGTTTTTTCGATGCCTGCCTTGTCGTAGCCGCCCAAAATTTCCGAAACGATGCTGCTTCTGCCAAGACCTCGTTTCAGCATGTCGTCCGAAGCCGAACTTTTTGCCGAAGCCACGGCGTCTGCGGTTTCTTTTAAAGCCGCCGCCTTGTCCGTCTCGAGCTTTTGACCGTACTCGGCAAGCTGCTCGCCTTTGTTTTTGGTGTAATCCGAAAGGTTTTGAATCTCTTTGGCGTAGTCACCCGAAAGTTCCGACTCGGCCTTTAGTTGCAATTGTTCGTCCGTCGACGGAGTATATTCAACCTTTTCCAGCGTGATTTTCGGGAAAAGAGCATCATAATCCGGCTCGGCGGACTGATTTTTGGATTCGAGCTGTTGTTCGAGTTGTTTCAGTGCGTCCACAAGTCCGCTGGTCGTTTCTCCCTCGATGGCCGCACCTGCACGTTGGGCCTCGTCGTCGGCCGCTTCCGATTTTGTTTTAAAAAGATCTTTAATATCATCCCAAATTGACATTTCCATCCTCCGTTTGTTGTAAAAGTTTGATTTTGTTTTCCAAAACGGCAACTCTGCGTTCCAATCTTTCGACCGCCGCAAGAAGCCCTTCGATTCTAATGTCCGTCATGCCAAATCCGCCTCCACCGTAATTGCCGACACAAGCGGATCTTTTTTGTCGGTATCAACGGCAAATCCCACGGTTTTGCCTTTTTTGTTGACAACTATTTTCTTCGGTTCCGTGCCGCCTTTGACAAAATAAGTTTTGCTTTTTCCGTCCAAAGTCACCGTAAAGTTCAAATCCGTCGAAGTGCTTACGTTCACGGTTCTGACGGTCTTGGTTTTATCGGCACGCCCGAGGTCGGTTTGCGCGCTTTCCCAATGTTTTGGAAGCAGCGTCGAAAACAGCTTTCCCGATTCCGACATCATTCCGATATCGTGCGAATGCTCGCCCCTGAAAAACACCAGCATCTCGCTTATGTGCAAGCATTCGACGGAAACAAGGCCTTTTACGTCCGCCCCTCTCAATATGTCGGTATCGCCCGTTTTAAGGTTGATGCGAACGACGCAATTGTTCGTGCTTCCGTGGTCGGTTTCGGACAAAATTTCTTTTTCGTCCGCGCGCAGGCGGCAAGCAAGATAATAATGCCCCTTAACGTATGCTCCCCTTGCTTCGGTGCGATCGCCGTAAAACAAATTTTCAATTTTAGACGCAATATGGGTGAGCGTATAACCGTTAAACGAAAACAGCCCTTCGTCGGTCAAAAACACTATTCGGTCGCCGCACAGAGCGATGGTGTCGGCAATGATTCTGGATGCGGAAGCGTAAATTTTCGACACCGAGTAATTCTCTTGCGAACCGTACGCCGTAAGCCTGACAATGCCGTAATCCCTAAAAACGTAAACGTGGTCCAAAAAACTGACGGCCTTTATGACTCTGCCTCCGTCGTCGTCAAAGTTGATAAAGCCGCCCTCTTCAAGCGACGTGTTCCAGTTGGACGGATCGAAGTCGTCCGAAAACCACAGGCTGTTCGATTCGCCGGCAACGGTGGCGTAAATGCGCTCGTAATGCACGCACATGCTTGTAATGCTGGGGGCGTTTTGCGCATACGAAATGCTTTCGCCGTCATAGATATACAGTCCGCCTCCCTTGCCCGCAACAATCAAAACGTCCTTGCCGTTGAAGCGGTAGTTCACACTGCAATCGTCGCCGGTAACTGCAATGCCGTCGATTTTGTCAAACGTACCCGTGCTCCAACAAGGGGCAACGTAATAACTTCCCGTATTTGTCCTAACAACAATTTTATCGTCTCTTTTTGACTCGGTAAAATTATATTTTCGGTAAAAGTGCAAATTTTCGATTTTTTCGTTTTCGGGCAAAGCCGGCAAATAATGCCTGAATTTTTTGTCCGTCAACAGCCCCAATTCCGCCTTATCTATCCCTATTTTGGCTCTCAAAGCTCCGCCTGAAAAAGTAAAATTGTAAGTGTTCGGGCTGAAATTCGGTGCCAAAAGCGAAGCGGCCGTCGAGGCGTCAACACCTTTAAACGGCGATATTCTCAATCTTACCCGACTTACTTTGGTGCCTCTCATTGCGGCCACCTCCTGCTTTTTACAAACAGCCTGATGCTTTTGTTTTTCAGGTATTTAAGGCCGTCGGTGAAACGTTTGTATGCCGCCGCCGCTTCGGTAGGCATATTTTCGGCATAGCAAAATTCGGCCGCAACACCCTCGGCGACAAGCCATTTTGCAAGACGTTTATCCTCGATTTCGCCGTCCAAAGTCAAATCGTCCGCAAGGTAAGCGTATTCCACTGCGGCCTCGCCGTCAAAAGTCGATTCGACGTAGTTTGCTCTCATCTTAAAGCATTTCGTTTCGCCGTGCGATTTGACCGAAACTATGTAAAGCAAAGGCTTTGTCAGTTCGTCGTAGCGCAACACTCCTTCCGTAAATCGGACGTCCTCCACGGTCGTCAACGGCAAGTATTCCGTTTCTATTTGCTGATAAACGAGGTTCAAGCACTTCAATGCTTTTTCAACCAACGCATTTTCTTCGGAGGTCATCTCCTCAAAATCGATGTCGCCGTAACCGAGTTTAAACAATGCGGCGGCGATTATTTCTTTAACAGTCATACAGTCCTCCTATAGTTCGTCGTACAAAGGAACTTCGGCCCCGCCGTTTTCGAGATAACTTACCAGATTTTTAAGCTTATATTCCCTTTCGTCCCTAGCCGCCTCGCGCCGATTTTCGGCAAGGCGTTCGTTTGAGCGGTCAATTTCTCCGATAAGGTTTTCGGCATTTTCGGGAGACGTTTGCAAAAAGTAAGTCAAGCTTCTTCCGTCCAATTCTTCAAACGGAAGCACCGCACGCCTCTCGTCGCCCATATATACTTCAAAGCGGTTTTTTTCGCGGTTGAAAAAAACTTTCAGCCGCGAATCTATGCCCTTAAATCGGTCCGCTATGTCAAAAACGTCCCGACGTATTTCAACCAATTTTCCGTTCAAAAGGTCTCTTCTCAAAAACGACACGGCCGTTTCCTCCTACAATTTATTTGCTAAGCGGTTATGCCGCAAAGTTTGATTTGACCGCTCGGTCTTTCGCAAAGCAAGTCCGCATACTTAACCAAAGTCGCATAATAGGTCGGAGTGCCTGCCATTTGATGAAGCACACTGCCGCCCTCGCCCTCGATCCAACGCCAATCGCAAAGCTGATGCAGCTTAAAGTCGTCGGTGTTAAGCATATACATGGTTCCGTCCGCAACAAATCTGTCGGCCACCATAGGGATGCCGCTGTAGCTTATGGCTTTGAAGCCGCCGTCAACGTTCATAACGTCGATGTTGGTTGCCTTAGCGGTGACGGTTTCGATGTATTTGCGACGCACGTCGTAGCTGGCGGAAATGAAATTGATTTCGCTGCCGGAGGCGATTTCCGCTTCGTCGATGGCATTTTGCATCACGTCGATAGACAGCGTGCCGCAATCGGATTTAACGTACGGTTTGAGGAAATCGTAATCCGCTCTGTTCAAGCCGTAAAGAGTTTCGCTGTCGCCGAAAATCGCTTCCAAACCGGTCAGTTCGGCGTCCTTGCTGTTTTGAACGTAAACGGTGCTGCCTGCGGCAAAAGCCGAGCTCGGCACGACGGAAATTCTGATTCTCTGTCCTGCCTTGTCGATGCCGACGATGCGTTTGTTCTTGCCTGCGGCGGTAATCGTGCCGGAAGCGGTGGCAATATCCACGGTCATGCCCAAAACGAATTTGGAAACGTCGTCCACTTTGATGTAGTCGTTGGCGGAACTGTCGGACACGTCTTTTGCCACAACAGTCGCGAGTTTGCCGCTGCCGTCGCCGTAAAGCATACGTCCGAAGTTCAGTCTGCTTGCTTTAAGCAAGCCGTCCATTTCGGCGTTCAAAAGGTTGATGAATGCGCCGCCGTCGGTCTGAGAAGCACGCAATGCCTTGTCGGAAATTTCAATTTTTCCGAAAAAGTTTTTAAGCGAAAGTTTAAACTGTTCGTAACCGTTGCCGCCGGCAGTCGGAAGGTTTCCGGTTTCGCTTCCTGCGCCCACGCCGCCGTTTACGCCGTAAGTGCAAAGTTTGACTATTTCCTTACCTGCAACATCGGCGGAAGTCTGCTCGATTTTTGCAAGAAGCGGATTGATTTTGCTGTTAAGCTGATCGGTTATAACCGAAAGATAAAAAGATTTGAGTGCCTTTTCGGCGGTTTGAAAATTGATCATTTTTTTCTCCTTTAAATTTTATTGTGACATTACTTAAACATATCTTCCGCCATTTGCTTAGCCTCACGAAGCGACTTCGGCTTTTTTGGCGGAGTTATGATCGTGCGTCCGCTGTCACCCACGGTTTTAGGATTTCTGTTTGCGCTTTTTGCGTCAAAAAATCTTTCGGCGCAGGCGGCGACGACGTCCTTGTTCGACAATACGTAGTCTTCCAAAAATCCTTCACTGTTCAAAATATCTTCGGCAGAACGGTATTTTGGCGCAAGCAGCTGTCCCAAAGCACACCAAAGTGCCGCTTCGTCCTCGACGTCCACCCCCTCAAACGATAGGGCAATTTCGTCTTGAATCGGCAACAGATTTGGATACTTCGATACCGTTTCGGCCACTGCCGTTTGCGTCTTGATTTTGCCTTCCTCTTTCAGGAGATTTGCTTTATTTAAGTCGTCAATTTGCTTTTCAAGGGTTTTAAGTCGCTGACTACGACGTGTAAACTCCTTTTCCAGCGCACTGTAGGCCGCATAAAGTTCGTCCTTGTTGGAAAATTTTCCGATTGCTTCCTCTTTTTCGGCGGTCGGATTAACCTCTTTGCCGTTTTCGGTCTCGACTGCTTCGTTTTCGGAAATTTGATCTTTCATTGTCGTTCCTCCTAAATATTTTCCGTTGATTTAATCATGGTCGCAAGTTGTCCGTGCTGTTCGATATGCTCGGTAATTTTGCGCTTAACTTCGCTGTCGCCGTCATATTCTTGCGACAGAATAAATTTCGTATGTTCGGCGATATGGATGCTGTGTTCGTCCGTTTTGTCCGGCTCGACGTCGGTTCCGTCGGCCATTTTCAAATTTTCTCTCATGGCCTTTTTGATGTTCAATTCTTCGATGTCTTTGCTGTGTTCCCAGTTTCCGAAGCCCAAAATCTCCAACACTCTGGCCTTGTTTCTCGGCGAAACCGAGCCGTTTTCTTCGTTCAAAAGCCCCATGCTCAAAATCTGCATAACCATGCTTCTTCTCGAAGCGGCAGTGTCGGACAAATCGTTTTCAGTGTCGAAAGCGATGTCGTCGGACGTGAGGTCGTTGCCGACAAAGTACACCAAATCCACCTCGCCGTTTTCGCCGGCAATACGTTTGAGTCGGCGCGTAGTGGCAAACTGTTTATACAAACGCAAAATCTGTTTGCCGATTTCCAAAATGGCGGCGCGCAAATTGTTTGCGGTTATGCTCATACGGGTATCGTCCTGTTCGATTATGAGGCTTATCGCCGTACCGCTGGTTACGTTTTCGGGAACTCTGCTGTATCCCATAACTTCCGAAACGCCGGAAATCATGGTAAACTCTTGCAAAAGTCGGTCCTCCTCTCGCTGGAAATCCGCCGGAACGCTGCCGGCATTCATCATAACGGGAGGGTTACTACCCTGTCTGTAAACCAAAATTTTGCCCGGACAAAGCCCTTCGTCCGCAAGCTGTTCGGTGTCCACGCTTCCGTCCTCAACCGCCAAAACACCCATGGCGATTCTGTTCAAAAATTCCAGTTTTCGGTTTTTGACCGCATTGTAAGCTCGCTGTACGGGGATACATCTTTCCACTATGCTTGCGCCGAAAAACGCACCGGCATTGTCCAGCGACACCTGCTTAACGAACGGATATTTCCGTTTTCCGCCCTCGCCGTTCATGTACGGAAGTTCGCCGTAGTGGCAAAGTTTGTCGCCTGCAACGATAATGTGTCTGCCGTTAGGAAACTCGGAAGTCGGCATTTCGAATTTTTCAATCACCACAACGGCATCTTCTTTTATTTCCGTATCCGCCGCCGGCACCGTCGAGCCGTAACCGAATCCGCCGTGAACGGTCATATTTTCCATGTTAAAAACGTTCACTCTTTGCGGTTCGGCCTTAACGCCCCAAATGTCTTCGACGTCTTTTACCGAGTAGGCCTTAACGTGCATAACGGAAGGTTGTTTATCCAAATCGCCGTCCAAAGTTTCGGGATAAATTTCAAACGGCGGCACAACCATAACCGAAACGTCGCCGTCGGTTGCCGTTCGGCCTTCGAAAGAATATTTCGGTCCCTTGTCTCCGTCCCAAACCACCTTGTAAAACACCGTTCCGCAAATTTCGCTCCAATAGTTTGCCGCCGAAAGAAGATTCGGAAGCTTGTTTTCGGCAATAATGCTGTTTAATATTTGCGTGCTGAGTTTTGCGGCCGAAACGTCTTGTTCGTCGGTGGTCAGCGGACGCACCGTAACGCCGCTACGCACTCTCGACAGCTTTGCAAGCCTTGTCTCGACTATAGGCGCAATGTGGTTAAAAACAGACCTTTTCTGCCAATAAAACTGTTTGTTTTCCTCGTCCAATTCGCCCCGAGCGTTGATTTCGCTGAATTGATTGCCTGCCATAAAATTCATATTCAATCGCCATGCCTGTTCGGTTGTTCGCCTTGCATGACGGCGTTTTTCGAAATCGGCCCTGACGTCGGCAACCAACTGTTCCTGAAATACGTTTGTAAGTTTGTTATTCATTTTGTCTCCTTTTTTCCTCGCTTTCTTTTAGCGCTGAAAGCAATCGCTGTTTCTCTTCCAAAAGGCGGCTTTCGGACAGTTCGCCCAGTTCCGACTGTCCGCCCGACAACTCCGCAACCGATTTAATGGCCACGGTATCGGGCGGATAGTATTTTTTGGTAACCTTTTTTTTCAAAAGCACAAAATCGCCGTCGGCATTGGTGCCGTACTCTTCCACTATTTCGTCGGCGGTAAAGCCCGTCGCCTTTTTGGTCAAAGCAGCCTTTAATTTTTTTGGTAAGCCGTTCATTTTTTGTTCCTTTTGTTAAGTTTAATAAGACATTCGATATCTCGCTGGATTTCGGTTTTTTGCAATTTCGAGGCGTGCGGCACGGGATCGGACATAACAAAATACCTGAGTTCGTCCAAAGCGTGATCGTCGATTTTTTTCGGTCTGTCGCCCTCCGCCCACGCATAGCCTTTAAGTTCGCGAATAAGGTTCACGCAGGAAGAAAAAATTGCGATTTTCGGCGGCCTTGCGGCAAAAAGATTTTTCAGTTTTGCAATTCCCGAAAACAAATCCTTGTTGACTTTTGCGTTCACGATTATGCCTTTTTCGCAAAACAGTTCCGACACGCTTTTTTTGGATGCAAGCGTTTTTTGGTTGGCCGCGCTGTCTATCAACGCATGAAGTCGGCCTTTCGAGTCACGCTTCCAGCCGATGGCGTCGGCGATTTTTTTGATTTTTTCGACGTGGTAATCTATTTCCCTTCCCGCTTCGTAGTGTTCCGCCACGACGTAAATCACTCCGTCACCGTCAACTGCGTAAAAGTGGCAGCTGAGCGGATTATTTAAGCCGGGATCGACGGATATATCCGCCTGCCATTCCTCGGGAACGTCAAAAGGATCGACAACGTGAACGTTGACGTCAAATTCCGGATAAACAAGGCCGTTCAAGCGTTTAAACCGTCCGTATCTTCTGGTTTCTTTCACGTCGTCCGACAGCGAATCGGACAGCGTTTTAACCTCGTTTTCGTCCAAAAATGGATTGTCCGCCCACTCCATCTGCTCGTACCAAACCTCGGGATTTCCGCCTTGATTCAAATAAATCTCGTCGTACACCCAGGTCTGGCCTTTAAGCGGAGTCATCGTTCCGAAAAGGTCGCCTTTTTTGTCCAGAACACGCATTTGACATTCCCTGTAAACGTCCTCCGGCGGCTCCTCGTCGAACCACACGAAATCCAGCGACGCACCCTGAAATTTTTCTCGCCCCTGATCGGCGGACTTAAAGCCCAACGTCGACCTGCCTCCAAACACGTTTTTCACCACGATTTTGTCGATAACGCCCGTTTCGGGGCTGTCCTTTTTGCCCGAAAGCATCACGATATCCTCAATCCAATCGGCCGACAGATACGACATTATCTTTTTTTGCGCCACCTCCCGTTGCACCTCGTAACTCACCGAAACGGCCCATCCCTCGACGTTGTCTCTGTTTTGCCGATAGGGATGAATGCCTCTCAGCATCCAAACCGTCTCCACCGCTCCGCATTCCGTTTTACCGCTTCTGTTGCCGCCGAAAACCCACCTGTTCCGTTTTTGACATTTGTGAAAATCCAGCTGTTTTTGATGCTTGATTTGCCCGGAATTATATTGTTGCAAACGTTTTTTACCCTTTCGTTTTTCCAGCTCGGCCTCTATTTCCAAAATGCGTATAATCCTTTCTTTTTCCGAATTTGCCATAATACTCCTAAAAATGCTTTATTTTTGCAGACATTTGGTATATAATTTAATGTGTATAAGTATTTAATGAGGTAACTATGAAGCGCTTAATTTTGCTTACCGCAATTTTGTCACTCTTTGTTGCGGCAATCATACCTACAACCGAAGCCGTTGCCGTCGCCGACTCGACGACGCTTGTAACCGGAGAGTATCTTAAAGTTGACGAATCCGTCACCTTAATTTCGGCAAACTTCAGCAAAAACGAGATTTTTACCGTTCCTGCATCCTACTACGTTCAGTATCTCGGCTATGACGAAGACAACGAAATTCATCTGTTCAAGTATATGGACGTCGAAGGCACTCTTTCGGACAGCGACGTTCAAAAGCTTTCCAAGCAAACCGACAGCGACTTTCAAGATGCCGAAACCGACCGCAATCCTAATTTGGATCTCACCGTCGTAACCGACATCACCGACGTAAGCATCGTCGCCATAAAAAGCACCAAAAACGGCAAGAAATCCGAAGTCGCCGTAGCCGATTTTTCGGCAGGCACCGCCTTCACTTTCTACGGATTTTTAAATCACGACGCCACCGATTATGCCTTTGTTAAGGGCGCAGACGGAAGTTACTGGTACATCCCTACCTCCGTTTTGCTGGTGACCTCGGTTGAAGGAAGCACCGTAAACGCCGAAAGGCTGTCGTCCTACACTCTGCCGCAACACTACTATTCCCGTCCGCCGGTCGAAATCATCGATCCGTCCGACAACCAAAACAGCGGCGGCACAAGCGGTTCGAACAATCTTTTGAACGTCGACAACAACGTGCTTCGCATCATGCTTATCATCGGAATAGTTCTGCCGGCAGTCATCATAATGTTTTTGCTTTTCAAGCCGGTTGCCAAAAAGAAAGGCGGCTACGACTACGACCGCAACAGAAGTTACGATCAAGGCCCGTCCCCTTACGACCAACCGCGCAGCCGTTATCGCGATGACGATTATTACGACCGCAGGTATCGCCGAGACGACCGCTACGACAACCGCGACCGCCGTGACGACCGCAACTACCGTGACGACCGCGATTACCGCGATTATCGCGACTACCGTGACGACCGTGATCGCCGCGACTACGACGACCGCTATTGAAACCCACCGCACCGTTTCGGTGCGGTTTTATTTGCCCGAAATTTCGGCGAGTTTCTCCTCCGAGCGGCGTTTTTCAAGTTCGTAAAGAGGCATCGACTTAAACTCGTCTTTTAGTGCCGCAAATTCTCTGCTTTCCGCCAAAAGCGTTGCCAGCTGTCTGGTTGCGGCGTCGTAACGTCTGAAACAATTTCGAAGCGACCAGCCCGCCTTGTCGGCGATATCGGCAAATTGCAAATGTTCGACAAATCTTTGCGTCAACAGTTTTTCGTCCTCGGTTTTTGACAGGATTTTTTCGACGACCGAACGAAAACGGAGGTAGGTTTCCTTTGTTTCAATCAGATCGATGATTTTGTTGCATTGGTCAAGCGTCGACGAGCCGCGCTTATAGTTGAAGCTTGCCAACGCCGATTTCAAAATCTGTCTTTCGATGGCTCTGATTGCGCCTGCCGTTTTTGCGTAAACACGCATAACGATCTTTGCTTCTTCTGTTTCCCAAACGGTCGGGCAAAGTTGCGAATTGTTTGTCATAAGTGGTTCTCCTTTCCTTCGAATTTATCGTCTTTCTAAAAATTCAACCCACCCGAAATTGCGGGAAGGTTGAATTTATTTTTGCCCGAATCGGGGCTTATGGGGTGCGATGTGCCTATCTTAACGCCGAAAAACTGCATTTGTCAAACTTTTATGACATCAAACGGCAAGGCATATTTTGCAATATTTTGATTTCGTTTGTCGAATTTTAAAAGTACTTAAATATATTTGTCGAAATATGTTGAAATCAATACAAAATCCACAGAAATTATCAAATAAAACTGTAAAATAAATTTTTTTGACACAAAAAATCGCAACGCCGTTTGCGTTGCGATTCAAATTAAACTATTTACCCCCGGCTTATGCTCTGCCGTCCGACAAAAATGTTTCGACGTTAAAATATTTCCAAGGTCTTTCGTCTTCAGGCGGATAAACTCTGAAAACCATCTGCGCGTCCTTCACCGGATGTTTAAACCTAAGCTCGGTGGCCCAAAGTGCGAGGTTGCAATTTGCCTTCGGCCTCGAGCCGGAGTACTTGACGTCCCCCACAAGCGGATGACCTATGTGCGCCATTTGAACCCTTATCTGATGGCTTCTGCCCGTATCCAATTTTACCAAACAAAGGCTGATGCGGCTGCTTTCGTCGCTGCAAAGCAACTTGTAATCCAATTCCGCACGCTTCGCCCCTTCGGTCAGCATCGGCACGACGGACACGACGTTCGACGTTTCGTCCTTTTTCAAAAAGTTTGACAAATGTGCCTGCCTGTCCTTTGGAACTCCGTACACTACCGCCAGGTATTTTTTGTCGACTTCGCCGTCGGAAATTGCCTTGCAAAGTCTTGCGGCGGCTTTGGAGGTTTTTGCAAAAACCATAACTCCGCCCGTCGGACGGTCCAGCCTTTGAACCAGCCCCAAATAAGCCTCGCCCGGCTTTTGATAGGTTTCCTGCAAATATTGCTTCAACATCGAAAGCATATCCGGATCCTTGCTGCTGTCGGCCTGAACGGGAACATTCTGCGGCTTCACCACAACCAGAATGTGATTGTCTTCATAAACGATTTTAATGTCTTTGTAGTCCATATTATTCTCCTCGGTTACTTGTTGAAAACGGCAAACGCACTTGCTCCTGCCGGCAGAATCATTCCGCCCTCTTCGGTCGGAAGGCCGATTTCGTCGGCATCGATGACCGCATCCGTACCCAGCGCACGGGTTAAGATGTTGGCCATAACGGTGGGTTGCAAACCCGTTGTATAGCTGTTTATCAAATAAAACAGCGGCTTATCCGACAACAAATCTTTGGTAAGTTTGACCAAATCGAAAATGCTGTCCTCGATTTTCCAAGTCTCGCCGTTAGGCCCGCGCCCGAAACTCGGCGGATCCATAATCACCGCATCGTATTTGCGGCCTCGCTTTATTTCGCGTCTGACAAACTTTTCGCAATCGTCTATTATGTATCTGACGGGTTTGTTCTCCAGGCCCGAAAGGCGGATGTTTTCGCCTGCCCGTTCAACCATGGCTTTTGCGCTGTCCACGTGGCAAACCTTCGCCCCTGCCGACAGACACGCAACCGTTGCGCCGCCGGTGTAAGCAAACAGATTCAAAACCTCGATAGGCCTGCCTGCCCCTTTTATAAGGTCAATCATTCTGGCCCAGTTTACGGCCTGCTCAGGAAACAGTCCCGTGTGCTTAAAGCCCATAAGCTTAAGTTTGAATTTCAAATCACGCCAGCCGACGACAAAATCGGACGGCATTTTGCCGTTGTAGTGCCAAGCGCCGCCGCCCGTTTCGCTGCGAGTGTAGTAAGCGGTAAGCCCTTTGTAATTTTTCAACGGGAAAGCCGCAGGCCAAATAACCTGCGGATCGGGACGAAGCAAAATATACTTGCCCCACCTTTCCAATTTTTCTCCGTCTCCCGTAGCGATGACGGAATAGTCGGTCCACTCGTTGTTAAATTTCATGCCTAACCTATTTTCTTAACCGAAAGCATTACGTTTTCGCCGTTGATATCCCATTCTTTTACGTAGCCGTCAAGCTCGTCGACGACGTCTTCGGCAAGCGTAACGCGCTTGACAAATGCGTTTGCGATAGCGGCCTGTTTGATCTCGTCGGAAGCTTTAAGTCCGATGACGATGTGGTCAACAACCTCGAAGCCGGCTTCTTTGCGCATTGTCTGAACCTTCGAAACGATTTCCCTTGCCAAGCCTTCGCTGACAAGTTCCGGCGTAACGGCAGTGTTCAAAATAACGGTGACGTCGCCTTCCGTTTCGGCGGCGAAGCCTTCGCGATCTTTTACCGACACAAGCAAATCGTCTTTTGAAAATTCAACGGTTTTTCCGTCAATTTCGGTGGTATAAACCCCGTTTTCGATTGCATCGACAATTTCAAAACCGTCTGCCGAAGCCAAAAACGCCTTGATTTTCCCAAGCAACGGACCGTATTTAGGCCCTATGGTTTTCAGTTGCGGTTTAAGTTCATAGGTGATAAATTCTCTGTCGCTTGCACTTGACGAAACCTCCTTAACGTTCAATTCGTCTGCAACCAACGCTTTCAATTCGTCGGTCAGAGGTTTGCCCTTGACGTACAAAACGCTGAGCGGTTGACGGTTCTTGACGTTTGCCTTATTGCGGCAAGCACGCCCCAACGTAACCACCTTTATAACCTCTTTCATGCCGTCCTCGAGGCTCTTGTCGATGGCCGTAAAATCGGCCTTCGGGAACTGGCACAGGTGCACCGAAACGGGTGCGTTTTTGTCAAAGTTTTTAGCAAGGTTCTGATAAATCTGCTCAGCCATAAACGGAACGAACGGAGCTATCACCTTTGACAATTCGATGAGGACGTGCGACAAAGTGGTGTATGCCGCCTCTTTGTCCTTGGTCATATCGCTGCCCCAGAAACGTTCTCTCGAGCGGCGGACGTACCAGTTGGACAAATCGTCCACGAAATCGCCTATTGCCCTTGCGCTTTCGGTGATTTTATATTCGTTAAGTGCTTCGTCGACGTATGCGATAAGGCTGTTTAACGACGACAGCAACCACTTATCCATAGTGGTGAGTTGCTGATCTTCCAGCTTATGTTCGCACGGATTGAATTTGTCGATATCCGCATACAAAACGTAAAAAGCATAAGTGTTCCACAGCGTGCCCATAAACTTGCGTTGCGCTTCGCTTACGTTGTCCGCCGAGAATCTGGACGGCAACCAAGGTGCGCTTGCGGTGTAGAAATACCATCTCACGGCATCTGCGCCCTGCACGTCCAAAACGCTGAACGGATCAACCACGTTGCCCTTATGTTTGCTCATTTTGATGCCGTTTTTGTCGTTAACGTGGCCCAAAACGATGCAGTTTTCAAACGGATTTTTGTCAAACAGCAAGGTGGAAATTGCCAAAAGCGTGTAGAACCAACCTCTTGTCTGATCGACTGCTTCCGAAATGAAGTTTGCCGGGAAAACCTTTTCAAAAGTTTCCTTGTTTTCAAACGGATAGTGCCATTGAGCAAACGGCATGCTGCCGCTGTCGTACCAGCAGTCCATAACTTCCGGAGTTCTTCTGAAAGTTCCGCCGCAATCGCAATCCCAAGTTATAGGATCCAAATACGGTTTATGCAGTTCCGGAGCTTTTTCAAGGCCCGCAAGTTCGCAAAGTTCTTTTCTGCTTCCGATGACGTGACGTTTGCCGCACTTGTCGCAAATCCAGATAGGCAACGGAGTTCCCCAATAGCGTTCTCTGCTAAATCCCCAGTCGATAACGTTTTCAAGGAAGTTGCCCATGCGGCCATTTTTGATGGATGCAGGCATCCAGTTGACGGCGTTGTTGTTTTTGAGCAAGTTATCCCTCACAGCCGTCATTTTTATAAACCAGCTGCTGCGAGCAAAGTAAATAAGCGGAGTGTCGCAACGCCAGCAGAACGGATAGCTGTGTTCGAATTCGGCCTTTTTGAACAAAAGTCCTGCCTCTTTCAGCTTTCTCAAAACCACCTTGTCGGCGTCTTTGACAAACAAACCTTCCAAATCTTCTCCGCACTCGGCGGTCATTTTGCCTCTGGTGTCGACAAATTGAACCAGTGGCAAGCCGTAAGCACGACCTACCTGAGTGTCGTCCTCACCGAACGCCGGAGCGATATGTACCACGCCCGTACCGTCGGTAGTGGTAACGTACTCGGCATTTGTGACGAAAAACGCTTTTTTGCCTTCCTTATAAAAGTCGAAAAGCGGCTCGTATTCGACGTATTCGTAGTCCTTACCTTTTTTTCTGTCGACAATTTCGTAATCTTCAAAAAGGCTCGGAACAAGCGATTCGGCAAGAATATACTTTTCGTCGCCGACCTTGATTTTGACGTAATCGGTTTTTGCGTTCATGCACAGGGCAACGTTGGACGGGAGCGTCCAAGGAGTGGTTGTCCAAGCGAGGAAGAACGTCCCTTCCTCCCCTTTGACCTTAAACTTAACGTAAGCGGACGTATCCTTGACGTCCTTATATCCCTGAGCAACCTCGTGGCTGGACAAAGCCGTTCCGCATCTCGGGCAGTAAGGCACAACCTTGTGTCCCTTGTAGATGAGGTCTTTTTTGTCGATTTCCTTCAAACTCCACCACACCGACTCGATGTAGTTGTCGTCGTAAGTGACGTACGGATTGTCCATATCCGCCCAATAGCCTACTCTGTCGGACATGACCTCCCATTCGTGCTTATATTTCCAAACACTTTCCTTGCACTTTTGAATAAAAGGTTCGACGCCGTATTTTTCGATTTCGGGTTTTCCGTCGATGCCCAAAAGCTTTTCGACTTCCAGCTCGACAGGCAAACCGTGAGTGTCCCAACCGGCCTTTCTGAGGACGTGGTAGCCCTTCATGGTTTTGTAACGAGGGATAATATCCTTCATAACACGGGTGAGAATATGTCCGATGTGCGGTTTTCCGTTGGCCGTAGGAGGGCCGTCGAAGAAACTGAATTCCGGATTGCCTTCATTTTTCTCTACACTTTTCTTAAAAACGTCGTTTTCTTTCCAGAATGCCAAAACCTCTTTTTCTCTGTCCACGAAATTGAGGCCGGTATCAACTTTTTTATACATAGATGCTCCTCTAAATGCCGTTTGGCTCAAATTATTTTCGTTTATGCGACGATGACGTAATTGACCGTCAACAGTCTGCCGCCGGCCCAGCCGACGTAAATTTCGTTTTCTCTTTCGGTGTTCATGTCGATGTCGTCCGGTGTCAAGCGCACCATATCCGGCACCGTCAGCAAAATGACCGACCTTGTGTCTGCATTAAGCTGTTGTTGCAAATTCAATTCCTTAGTGCTTCCGTCGTCATAGGTCATCAAAACGTAGGCATCGCCGAAATCGAAGGTGTCGCCTGCCGAATAAACCAGCGTAACGGTGCCGCTCGCCTCGGAATAGGACGTAAAGCCCTTCATGCTTTCAACGTTTTTGACCTCCATTTTTTCAACCCTTGCGGTAACGATGTACTCTGTTTCGCAGCAGTACTCGGTGCCGTTTGGCGTAGTGTAAAACACGTTGAGCTTGAATCTGCCGCCTTTTGACGTATCGAAGCCGCTTTCTTCGATTCTGACAGATGCGTCGCTTACTCCCACTTCTGCGGTAACGCCGCCGACAAATTTGATTTTCAGCGTGCTTTCGACAATGTTTATTTTGTCGCCGACGTAGTAGTTAAGCTCGCCGGTTGCCGCCGAAAACACAACGGATTCTATTTGATTTTCGTCGTAAACGGTGTAAGTGAACGCAATTTCGAAACTCGCGTCGCAATCGCTGAGCGACGGAGTGTATTTAAGCGTCATTTTTTTGTCCGTGCCCGTCTCGGACGAATCGAAGCCCGAAATCATATCGGCGGTAACTTGGACCGTCGCACTCTCGCCGAGGCTGGTTTCCGTCAGCAGTTGCAAATTACCCACGTCGACGTCTTCGCTTTTAAGATAGACCGTGCGAGGGGTACCCGTCAATGCAATAGAATGCACGAAAGGATAGCCCACCACCTTGTAATCGAGTTCGTAAATTTCGGCCAGGAAGGTAACTTTAAGTTTATACTCGCCGGCAACTTCCGTCGAAAATCCCGAAACCGAAAAGTTGTAGCCCGTTTTGTTGGCCGCCGCCGTAACTTTAAGCACGGTGGACGACGTCGAATTTCTCTTTTTGATGCTAAATTTAGACGAACCCCACAAAACGGAATTTCCCACCGTGTATACCGATTGGAAATCTTCCGAGTCAAACTCTACTCCGTCGTAGGTCGACGACACCATGTACGGAACGTTCACCGACTGTCCGCCCGTCGACACCTTTATAAATCCGACGGTTTCGTCGACAGCGGTGCCCGTGGTCATCACGGAAAAATCGTTTTCGTTTAAATTGATGTCCTTTTCGGTGCCGTCCGAGTAGCGAACCGTTATGACACAACCGTCAAACAGCACGTCTTCGCCCGGCAAATAGTACCTTTTTGTCGGCAGATTTTTGATTTCGAGCGAGCTTACCGACAGCGAATCGGGCTTGTCCTCCGAGCGGAACAAAACCACCGCCGCAATCACCGCCGAAACGGCAATCACCGCAATAAGCAACAGCACGATAAGTTTTTTGTTTTTGTCGTTCATGTTAAATAAGTGCGTTTCCGGTCATTTCGTTCGGAACCGGAATCTCCATCATTTTCAGCATGGTAGGCGCAAGGTCCGAAAGCCTGCCGCCTTCTCTCAATTTACCGTATTCGACTTTGTCGTCCACAAGAATAACCGGCACCGGATTGGTGGTGTGTGCGGTAAACGGACTGCCGTCTTCGGCAACCATTTTGTCGGCATTGCCGTGATCTGCGGTTACGATGGCCATGCCGCCAACCGACAGAATCGCATCCAACACGGTTTTGAGGCAATCTTCAACTGCGGCAACGGCTTTTTCGGCCGCTTCCATAATGCCAGTGTGGCCGACCATATCGCAGTTTGCAAAATTCAAAATCATTGCGCCGTACTTGCCGCTTTTTATTGCTTCGGCCGCCTTTTCGGCGACTTCGTACGCGCTCATTTCAGGTTTGAGGTCGTAAGTGGCAACCTTCGGAGACGGAACCAAAATGCGGTCCTCGCCCTCGTTAGGCGCTTCTACTCCGCCGTTAAAGAAAAACGTGACGTGCGCATATTTTTCCGTTTCGGCAATTCTCAACTGCTTTATGCCTTGGCTTGCAAAATATTCGCCCAAAGTATTTTTGAGGCTTTGCGGTTTGAAGGCAACTTCCAAATTGTCGAAAGTGGCGTCGTAACGAGTCATCGAAACGTACGTCAAATCGAGGTAGCCGCATTTTCTGTCAAAACCGTCAAAATCTTTGAAGGTGAAGGCACGGGTAATTTCCCTTGCACGGTCCGGACGGAAATTGAAAAACACGACGCTGTCGCCCTTTTCGATTTTTGCCACCGGTTCGCCGTCGGCGCCCAAAATCACGCTCGGCACCACAAATTCGTCGGTAACGCCTCTTGCGTAACTATCCTCGATGGCTTCGGCCGCACTATTAAATTTCAGCCCTTCGCCCAGCGTCATTGCGTCAAAGCCTTTTTCCACCCTGTCCCAGCGGTTGTCGCGGTCCATAGGATAATACCTGCCCGCAACCGTTGCGATTTTGCCGAAACCGATTTCGGCCATGTAAGCTTCCAGCTCCCTGACAAATTCGATGCCGCTTGTCGGCGGAACGTCTCTGCCGTCCATAAAGCAATGGACGTAAACGTTGTCAAGCCCCTGCTCTTTTGCCATTTTGATAAGCGCTTTCAGGTGCACGATATGGCTGTGAACGCCGCCGTTGCCCAAAAGCCCCATGACGTGAAGTTTTTTGCCGTTACGCTTGGCGTTGTCCATTGCGTGCAAAAATGCTTCATTCTCAAAAAAGTCGCCGTCGTCGATGGCCTTTGTGATTTTTGTAAGTTCCTGATAAACGATGCGCCCGGCGCCCATGTTCAGATGTCCCACTTCACTGTTGCCCATCTGGCCGTCGGGAAGCCCTACGTCCATGCCGCTAGCGCCGATAAGGGTGTTGCTGTAACGGGACGTAAGTTTGTTGATGTAAGGCGTGCCTTCGGCGTAAATGGCATTGCCCGAAGTGCTTTCGGAAATGCCGAATCCGTCCAAAATTATAAGGCCGCAAAATCTGTTGTTCATATATGCCTCCTCCGCCTTTCGGCGGAAATTTATTTTCGAAATAAGGCCGATAGTCGGCAAAAAAATACCGCTTGAAAAGAAGCGGTTTTCAGCCGCGCCCTTGCAAGCAAGGGCGCAACCAAAATCCAAAGGTTATGCGTCGTAGTTTACGACAAGGCTGAAGTCAACTGCCTTAAGGCTTGCTCCGCCGATGAGGCCGCCGTCGATTTCAGGCATGGCCATAAGTTCTTTAACGTTTTTAGGGTTCATGCTGCCGCCGTACTGAATGCGAACTTTGTTTTCGGCACAATTTGCGCAGTAAAGGTTCTTGACGGTGTCGCGAATGATTCTGATGGTGTCGTTTGCAACTTCTGCGGTTGCGGTTTTGCCGGTTCCGATTGCCCAAACCGGTTCATAAGCGATGACTACTCTGTCCAGATCGTCGGAAGAAACGTCTTTCAAAGCTTCGGTGGTTTGACGAACCAAAACTTCTTCGACTTTGCCGCCTTCTCTTTCTTCGAGAGTTTCGCCTACGCAAACGATAGGTTTAAGCCCTTTTGCCAAAGCGGTTTTGACGCGAGCGTTTACGGTTTGATCGGTTTCGCCGAAATACTGACGGCGTTCGCTGTGGCCGATGATAACGTATTCTACGCCAAGTTCCAAAAGCATGTCTGCGGAAATTTCACCGGTAAACGCACCTTTTTCTGCCCAGTGCACGTTTTCGGCTCCGACTTTAACGTTGCTGCCCTTGGTCATTTCGACTGCGGTTGCGAGATCGGTGTACGGAGTGCAAATGACTACGTCGCAATTTGCGTCCTTAACCAGCGGAAGCAAATCGGTGATAAGAGCCTTGGTGGCAGCGATGGTGTTGTTCATTTTCCAGTTGCCGGCAATGATAGGTTTTCTCATTTTAATACCTCTTTAAAATTTTTTTATTGTAAAACGCCTTGCGGCAGGTTTTCGATTTTTAGTCTTTCGTTACAATTTTGGTGATGTAAATTCTGTTCACAAGCTGAAACTTCTTTTTGAAGTTGCGCTGTTCGCTTTCCAGTTTAATAAAGCCGTCGTCAAAATCAACAACCTTACCTTTTACGGCAAAGTCGTTCATAACGCAGACAGACACTTCCGTGCCGTCCTCTTTAAGTTGCGAAAGCAATTTGTTGTCCATAACGTACTCCTTATTTGAAATAACGGCAAGTGCGGATTGCCTTTGCTCCGCCCGTTGAGCCTCAAAAACGGCAAAAGCCGACGAGCCTGCCGCCATGATAGCGGCATAGTTGGGTGGATTTTGCCTTTGCGCCGCCACTTTTAGTCGCGATCGTTAAGGCAAGCGATGCCCGGCAATACTTTGCCTTCAAACAGCTCGAGGCTTGCGCCGCCGCCCGTGGAAATGTGAGTCATTTTGTCCGCAAAACCGAGTTGGGCAACCGCAGCCGCACTGTCGCCGCCGCCGATTATGGTTGTTGCGTCGCTTGCTTCCGCAAGAGCTTTTGCCACAGCAATAGTGCCTTTTGCAAGAGTCGGATTTTCAAACACGCCCATCGGTCCGTTCCAAATTACGGATTTTGCATTTTTGATTTCGGCCGCATAAAGCTCGGCCGTCTTAGGTCCGATATCCATGCCCATCATGTCGGCAGGGATTTTGTCGATGTCAACGACTTTGGTTTGAATTTCGGCATCGATAGGAGCAGGGAAAGATGCGGTGCAAACGGCATCTACCGGCAGAAGCAATTTTTTGCCGAGTTCGTTTGCCTTTTCGATCATCTTCTTGCAGTAGTCGAGTTTGGTGTCGTCGCAAAGGGACAGGCCTATTTCGTTGCCCTGCGCTTTTGCGAACGTATAGCTCATGCCGCCGCCGATGATAAGGGTGTCGCATTTTGTAAGCAAATTGTCGATAACGTTAAGTTTGTCGGCAACTTTTGCTCCGCCCAAAATGGCAACGAACGGACGAACCGGATGTTCCAAAGTGTCGGCCATAACCGACAGTTCTTTTTCGATAAGGAAACCGCAAACCGCAGTTTTTACAAAGCCGTATTCGGCGATGGCGGCCGTAGTTGCGTGCGAACGGTGTGCCGTGCCGAAAGCGTCGTTAACGTAAATATCGCAATAAGTTGCCAATTTTTTGCAAAGTGCTTCGTCTCGTTTTTCTTCGCCTTTGTCGAAACGGGTGTTTTCAAGCAAAACGACTTCGCCGTCCTTGATTTCGGCAACCAATTTGTCGCTGCAAGGGCCTACGAAATCATCGCTCATCTTGACGGTTTGTCCCAATTTTTCCGAAAGTTTTTCGGCAACCGGACGCAACGAAAGTTTTTGACGGTCCTTTGCTGCCTTTTTAAGCATTTCGGCTTCGGCGGCCGCCCTGTCTGCTTCAGGCATAGCTTCGAGCTTTGCCTTTTCCTTTTTGTTAAGTCCCCAATTTTCGGACAAAACGTTGTGCGGCTTGCCCATGTGCGAGCAAAGTATGACCTTGGCACCGTGAGCGACAAGATATTCTATTGTCGGCAATGCGCCGTTGATGCGGTTTTCGTCGGTGATGACACCGTCTTTCATCGGTACGTTAAAGTCGCACCTTACCAAGCATTTTTTACCTTTGACGTCAACGTCTCTGACAGTTTTTTTATTCATAAAAAGAACTCTCCTTTTAATATTCAATAATCTTTTGATATTATATCATACACATATAATTTTTGCAACCTTTCCAAAACTATTTTACAAAAAAGCCCGCGGAAATTTCCGCAGGCAGCAAAATCAATATTTAGTCAAATGTCCGATTTCGTTTAAACCTTCAAAATTTTGCTGGCGCAACGCCTCGTACAAAATAATCGCAACGCTGTTTGAAAGGTTCAAACTTCTTAGGTCGGAAAACATCGGAATGCGTATACAAGAGCCGTAATTGTCGTGCAACAAATCCTCGGGAAGCCCCCTCGTTTCCGGCCCGAAAATAAGGTAATCGTCGGGCAAAAAGTCAACCTTGTCGTATCTTTGCGCCGACTTTGTGCTTGCATAAAAATACCGTCCCTTATTTTTCGACTTAAAATCGTCGAAGTTTTCGTAAACCGTTATGTCGCAATCGCTCCAATAGTCCAGCCCGGCACGTTTAAGATATTTGTCCGACAGCTCGAAACCCAGCGGTTTTATTAGATGCAAGCGCGAATGAGTTGCCGCGCAGGTGCGCACGATGTTTCCGGTGTTTTGCGGTATTTCGGGTTCAAACAAAACGATGTTCAAAGCGTATCCTCCCCAAAAACCTCCTTAACGGCAAGGATGGTTTCTTCGATGTTTTTTAATGTCATAAATCTGTTTTTCAAAGCGGCCACGCCGCGTCGACCTTTAAGGTAACAACAGATGTGTTTTTTCATTTCGTTGGCCGCAACGTAGTCGCCATAGACGGCACGCAAATCGGCAATATGTTGCAAAATAAGGCTTTCAATGTTAAATTCAGGCGTTTTATCCTGCAGTTCTGCAAATATCCACGGTCTGCCGAGGGCGCCTCGACCTATCATTACTCCGTCGCATCCGGTAACTTCCAAGCACCTTTGAAAGCTATTTTTGTCCACGACGTCGCCGTTTGCTACAACGGGAATATGTACCGCTTTTTTGACCTCGGCTATGCGTTCGTAATCGGCCTCGCCCGAGTAAAACATGCTTCGGGTTCTTCCGTGCACCGCCACTGCCGCCGCGCCCGCCTTTTCGGCAATTGCGGCATTACGGTCGGCGGTAAACTCGCCTTCCGAAAAGCCTAATCTCATTTTTACGGTAACAGGACGTCCTTCGGCACCTTCTACGGTTGCGGCAACCACCTCTTCGAGGCGTTTCGGGTCGGTCAAAAGCGCACTTCCCTCGCCGTTTCCGACAACCTTTGCAACCGGACAGCCCATGTTTACGTCAATTATGTCGAATTTTTTCAAAAGTTCGTGTTTTGCCGCTTTGTACATAAACTCGGGTTCGCCTCCGAAAATTTGCACTGCAACCGTTTTTTCGGCCTCCGACACGGCCAAAAGCGGCATTGCGGGGCGAGAATTTAACACAAGTCCCTTTGCGCTGACCATCTCGGTGCAAGTCAAACCCGCGCCGAACTCGGCGGCAAGCCTTCTGAACCCGACGTCGGTGAAGCCTGCAAGCGGAGCAAGCAAAACGTTGTTTTTAAGTTGAATATTTCCGATTTTCATCTGTAAACCTTTTTTGCCTCGTCCCAGTAGCGGTCAAACACCTCGGGATCGTCAATAGACGCCCCGTCCTTTGCCATCGCCTCCTGAACGTGTTTGAAGCGGTTGATAAATTTTTGAGTCGCAACCCTGAGCGCAACTTCCGGATTAACGTGCAAATGTCTTAAAGGATTCAAAACCGACAGCAACAAGTCCCCTGCTTCCATTTCGACGTCCTCGGCGGAAGCATTGCGAAGTTCGTTAAGTTCCTCGACGACTTTGTCGTAATAACCGTCGTCCTTAGTCCATTCGAAACCGTCCTTTGCGGCATATTTCAAAACCTTTTCGGCGTAGGACAAACTAGGCAGATTTTTTGCGATGCGGTCAATTTTTTCCGATGCGGTGGCCGCCTTTTTCTCAACTGCTTTGTTTGCTTCCCAAACCTTTAAGGCTTCTTCGCCGTTTGCAACTTTCACGTCTCCGAAAACGTGCGTATGTCTGGAAATCAATTTTTTGCAAAGGCCGGTTACGGTGTCGGCCACGTCGAATTCACCGTCCTGCTCGCCGAGTTTCCCGTGGAAAACGGCCTGCAACAAAACGTCGCCCGTTTCCTCGATGATGTTTTCGGTGTCGTCGGCGGAAATAGCGTCGCAAAGTTCGTAAGCTTCCTCGATCATGCTCTTTCTGATGGACTTGTGCGTCTGCGCCCTATCCCACGGGCAACCGTCCTCGGCAAGAAGCCTGTCCATAATTTGCAACAGGTCTGAAAAATCGTAGCGTTCGCTGTTAAGTAAATCCGTCGGCGGCAAAATAACCGTGGTGGAATAATCGAAGTCACCACCTTTGTCAATGTCGTCCACAACCGCCTTTTCGGAAACGGTTTTGCCGTCCTTGATTTTCAATATGTAGCACTCGGCGCCGTAGCCGTATGCGTCGGCAAGTTTGTCCTTAACCTCGCTTGCCAAAAATTTGTTGTCAAGTTCCCTGACTGTCAAAGGAACCCTTTTGTCTGTCAAAAAATCGGATTTGTAAGCAACGTCGTAAGCGGCATATTCCACCCACGAAGACGACGGCGCAAACCCCAGCGACACCGCCGATGACGAAACGCCCGAAACAAGCCTGACGTCATTATCCATAGACAAAAGTTTTGCCGCAGTCGCATCCGAGGCACCGTCGCCGTTGACACAAAAAACTACGTTTCCGTTTTGACTTTCCTTTTTTAAGGTGTCTATTATAAGATTGTCCAGTGCATCGAAATCCGACGCCGACTCGAACAGATAGTCAAACGATTTTACGTCTATGCCGTTTTCCGAAAAATATCCGTACGTCGGAGTCAAAGCGGTTTTTACAAACACCGTGTCGGCATTTTTTATCGCCTCGACGGCCTCCAGCGTAAGTTGATTTTTCAAAATTCCAAGTCCGACAACTGTTATCATAAGTTACCTCTACAAAATTTTTTTTGTTTTTTTCAAAAACGGTAAGGACGAAATTTCGTCATCGTCCAAAACTTTCATTGCCCAAACAAGAGCAACGTACGCAACGCCCGATACCGCCAGCGATAGCCCGACCGACAACAGCGGTTTTTGAAACGTACGCGAAATAAAATACGAAGTTAAACCTATTATAACACTACTTACACAAATTCCGTACACATTTTTCAAAAGTTTTATGCCTTTTCCCAAAAGTTTTCCGAGTTGCCACGCCCCGAGGCCTGCCGCAACCACCGAAAAAACCGCTCCCGACAGCGCATATCCCTCGATTCCCATATAGTAAATAAGCACAATCGAAAGCGAAACCTTAACCGCAACGGCAAACAGCATGTTCCATACGGTTTTTGAAGTTTGCCCCAAGGCTTGCAAAATCGAATTGTAAATTTGCAAAAGCGTCATCGGCGTTGCCGATACGCAGTAAATGCGCAAAAGCCTGACGGCAAGTTGCGATTCGCCCGCTAAAAGTTTGGGATAAAACAGCAAAATCAAATCGGGCGCAAGCGCAAAGAACAGCACGGTTGCAGGCACCCCCACCAAGTAGGCAAGCTTCAACGACGTTTTGCTTTTTACCAACACGGAAGCCAAATCGCGCTCGACGCCCGACGAGGCAACCGACGGCACCACGGCCACCGAAACGGCAACCGCCAACGCAACCGGCAAATTGACCAAACTTGTTACGGCACCCGACATCACGCCGTACTCGGCAGTGGCCTCAGATGCGGTCAATCCGTACAGTTTTAGCATATTAACCACCAAAAACGTATCGATAAAACCCGAAATCGGCAATATAATGCTTCCCAACATTATAGGAAGTCCCACCTTCAAAAGCTGTTTAAACTTGGGCCAAAACGGCAGTGAGGCTTTGCTTATTTTGGCCGGTTTCAACTTTTGGTACTTCAAAATAAGGTACAACGTCCCCGAAAATTCAGACAAAGCAACGCCTAAAAGCGCACCGCAGACGGCATACAAAGTACCCGAGGATTTCAAACATATCGCAAAAACTATTCCGAAAACAAGTTTCAACAGCTGCGACAAAACGTTGTAAACCGCCGTTGGCCGCATAAAGTATTTGCCTTGAAAATACCCCCTGAAAACGCTTCCGACCGCAACCAAAACAACAGCCGGCAAAATCACCAAATAGCACTTTTGCACGGCCAAATTGCCCTGAAACAAGGCAATTTTGTCCGAAAAAACCATTGCTACAACAGTCAATATCGCCGACGGCACAGTGACCGCAACTATTGCCGGCAAAACGTATTCGTCACCGTCAAAACCCAAAGCCGTGCGCTCGGCAACCAGCCTCGACACGGCAACCGACACCCCGACGCCCGACAATGCGATAAGAAGCGAATAAACGGGAAACACAAGCTGGTAAAAACCGATGCCTTCCGCACCCAAAATGTTTGTCAGCGGCAGTCGAAAACATGCGCTGATTGCTTTTGCCGCTATCGCCGACAGCACGATTGTGCCGGCACCGCCTATGACGGATTTTTTTATTGACTTTTCAGACATTTGAAAAAATCCGCCGTAAAGTCGCAAAGCTTGCCGTCCAAAGTTCCCAGTCCTCCGAACGTGCTGAAAAACATAACTCCGCCAACCAACTCGCCCTGCACGTTTATCGGGCAAACGATTTGCTCCTCCGACACAAAATTTTCGCCGGCGATTTCGATGCACGACCTGCCCCGAAAAACCACCTTTTTGCGCTGTCGCAACACCTCGTCGAGTTCGGCGGAAATCTCACGTCCCAAAAGCTGTTTTTTTAATTTATCGGATGCGGCAACAATTTTTCCGGTGTCGAAAACCACCACTTCCGAATCGGTTATTTTCTCTGCCGAGGCAACAAACGCCTCCGAAAGATTTTTCAGCTCCGAAAACGGCGAATGCTTTTTAAGCACTACGTTTTCCTGTTCGTCCACAAAAATTTCCAGCTCCTCGCCTTCTTTTAAGCGCACGGTTTTTCTGATTTCTTTGGGTATGACGACACGTCCGAGTTCGTCGATGCGCCTAACCATTCCGCTTGTCAGCATAACACACCTCCATATACGAGGTTAGTTTTTGTTTCGTCTTTAAAATTATACCCTCGCTTTCTTGACAAAGCTCCGCCCTTGTGCTAACTTAAATTTATCGATTCGGAGGTTTTAAAAATGAAAATGTGGGTTAAGTTGGTCAAAGACGGCGTTGTAACCGAAAGCAGAGTGCTGGTTTTGAAAAAGTACCTTAACCGTGAGTATTACGAAGATTCGTTGCACAAAATCTGCGTCGACTTAGACGTCGGGACGCCCGTTCCGCACAGCAGTCATTTTAAGCATTTCAACGATTTTAACCTGACAAAATATCTTCCGAGGGACTTTTTGGAGGAAGTCGGTTTCGATTTTATGACCGTCGAACTGATAAAAGACTAAACGGCATTTTAAAAGCGGCATCGCTGCCGCTTTTTTTTTTAGTATTCTTCTAAAACCTCTCCGAAGTAGTAGGTGTGGAAATCCGGGGTTTTGTAGTAGCGTTCCCTGATTTCTTCCGGAAGCTCGTGCGGCATTTCGACCTTTTGCACGACTCGGCATTCAAAATACTTTCTGCATCCGCCCACAACGTAGGTGTCAACCGATTTCGCCTTTATCATATCGAGGTTTGCCTCTTTGATTTTGTCGGTATCTCTGCCCGATTTGGTTCCGCAAAGCGTAAGTTCCGCTTTCATTTCGCCCTCGTTAGGGATGCTGAGGGTAAATTCGCCGCCCTCGTCCAGTACGCTTTTTGTAAAGCGCGATTCTCTTATCGGAACGATGACCACTTTCTTTTTCCACATAACTCCGAAAAATCCCCACGATGCCGTCATCACGTTCGGTTTTTTGCCCGCAGTAACAAAGCTGCCGAAAGTCAAACCGCTGGTCATCGATTGGTCCATGTCGTAAAAATTTATCATATTGCCTCCTTTTGAACCGAAAATCGGTTGTTTTTTTTATTTTATTGTGCTATATTTTATGCGATGGTTCATTCGGCTACCCATCAAAAAAATACCGGAGATAAGTTTAATGAAAAAAAGCACGTTGCGTCTGACACGAGGCGCAGTAATCGCGGCGCTCTATTTTGCGCTGTCGGCGGCAGTACCTGCAATAACGTACGGCCCCGTACAATTCCGTTTTGCCGAAGCACTGACATTGCTTCCTTTTTTTATGCCCGAAGCGGTGGTGGGGGTGACGGTAGGTTGCCTGCTGACGAATCTTTTTTCCTCGTACGGAATTTACGACGTAGTCATCGGCACTTTAACAACTTTGGTTGCGGCCGTTTTGACTTCGAAAATCAAAAATCGGTGGCTGGCTCCGTTGCCTGCGGTGCTGCTTAATGCGCTCACTCTCCCGACCATGTGGCTTGTCATGGGCTCGGAGGAACTTTGGATAATAAACTTTTTAAGCATATTGGTTTCGCAAGCGGTTATACTTTACGCCCTCGGCGAACCTCTTTGCTTCGCTTTGCAAAAGCGGTTGCGCTGACAACGGTTAAAGTTGTGGCCGCATATTACACTTACACTATATATAGTGTAGCAAATATTTTTTTAAAAATTCGCTTGTTTTTGAGGACTTAATGTGGTATATTACAAAAACAAGCATTTTACTTTGGAGGGACGGCGAAGATGTCGGTTTGCAAATTTTCAAGCGATTACCTTATGGAAACTTTCACGCTGGTGGACAATCTGTTCATCAACGAATATCTGCCGTCCGCAACCGAAAACCAAATCAAGGTTTATCTGTACGGCCTGTACCTTTGCTCGAATCCGTCCGAAAAAGATTCAACCGAAGAAAATCTGTCCCTGACCCTCGGCTTAAAACCCGACGAAATTTACGGCATTTTCAAGTTTTGGGAAGACAACGGCCTACTTCAAATTATATCGCAAAATCCGTTGGAAGTAAAATATTTGTCGCTAAAAGGGGCAAAGCAACCGCCAAAAAAATACAAATCTGAAAAATACTACGACTTCAACCTTCAGGCGCAGGAGCTGTTTTCCGACCGTCCGCTGGTGCAAAACGAGTTTATTTTGCTGTATGAAACCATGGACCAAACAGGCATTCAACCGGATGCGATGTTGATGATCATACAGTATTGCATTTCGCTTAAGGGGCAATCCATCCGCCTTCAATACGTTCAGGCCGTTGCTCGCAGCTGGGCCTCTGACGGAGTTCGCACCGCTTCCGACGTCGAACAAAAGCTAAACGAATACGACGCTTTGGACGACAGCTTGCGAGAAGTTTTGAAAGCTCTCGGCCGCAAATCCGGCTCGGTTGATTTGGAAGAAAAACAGGCCTTTGTAAAGTGGACGTCCAACTGGGGCTTCGACCTGAACGCCGTTTTGTTTGCCGCAAAAACCTGCAAAAACAAAGGCGGATTCAAAAAGCTGGATGCCCTGCTTGACGAATATTATCGCCTCAACGTTTTGTCCGAAAAAGAAATGAAAGCCTACTCGGCCGAGCGCGAGCAAATGAAAAACCTCGCCATAAAAGTCAACTCGGCAATAGGCGTTTTCTACGAATCGGTCGAACAGGAAATCGAAACCTACGTCGCACCGTGGCTTATGGGCGGAATGGACGAAGAAGCCGTTTTAACTGTTGCAAAGTACTGTTTTATGTCCGGAATCCGCACATTAAGCGGAATGGACGGCTATGTCAAAAAGTTCACGAAAATGGGCCTTGTCACAACTTCGGGCATCAACCGCCACATCGAAAAACAGCTTGAAGACGACCAATTCATCAAAAGCCTTTTGGAGCTTTCGGGCTCGGGGCGCTCGGTCACGCAACAAGATCGTGACTACTACAGGACTTGGAGTTTCGACTGGGGATTTTCGGACGAAGTCATCAAAATCGCCGCCGAGTTTCAAGGCTCGTCCAAATACGCAACGGGCGGCATAAACAAGGCACTGGCCTCGCTCAAAGAAAAACGCATATTCGATGCCGCCGAAGCACGGACGTATCTGTCCTCCTCCGGCTTTAAAACCGACAAAGGTACCGCCGTTTACAAAAACATCGAAAACCGCGAATACACAAAGGAACAACTCCGTTCCGTCTTCACCGACCGTCCGTCAATCGACGACGTTGAATTTTAGGAGCTTATATGAACAAAAGTCAACTTGTCGCTCTCGTTTACGAACACTACGAGCATTTGGAAAAACAGCGCAACCTCGAACGGCTTCGCCGACTCGAAGAGGCTCGCAAAAACCAACGCTTCCGTGCCGCCGACGACGCCGTCAGAGAATTGGAATTTGAACTTGCAAAAGCCGAAGTTAAGGGAACGTCATCCGACAAAGCCCGAAAACAGCTTGAAAAAGCAAAAAAACAACTCGACAAAATCGTTCAAGAAATGGGCCTTTCGCCTGACTTTTTGTCGGTAAAACCGCTCTGCCCAATTTGCGACGACAGCGGAAAAGACAAAAACGGACAGCCGTGCGTTTGCTTCAAACGCCTTTATATGGAAGAGCTTAAAAAAGCCTGCAACCTCACCGTAGGTGCCGACTTCTCTTTTTCGGACTGCAACTTTGACGTTTTCAAAAATCCCGAACACCGTCAAAGCATGCAAAAACTTTACGACAAAGCGCAAAGTTACGTCGACCGCTTTCCGCCGAAAAAATACAAAAACTTTTTTATTTTGGGCAACACCGGCACGGGGAAAACCTGCGTGGCAAGCGCAATCGCAAATGCGGTTTTGGACAAAGGCCACACCGTGATGTTTTTGACGGCTTTCGACTTTACCAGGCTTATGACGCGTTATCACACCACGCCAATTGCCGACCGCTCCGTCTACATCGAGGATATTTTGAACTGCGACCTTCTCGTTTTGGACGATCTGGGCAGCGAACAGCGTATCCGAAACGTAACCGTCGAATATCTTTTCAGGGTTTTGTCAACTCGCCAAAACAACGGCAAATGCAACGTCTACACCTCCAACCTCTCCGCTTACGACGGAAGCCTTAGGGAGTTTTACGGCGACCGAGTTTTCAGCCGACTTGTGGACAAAAACAACACTTTTGTTTTTGAATTTGACGGCGACGACGTCCGAAAATAATCTAAAATCAAATTAAAAATTAAAGCGACGGAAATCCGTCGCTTTTTTTAAAACCTTTCGTTTATTGCACGGGCCGCCATGCAAGCACTGCTCCAAGCCCATTGCAAATTGAACCCGCCGCAAACGCCGTCGACGTCTAAAACTTCGCCAACGGCATACAAGCCTTTTTGAAGTTTCGATTCCATGGTCGAATCGTCGAAGTCGTCCGTACGAAGTCCGCCCGACGTAACCTGCGCCAAGCTGAAATCGCATGCCGACAAAACCTTTACTCTAAAATCCGTAACCGCCCTCGTAAGTGCGGCCAAATTGTCCTTTTCAACCTTTTCCGCGCCGATATACGAGAAAATGCTTTTTGCAATGTTTTTGTGAAACACGCCCACAAAAAACTGTTCCTTGTCGTTGTAAGGTTGCCTCTCGAAACGGTCGACCAAAAACTCGCAAACTTCGTCGACGTCGGCATCCGGCATAAAGTTCAGCCCGATTTCGTAATCGCCGCAAACCCGTGCGACCATCGCCGACAAATTGAATATCGCAATGCCCGACAACCCGAAATCCTTAAACAGAACTTCACCGTTTTCCGCCGCAACCGCAACTCCGTCCTTGTAAAGCGTTGCTCTGCACTTTGCCCTAACGCCGTTAAGGCCTTTAAGGTGCTTTACGTCGCATTTCAAAGGCACCAGCGAAGGCCTGAGTTTTTTGACTTTGTGTCCGAAAGACTCAAACAAAAAATGGCTGTCCAATCCGAAACCTGCCTTGCTTCCGGTTGCCAAAACCACTTTTTCAGCTTCCAAAACCGAATCGCCCGACCACACCTTAAACACGCCTTTAAACTCAATTTTGTCCACTTTAAAACCTGTTATCGTCGAAACGTGCTTTTCCTCGATGCGCCTGCGCAAAACGTCCGAGACGCTTGAAGCGGTTTCACTGTACGGATAAAGCCTTTCGCCGTCGGCCTTGACTTTAAGCCCTTGTTGTTTAAACGCCGCCAACGTCGAATGTACCCCGAAACTTTTAAGCGCACGCTCGGCAAACGGATTGTTGTACGCCGAAACGTCAATTTGCAAATTTGACAAATTGCACTTGCCGTTGCCTGTTGCTAACAGCTTTTTGCCTACCTTTTCGCCGCACTCGACCACGGCCACATTAAGTTTTTCGTCCAGCTGCGTCGCCAGCATAAGCCCCGAGGCTCCGCCACCCACAACTATGACGTCGTAACGATTATTCTTCATAATACGTTTAGTATAACAAATATATTTTAAGTTTGCAACAAAAGCCTTGCTTTTGATTGACAACTTTTTTTATGGTGCTATAATATTCAATCGGAAATAATTTTTCGGAGATACATATGGATTCCATATTCTTCAGCCTTGCGCTGATACTGTTTTTTGCAAAAGCACTCGGACTTGTGATGCGAAAGTTCAAACTGCCCGAGGTTATAGGCTCGCTTCTGGCGGGACTTTTGTTGGGGCCAAACCTTTTAGGCTGGGTAAACGACAGCGAACTTCTTACGGGAATATCGCAAATCGGCGTCGTTTTTATAATGTTTTCCGCAGGGCTCGAAACCGACCTTAAACAAATTCGTTCGGCAGGCAAACCTTCCGTCGTCATCACGCTTTTGGGCGTCGTGGTTCCGATGGCACTCGGATTCGGAACGGCCTGTTTATTTAGAGGAGTCGACTCGTCCGAAACAATTTTGCACAACCTTTACTACGGCGTAATTCTGACCGCTACAAGCGTTGCGCTGACCGTAGCCACCCTTAAGGAGCTTGGCAAACTGAACGGCAAAGTAGGCACTTCCGTTTTGTCGGCGGCAGTTTTGGACGACGTTATCGGGCTTGTTATCCTCACCCTTGTCATCGGCCAAAGCGTGCCTGGGGCTCGAGTTGCGGACACCTTGCTTAACACGCTGTTCTTCTTCGTGTTGGCCGTTGCGATAGGCATAATCATAAACCAGTTGTTCAAGATGATCGAAACCAAATACGAACATCACCGCCGCATGCCTATCATAGGCCTTTGCACCTGCCTGCTGTTTGCCTTTATTGCCGAAAATCTGTTTGGCCTTGCAGAAATCGTCGGCGCATTTATCGCAGGCGTAATATTCAGCGACACCAAAGACGCACGCTACATCGAACGACGTATCGACCAAGGCAGTTACATGCTGTTCTCCCCTATCTTCTTTGCGCACATAAGCATTGCCTGCCGCTTTGAAAACTTCGAGAGTAAGCTTATTCTTTTCGGCCTCGTTTGGGTTTTGATGGGCTTTGCAGGCAAATTTGTAGGATGCTCGGTCGGGGCAAAAATGTGCGGTTTTTCTAACAAAGACAGCGCACGCGTGGGCATCGGAATGATGGCTCGTGCCGAAGTTGCTCTTATCACCACTCAAAAGGGCGTAAGCGCAGGCATAATCCCTTCCGACTTTATGCCGTTTGTTATCATCCTTGTCATCGTCGGCAGCATTATGACACCGATTTTGCTTAAATTGGCCTACAAAGGCACCGACCTCGGCGAAAGTCTTCCTGCCCCGACAACGGCCGCCTAAACGCCCAATTTCGGCCGATAACGGACGAAAAGCATAAAATAGTATATTATATTAAATTAAATACTAATTTAAAAGCAACCGCAGTTTACGGTTGCTTTTTTAACAAAAAACCTCGCATCGCTGCGAGGTTTGTTAGGTTTGGTTTTATTGAATGTAAGAAGTTATGGTGTAGTTTTGCCAGCCTGCGGTTTTGCCGTAAGACTCGACGTACAACCATTTTACCATAAGTTTTGCACCGTCGTCGAAAGCACCCGAATCGAGGATAGGGGCGGTTTCGCCGGTGAACTTGACTTCTGCGCCGTTTTGGATGTTTGCAAAAGCTCTTGCTCCAACGGAGGAAATGCCTTTGCCGAAAACAACTTTCGAAAGTGCCGAGCAACCGTTGAATGCGTCACGCTCGATGGTTGTAAGTGCGTCGTCGAAGGTAACTTCGGTTATGCCTCTGCAGCCTCTGAATGCTTCGTAGCCGATTGTGGTCAAAGCCGAGCCGCTGCCAAACGTCAACGAGCTTACCGAGCTGCAACCGCTGAATGCCTGGCTGCCGATTGTGGCGACTTTTGCAGGAATTTCGATTGCGGTGATAAGTTTGTTGTCGTAAAACGCTTTGTTGCCGATGCTGACCAGCGAAGTAAGCTTGCCGTCAATGCCCTGATCGAACAAGTTGACGCAGTTTTCAAATGCGCTGTCGCCGATGGACACCAAACCGGTCACGAACTTGTTGAAGGATGCGCCGTCGCCCGTGCCGTAGCAAATATCGGTAAGCGATTTGCAGTTGTAGAATGCGTAATCACCGAATTCGACAACTTCGCCGAGGTTAACGTTTGCAAGGTTTTCACAACCGCTGAACACGTCGTCTGACAAGGATTTGATACCCGTTGCCGTGACGGTCGTCAAGCTGACGTTGCCCCTGAATGCGCCCTGTCCGATGCTGACGAGTTTTTCCGGAAGGAAGGTGCCGCCGGACACCGTTACGGTTTCATACACAGGGTTGCCTTCGCCGTCAACCATCGGATCGCCGGTTTCAGGATCGGTTTTCTGAATAGGTTTGCCGTCTGCATCTTCTTTGTTTGCCGTATATTCGTTTCTTACGAATCCGGTAAATTTGACTGCGTTTTCAAAAGCAAATTCGCCGATTGAGACAAGTTCGCTGTTGTCGTCGTCCGAATCAACGCCCTCAACTATAACCTTGGTGATTCCGCTTTCCGCAAACGCTTTGTTTCCGACGGAAGCAACGTTTTCTTTGACGGTAAATTCGACAAGGCTTGTGCAACCGTAGAAGGTGCCGTCCGGGATAGCCGTCAAGCTTCCGAGCGTTGCGCTTGCAAGAGTCGTAACTTCCTTAAACGCTTCCGTACCCAGCGTTCTTACGCTGTTAGGGAGTTCGACGGAAGTCAATTTCGACCAAGCAAAGGCCTTGTTGCCGACAACTTTCAACGACTTAGCCGCGCTAAGGTCGACGGAAGTCAATCCCGACGAAGCAAATGCTTCGTAGCCGATCTGAACGACGGATTCCGGAACCGTGAACGAGCCGAGTGCCGAGCAGCCGTAGAATGCACGCGACAAAATGTACTTAACGTCGTTGCCGCCAAACGTAACGCTTGTCAACGAAGTGCAGTTTTCAAATGCGCCCTCGCCTATTTCTACAACCGATGCAGGGATAGTAACCGATGTGATTGCAATGCCCTTGAATGCTTGCGGAGCGATGTAAAGAACTCCGTCGTCGATTGTGGAAGAAGCGTCTTGTGCTTTGTAGTAAACCTTACCGATGGTGCCAAAAGCTTCGAATGCCTCAACGCCGATTGCGGTAACTTTGGTAAAGCCAGCGGTTGCGAGGCCGTTTACGCCGTCAAACGCATAATCGCCAACCGTTTCAACCGATGCGCCCGCAAAAGCGGTGAGCTTGGTGTTTTTGAATGCGGCTTTGCCGATGCGTCTTACGGATTCGGTACCCTCGACGGTGGCCAACTTGGTGCAATCTTCAAACAAACCGGACTGAATTTCCACCGGGTTGTGTTTGATGGTTGCCGAAGTAAGTTCGGTGCAACGGCTGAATGCTCCGCTTCCCAAAACTTCCAGTTTGTCCGAAAGAACAACTTCAGTCAGTTTGGTGTTGCTGAAAGCGTTTGCGCCGATGTAGGTGATGTTGTCAAAGTTAAATGCAACTATGCCGCTGTTTTCGAAAGCGGAGGTTCCGATTTCGCAAACGGTGTCAGGATAGTTGATGTTCTGAACCAACGTGAGGTTTGCAAAGCTGTAATCGGCAATCTTGCTGATGCCTGCGGTCACGTTGATCGTGGTCAAACCGGACGGAACGTAGTAGTTGTTGCCGTTTTGGATGACCGAGTAGCTGTTGTTGTAACTTTCCGAACCGAACAGTTTGCCAAACGCCATGTTGCCGTTGTAGGTAACGTCGGTAAGTGCGCCGCAACCTGCAAGCACGCTGTCGCCGTAAACTTCGACGGTTACAGGGAATGCGATGGAGGTCAACGAAGTGCAGTTTTTGAATGCGTTTGCGCCGACTTCGGCAAGTTTGGAGAGGCTTACGCCTTCGCTTTGAGTGCCGATGACGACTTCTGCCAAATTAACTGTGCCGGCAAATGCGTTTTCGCCGATGGTAACGATGTCGTTTGAAAGTTCAACCTTAGTGATGAAGGTATAATCTGCAAAGGCTTCGGCCGCAACGGAAGTAATTTTAACGTTGGTTACGGTAAGTTTGTCTTCGTCGGTAACTTCAATCGTACTCGGAACGTAAAGTTCGGTGTAGTTTTCCTTGCCGTAATCGGTCAAACCGACAATGCTGCCGTCGTCGCCGAGTTCGTATACCGAACGCCAAATAGGAGCTACTTCAACGTCGGACAAAATGTTCCATTTTGCCGTTTCAAATTCGCCGTCGGCGTCGGTGAGCAGGTTGTACACGTTGCTCTTGACGTATTTCCAACCGACAAATTCGTAGAATTCACGGGTGTCGGCATCCAGCTTAAACACTCTGTTTGCCTGTTCGTCCTTGACGGAGTTCAGTTCGTCTCTGGACGTTATGTTGAGGAAGTAATCTTTTCCGAAAATCGCAACGTAAAATTTAACGTCGCCGCCTTCTGCGGTCAGCTTTACCAAATAACGGTTAGCTTCCCAAACCGCCTCGAATGCGAGATCCTGAACGGTGTTGACGGTTGCAACGTGGTAAACTGCATCTGCCGAAACTCTTTCCTGTCTGTTTCCGTTGACAACCCTGTACCAACCCTTGAAAGTGTAGCCCGGATTGGTTACCGCGGTGAGAGTGTAGCTGCCGTCGTAAACGATTTCGCCTTCTCTGTCGGCGCTGGATTCGAGCACGCCGTAGCCTGCTTCCGAATCGCTTACGTTGACGTCAACGGTGTATCTGTTTGCAACGTATTCCGGAGCAACGAGAATATGATTGCCGTATTCTTCGCCCGCACTGTCGCTGTCAAACATAAACACCTCGAGGCCTGTGCCGTTTTCGTCGGTGATAAGTTTGCCGTCGACTACGTCGTGTTTCCAACCGACGAAGGTGTAGCCTTCTCTTTCTTTGACGTAGCTGTCAATGCTGAAGGTGTTGCCTTTTTCGGCGGTTCCGATAATTGTTCCGCCGTAAACGAAATTGTATTTTTCAGTGCCGAACTGAGCCTTAATCGACAAAACGTCTTCCAAAACCCAATTGTAAGTTTCGGTTGTGGAATAAGGAGTGTTGTCGAAGAAGTTCACCCAAGCTTCGAACTTATAGATGTCGTCGTATTCGGAAGGAATTGCCAAGGACAATTCGATTTTGGTTCCGTATTCGAAAACGGACGGCACCGTTCCTTCCTGAACTGCGCTCTTATATGCCACCAACGGGCCGTTGAAAGCCTCGCCTTTTGCGGTGGAAATTTTAACGTTGATCCATTCTTCGGTTTTGGTTTTGGTGGTGCTTACGTTGAAGCCGTAGCTTTCGATGGAATAGCCGGCGATAAGCGCAACCTGTTGATCCTCGCCCTCGGTGCCGAGTTTAAGCTCGTAAACGGACTCGATGTCGATGTGGCCTTCTTCGTCGCCTACTCTGTAAGGTTTGCCGCCCTGAACGTAGAACCAGCCCTTAAACGAATAGCCTTTTTTGGTTGCCAAATAGGAAGCGGTGCTTCTTTCGACGCTCATGACGAATGCTGCCGGGGATTGTTTTTCCGAACCGGTTTCGTCAAAGAGTTTTGCCGAACTGTCGGCAATTTGAACCAAATCGAAAGTTTCGGTGATGCCGGAATTGCCCGCATCGTCGGTCACTTCGGTAACGTTGTAGTTCACCCAATCCTTCGTAACGTCGAAAGTGAGAACGTATTTTACGATTTCCCATTGTGCGTAATAGGTAACGTCCTTTGCCAAAACGACGGTGGACGGATCCACGGTCTTGTCGGTGTCGGCAGCGGTGGTCCAACCCTTGAAGCGGTAGCCGTTGTTAGGTGCGACGTTGATGTCGAACAACGAACCGTAATCGAGTTTTGCCGCCGAGCCCAACTCGTTGCCGTCGACGTCGGTGAGGTAAATGCTGCCTGCGCCCTCGTTGGTGTTGAGAAGGGTTACGCTGTATTGATTCATCCTCCACTTTGCGGTGAGAGTGATGCCGTCGATATCGATGTCCCAAACTTTCAAAAGTCTGCCGTCGGCGGTGGTGATTTGCCTGTCGCCGTAGTACCAGCCTTCAAAAACGGCCTGATATTTTTGCGGAACGTCAAATTCGGTGCCGCCTTCGCCGTAGGTAACCTTAGCCGAGGTGTGCGAAAGCACGTCGCAACCCAAAGGAGAAAGCTCGACCGTGTAGGATTTTGCTTTCCATTCGGCGTACAACGTCATATCGCTGTTGATTTCGATGTTGGTTTTGAAGGAGTATTTGTTTTGGTTGTCCTCGTAATAGTACCAATATTCAAAGGAATAACCCGCCCTTGCCTCGATTTCGGCAGGAACGTCTTCTTCGTACAAAATGCCGTCCCACACGTCGATTTCTTCGCCGTTAGGGTCGGTCACGGTGTAGGTTTTGCCTGCGTAGCGGCTGTTGTTGACGTCGTTAGGATCAAAAACGGTGCCTTTGAAAGGAACTTCCACGCGATAGTAGTTCTGATCGCTGTTTCTGAAAGTAACGGTGTAGCTGCTGCCCTGGCGAATGTTGAAGTTGTAAGTTTTGGTGGAGTTGTCCTCGTAATTGATGAACAGTATGTAGAAATAGTTGTTGCCTTTCGTCAACGAGAACACCGGCGTTTTCTGTGCGCCCGAAGTGGAGCCTGCGCCAAACATGGTCAACCATTGAGTTTGGTCGCTGACGTAAAGGATACTGCTCTTATCCAAATCGGAGGAACCGTAAATGCCGAAATAGCATTTGCTTCCCTCAACGCCTGCAGGAACCGACAAACCGCCGAAATCGTAAGTGGCAACGGTAATGTCAACGGTTTTTTGATAGTAGCCGTTGATGGAATCGCCGAATTCGGAGTTCATATAGTTGTCGATAGCCTCGCTTGTCAACGGGTGCAAAGTCCATTTTGCATACAAAACGACGTTTGAATTTACCGTAAACGGAAAACTTACGGCATCGCCCGTACCTGCGCTGTCGGTATACCAGCCGACAAATTTGTAGCCGATGCGAATCGGTTCGGTAGGAGCCTGAATGGTGCCTCCCGCAACGCTGGTTCTCGCCTCAACCGAATTGCCGCCCTGCGAATCGAAGGTAACGGTGTAAACGGTGGTAGGCTGTTTGTCGTCGTCGGTGGTACCGTCTTGCTTGTTGTCGCAAGCGGCGAACACGGTAACGACAAGCATAACCATAATCGCAATCGCAAACAGTTTGCTGAATTTTCTCATAGTTTACTTCCTTTCTTGAGATTTCAATGTAACCTTGCGCGCATATATACACATACGCACGAAGTTATACGTTATAATTATAAACACATTCAAACAATTTGTCAATAAAATGTGACTTTTGAATAGGCACGACCAAAAAAATAATGCCCGAAATCGGCAGGCGGCGGCAAAATCGGCCGAAATGACGTCAAATTTTGTCGAAAACAGCCGCTGCTTCGGCGGTTTTGGCAACAATTCCCTTTCCGACAACGGAAAAAGCGCCCCCGTAAGGACGCTTTTTCCAAAAACAATAAAAAGTGGAGATACTATTCTAAGCCCAAAGGCAAAGTTTACTGCTGCTGCTGTTGCTTCATTTTCAAAGCGGTGCGCCTGATTTTTTCGCGGTCGATGCCCAAAAGCACGGCAACGTCCCTAAGCGAAACGCCGCATCTGGATTGAAGCTCGTAAATGGCCGCCTTCAAAATTTCAGGATCCTGCAAAGCGTATTTGTCGGTGATGCGGAATTTGTGAATAAGTTCCATAAGCACCGTGTCGCAGTCCTCGTTAGGCTTCTGCTCCAAAAAGTCAAACTTTTCTTTTTGATAGCTTGTCAGTTCGGGAACTTCGCCAAACAGCGCCTCAACCGCCTTGACGTCCGCAACGCCTTCGCCGAACATATAGGATTTTGCACTGCTGAACGGATAATCGGCCGAAAACAGCTCGATGCCTGCGGCGCACGGATTGTTGTGAACAAACGTGATGCAACTTTCGATCTGATCCAACCCGGTCAAAGGTTCGCTGTCGTAACGTCCCTTAAAAACGTAACCGCTTCTGTTTTTGATGCGGTTGTAAAACTTGGCGTAAGTGGTGTTGAGCCTGCGCATAAATTCAGGCACTGCGTTTTTGTCCTTGGCAGTCACGATAAGGTGGCTGTGATTGTCCATAACGCAATAAGCAAGCACGCTGACGTGCATATCTGCCGCCTTTTCCGCCATGGTGTTGACGTAAAAACGTTTGAGGTTGTCCGCCTTAAAAACGTTTTCGCGAGTGAGGCCGCAGGTTAAAATGTGAAAATATTCGCTCTTGTCCAAAATTTCGGTTCTCGGCAATCTGGTCATAACAACTCCGTAATCGATTAAGTGATAGTAAAAGTATACCACCCCAAAAGCACTTCTGTCAAGCGTTTTTGTGTCATTGGAGCAGATATTTTCGCCAAAAAATCCGTCCCTAAATT
>CAZBVO010000001.1:84461-124793 GCA_964495385.1 uncultured Faecalibacterium sp.
GGGTTTACGAGTTTTGTGTCCCTAAGTTGTTTTTTCAATTTTTCACAGCACGGTTTGAAAGTAAGGTACGTTATTCCGCCGCTAAGCACGACGCCTGCAACGGGTATGCTCTTTTTGAAGAAGTTTGCAAACACCTCTTTTGTCATTTTTACACCAAACCACTTGGAGGTCGATTTTACGATAGGATAAACCGTACCCTTTGTCAATGCGCGTTTGACAAGTTGTTTAGGCACGCCCTTCGAAAGCGCCCCTGCAATCGCTTTTATCGCCTTATCTGCCCCGGCAACGCCGTACATGACGCCCAAACAAAGCGTCAGCATGTTGATTGTTTCCGAATCGAACACCCCCTCGTCCGAACCAACGTCTATTTGCGGAAATCCGTAAAGATACATCAATTTCTGCGCCGTACGAAGCATACAGCCGTAGTATTGCGCTACGTCGGCAGGGATGGTTGCGAGCATCGCAAAGCTTCCGGGGATGCTGAGTGCCGTGGCAATTCCCGAAACTACGATTCTTTCCTTCTGGATGACGTCCTCGGCCGTTTTGTCGATGGTTTTAAGCGGAACCCCTGCCTCTATCGGATTTGTCAGCACAGCCGCATTTACGACCTCTTCCGAGCATTTTTCCTTAAACTCCGTTCTTAAAAAACCATCCCTGTCGATTTTTATTCCGGGGATTTTAAGGCTTTTTATTATCAAGTCCTCGACGTCAATTTCACCGTTGCCGTTTTCGTCAAAAGCATTAATCAACGCTTGTTTTGTTTTTTCGACAATTTTTGATTCCTTCTTTTCCACAAGTTGTTTTGTTTCGGTTTGTTCCATAATTATTCTCCTTGAAGTTTTATTTCAGACGGCAATTTTTGTTACCCTCCACAAAATGCCGTGCAAATTTCGCGAACTAAAAAAGTGCGCCGCCGCAAGGCAACGCACCGAAACGCAGCCTCACAGTTGCAACACAGTTTCCGTAACATAGGAAAATAAGGCAAACGTTTTCAACTAAAAGTATGCCTATGTTACGAAATATTAAACTGTGTTGCAATTTTATTATAACACGGGCATTACAAAATGGCAACACAATTGTTTCATTCAAGCCTCATTTAATTTTACGCCTTAAAGCAATCCCCCTATTGTTTTGTTGATTCCGCTCCGAAACTTAACATTTCATTGAATATCTTACAAAATCGCTCCAATGCTTTTTTTGCACAAAAAAACCGCGAGGCGTACCTCGCGGTTTTTGTTAAAGTTGTTTGATTATTCTTCTTCGTATGCGATGAAGCTACCTGCAACTTCGGTCCAATCTGCGTTGACTTTTTCGACCGTTTCAGGGTTTGCATTCTCTTTACCGTAGAAGAAAACGTAGTAGTAATCGAACAAGCCGTTTACTTCGAAGCCTGCCGCTTTACCCAGCCAGTTTTCCTTTTGGCGAACGGATTTGTAGCTGCCGTCTTTCCAAAGGGTGATGTCGTAGTTGACGTATTGATACTGAGCGGTAGGATCGCCTGCGCCGTCTCTTACGCCCTGGAGGCTGTTTTTGACTGCCTTAGGGATTTCTGTGCCTTCGCCCTTAGCGTCCAATTCCATGTGAATTTCGAACTTGCCGTCAACGTAAGCAACGTATGCCACCGTAACGGTGTCCAAATCCAGTACGTTTACACCGAAGGTGTAGCAAGTCACGTCGCCATCTGCTTCGCCGTAAGTGAGTTGTTCAGGCGAGGACGGAGTTCTCTCGGTGAGTGCATCCTGGTCGACGTCAGTGTACCAAGGAACGGTGTATTTGCCGTTTTCGATGCCGGCCGATTTGGTTTTTTGTGCAAGCACGGTGTCTCTGGTGTCGTCAAGATACTTTCTTTCGCCGTATTCCAAAGGCAACAACGATTTCAAGCTTGGCATCGTGTCAACCAACAAACTGTTGCGGATGGTGTGGATTTCGGTCAAAGTGAAGTAGGAGCCGCTCTTTCTGAATTCCATCGAAGTAAGGTCGATTGCGTTGTCCAAGCCTGCTGCGACGTTGGAGGTTGCGGCGTTCATATAGTTGCCGCTGTAATCGGCCATGACGTAGTTGTAGTTTGCTTTATAGTACAAAGCAAGGGCAAGCTTTTTGAGAGCGTCGGTGCTGACGTGAGCGTTCTGCTGTGCTTCGGTGAGGTCGTCCCATTTGACGTCGGTGAGGTCGGTAGGAACAGTTACGGTCAATTCTTCACCGGTGTACGGATTGATTACGGTAAGGTCGTTTCCGATAAGGGCGGCATCACTGTAAGCTTCGCCGTCGAGTTTTGCGTCGGTGTCCCAAGGAGCGGCCGTTTCGTAAAGATTGAGGTAAGCGTATCTGTCGCCGACAATCTGGTTGTATTCAGGAAGTTTGACTGCGGTTACGTCTTCAAACAAAATGTCTTCCACTTCGTCTTCGGATGCTTCCAGTTCTTCAACGGAAGCGAAAATGTAAGTTTCCGTGCCGGTGTATTTGACAAATCTGTAGGTTGCGCCTTCGTACGGCTCCTCACTGTCACCGTAAACATCGCCGTCGTCGGACATTGCATAGCCTTCGCCTTCGATGTAAGCAATGACGTATTCTACGCCGCCGTAAGTGTAAACGGTGGCATATCTGCCGTTTTCAACGTCATACGGTACGGAAGCGGTTTGAGTTTCGTAAACGACTTCCATTTCGTCCAAAGCAAACTGCGAATAGGTGCCCTTAGAGTTTTCCTGTCTTACGGTGGTCATACTGCTCGGATCGGACTTGTAATCGGAGGTTTTTGCCCAAAGATAAAGTGCGTCGGCGTCATACCCGTCTTCAATAGAAACAAGTTTATCACCGTTTACGGTAACGTATCCCGTTTCGCCTGCGGTTTTAGAAGAACAGAACACCTGAACGTACTGTTCGCCGTCTTCTGCGTTACGATAAACGTAAACGTAGCTGCCGTTGCCGCGATACATGTAGGTTCCGGTATCTTTTTTGTGACGTGCCTGCTGATAAACAACGTGGCCGTTGCCGTCGGTTTTTTCGTTCACTTTGTAAGTGGAGCCGTTAAGCCCGAGGCCCCAAGGGTCCGAACTTGCAACACTGCCACCGTTGGTGGTGATACCCAAAATGAGGTTGATTAAAGACATCGGAACAATGCCGATGGCCAGTGAAACTATGATAAGGATGACAGAGGCAATAACACTGCCTACGCCCAATCTTTTCTTGCTCATACTTTACCTTCCAATAATAATTTATGATGCGCATACATTACTGCATACGAACTTATTATATCTTAAATTGTCGATTTTTGCAAGCGGTATGACCGTGTATTATTGCCGCTTGGGCATATTTTTTGTACTTTATTATAGATAATTATATATTTTCGATATAAATAACAATGCGACCGCCCCGTTTAGAGCAGTCGCAAAATTAAGTTGTTTAATTTAAATCGTCGTCGTCATCCGGATCGTAGTTGTCGACGTCGTCGTCATCGTGAGGTTTTGCCGGTTGCGAATTCATCGGCGGACGCATAGCGGAAGCGTTGCCTCCGTTGACGAACGTGTTGATGCGAGGCCCCTGTTGAGGCTGTGTCGGCTGAACACCAAGCTGCTGAGCCGTTGTCGGACCTTGCGGATTCGTGCCGCCCTGAGGGTTCTGAATGCCCGTGCCGTTCAATCCCATAAGCGAAGCGGTGTTCACCGTTGCGGTTGCGGCGGCATCGGCCATTTCGGACTTGTATTTTTCGCCCTTCATTTCGGAAATAATCTTCTTGACGCTTTCGTTAGGCTGCGCCCTCATAACCAGCACGACTGCCACGATAAAGGCCAACAGCAACAAGGTTACGCCCAAAGCGATAAACCATTCGACAACCGTGTATCCGTTTTTGTCGATGTCGATGTGAACGGAAACGTTGTTGTTCAAAATGAGGTCTTCCGCAAAGAACTTGCCGTCAATTTGAAGCACCCATTCCTGCGAGCTTTCGTAGTACTTATATTCTTTTCCGCCAACCGTATAGGTCCACACGCCTGCGTTGTAAACAGGTGCGCCGTTGTCGTCGGCAAAAGCGTTAAGCCCCAGGCCCGAGACGGTAACTTCGGTGATTGTGTACCCCAGTTTTGCCGTTGCGGTTACCGTTTGCAAACTGCCAACCGAACCCGTTGTCGCCGAAACTACGAGGTTTATGGCTTCGGTGTCGGTGGTCGTGCAAGCAAGTGTGCGCTCTGCCGGTGCGAAAACCGCAACTATGACGCAGTTGTCCTGAATATCGGTGAGCAAATAGGTGCGTTCGGTCGAGACAGGCACGTTGTTTTGCACCCAATATTTAAATTCGTAATTGCTGCCTTTGGTGTAAGCGGTCATGGACACCGAGCCGCCTCTTATAACCTTCTTGGCGGTGTACTCGACGTAGCCGTACGAGGAATCGTTTGCCGAAATATCCACGGTGAAGGTGGTTTCAGGCACAACCGTTTGACTGCCGCCGCCGATTTCCTCGGCCAATGCCGTGATGGAAATATCGCGGGAAATCGTTATGGTAAACGATTCGGTTTCGGCCTCGTAGTCGCTGCCGTTGACCTGCCAGCCGGCAAAGCGATAGCCGTCTTTTGCCGTAAAGGTGAAGGTGATTCTGTCTCCGAGGTTGTACTCGGTTTTGAGAGGCGAGCAAGTGATTTCGCCGCCGCTCACCGTCTTGATTTCGACTGTGAAGGTTTTTTCGGTTGCCCTTGCTTCCAAAACGATGTCGGAAGATATGACGAAGTCATAGTTTACGCTGCTGCTGATTTTTGCGCCCGTTGCGGCATTGTACCAGCCGTCAAATTCGTATCCCGACTTGGTTTCGGCATAAATGCTGACGTTGTCGCCGTTGTAGTAAAATTCTTCTTCGCCGCCAACCGTCTTGATGCCGTTGCCTGCCCTGAGCGACACGGTGTAAGTTGCCGTTTCGGATGCGGTCGAAACAAACACCGCAACCAATCTGTCGTCTGCGCCGACTATGGTGTGAACGTAGGTCGAAGTCTTAACGGTTTCGGTTCCGTCGGAAGTGGTGACCTGCCAATGGCTGAATCTGTAACCCGAGTTTGCCGAAGCCTGCACTGTAATTTGGTCGCCGACGTAAAGTTGCAAGTTGGCGTTTTTGGCGGTTACCGTGCCGTATTTTGAATTGTTTACGGTCAAAGTCGGCACAACCGGACTTCTGCCGATATGCAGGTTGATGCCCGTAAACTGCGTGATGCCGTCAAATTCGAGCAGGTAAACGGTGTAAACGTCGTCGCCAACCGTTTCCACCCTTTCGGTGTAGTCGGAGCAATCGAACTGCGTAAAGTCGAGGCTGTAGTTCGGCGCTACTTTGACGTAAACCGCCACTTTGCTGCCGTTTTCGACGTTGACCGACGAAGGATTGCCTAAAACGCGGTCGTTATTTACGGAATAAACGTAAGCGTCACCCACTTCGGAAGTGAAGTTTTTGTTTACGGTTACGTTCCACAAGCTGACGTTGTCGGCATAAACGGAAGTAGCGTTGTTCTTGCCGAAAACGTATTTGCAAACCACAAAGTGCTTGCCGGTGCCGTCGATGTCGCGATCGGACCAGAAGTTGACGCCTTCAACAAAGGCTCCTGCGCCGAAATCGCTTATTTCGTCGCCGCCCTCTGCCGTCAGCCAGCCTTTAAACTTGGAGCTGCCGAGATGGAATGCTATGTAAATTTCTTTGTTCAGTTCGCCCGAAAGCGTGTTGCCGGACGGTACGCGCGAATAGGTGCCTTCGAGAGCATCGCTGTACATAAAGTAGTTGCTGTCGAAACTCTTGGTGGAAAGGGATACGTAGTACTGAACCTTTTCAAAGCCGACCGTGAAGTTGTCGCCGTCCTTAGGCTGAATGGAAGTTACGTTTTGATTGCCGCGTCTGATAACCGTTTTGTAGCCGTCCTGGGCAGATATATCGGTAAACAGCGTGCCGCCTTCGATAACCAAAGTGTAGGTTTTGCCTTCTTCCCACACGAAGGAATCGCCGATGCAGCTCTGCTCCGCCTGCTCGACGCCGTCGATTGCGGAAACCACTGCAAATTTGTTGCTTGCGTTTACTTTAAAGGTGCCGCCTTCGAGACTTCCGATTTTAAGATTGAAAGTCCTTACGTCCTCGTAAAACGCCCTTACCAGATATTCGCTCTTGTTGATTCCGTCAGGAATTGCTTTGGAATAATAGTAGTAGCCGTTTTCGTAATATGCGCCGCTCGCCTTATCGCCCTTGAGGTTGTCGTATAAAACGTCGTCAACCCACGTCGTGCCCGCGTTGGTGCTGTACTGCCACTTGAACAGACGGTAAGCATCCGAAGACGCCTTTGTGCGAACGAGAACCTCGGTGCCGCATTCAACCAAATTGTTGCGTCCGGTCAGCACTTTGAAAGCGCCGCCGTCCAAGGAGGTTTCGATGCTGCCGTAGTCGTTGCTGTTTAAGATTACCGCCAAATAAGCGGTTTTCTTTTGCCACTCAACCGAAACGGTGACGTCGGACCTTACGGTGAAGCTGTACGTTTCGCCGCGGCTTATTTCGTTGTACTTAACGTCCTTGCCTGCGCCGTCGGTAACGGTGATTTTCAAAAATTCGTAATATTTGTCCGGTTTTACGGTAAATTCAACCACGCTGCCGTAGTCTTTCACGAAGTCGTTTTCGTCGCCGTCAACTCGGCCGCCGACGTTTATTACGCCCTCGCAGCTGTTGGAAATGACAACGCTGTATTGTTTAGGTTTAAAACCGAATTTGACGGTAACGTCCGCATCCGGCACTGTCATGGTGTAAGACGAATCGGTAACTTCTGCCAACTTGTCTTCGCCGCCGACGGTAAATTCGCCCAGTTTGCGGCCGGTAGGCACGGCAAAACTAAGGTCGATTTTGTTGCCTTTGACAAATTTCATACCGCCCTTGTAGTTCAAGAGGTCGGAATCGCCGTTTTCTTTACCGCCGAGTTCGACTTCGACAAAATACACGGTAACGTAGCTGCCTTCATACTTCGACAGGAAATCAGGATAGCTTCCGAAGACGTCGGAATCGGCCTTGGAGAGGTCGATGATCCACTGTCCGTTGAAGTTCCAGCCGTATTTGTTTACTTCGGCAGGGTTTTTAAGCTGAGCCCTCGTGAGACCTTTTGCCTGCGAAGACGTGAGCGACGTGCCGTTTTGATACGGATGAATGACGTCGCCGGCATTTTTATTTTCGGACGAATAGAGGCACTTCGAAAAACCTACGTTGCTGTCGACGAGGTTGTTGGAAGTAAAGCTGCCGAAAACGTCGGTGGTTGCGCCCTCGGAGTCGACGGAATAATCGATTACGCCTGCAAAATAGCAGAAGTTGAAATCGAATTTTCTGGTGACTCTGCGGCCGTTTTCTTCAAACTCGTTCAATTCGAGCTTGCCCAGCAAACCGCCGAGATGGTTTTTGAAGGAGTCACTGCCCTTTACTTCGGACAGACTGTAGCAATATTCCATCGTCCTGTTTGTCATGTCCAACATGTAGTCGCCTACGATGCCGCCCGCAAAACCCGGAGAGGACAAATTGCCGTAGCTTACGTTGACGGTATTGTCGGTGCGAATATAGCGCAAAACGCAATCGTTTGCGTTGCCCACAAGGCCGCCTACGTTGTTTTTGCCACTTACCGTGCCGCCGTCTACGGTGACGTTGTCAAACGAACTGCCTATTGCTACGCCGGCCAAACTGCCGACGTTTGAAACGCGATAGCCCGCACTCAACGAGCCCGGCGCTTCCGCATTGACGTTTTTGAGAGTGAGATTTTTGAAAGAGGCGTTTTGAACTTTTCCGAAAAGGCCTGCGCCGGTATCGGAATCGGAAACGGTTACGTTGACGTTAAGCAAAGCATGTCCGTTGCCGTCAAAGGTACCGGCAAAGACAACGGTTTTGTTTCGGCCGATAGGATAAAACCCTTCTACGTCCGAAAAGTCGACGTCGTTTTCCAACACGAAATGCCCCGAAGCGGTTGCAGCGAGGTTGTCGTCAAGCCATTTGAAGTTCTCGACCGAAGTTATGCGATACGGATCGCCTGCCGTACCCGAACCGGACGGAGCAACCCCCGTCATTGCCGAATAATCGGTCAGCGCAAAAGCCTTGTTCGTATCGACGGTGCACAAGCCTGCGGCAAAAGTTGCCGAAAACAGCACTACGGCGGCGAAAACAGACAAAAGTTTCAAAAGTTTTTTCATAAAAAGTACCCCTTTGTTTAACGCATTCAACGTGTATGCGCACGCGAAACGCGCCCGCTCCAAGTTCTTATACATCATATATTATAATTGTTCGACACCGAAAATGTCAACAGTATGTGCCGTCAAAAACTCAAAAAAAAGGCAAACCCGTCAGGATTTGCCCTTTTTAAGACTGTTTGTCGGTTATTTTTCGAGGTTTGCTTTGAGTTTAGCAAGCTCTGCAGAAAGTTCCGCCGGCAAGTGAGTACCGAACTTTTTGTAGAATTCGGTGATGCCTTCGGCTTCGTTTTTCCAGGTTTCTCTGTCGATGGTGAGAAGACCTTTAACGGTGTCGACGGTGACGGAAGGATCGATGCCTTCGAGGTTGATATCTTCGGCTTTAGGAACAAAACCGATAGGGCTTACGTCTGCGTCTACTGCGTCTTCGCAACGTTGCAAAATCCAGTCGAGAACACGCATGTTGTCGCCGAAGCCCGGCCAAATGAAGTGACCTTCGTCATCGGTACGGAACCAGTTGACGTTGAAGATCTTAGGTTGATGTTTAATCTTCTTGCCCATTTCGATCCAGTGAGCGAAATAGTCACCCATGTGATATCCGCAGAACGGAAGCATAGCCATAGGATCTCTGCGAACAACACCTACTGCGCCGCTTGCCGCAGCCGTAGTTTCGGAAGCCATGATGGAGCCTACGAACACGCCGTTGTCCCAATCGGTGGACTGATAAACCAACGGAGCGGTTTTTGCACGGCGGCCGCCGAAGATGATTGCGGAAATAGGCACACCGTTAGGAGCCTCGAATTCACTGCTGATGCACGGGCAGTTCTTTGCCGGAGCGGTAAAGCGGCTGTTCGGGTGAGCGGCCTTTACGCCTTCTGCGCCTTCTACGTCGCGATGCCACGGATTGCCCTTCCAATCGATAAGATATTCAGGTGCCGGCTTGGACAAACCTTCCCACCAAACGGTGCCGTTTTCAGGATTGTAAGCGACGTTGGTGAAGATTGTGCCTTTTTTGGTGCTTTCCAATGCGTTGAAGTTGGATTTTGCGTTAGTGCCAGGGGCGACGCCGAAGAATCCCGCTTCAGGGTTGATGGCATAAAGTCTGCCGTCCGCGCCCACTCTGAGCCAAGCGATGTCATCGCCTACCGTGAACACTCTGTAACCCTTTTCGGTGTAGCACTTAGGAGGGATAAGCATTGCCAGGTTGGTTTTGCCGCAAGCACTCGGGAAAGCAGCCGTAACGTATTTGGTTTCGCCGTTAGGTTTCTGAACGCCGAGGATGAGCATGTGTTCGGCCATCCAGCCTTCGTTTTTGCCCTGGAAGGAAGCAATACGAAGTGCAAAGCATTTTTTGCCCAGCAAAACGTTGCCGCCGTAAGCAGAGTTGACGGACCAAATTGCATTGTCTTCAGGGAACTGAACGATATAACGATCGGCTTCGCTGACGTTGCACTTAGCGTGGAATCCTCTGACAAAATCGTTGCTGTCGCCCAAAACGTCCAAAACGGCTTTGCCTACTCTGGTCATAATGGCCATATTCAAAACGACGTAAATGCTGTCGGTGGTTTCGATGCCTGCTTTTGCAAACGGACTTCCGACCGCGCCCATGCTGAACGGAATAACGTACATGGTGCGACCTTTCATGCTGTCTTTGGCGATACCACGGAGAAGTTCGTACATTTTGGACGGTTCCATCCAGTTGTTGGTAGGGCCTGCGTCCTCTTCTTTTTTGGTGCAGATGAAGGTACGGCCTTCAACGCGAGCAACGTCGTTAGGAAGCGTGCGATGCAGATAGCAATCAGGCAAAAGCTCGTCGTTAAGCTTAAGCATTTCGCCGCTTTCCACGGCTTCTTTTCTCAGAGCGTCAAGCTGCTCTTCGCTGCCGTCAATCCAAACGATTTTGTCAGGATTTGTCAAAGCTGCCGCTTCGTCTACAAATGCCAGAACTTTTTTGTTGTTGGTTAACATAGTCAAATTCTCCTGTAATATATTTTTATTTTTTATCATTTTAAACTGCCGCAAACAGCCCTTTATTGCGTGTTTTTGGCAAATAAAACCAATGTTATGTTATTTCCCGTAATTGAAACGATTCGATTCGGAAACAACGAAATTGCCGTAATCGGCGGTTGCCGTGCCGTCCGACGTTTGGAAGGTTTTGCCCATCAACTCTTTCACCTTTTCGGTAGGCAATTTTCCCGAAAGTCCCTCCGAGCCGTCGACGTTTTTGACACCCGTCAAAATGCTGCACATATAGTATTTGCAAATTTCGACGTGGCAATCTATCATCCATATCGAATCCGTCGGCCACGTTCCGCAAAGAACGCCTGCCGAGTTTTTCAAAAGTTCGTATGCTTTAAGGTCGTTTTCCTTGTACTCGCCCTCGGTAACGTATGACGAATATTTCCCGAACGTGCTCATAACCGGCACGATGCCGCCTTTTGCAAGATAAACTTCGACGGCAATACCGCCTTGGGCCATATTTTCAATATATGACAAATAAGTGTCGGACGGCGAAGCATCGACGAAATCTTCTCCGCTCCAAGCCACGATTTCGTTGCCGTACGCATCGTCTTCGGACAAAAATCCGATGTAAGTATCCAAAAGCGCAAGTCTGTTAGGAGCCTGTGCGGCGGTCAATTGCCCCGCCTTGGACAGTTCGTACAAAATGTTGGTGGACACGTTGGCCATAATTCCGCCGAGGCTGTGGCCTATCACTCTCGTTTCGGCTTTGCCGTAATCGTTGCCGACGGCCTTAACCATGCGGATATATTCGGCAGCCAAGTATTGGCTGAGGCTGTAATCGCAAATATCGTTGTTGCAATACACGACGCCTTTAACGCCTTCCTTGGTACCTGCTTCGTTGTAATCGCTCATGAAAGCATACGGGTATTTTTCGGTGCCGCCGCTGTAAATCCAAAACTCGTTAGACACGATGTCGTGAACGGAAAAGCGGTTGTAGTTGAAGGTAAGCACGTTGTATCCTGCCTTTATCAACTCACCGATAATGCACTTCCCTTCGTAATTCGGAAGGTTGTCCATTTCGAAATCCCAAAACGGCTTTATCCTTTGCGGAGCTTCGCCCGTCGTCTCGTTGAAATTCGCGCCCAGCCAGCCGTGAACCAAAACCAAAGTCGGTTTTTCGGGATCTATCATGGCTACGCCCTTGTCCGAATACGCCTTTTCGTCGTAAATCCCGTCGGTTTCGTCGTATCCGACCACAAACAGGCCCTGATCTTCGAGTTCGGGATATTTTTCGGTGTTCAAATACACTTCGGTTGCGTAATCGACAAATTCGTATTCGATTGGATTGCCGTCATCGCCGTTCGGCTCGTCCGGTTTATTGTTGCAAGACGCCAACACAAACATCGATGACAACGCAACTGCCGTTATCAGCATTGCCGCAAGCAGTTTTTTAAACTTCATAATTTTCCTCCGACAGGGGCATTTTCCCCTTCTGCCCCATTATAATTATATAATACCTTTTTCCTACGGAAATGTCAACCTCATTGACCACTAAAAATTCAGAAGAATAAGTTCAATAGACTTGCTTTTTTCAAACGGAGTGCTATAATGTTTATTGTAACACAACTCTTGTAGGAGGATATCATGATAGCACTCTATATCGTTTTGGGTGTTTTGGGCGCATTGATTTTGTTTATGTTGCTCCGCACCGTTTTCACCAAAAAACCTACTCTCCCGACTCCGGACGGCAACGACTACGGTCTGGACAAAGACGTTTTGGCTTCGCACCTTCAGGAAGCGGTTAGAATCCCTACCGTTTCGATGGTTGGCAAGTATGCCGACAACACGCAGGCGTTTTACGATTTCAGAGCTTTTCTCGAAAGGACTTATCCGAACGTAAATCGCGTCGCCGAACGCACCATAATCAACGGATTCAGCATCGTTTATCACGTCAAAGGCAACAATCCGAGCCTTAAACCGGGCGCATTTCTTGCCCACCAGGACGTTGTTCCGGCACCTGCGGAAGGTTGGGATTATCCTCCTTTCGGCGGCGTTATCGACGACGGTTACATCTACGGACGCGGTGCTGCCGACATGAAGGGACAGCTTATCGCGACAATTGAAGGTATGGAATACCTTCTCTCCACAGGCTGGACGCCTGAAAGAGACGTTTATCTGTGCTTCGGCCACGACGAAGAACCTATGGCAAGCCGCGAAGGCGCACCTAAAATCGTCGAATGGTTCCAATCGCAAAACATCGAACTTGAATTCGTCATCGACGAAGGCGGCGCCGTTTTGGACGGCAACCTTCTGGGCATAAACAGCCTTGTCGGCATGGTCGGCACCTGCGAAAAAGGTTATTGCGACTACACCCTCACCTGCGAAAAGGCGGGCGGACACGCTTCCAACCCTTCCAAACCGTCCAACCTCTATCTGCTCAGCAAGGCAATTTGCAAGCTCGAAAAACATCCTATGCCTGCAAAATGGACAAGCGTTACCAAAGAAACCTTCAAAACACTTGCTCCGCACATGAAGTTCGCATTCAAATTCCTTATGGTAAACCGCGACCTTCTCGGCTGGCTCATCAAACCGGTTTTGACGTTGATCCCTATCACCAACGCAATCGTTCGCACCACGTTTGCTCCGACAATGGTTGAAGGAAGCGACACACCTAACGTTCTTCCTCCTAAATCGACCGCAAACATCAACTGCCGTATCCTTACCGGCGAAACCGTCGAACAGGTGGAAGCTCACATGCAAAAAGTGGTTGGCAAGCACGTCAAAGTTTCGCACAATCTGTGCAACAACCCTACCCCGGTCAGCCCGACCGATGCCGACAGCTACAAACAACTTAAAAACGCCATCGAAATCAGCTTCGACAACATGCTTGTTGCACCTTATATGTTCGTTGCCGGCGACGATGCGAGATTCTACGTTCCTGTCTGCAAAAACATCTATCGCTTCACTCCGTTCGTTTACACTCTCGACGACCAAAAACGCATTCACGCACTCAACGAAAGAAGCGGCGTGGAAGACCTCAAAAAGGCAACCGTGTTCTTTGTAAACGCAATGAAGGCAATGTGCTAAACCTTAAAATTCAATCAAAAAACCGAGGCGACGGGTTTTCCGTCGCCTTTTTGTTGCACTTTTTTGCAAATCGAGGATATTTTTAAACAAAAATCAAATTTTAAACAAATCGGGTTGAAAATCTGTCGGGGTTGTGATATACTAAAATACGGTTTCGACAGAAATTATCAAAAAAATCACCGACTGCGGAGTACTAATGAGCAACACTACCGACAAATTGGTTATACTGTTTGTCTTCGACATTATGGAGATGCAACTCACCGAAGACAGCGTTACGGACATCTGCTGCAACGAGAACAACTGGATGTTGTATATCGATTGCAAGGAGTCCTTTGCCTCTCTTGTCGACGCATCGCTTATAAGCATGACGCCTAACAACTCCAACGGCAGGCCGCTTTACGCCATAACCAACGACGGAAGCCAATGCCTCGCCTCCTTCTACACTCGCATCCCGTCGCATTTGAGGGACATGATAACCGATTACGTCCGCTCCAACAGGCTCAGGGTGCGCAAACAGCAGGAATATTTTTCCGACTACTACAAAAATCAAGACGGAAGCTATTCGGTCATTCTGAAAATTTTTGACGGAAACCAAACGATACTCGACCTTAAACTCAACGTGGCCACCCGACAAACGGCAAAATGGATTTTCAAAAGCTGGGGCGACAAGGCTTCGCAGGTTTACGGCAGTATACACGAATTACTAATGGACTAAAAACGGAGAGAGAAAAATGGCAGTTTATCACAACAACGGAACTTGTAGCAGAGAGATATTCTTCTCGGTTGACGGCCGCACGGTCGGCGACGTCAAATTTATCGGCGGATGCAGCGGAAACTTGCAAGGCATTTCTCGCCTCGTAAAAGGCAGAGACATTGACGAAGTCATCGAAACGCTGAAAGGCATCAAATGCCGCAACAACACCTCCTGCCCGGACCAGCTTGCCCGCGCTTTGATGGAGTATAAGGAAAAGAACAACCTCTAAGTCGAATCAACCGACACACAAGTCGCAAAATTTGACACAAATTTGTTGTTTGCTTTACGGCAAACCTGTTTAAGATGTAAAATCTCCGCTCGAGGCGGAGATTTTTTTAACCGAAAAAGGCGTGATATACCGCATTGACCGCACGTTTGTAGTCGGCGCAATCCACGCCTATTATTATGTTTATTTCGCTTGCGCCCTGATCTATCATTCTGACGTTGACGTCGGCCTCGGCAAGTGCGCACAACGCTTTTGCTCCCGTTCCCTTGCTGTTTTTCATGTTCCGCCCTACTACGGCAATCAACGCCAAATCGCCCTGAACGCTCAATCCGTCCGGATCGACTGCGGCACGAATGCGATTTAGCACCTTTTGCAGTTTTCCGCCAAGTTCGGTGCCCGATATCACAAGCGACAAGCTGTCCACACCCGAAGGCATATGTTCGTAGGCAATTCCGCACTGCTCCAAAACCGACAGAAGCTTTCGGGAAAAACCGACTTCGCCGTTCATCATTTGTTTGGTTACGTTTATGGCAACCAATCCCGTTTTCCCGGCAATGCCCGTAACCACCGAGTCGGAAATATCCGCCTTAAAATCGTCGGGCACTATGTAAGTTCCGGGCGCGGACGGATTAAAGGTATTTCGGATGTTTATCGAAATGCCCGCATTTTTGACCGGAAATATGCTTTCGGGATGCAAAACGTTGGCCCCCATGTAGGCAAGCTCTCTAAGTTCGGTGTAAGTAAGATAATCCATAAGTTTCGGGCTGTCGACTATCCGCGGATCGGCCGACAAAAAGCCGTCGACGTCTGTCCAGTTTTCGTAAACGTCCGCCCCGACCGCGCGTGCCGCTACGGCACCCGTAACGTCGCTGCCGCCTCTTGTAAAGGTTTTTTCGCATCCGTCTTCGTCGGCTCCGTAAAAGCCGGGGATAACAACGCCTCGACTGCGGTTTTTCAATAGCTTTGCGGCAAGGTCGTTGCTGTACTCGGAGTTGAAACTCCCATCGGCCGAAAACCTCACGAAATCCGTTGCGTCTATAAAGTCGAAATCAAGATATTCGGCCAGCATTTTTGCCGCCAGATATTCGCCCCTCGACGCCGCATAATCGGCCGACGGCGACAACAAAATTTTTTGTTCGATGTCCTTAAATTCCGCCTCGAGGTCGACCGACAAACCCAGTTGCGATTTAAGACTAAAAAAGCGCTCGCGAACTTTGAGAATGCTTTTTCTCTCATCGCTCGCTTGCGCTTCGCCATAGCTTTTATACAACAAATCGGTGATTTTTTCGTCGCCCGAAAATCTTTTTCCGGGCGCGCTGACAACCACGATTTTTCTGTCCTTGTCGGAACCTATGATTTTTGCCACCTTAAAAATGCTGTCGGCATCAGCCATACTCGTGCCGCCGAATTTGCACACTTTAATTCCCAAAAATCCACTCCTATTTAACTATTTTTTTGGCCTCCATATAATATCTTTTTTCTTCTGCTTCTCCCATGCTGAACGCTTTTCTCGGAAGTATGCCTTTTTCCAAAACAAATCCGAAAAGTTCGCTCTTCGGAAATTTCGGCATCACCACGCCTACGCCGCCGAACTCGTTTACGGTTTCCTCCAAGTGTTCCAAACCGTGCACGAAATCAAGCTCAATAGACGGTTTATCTGCAACATAGCTGTCGATAAACTGCTGAATTTGCGATATCGCTTGTGCTCCGTCTGATGGTGCTTCGCATTTTACAAACTCGCCGTTTACGTACAAAAGCACCTCGCCGTCGCCTTTAACGTTGCGTTTGAAGGCCTCGACAAAGTCGGCGTCCGCCCCCTTAAGCAATCTGTGAATAGGCTCGAAAGCCAAGCTGTCGGAATGTATGTTTTCAACCTCCACCAAGCAGAACCTTGCAGGGTGATTTTTCCTTTCTTCTTCCGTCAATTCCGCTCTTAAACGTTCCCAATGCGCCTTTGCGGTGGCAAGCGAGTGATTCCCGTCGCCTACGGCAAACAAAAAGTTGGTCTTTCGGCCGTATTTTGCCGTTTGAACGTCCTCCGAAAGCAGATTCATAAGTCGCTCGACAACGCCTTCGGGATTAGGAATTTCGTATCCTTTTATACTTCCGCCGCCCATGTTAAGCTTGGTGTCGTAGACGGTTTTGTAGCCGTGCCGTGCGGCAAATTCCGGCTCGATAACAGTCTTTTCGCCGTCGTCTATCAAAAGCATTATATGCGGAAGTTCCAGCGGTGCGTTACGCCTTATTTCCACACGCGGAGGTATGCGCTCCAAAATGGTTTTTTCGGTTGCCTTTATGTATGCGTCCGAAAACGGCGTAAAGTCGTACGCCTCGAGGTCGACTGCCAACATAATGCCGGCACGACCGGTCTGTTCGGCAGTGTCTCGTTCGACCAAAAACATAGTATTTTTGTGTTCTTCAAAAATACCTTCCGCAAGATATCTGCGCATTGTTGCGTTGATTTTTTCAATCCTTTCCAGATTATCGTCCGACAAATAAACTTCCGGAAAAACTATGTTCAAAGTAGAAGGCTCGTCGCCGACGGTTTGTTTGAGTTTGTGCCAATAATCCGGCTCGGATGTAAACTGATCGCAAGCGACCGTTGCCCAATTAAACAAAACGACACCCTTAGGTAAAAGGATGTCGGTAGGTTTTACGATTTCAGGTTTCATACAATCTCCTATTTGTTTTTGCGGAATCTGAATTTCTTTTTCTTTTCGGGAGCCACGCCGATGCCGTAGCACCTTTTGATTTCTTCTTTAAGCTTTTCGGTGGTCATGTACCTGTAAAGCTTGCCTTGCTTTGCAACGGATATGATGCCCGTTTCCTCCGAAACGACTATTGCAAGCACTCCGCTTTCCTCGGTTATACCTATTGCGGCACGGTGGCGAGTTCCGAGTTCTTTCGGCAACGTCGTGTCCTGTGTCAGCGGCAAAAAGCAACCTGCGGAAATGATTTTATTGCCCTTAACCACAAGTGCGCCGTCGTGCAACGGGGTGCGATCGTGGAAAAGCGTTTCGATAAGCGGTGCGGTGAGTGTGGCGTTCACAAGCGTGCCCGATTCGAGGATGTGCTGATCGACGGTGCTTGGCGTTATGATGATAAGTGCGCCGATGTCCTGCTTTGCCATGTTTTGAACGGCTGTGATAAGTTCGTCGGTGGCCTCGATAAGTTCGTCATCGCTGCCGTATCCTTCCGAGAACAGCGTTTTGCCGTTTGCGTTTGCAATGCTCTGGAAAAATATTTTGACGTCCTGTTGATACACAATCGCCAAACAGAACACCATAAACAGAATCAGCAACCTCAGTATTTGAGTTGTCAGCATCAACGAATTGTTTTGACTTTTTGCGTTTACGATGACCGCCGCAAAATATGCGATGCACAAAAGCGCAAACAAAATAAACACCTTAAAGCTGCGTTTGTGAATGAAAAATGCAATGATAAACGCCGTCAGCACCACAAACAGCGCGACGTCGATGTAATTTAACGCATTCCAGTTTTCGATGTATTCCAAAAGATTCATCTGAAAGCCTCACTTATATCGTTTCCATCTAAAATTATACCACAGCATCAAAAATCTTCAAACACTTTTTCGGATGCTTTTTCAAAATCAAAGATTTTATCTTCGGCTTTTTTGGAATTTTTCTGCACATAGTCGAGTTTTTTGTACACCAGTACAGCCGCTACGATCAAAATTGCCAGAATTCCAATGCAAATGCCGGTGCGAAGTTTGCCGTCGACAAGGGTGCCGTAATCGAATTTGTTTTCCGCCGACGACGACATAACCGCAACAAACGACTCGTTTGTCAGAAGCGATTTTACAAGCGCCGTGGCATCGGACATTTTCTTTTGTCCGCTTTCGCCGTAACGGGCAAGATAGTTGTCGAGCGTATCTTTTTTAGTGCCCACCATGTCGGAATATTTTTCCGATTCTCCGCCGTAGCCGCTGCCCGTCCAGTTGTAGCCGAACAGATTCAAAGTGTTTACGCCGTAATCCAAAAACACGCTGTTGTCGCTAAGCAAACCTTTGTGATGATATGGCAATTTGCTGTCGTCTTTAATGGCGGTTTCGACAATTTTTCTGTCATGCGGCGGACGGCAAACGTCCAAGCCGGAAGCTTCGGCGACCGAATGAACCAGTTCTTCGTGTTCGGTTGAAACTTCGTCGCAATAAGCGTACAGGTAGTCGCCCACGCCTACGCTGTCAAGGTTTATCATCAAAAGCGCATTGTCGACAATGGATTTGTTTGCCGAGATAAATTTTTCCGAGCCGTACATCCCCAGCTGATTGCCCCCGAACGCCACAAACACGACGTTGAACGGCAACTGTTGGTAACGAAGGTCGTACGCAAGTTTCAACATAACCGCAACGCCCGTCGCCTCGCCTGCGCCCGAACCGCCGATTTTTTCGTCGTAAAGCTCGTACGAGGTCAAATTGTCGTAATGGCAAGCGATGATTACGAAATCGGTCGCCTTGGAAACGTCCTTTCTGGCAACGATGTTGTAGCCGATATTGGCGTTACCGTTGATGCCGTCGACATAGTCGAAACGTTGCTTAAAGGAAGTCAGGCCATTATCCTTGCTGACGGTGTAGCCCATTTCTTCCAAGATGCTTAAAATATAATCGCCGGCCTTTTCCTCGTTTTCGGTGGCAACGGTACGGTCGGGATATTTGGTGACGAAATCTTTCAAAAAATCAGTTTCGGTCCAATCGGCAAATCTGTCGGCGGCAAAAGCGGTGCTTGCAGGAGCTGCCAAGGAAAATACCGTGCAAATGACAAGCGCTGCGCAAATAATCACTGAGCAAAGTTTTTTCATGTTCGCCTCCTAAAACATCATGATTGCCGTCACGGCAAAATAAGGTATGGCCATGGTCATAAAGGCTCTGGCAACCATATATTCGGGAATGACGGACGTTTTGTACATGCGGTAAAACATAAATCCGTACACTGCCGTGTAAACTATCAAACTTGCAATCTTCGGAACGAAAACGTAAATTAACGGGCTTATAAAGTATGTTAAGCCCACTATTCCGAGAATAACGTTGGCAACTATGGTATACAGCGACACCGCCAACACAAAATTGCGACGCACCATAAACGCACGGCCGCTACGCTCCAAAATAAACTGCATTGCATGCGCCGCCACAACGGCCGACAGCGTTTCGGAAAGGCACATGGTCAAGTACGAAACCACGGTCATGGCCGAGCCCGAAAGCGTCACGAGGCTTTCCGAAGCCATCGCCGACGCCATATAATTGGCCATTGCCGAATATGCGTATGCGCCCTTAAAACAATAGCTTAAGGCCAGCAACAGATACACTACCCAGCCGTGAGATAAAACTTTTTTGAATTTATCTGTCATGGATTGTCTCCTTTTTGATTAAATATGCGATGGCATAGTCGATCGCTTCGAAATCGGTCATCTTTCCGCTTTTGAACGAATATTCCAAATCGGTCAGCATGTCGACGATTTTTTTGAGTGCGGACTGCGTGTATTTGGAAGCCACCTCTCGCGCGACTTTTACCGAGTAAGGTTTTACGCCGAAGTAGGCCGCAATTTCGTCGTCACGTTTGTCGGCGTTGAGTGCAGTGTGAAAAACTCGACGGTACTGATTTGCTATAAGCGACAGCAGCGTTGCGCCCTTTTCGCCTCGCGCTATAAGCGCATTATAGACGGCAAGCACTCTTTTGTTGTCGCCCCGAGACAGCGCATTGGTCAGCTCGTACACCTGAAATTCGACGTCGGGCGAAACCAGCGCCGCCACGTCGGCATCGGAAATATCCTGTCCGTCAACAAAATCGTAAAGTTTTTTCAGCTCCAAGCGAACTCGCGAAAGGTCTCTTGCCGAATACTCGGCCAACAATCTTGCCGCCGACGGCGAAAGCTTATGGCCGTTGCGTGCCGCCTCTGCCACCGCAAACCTGGCAACGTCCGGCGCATCCAACCTGTTGCAATTGACAAATTCACCGTACTTGTAAAGACTTTTGAAGCTGTCGTCTTCCGCAATAACGGCCAAAACGGCCGTCGGACACGGATTTTTCAGATACCCTTCAAGCAAAACTTTCAAACTTTCGGAGGCCTTTTCGGCCTGTTTGACCAAAACCAACTTGTACTCCGAAAAGAACGACGGCATATTCAAAACCGACAAAATTTCGTCGGGCCTCGAGAAATCTTCAAAGGTTTCAATCGCCATCTCGTTGTCGGCACCGACGGTTGCCTGCTTTACCGTATCGACGGCAAAATCCAGCAAATACAAATCGTCGCCCTTAAAAAAGTAGGCCGCTTTCAAACCTTTTTTTACGTTTTCCTTAAGTTCCGTTGCATTTATCATATTGCATCTTCCTTAAAATACTCTAAAAACTATATTATTGCCCACAAAACCGAAGCGACAAACGCTGCGGCGGTTATCGGTGTTTTGATTTTGCTTTTCACATTCAAAAATCTGCTCGAAACCGCTATCGCCACAAAATACGGAATCATTCCCCAACCCACGGAAGGCGCGGAAATCACTCCGAAATTCAACTGACCGACAACGGTTATCAACAGTTTTATCGGGAAAACGGCCACCGAACTCAACACCAGCGTAGGTTTCAAAAACGGAAAAACCAACACAAATAGGTTGTTTACAAACACGAAAACATACATAAACGATGCAATCGGCAAAATCAACATGTTTGACAACATCCCGAAAAGCGACAGTGTCCCGAACGCCGTAACCATAACCGGCAACATCGGCACGTTTACCGCGGCACTCGTAACCAAGGTTTCGGCAAACGGATTGCGCTTTTTGCGCTTGCGCCCCATCGTGTACAGACAAAGTCCCGCAACCGCCAGCATCGACATGTGATAGCCGACACGAAGCAAGTCCTCCGGGAAAAGCAACAAAATTATTATGCCCGCCAACGAAAGCGACGACAACGGATCGCCCTTGACACCCAAAATTCGACTTAAAGCATAAACGTCAAACATGATTATCGCTCGCAAAACCGAACTGGACCAACAGCAAAGCCCTGCATACAAAAGCAACACGGCGTTGGTAATCAATATGTTGAAAACGTAGCCTGTTTTCAGCCGTTTCAACAAACTTTCGATTGCGGCCGCCAGAAAGCTTATGTGCAAGCCGGAAACCGCAAACAAATGGGCCAAACCTGCCGCACTCATATCCTCGCGGAGGTTTTTGTTGATAACCCTCGTTTCGCCGAGCAAAAACGGAGTTATTATGTCCGCCGTATCGCTGCGAAGAGTCGTGTAAAGGTTGCTTTTGATTTTGTAACGGACGGTGTCGTAAAGCGGTGCCGATCCGACGTACAAAATTTCGATTTCGTCCGTGTTTGCCGAGTAATGTTCGCCTTTTCTAAAGTTGTTTATCGAATTCCAATGCGTTGAAAATTTGCGACTTTTGACGTCGGCGCAAAACCTGACGACGGCACCGAAAGGAAGGTTCCCTTCGCTGTACGAAACAATCAATTTGCCGTCGATTTCCCTTCCGTTTACTGTGACCGAATCGGCGATATAATGGTACCTCGACTCGTCCATGCTCCAATCGCTGACAATGCGAGCGGTGACGGTTGCATCTTCATAATCTTGCCGCCCGAACTCGTAAACGTCGGCCGTGCCGCAAAACAGCAATTCGCCCGTCAGAAACAGCATAACCAGCAAAGCAATGCCCTTCTTTTTAAACAGCAAAGCCGCCGATGCCAAAACCAAGCAGCATAAGGCGGCAATTGTTCTTGCGCGATAGTTCCACAAAAATTCGGTGGCAAACCATATCCCGCAAGCCAAAAACGCATACGCCAAAACCATGGGACGACGGTTTAGTATCCGTTCCCCTTCCGACGGCGTCAATTTGTTTTTTAACTTAAAGCTTTTCACCGGTAGCGACTACGTCGACGCCGCTGCCCAAAGCATCGGCAACCACAACGTCACCTATATGCACAGGCTTTTTAACCTCAACGGTTTTAAGCAAATCCAAAAGCGCAAAGATGCTGCTTTTGTCAACGGTGTCGGCGGTTTTGACGCTGACGACTCCGCCGCCTGCAACCCTAACAAGGCTTGTTACCACACGTTTTGGGGCGATAAACTCCTGTTTCCCGTACATTTCGCCTCTTTTGCAGGTGTTTCCGCTGACGGTAACTTCGCCGCCAACGTTGTCAACTTTTAAAGCGCACCCCATCGGGCACATGATGCAAGTAAGTTCCATTTAGACCTCCAACCCCAGCGTAACGTCGCCTGAAATTTGCGACTTGTCTATTTCGATGCTGCCCATTTCGCCGGGAGCAAGGATTTGGCATTTTCTTGTTGCAATAACCCTGTCGCCGCTTGTTACGTTCAAGCGTACGTTTTTGTAAACGTTTCCGACACGGAAGTAAATTTTGACTTTACCCTCGTCGGTGCCGACCTTTTGCGGAAGCGCGTAGCGAACGCCGTTTTCGGCAACAACGTTAAACTGTTTGGTTTTAGCAAGTTTGCCCAATGCGAATTTTGCCGCCGAAGCACCTGCGATTTCGGCCTCCATACTAACGTTGTCGACAAGGTCGTGAACGTGCAAAACGTTGCCGCAAGCAAAAATACCCTTTATTGAAGTTTGTCTGTGTTCGTCAACCACGGCGCCCGAGGTTATGCGATCGAAGTCGAGGCCGATGGACGAAACCAAATCGTTTTCAGGGATAAGTCCGACCGACAAAAGCAAGGTGTCGCATTCGATAAACTGTTCCTTGCTTAAATCCGGTTTTCCGTTTTCGACCGGCGCGTAATACAGCCCTTCCAGCCTTGTTTTGCCGACCACACGGGTTACGGTGCGGTTGAATTCCAAAGGAATGTCGTAATCGTTCAGGCACTGCACGATGTTGCGTTTGAGGCCGGAAGAATACGGCATAAGTTCCAAAACCTTTATGACTTTCGCGCCCTCGTAGGTCATACGGCGAGCCATAATAAGGCCGATGTCGCCGCTTCCTAAAATAACCACTTTTTTGCCTACGCGATAGCCCTCGATGTTCATAATGCGCTGAGCCATGCCTGCGGTATAAATGCCTGCCGGGCGAGAACCTGCCATCTGAATTGCGCCTGCGGTTCTCTCTCTGCAGCCCATTGCCAAAACGATTGCTCCGCCTTCTGCGGTAAACAAACCTCTTGTCGGGCAAATTGCGGTGACCTTTTTGTCCGGAGTTACCGACAAAACCATCGCTTCGCACACAACGTCGATGTTGCCGTCCGCCTCTACAAGCGTTTTAAAGCGATTTGCATATTCCGGCCCCGTCAATTCGGTTTTGAAGTAGTGAAGGCCGAAACCATTGTGAATACATTGATTAAGAATGCCGCCGAGGCGGTAATCTCTTTCCAAAATAAGAACTTTGGCACCCTCTTTGGAAGCAGACAAAGCCGCAGCCATGCCGGCAGGACCGCCGCCGATAACTATAACGTCGTATTTGTTCATAGCATTAGTCCTCCTTTATTTTTCCGATAGCGATATTGCTTCCCTTGCCGCCCTTTTTGATTTCGGTGACGGGAACGCCCAATTCTCTTGCCAAAATTTCCATAACTCTCGGTGCGCAGAAGCCACCCTGACATCTGCCCATTCCTGCCCTGACTCTGCGTTTTACGGCATCGACGGTGGTTGCCGGAACGGGTGCGTGAATTGCTTCGACGATTTCACCCTCGGTTATTTTTTCGCAGCGGCAAATTATGCGGCCGAAACGGCTGTCCGACTTAATCAATTCGTTGATTTCGTCCGCCGACATCCTTGCCAATCTGTGATGAGTCAATCTTTCAAGCTTTTTGTCGCCGTCTTTTTCAAAGCCCTTGTCCGAAACCATTTGTTCGACGTGTTCGGCAATGGCAGGAGCCGACGACAAGCCCGGCGAGCAAATGCCCACAAGGTTTATAAAGTTTGGCACTTTTTTGCTGTATTCGATCACAAAATCGTCGCCGCAAGTGGCCCTAACGCCGGCAAACAGCCTGATGACTTTGCGATAATTTGCCGATTTGTAGGTTTTTGCTACGCCTTTTCGGATAGCGTCCAATCCATCGGCGGTAACGTCGGTGGACGGAACTGCTTCTTTTATCGACGTCGGCCCGTAAATAACGTTGCCGTCGGCGGTAGGCGCAACCAATATGCCCTTGCCGTTTTCGTCCGGAAGCGGGAAAATGACCGTTTCGACGTTTGCGCTTTCCGTTTGGTCCAAAACAAAATAATCGCCTCTTGCGTAAGTTACGTCATAATGTTCGGCGCCGGCAAGATCGCTGATTTCGGCGGCGTGTGCGCCTGCCGAGTTGACAACCAAGTTTGCCTCGAACGTTTCGCCCGAATCGGTAGTTAAGACGTAAACGTCGCCTTTACGCTCGATTTTTTCGACTTTTGAATTCAAAAACACTTTTGCGCCGTTCAAAACCGCTCGGTCGGCAAAGGAAATCGTGAGCTTGTAAGGCGAAATAATGCCTGCGGTAGGGGCATAAAGGGCCAACGTTACGTTGTCTGAGACGTTAGGCTCGATTTCGAGAATGCGGTCGCGGCCGATGATTTCGGCTTTCACGCCGTTAAGGCGAGCGCGTTCCAAAAGTTCCTCGAGTCCCGGCCTTCCCGAGTCGCCCGAAACGACAAGGCTTCCGGTGTTTTTGTACGGAACGTCCAGTTCCATTGCTATTTCGGGGAGCATTTCCGCCCCTCTGACGTTAAATTTTGCTTTCAGCGTCCCCGGAACGGCGTCGTACCCTGCGTGAACTATGCCGCTGTTTGCTCGAGATGCGCCCACGGCAACGTCGTCGTCGGCCTCCAAAAGCGCACAGTTGTAGCCTGCTTTTGCCAGTCTGTCCAAAACGGCGCATCCCACTACGCCGCCTCCGATAACAATGATGTCAAACATATCTAACCCTCTATTTTGCGTATTTTCTGTTGTATGCCAAAATGTTTTGTTCGATGATATCCTCGGCAGTTTGCCTGTCGAACACGTCCAAAGCGGTGGTGTTTTTGTATTCCAACTGCTTGTAAACGTTCAAGAAGTGAACCATTTCCTGCATGATGTGCGGCGGAAGTTCGGCTATGTGCTTATAGCAACTCCACATCGGATCTTTAAACGGAATGGCGATTATTTTGTGGTCAACCATGCCCTCGTCCTGCATGCTTATCGCGCCGATAGGATAGCACCGCACAAGGCTCATCGAACTGATGACTTCGCTGCACAAAACAAACACGTCCAACGGATCGCCGTCGTCGCTGAAAGTGCGAGGGATAAAGCCGTAGTTTGCCGGATAGTGCGTCGAAGTATACAAAATACGGTCGAGAATCAAAAGTCCCGTTTCCTTATCCATTTCGTACTTGTTTTTGCTGCCCTTCGGAATCTCGATGCAAGCAATGAAGTCGTTTTTGGAAATTCTGTTCGGATTGCAATCGTGCCAGATGTTCATGTGTTGACCTCCAAAACTCATATATCTATACATCATATATTATATATCCGAAGTTTCCAAAAATCAAGGCAATATCCGCGCCTTGCAAAAATTTTGAAAAAATCTGTTTGGTCGGCCCAATTGCAAACGAAAAAACCCGACCTTTCGGTCGGGCTTTAAGTTTAAAACGAATTAAGCGTTGGTCGGTTGAATAACGATGAGAACTTGATCTTGAACGGTGTATTTAACGCCGTTGTAAGTCCAGCTCTCGTCTTTTTCGAGATACGAACGTCTGTAGATTTGGAAATCCTTTGCCTTTGCAGTCAAATCCGAAGGTTCTGCATCGTTGTAAGAAAGGATTTCAAAGAAGTACCACGGGGTGTCTTGAACGGTAAGCTGAGTAAGGTTGAAACGGAATTCGAACTTGCCTTCTTCGGCGGCTACGTTATCTACCCAGTAGAAGTATTTATCGTTTCCTTTTGCGTGCAATTTGATGCACGGAACGTTGGTGTCCACGTCGCCCTTGACAACCAAAGTAGGAACGCCGTTGGCGTCGGTTTCAACGGTTACGTCGGTTACGGTCACTTGCGGAACAGCAGTCGGCTGAATGCAAACTTGGCCTTGGTTAATAACAGTGTATCTTACGTCTCCGCGATCCCAGAAGTCACCTACTCTGAAGTAGTTGCCTCTCTGCAAATCGTGTTTTGCACTGAAAGCGGACAAATCGGTAGGTTCGGCATCGTCGTATGTATAAATGTGGAACCAGAACCAAGGAGTTCCGTCAACGGTGAGTTCGGTGAGTTGCAGATGAAGCGAAAATTCGCCGGCAGTTGCACTGTAGTTGTCGCCATAAACGTGATGGTCGTTGCCGTCGGCGTGCAATTTGATGCAAGCAACGGTTGTAGGAACGGTGCCTCTTACAACCAAAGTAGGAGCGCCGTTTTCGTCAAAGTTCATAGCAACGGAAGTTACTTCGAAGCTCGGAGCCGGGTTAGGCCAAAGGACAAGCTGATTGTTATCGACCACTTTATAACGAACGTCATCGTAATCCCAGCAATCGGTTGTTGCGATTTCGGAGCCTCTTGCCAAGTCTACAGACACGGTTTTTTCGGTGGTGTCGGTAGGATTTTCGACGTCATAGAAATAGACGTGGAAGAAGCACCAAGGAGTGCCGTCTACAGGAACGGTGTTAAGTGCGAATTTTGCTTCGAAAGTGCCGTCCGTGTTGGCGGCTACTGCGGCACCGTAGTAGTGATTGCCGTTTCCGTCTGCGTGGAGCTTAACCGCTTTCATGCCTGCAGGCATTTTGCCGGTAACCACAACGGTCGGAACGTCGGTTGCATCGATGGTAACGCTGCCAATGACGGCGTTAGGTTGAACAACGAAAATGCCGTTTGCGCCGGACTCTGATACGATTTTGTAAGAAATGCCGTTTGCTTCCCAAGCGGCGTCGTCGGCGACGTGGGAGCCTCTTTCGATGTCAACCTTGTTGATAGGTTCGGTGCCTTCTACAGGTTCGGCAACGTCGTATTCGTAAATGCGGAACCAAGTCCAAGGGGTGCCTTTAAGAGGGATTTGAGTCAAATCGAAACGGAATTCGAAATGAGTTGCCGTGGTGGCAGTGTTGAGTGCATAGTAGTTGACTCCGTTTGCTTCGGCATTGAGTTTCAGGCATACGGTGTCGTAAGGCATTCTGCCGGTAACCACAACGGTAGGTGCGGCGGTGGTGTCGACGGTAAGGGAGGTTATTTCAAACTCGATTGCCTCGATTTCGTAACCGCAAACGTCGCAACGGCCGTCGTCGTCGGCGTCGGCGTGAGCAGCTTCGGTGGTAGCATCCTTATCGTGGCAGGAGGTGCACTCTTTCCAGTGATTCTGCGCATTGGATTGCCAATTGCCATAGGTGTGAGTGTGAGCTACGCCCATCTCATAACCGCAAACGTCGCATTTGCCGTCGTTGTTTGCGTCGGCGTGATTTGCTCTGGTGGTGTCGTCGATTTCGTTATCTTCGGCACAAACCTTCCAGTGTTGATTTGCGTCGTTGTCCCACTTGTCATAGACGTGAGTATGCTTGTTGCAAGCGGCAAAAACGCTTACGAGCAAAGCAACACAAACCAAAATTGCAAACAGTTTTTTGTTTTGTCTCATTGTTTTTCTCCTTTTATTTTTATAATCTCGGGTATTGCCCGACAGATTTCAGTTGTTCTCCGTTTGGTCGGCGACCAAATCGGTTTCGTCATCGAAGCCGTCGCAGGAATCGTCGTCGAAATCATCGAGGTCGTCGTCGGCGGAATCATCGATTGTTCCCAAGGCGTAAAGGCCGGTTTTTTTGCGGATAACCCACAACACCACGTCGCCTATCGCATACGCTACGCCCAAAACGATCATAAGCACGGGTGTAAACCAATCGGCGGATTGTGCCGACAGCAGCTCGGGATTGTCGGTGTAGCGTGCTCTAAAAACCGTCCCTACCGAAAACTTGTACGGATAATCGGCCATTTTTGCCACAACCGTTTGCCCTTCCGAATTCACGTAAGACACGGTTATACCGTTGATTGTGCCTTGGTTATCCTCTTTTTCTTCAAAATCGACGGACACGACGGTGCAATCGACGTAAGTGTACTGCTTATCGTTGCGCGCGGTGTGAATCGCATAAACGGTTCCGCCCGCAATTTGCAACACGGCAATCACGGCGATGACTATTATAAAAGATTTTACCTGTCTTTTCATAACAGCACGGTTACGATGGAATTTGCTTCCATTTTCAAGCCGAATTTGTTGCCGTCAACGTCAAAGTTGGTTTCGACGGTTCTGTCCTCGGTGTTAAGCGCAACCACGGCAACGGTGCCGTCCGTGTTGACGTAAGCGGTTTGATAAAAACCGGATATGCCGCCCGACGAAAACACTCGCCTTGCGCCCGGACGTATATACTTGGAAAGATGCGCAATGTGCCAATAGCTGGAATTGAAGGTCAAACCGCCCTTTCCGTCAAGCATAACGGGAGCTTCGCAATAGTTCTTTGCGTGGTTAGGTCCGCCCTTTTTGTCCAAAACGAGGTTCCAATCAACATAGCCTTCCGACCAGTTGTTGAGGTCGTTGATTATCTGAACGGCATATTTCTGCCCGTTTTTCCACAGACCGCCTTCAACCGGTTTGCCGGTGGTGGAATCGTGAGCCAACTCGACGCAGCATTCGGTAAGCAACATGTGCAAATTCGGATACAGCGTGTGCAGGTTGGACAGATTTTCATACTTGTCGCAGCAATACCAATGATAGCCCACTCCCCAAACGTGTTCGGCAACGCCTTCAACGGACATCGTGTCGATGGTTCTTCTGACCATTCGGTCACGGTTGTGGTCCCACAGATAAAACTTGACGTCCAAGCCGTGTTTTTTGAAAGCAGGGGCAAGGTAATCGCGGATTTCGGTAGCCTCTTCGATGGCGTCCACTTCTCTCGATTCCCACCTCTGAATGGCCTCCGGCTCGTTTTGAACGCTGACTATCGAAACGTTGATGCCGCGCTTTTTCAGCTCTTCCAAATACCTTGCGTAGTATTCGGCCCAGAAGGTGCGATACTTATCTCTCAAACGTCCGCCGTGGCACATGTTGAGATTGGTTTTTGCAAACGCCGGCGGCGACCAAGGTGCCGCCAAAAAGGTCAGGTCGCCTGCTTCGGCCATGCACTTTTTGATAAACGGGATTTTGACTCGGTCTTCACGTTCAAGCGAAAAACTGTCAATGTCGGCTCCCTTCGTGTAAATGTAGCTTTTTGAAGCGAAATCCGACGAATGAACGGTTAAGCGAGCCAAATTGTAGCCTAAACCCTCTTTTGAGTAGTAAGCCTTGACAATTTTGTCTCGAGTCGCCTCGTCGCACGCTTCGTAGCATTCCACGGTCGAATCGGTAACCGCTCCGCCAAAACCCATATGTGTTTGATAAGTCAAATCGGTTCGTACAATAACGTCATTGACAATTTTATCAAACGGTTTTACGACGTCGACAGGGGCGAGACGTGCGCCCGATGCCGACGATTTTACGACTTTAATCATAGTAGTCTCCAATGTTATTTCTTCTCAGACTGTATAGCAAGTTGCGAACCCGTGTTGTTGTAAGCCTTTACGGTAAACAGTTTTCCGTCAGCCGTAAACGTCTGCCCTATCGAAAGCAACGAGCCTCTTATAAGATTGTCCTTGCCGAGGTTGGTCATGCTGGACGTATAGGTGTAAATGTGGAACCAAGTCCAAGGCGTACCGTCGGTCGGCAGAGTCGTGAGGTCGACTCTGAATTCAAATTCGCCGGCTTTGTCGGAAAGGTTGTCCCACAGCAATTCCTTATTCTGTGCTCCGGTGGCCTGCACGTCGCCGTGAAGTTTGACTACGCCGATTTTGCCGGCGTAAGTTCCTTTTACGACAAGCGTCGGAACTCCGCTGTCGGTGACGATGTTGACTTCAGAAACGGTATAATCGCGGTATTGATAATTGAGTTTGAGGATAGAGTTGTATTCCTGAAATTCAAACATTATGTTGCCGTCGTTTATAACCTGCGACATATCCGCCTTGGACGAAGCAATTTCGTAAAGGCTGCCCGTGCTGGTTGCAAGTTTTATGTCGTACCAAATGCCTGCGCCTTTGGTTCCGTTTACCACTTGCGACGCATCGAGCATGGCGGTAAATTCGTCGCCTTTTTTGCCCGTAACGCTCTCGCCGACAATTTCAATCACTTTGCCGAGCTTGGTGTCGCTGCTGTAAAGCTCAACTGCAATTTCGCCGTCGATGACAAATTTGCCGCTAACTTTAAGCATAGGTTTGTTGTCAATGGTTTCAAGCGAAACGCGTATGTTGCTGTATGCGCGTTCCAACGTCATTATAGGTGCGCTGACGTAGGTTACAATGCCGTTTTTGGCCGAAAGCACAACGTAATAATACGGCTGCTCTTTCGACGGATGGCTGTCCGTGGTGGAATCGGCAAAAGCAATGTTTACGTTTTTGGCAACAAGGCTTGCGCTGTCGTCAAAAACCGTATTGGAACTTTTGTAAACGGATTTGCCCGTAGGATCGCAGAAGGAGCTCCAGGACGTTCCCGGCACGAAGTTGTAAGTCAAAATATTGCTGTTTGCCGTCGAGCTCAACGACGGAGCCATTTGAGGTTTGGTCATCGGAAGCACTGCGGTTTTGTCGCCGTCAACTACAAAAATGTAGTAAGACGAGTATTTAACCGCTGCGTCGAAAACGTATTTGCCTTCGTTTGCCGTGTAGGTTATCGGCGAGTCGGTCGTCCCGATACGGTCGTAATGAGTTATATAAACTTTTGCGTTATCGGAAGGAGCTATGTCGCATGTCACGGTATAACCGAAAGTGTTGGTGCCCTTTTGCACGATATCGACTTTGGTTATTTCGTAAGCGGTGTAAGGATCGTTGCTTCTGCTTCCGCACGCCGCAAAGCAAAGTGCCGACAGCAAAACCAATGCGATGATCAATGTAATTTTAAATTTTCCGTTCATATCTACCTCCTTAGCAAACAAACGTAACGACGCTCTGAGGCATCAATTCCACGCTGACCGTTTTGCCGTCTATCACAACAAAAACTTTTTCGGAAAGCTGGTCGGAAACGTTGACTGCGGTAACGATTATTGCGCCGTCTGCACGGTAAAGTGCACTTGCCAAAATCTGCGAGTCGTTGGAAGAAGTGACTTTAAGTGCGGTAGGATACTTGCCGTCAACCGCATAAGCAAATTTTCCGACGTGAGCCATAGCATAATAGCTGCTGCGTTTGTAGTAGCTGAATTCGCCGTCTTTGTAGTCGAGGTCCAAAACGCCGTAGCATTCCTCGTTGTGTTTAACCGCCGTCGGAGTACCGTCGGAGCGAAGCACCAAATTCCAGAACATTGCGCCGTTAAGGCCGTAGTTTATAGGATCGACGGTAACGTTTTTAGCCGCATACGAAAGGTTGCTTGCAAAGTCGTTGCTGCCGGTGTGTTCGGTGATTTCGGTCATAAAAATTTGCTTGTCGGCAAAGTTCGATTTGACGTATTCGGTGGCAGCTATGACGCTTCCTTCGTATCCGTGGATGGCCGCACCGGTAAAGATATCGTAGGTATCCCCTGTTTTAAAAACGGTGTCGAAGTAGTCGTACGCCATATCGCCGTCGTTATGATCCCAGCCAAGCAAAGCAACGTCAAGGTTTTTGTCGGCCAATCTGTCCACAACCAACTGCCCGATTTGCAAAGCCTGCAATTCGTCGATGCCCATGCAAGGATAATTGCCGATAACTTTAAGCGGTTCGTTGGCAAGAGACAAATAGTCGATGTCGATGCCTTCGTTTTTGTAAGCTTCGACAAACTTAACCAAATAGTCGGCATAAACGCCGTAGAAATTCTCGCCGACGGTGCCGCTGAGCAAGCTCTTGGTTTCTTTCATCCAAGCAGGAGCCGACCAAGGGCATGCGAAAATTTTAACGTCCGGATTAATTTCGAGGATTTTTTTAAGCACGGCAATGATGTTTGTGTCATGGCTTATGCTGAAGTTTACCAAATCGAAGTCAACCGCGTTTTGGACGGTGTCGCAGCAGGTGAAAAAGGACTTTTCGTCGATATAGTCGCTTGCACCGATAGGGATACGTACCAAATTGAGACGTGCGCCGTCTGCGCCGAACAATTCGTTAAGCATTTCGTCGGCAACGCTCTCTGCACCCTCCTGCATCAACAGCGATGCGGCCGAGTGGGTAAGCGATGCGCCGAAGCCGTAAAATTCCTGATAGGTGTTTTTGGTGTCGACCGTGATGCTTACGCCTTCGAATTCGTATTCATCCAAATAGTCCGTAAACTTCACGGAAGTCTGTCTGGCCAAAAGTTTCGACATCGTGCCCGTGGTGACGTACACGTCTGCATAATCCGGCACTTGATAGCCGTTGCATCCGCCGAACATAGCCATAGCCGCAGTCAGAAGCATAACCGTAACCGCAAGCGTTGCAATTTTTTTCAGATTCATATTTTCCTCCACAGATTAAAAGAGTATTGTTTCGTTATCGGCCTCGCTGACACTGACGTTGTCGAGGTCCAAAGCCAAGCGCACCATTTTGCCGACCGACAAAGTGCCCTTCACCAAAATTTTTTGCCCTTCGATGTTGACAGTCGAATATCCGACGTTACCGTAATCGATCACGTTTTCGACTTCGCCCCAAACGGTAGGATAGCATTCGTTTTGAGTTGCCGGGCGAACGCTGTCGACGGAAACGTACATTTTGTACTTTTTGCCGAACACGCCCTTGCCGAGGCGATACATTTTTTTGTTGAATTCGTAGAAGGATTCCGCTTTGGCTCCGTTACCGAAATCGCAATAGTGTTTGACAACGGTTTTGTCATTTTCGGTTTCCTTGCGTTTTAGGTAAGTAAACGTGAGTTCGTAAACGTCCCTGACGGCCTCAACCGTCGCAGATCGTCCCGCAATCGAAAGTTTGCTGACGTCAAGCGCAAATTTGCCGCCGCCTTCGTAGTTGCCCGAAGCGTAAAGCATTTCGTCACCGATTTTAACAAGCGAAACGTCGTCACCATCGGTTGCCAAAACGCGCACGCATTCGAGTTCGGTTTCACCCTCGATAAATGCGTTGTACGGAACGGTAACCGCAACTTCTCCGTCCTCTATCTTTTGGGCTTCAGCATCGGACAAAACAACTTCACTGTTCAAAACAAACAGTTTGTTGCCCTGTTTTGATGCTTTAACCGTGTTTTTGGTTTTAAATTGAGGCAGAACCGACTGTTCGGTTTCGGCATCGAACAAATGCAGGTTTTGCATATTTGCAAACAGCGAGACGGTGTCGGTGCCTGCTTTTTGTTTGGTTTCGCCGTAAGCAACCACGTCTGCGGTGCCTGCTTTGCCGTGCAAAACGGTGTGAGTGCAAAGTTCTTCCGCAACGTCGATGACGGCAGTCAGTTCGACGTCGGACTGTTTTTTACGGACCATGCGGATATCTTCCGGCCTAAGCCCTACGATAACCTTTTTGCCTTCAACCTTTGCTTTGTCCGAAAGGCGCAGTTCGAGTTCGCCCTTAAGCGGAAACACTCCTGCGGCGGTTTTTACCTGAAGGCCGTCGGCGAGAGTTATTTCGCCCTGCCAGAAGTTCATTTCCGGCGTGCCGATAAAGCCTGCCACGAACTTGTTTTGCGGATAGCGGTAAAGCGTTGTCGGCGAGCCCGTCTGCATGATTTCGCCGGAGCGCATAACCACTATTTTGTCGCCCATGGTCATGGCTTCGGTCTGATCGTGCGTGACGTAAATGAAAGTAACGCCCAATCTTTTGTGAAGCGATTGGATTTCGCTTCGCATTTTGTTGCGAAGTTTTGCGTCGAGGTTTGAAAGCGGTTCGTCCAAAAGGAAGATGTCGGGATGTCTGACTATTGCCCTTCCCAACGCAACACGCTGTTTTTGTCCGCCCGAAAGTTTTGACGGACGGCGGTTTAAGTAGTCGGTCAAATTGAGCATAGCGGCGGCTTCGTTCACCTTTTTGTCGATGACTTCCTTATCCTCGCCCTGCATTCTGAGACCGAACGAAATATTGTCGTAAACACTCATGTTCGGGAACAGCGCATAGCTTTGGAAAACCATTGCTATGTTTCTGTCCTTCGGAGGGAGTGCGTTCACCAGCCTGTCGCCGATGTAGAGGTCACCCGTAGTGATTTTCTCAAGGCCGGCAATCATTCTGAGAGCGGTGCTTTTGCCGCACCCCGACGGGCCGACAAAAACCACGAACTCCTTGTCCTTGACGTCAAGCGAAAAATCTTTTAAGGCATGCACGCCGCCGTCGTAAATTTTGTTGGCGTGGAAAAATTTTAAACTTGCCATAGCGCCCTCCTTAGCCCTTCACCGCGCCGGCCATAGTGCCGCCGATGATGTATTTTTGCAGGAAGAAGAATGCTATAATCATCGGTGCCGAAACCATAACCGCACCTGCAAGAACTTTTGGGAATTCGCTCGTCGCCGTTGTTTGCATTAGGTTCCCAAGCGAAAACGCCAAAGTATACCGCGATTCGTCGCCGTCCAACATAATCAACAAAGGCCACAGATAGTTGTTGTAGTTCCACATAAAGGTGGTGATGCTCAAAACCACAAGCGTAGGTTTTACGATAGGCAAACACACCTTAAAAAACACCGTAAAGTAGCCGGCGCCGTCTATGAAAGCGGCCTCCTCGATTTCCTTTTCGACAGCCATAAACTGCTGGCGAAGCAAAAACACGTTGTAGACGCTCATTGAAAACGGCAGTATCAACCCGAGCAAATTGTTAACCAGTCCGAGACTTTTGAAAATGATGAAGTTAGGGATAAGCAACACGCACCCCGGAACCATCATCGAAGTCAGCGAAAACATAAACATTTTGTCACGGCCCACAAACTTTATCCTTGCAAAAGCATACGCGGCAAGGGAGTTGAGGAACAGGTTAAGTATGGTGTTGGATACGCAAACGATAAGCGTGTTCAAGAGAACTTGCGGAATGTGCAACTCGTTCCAAGCATTGACGTAGTTCGAAAATACAAAGCGTACGTTTCCGTCACTGTCGCGAGGCAACAGCGAAAATCCTCCGCTGAACTCGGAAGGGTCCTTAAACGAGGAGCACACCAACCAGACGTACGGCAAAATAAACATAAACGTTATGGCAATCAAAATTGCGTAAACGGTTGATTTGCTTGCAATCTGTTTTGGGCTGTAACGCTTGTCAAAGCTCAGTTTTCCGTATTTCACCGGCGCAATCGGGTTTGCCGAATTGAAATTGTTCGTCATCTTTTTGCCCTCCTCTTTTTCGCACCGGACGGCGTATCCTTCGGAAGCGACCTGAATTGTATTACGGTGAGTGCCAAAATCAACAGGAACAGAATAAACGACATGGCCGAGCCGCGCCCGTATTCATTACCGATTATTGCATTTTGGTAAACTGCGTAAACAAACGTGTACGTACTGTCTTGCGGTCCTCTTCCTGTGATAAGCATCATTTGCTCGAACACCTGAAAACCGCCGATTATGCCCGTTATGAGGAAGAAGAACACCGTCGGCATAACGCCCGGCACTGTTATGTTCCAAAACTGTTTGAAACTGCTTGCGCCGTCGATGGAGGCCGCCTCGTAAAGCGACTGATCGATGTTTTTCATTGCCGTAAGCATAATGAGGACGTTGTAACCCAAACCGCCCCAAACCGACATTATGGCCAGCATAACAAGGTTAAGTCCTGCAGTGCCCCAAAAGTTTATGTTTGTACCCAAAAGTCCGTTTACAAGGCCACTTTCGTCCGAATTGAGCATATACTTCCAAAGGGCCGTAAGGGCCATACTGGCCGTGACCGACGGAACGTAAAATGCCGTTTTGAAAAACTTTTCGCCCTTGATTTTCGAGTTCAAAAGCGCCGAAACCACCAACGCCAAAATGATGTTGAGCGGCACGGTCAGCAAAATGTATTCGAACGAAACCAACAGCGATTTGCCGAAATAGCCGTACAAATTGCCTTTGTTAGTCAACAAATCTATGTAGTTTTGAAGGCCAACCCAATGGGTTTCATCCCAGCCGCCGCTGTAATCGGTGAAACTTATGATGAACGCCAAAACCATCGGCGCCAATTGAAACACCAAAAAGTACACGATAAGCGGACTAACAAACAGCAACCCGTAAGTGTTTCGCTTTAAATTCTTTTTTGTTTTTTGTTTCATTGTTCCTTGTTTTTAGTCAAATTCGACAACTTGCATAGCTTGTTGCTGAGCGGTGTCCAAAGCGGTTTTAACGTCTGCTCCGCTGTCGAGGATGGAAGCCAAAGCCTGTGCAAGATAAATGTCGTTTACCTTGGTGGTCCATTTTTTGACTACAGGACGAGCCGATGCGGTGGAAAGTTGATCCAAAACAACCTGGAAAGCATCCAGCACTACTTGCGGATATGCTTCACCGGTAATTGCGTCGGAAGTACGTACTTTTGCATATTCCCTTATTGCCGAGAAGTTGTTGGCAATTGCGGTGTTGACGTTCTCTTCTCTCAAAAGAAAGCGAACAAGCTGTTTGCAAGCGTCGGCATATTTGGTGTCCTTGTAAATGGCAATGTTTTCGCCGCCGATGTTCGAGTAGGACGTGCCATTCTCGTTTTGCGGGATAAACAGCGTTGCGCCAAGGTTCTTTTCGCACCATTCAGGGTTGGAATTGTAGTAGTTGATGATGTCGGAGTTGTGTGCCAAAACAAACATGATTTTGTCGTTGACAAACGCATTGTTAGACGAACGAATGCTGTCTGGCGATTTTGCGTAAAGGTCTGCAACCATGTTAGCGGCCGCAACGCCTTTTTCGTTGTTGAACACAACTTGATTGCCTTCAACCAATTCGCCACCAGCACTCTTCAAAAATGCTTGGAAGTACCAGGAAGCATATCCGCCGCTTGAAATGCCGCCGAACAGAGCTTTGCCGCTTTCAACGTCCATGTTGAGCCATTCACTCCAACTGCTCGGAACTTCTTTAACAAGCGATTTGTTATACAAAAGCACGCAGCTGGTGAGCGAAAACGGCACCGCCAACACGTCGCCCTTATACATTACGGTGTCAACCGCAACGTCGTAAAAATCGCTGAGGTGTAAGCCTTCTTCATCTTCTGCGGCAAAGAAACCTTCGTTAAGGTTCATGCACTTGCTCGAGTAGTCGGCCAGCATCGGCTGATCGAGGAAGAACACGTCAGGTCTGTATTCCGTTTGGAACACGGTGGTCAACTTGGTGTTGTAGTTGTCCTTCGGAACGAAGTTTACGTTCACCTTGATGCCCGTTTCCTCGGTAAATTTTGCGATCATTTGTCTGTAGTTGTTTTTTGCGGTCTCGTTTTGAGGCGCATACAACATCAATCTGATGGAGCCGTCGTCTTCGGTGCCGCCGCATGCAGACAAAATGCCCGAGCAAGCAACCACTACCATGACAACTGTAAGCAAAAATGCAATTTTACGTTTCATAATATCCTCCGTTACGCCGATTCGCCCTCAAGCAAACTCGGCAAGATTTTTATTTTTTGAGGACCTTCGCCCTCTATGTACGAAATCAATACGTCGGCAAGTTTCACACCCACCTCGAAGAGCGGCTGCCTGACCGTGGTCAGCCTCGGACTTCCGACGTTTTCATGGCCGAATCCGTCAAACCCCACAACCGCAACGTCGGTAGGCACCGACAGCCCTGCTTCTCTCAACGCTCTCAGGCACCCTAAGGCCATTGTGTCGGTGGCGCAGACGACGGCATCCGGACGAACATTTTCCAAAAGTCGCTTGGTGCATTCGTAACCGCCCGACTCGGCGGCATCACCGAAGGCAATCATATCCTCCGAAACCGCTATGCCGTGCTCGGCCAAACAATCTTTATAAGCGTTCAGACGTTCCTCAGCGTAGTGCATGTTTTGCGGAGCGCACACGGCGGCGATTTTGGTTCGGCCCCTTTTCAAAAGATAATCGACGGCCGCCTTTTCGCCGGCGTAGTTGTCGACGTCAACCCAGGCCTCGAAATCCGAACTGTTGCCGTACAGCACCACGGGTTTGCCCAAGCCTTTCACCGCAAGGATGTTTTTCTCCTCGTCGTTGGACACGCCCATCATAATCATGCCGTCAAAGCTTTCGCCCGAAGGAAGCTTGCGGCTGAGCAAAAACGAATAGCCGTGTTCGCCCAATCGCTCCCCTATCGCCGTAACCGATTGAGCAACAAACTGCTCGGTGGCCGACAGCCCTTTGGGAATATAAACAAAAACAATGTTCGTGCGCTTCAAGGCGAGCGACCGCGCCACGTTGTTGGGGTGAAAATTCAACTCCTCGGCAACGTTCATGATTGCAGACCTCGTTTCCGGCTTGACCTTTTCGGGGTTGTTGAAAGCCCTCGAAACCGTCATAGGCGACACGCCTGCCCTTTGCGCAATGTCGAATATTGTAGCCATGTTTCCTCTCGTGTTGAAATTTGGGAATTTTGAAAGAATGTTAGCGGTAACATTTTCGCCAATCAAAAAACCCCTTATCATCACCTTTATAATACCCTCCTCGGGTGAAATTGTCAAGCGTTTTAAATTATATTGTTTACGCGCGCGCGTTTTGCGCACGCCTGCGCGCACGGTATTATGGGAAATTTTCCAAAAATTACCTTTTCCAAAACGCCCCGTTTGTTGCTTTTTTATGCTTGGGCCGATTTTTTTTTGCCGAGGAGGCAAATCCCCTTGACTAATTGCAAATTTTTTGATAGCATATTGTCAACAAAATAATTTTTACCACCGGGTAACATGGCATTCGCCGCTCGTCGTTAGGTCTTAGAAGACGGGCATGCGAGTGCCTTTTTTTTGAGGTATTTATGAAAATTTTAAAAAGCACGTTAAACCGATTTTCCCATTTCGAGCGCATGCTTTGGCTGGCGTCCGCCATGGCGATACTGCTGTCGTTTTTCCTTTTCGACCGCTCGAACTACCTTGCACTTGCGGCCTCGTTGACAGGCGTAACCTCGCTGATTTTCAATGCCAAAGGGCACCCTTTCGGGCAGGCGTTGATGATTGTGTTCAGCCTGCTTTACGGCATAATATCCTACACTTACCGCTACTACGGCGAAATGATAACTTACCTCGGCATGAGCATGCCGATGGCGGTCTTTGCGCTCATAAGCTGGCTTAAAAACCCTTATAAGGGGCAAAAAACCACCGTTTCGGTCGGAAGCATGCAAAAAAAGGAATACGCTTTGATGCTGTTTTTGTCGGCAGCGGTGACCTTTGGACTGTATTTTGTTTTGAAAGCCTTCGATACAACCAATCTTGCCCTCAGCACCGTTTCGGTTACAACAAGCTTCCTTGCGGTGTATCTGACTTTTAGGCGAAATTCGCTGTTTCCGCTCGCCTACGCCGCCAACGACGTCGTGCTGATTGCTCTTTGGTCGCTCGCCACCGCAACCAACCGCCAATATCTGTCCGTGGTAGTGTGCTTCGTGGCTTTTTTGATAAACGATATTTACGGATTTTTAAACTGGGAAAAAATGCGCCGAGCCCAACTCGCCGAAAAATAATCCGTCGCGTTGCCGTTTTTGTACCTATTTAGTTTGACATTACCCCGCAAAAGTGCTATAATCACAACAGTTTTGTTATGCGGGCATGGCGGAATTGGCAGACGCGTAAGATTCAGGTTCTTATGGTCGCAAGGCTGTGCAGGTTCAAGTCCTGTTGCCCGCACCAACTGACTTAAAAACGAACCATTCTGGTTCGTTTTTCTTTTTACCTTTCCCGCAACAGGACTTCCCTGCCATTTCCCAAATGGCCGCAAACTTCGTTTGCCGAACCTGCACTGTGCATTTTCTACCATCTGCATTTTAGTTTGTCGAGAGCGTAACGCATTCCGAATGTCATCCTGAGACAGGCTATCTTGACGGGCAAGCGAAGGATCTAAAACATACAAAAGCAAGAGCGTTCCTCTTGCTTTTACATAGGTCATAGATTCTTCGAGGGTAGGACGTTGGAGCGCGACTCAGAATGACAATTTTGTTTTGCGTAGCGTCTGCTCGCAAGTTTCTTTGCTTCGCAAAGGTGCTACGCACAACAAATGCCAAGGCATTTGCACTTGCTTGCGTCATCTGCGCACGGCAAAAAAATGCAAGCGCTTTTTTGCCTTTGCTTGTTGTCAGCGGCACGAGCGTGCCAAGCGGCTTTGCCGCTTATGCAAACTTTGTTTGCATTGTTCGAGCGCCACTGCACAAAAAAAAGACAAGCCTGAGCTTGTCTTTTTGGTGCCGGTGGCCGGACTCG
>CAZBVO010000002.1:0-66721 GCA_964495385.1 uncultured Faecalibacterium sp.
CTCTCGCTATTCCGTCGCTATGCTCCTTACGAATCCACCTCTTCCCACCAAAAAATGCAAGCAGAAATGCTTGCTTTTTTGTTTGTAAGGGTGCCTTTCTTGCCTAACGGCAAGTGCGCTGTGCGCTGAACCACCATTCGGTGCTGACGCTTCGCTTCGCTCTCGCTATTCCGTCGCTATGCTCCTTACGAATCCACCTCTTCCCACCAAAAAATGCAAGCAGAAATGCTTGCTTTTTTGTTTGTTAAGGGTGTATTTCTTGCCTAACGGCAAGTACGCTGTGCGCTGAACCACCGTTCGGTGCTAACGCTCCGCTTCGCTCTCGCTATTCCGTCGCTACGCTCCTTACGAATCCACCTCTTCCCACCAAAAAATGCAAGCAGAAATGCTTGCTTTTTTGTTTGTAAGGGTGCCTTTCTTGCCTAACGGCAAGTGCGCTGTGCGCTGAACCACCATTCGGTGCTGACGCTTCGCTTCGCTCTCGCTATTCCGTCGCTATGCTCCTTACGAATCCACCTCTTCCCACCAAAAAACGCAAGCAGAAATGCTTGCTTTTTTGTTTGTTAAGGGTGTATTTCTTGCCTAGCGGCAAGTGCGCTGTGCGCTGAACCACCGTTCGGGGATAACAACAAGCAAAGGCAAAAAAGCGCTTGCATTTTTTTACCGTGCGCAGATGACGCAAGCAAGTGCAAATGCCTTGGCATTTGTTGTGCGTAGCACCTTTGCTAAGCAAAGCAACTTGCATTGCAGACGCTCCGCTTCGCTCTCGACTGTAGGTTGACGTGTTTAAAACTGTCATTCTGAGTCGCGCCACAGCCCTCACCCTCGAAGAATCTTTGGCCTATAGAAAAAGCAGGAGAGTCGCACACGCTTTTGTATGTTTTAGATCCTTCGCTTGTCCGGTAAGGAAGCCTGTCTCAGGATGACATTTAGTAGACGCTCCGCTTCGCTCTCGCTATTCCGTCGCTACGCTCCTTACGAATCCACCTCTTCCCACCAAAAAACGCAAGCAGAAATGCTTGCTTTTTTGTTTTTCAAACAAATGTGTTTGTAAATCGGTTTGATTCTGTGGTAATATGGTTTTAGAAAACAAAATAAACCGAATAAGTCGAGAGGTAAACTATGGCTTTTGATTGTAAAAAAGAATATAAGGAATTTTATTTGCCGAAAAACAAACCTGCAATTGTCGAAATACCAAAAATGAACTACATTGCGGTGAGAGGAAAGGGCAATCCTAACGAGCAAGACGGCGAATATCAAAAATCCATAAGTCTGCTCTATAGCATTGCTTTCACAATCAAAATGAGCTATAAAGGGGCGCACAAAATCGATGGTTATTTTCAGTACGTCGTGCCTCCGCTTGAAGGCTTTTGGTGGCAAGACGGTGCCGCAGGAGGCATCGACTACACAAAAAAGGAAAAATTCAATTTCGTCTCGCTTATAAGGCTCCCCGATTTTGTAACCAAAGAAGAGTTTGATTGGGCAATTTCCGAGGCGACCAAAAAGAAGAAATCGGATTTTTCGAGGGTTGAATATTTCACTTATGACGAGGGGCTTTGCGTTCAATGTATGCACTTGGGCGCATACGACGACGAGCCTCAAACCGTCGGGTTGATGCACGATTTTGTTGCAGAACGCGGATACGCGGTAGACGTGTCGGACACCAGATATCACCACGAAATATATCTGAGCGACCCGAGAAGATGCGCGGTCGAAAATTTGAAAACGGTCATCAGGCTTCCTGTAAAAAAGGTGAAGTAGCAATTTTAAAATCGAGTTTTGAGGTGTTTGTTAAAAATACTAAATTGCAAAAAAACGCTTCTTTCGGCTGAAAAAACTTGAAATTTTGAAAAGATATAGCAAAAACGGCACGACTTTTGTCGTGCCGTTTTGTTGTAACATTTATTGATCACTACCGAAATCCGCCTCGAAAGCTGCGGCGAGTTTTTCAGGCCAATCGGAAACAGGTTCCAAAATGCCCGTAAAGAAACGCAGGGTTTTAGGTTCATGCACAAAGCGCAGGCCGCCGATAAGGTGTCTGTGGTCGAACAGCCACTTAACTCGGTCGATGACGTATTGCGTTTGTGACAACGTAAACACACGTCTCGGGAAAGCGAGCCTCACGAGTTCGAGGGCGGCAATTCGTTCTGAACCGTCGGGATTGCGTTCCTCTGAAAGGGTACCGCGCTCCATGCCTCGTATGCCGCCGCAAATGTAAAGCGCGGCTACCAAAGCGCCTGCAGGGTATTGGTCGGACGGAATATGACCTACAAATTCCGAAGCGTTAACGTGCGCACCGAGTCCGCCCGCCGGCGTTATCATCGGTATGCCGTAGGCATCCAGCTCGCCCACGCAGTATTTGATAAATTCAGGCCCTTGCGAAATAACCGACATATCCATCGTTTCGTCAAACCCGACGGTCATAGCTTCCATTTCTTTTACGCTCATGCCGCCGTAGGTCAAAAAGCCCTCGAACATAGGGATAAGGTCCTCCATGGAGTGGAAAAGAGCCTCGTCTCTCAGTAAAATCGCGCCGCCTCTTGCAAAACCGAACTTGCGTGCCGAGAAGTAGATTATGTCAAAAAGATCTGCAATTTTGCGAGTGATTTCCTTTACGGACAAGTGGGCCATCGAGGCTTCTCGGGTTTTTATGAAGAACAAATTGTCCTGCAAAAGTGAAGCGTCCATCACGGTCAAAATGCCGTATTTTTTGCAAATTTCGGTTGCTTTTTTCATATTTTCGAAAGAAACAGGCTGTCCGCCGATAAGATTTGTCCCTGCTTCGATGCGGACGAACGGGATGTTTTCGGGTGTTTCTTTCAAAATGCACGCCTCCAGTTTCTCGAGGTCGATGTCGCCTTTAAACGGCAGGTCGCTTTTTGGAACGAGGCCTTCGTCCTTGACAAGTTCCTCGACGTGGCCGCCAAGCCTGGTGATGTGAGCTTTTGCAGTCGTAAAGTGGTAGTTCATTATAACGCAGTTGCCGGGTTTTACAAATCTTGTCGCAAGGATGTTTTCGCAAGCACGTCCTTGGTGGGCCGGCAGACAGAAAGGCATGCCGAAGATTTCCTCAAGCTTTGCCTGCATGCGGAAAAACGTTTCGCTTCCGGCGTATGCGTCGTCGGCTCGGAGCATGGCGGACTGTTGCAAGTCGCTCATGGCGTTTACGCCCGAATCGGTCAGCATATCCATAAAAATGTCGCCGTTGTGAAGTTTGAAGGTGTTGAAACCGGCCTCTTTGATTTTTTTCAATCTTTCCGAAGTCGGAAGAAGGCTGAGTTTTTGCACGATTTTGACCTTGTGCATTTCGACAGGAACAGGTTGTTGTTTGTAAAATTTGATTTCGACGTTGTTCATTGTGTACCATCCTTTTCGGCCTCGGGAAATCCGCGGTAAAAAAATAATGCCGTACGGATTATCCCATACGGCAAACTAAAAATTTTTTTCAAGTGTTTTTACGCATAAGATATCGCCCTTATTTCGTTTTTGCAAAATAAAGGTAATAATAGTAACCGAGTTTGGTAGCGAGGTGAGTCATAATCTCCTCCGAATGCGTTGTTGTGGCCATTTTAACATCCGCTATACAGCGCTGTCAACGGATTTTTTAAAATTTTTTTGCAAAACACGATATTTTTTTACAATTTCAAAAAAGTGCAAACTTGCGTCGGAAAGGTTTTAGAAAGCTTGTTTATGGAAAAACTAAGTGTATGGATAAGCTTTATTTATCGAATTTAGAGGACGTCGAAAGCGTTTTCCCGTCCAAAAAAACTTTTGAGGTGATTGAAAATTATGGACAAAAAAACTTACAACGACAAAGTGAACGAGGTGTGTCCGAAGACCGACGAAATTAAAACGTTGGTGCCTGCATTTTTGGTTGGCGGATTGATTTGCTCGATCGGCGAGGGGTTTAAGGACCTTTACACCTATTTGTTCCCAATGCTCGAAGAGGCGGAGATAGGCTCGGCGGTCAGTGCCACGATGATATTTTTGGGCGCACTCATAACCGCCGTAGGCCTGTACGACAAAATCGGCAGGGTTGCCGGAGGCGGAAGCATAATCCCGATAACTGGTTTTGCCAACAGCATCGTATCGCCGGCGATGGAGTACAACCGTGAGGGCGTATTCTACGGCATCTGCGCAAAAATGTTTACGATTGCGGGGCCGATAATCGTTTTCGGCGTTACGGCATCGGTTATTGTGGGAATAGCGGGGTTGTTTTTATGAAAAAAGGAAAGAGGACTTACGTTTTTGACAACCGTCCGAAAATAATCGGGCGCTATGCGGTCGGAGGGCCGAAAGAGGGCGAAGGCAGCATCCCCGAATACTTTGACGAAATTTTAGAAGACGACCTTTTAGGGCAAAAAACCTTTGAAATTGCCGAAAGCACCATGCTCAGAAAGGCCATAAACGGTGCTATTCAAAATGCAAAGCTTGACGTAAAAGACGTCGATTTGCTGTTTTCGGGCGATTTGTTGAACCAAACTTTTGCCTCGAATTTTGCCGCAAGGGAACTTGACGTCCCGTACGCAGGGCTTTACGGTGCGTGCAGCAGCTTTGGCGAAGGGCTTGCGCTTGCGTCTATGCTTGTCGACAGCGGCACGATCGGCAAAGCAGCAGTGGCGGCATCCAGTCATTTTTCCGCCGCAGAACGACAGTACCGTTTTCCTTTGGAACTGGGAAATCAGCGCACGCCGACTTCGCAGTGGACTGTTACCGCCGCAGGGTGTTCGGTTGTTTCGTCGGACGGCAACGGGCCTGAAATCGTTTCGGCAACGATAGGAAAAGTTGTGGATTACGACGTAAGCGACGTCAACAATATGGGGGCGGCAATGGCTCCTGCGGCAGGTGAAACCTTGCTTGCGCACCTTGAGGACACGGGCGTCGAACCTGATTACTACGACATGATTTTTACGGGCGATTTGGGCAGACACGGCATGGAGATGTTCAGATATTTTATGGAAAGCAGCGGAGTGAAAATAGGCGACAACTACTGTGATTGCGGTGCAATGATTTTCAGGCCCGAGCAACGCACTTTTCAGGGCGGAAGCGGCGCAGGATGTTGCGCTTCGGTGTTCAATTGCTACATTCTCGAACTTTTAAAACGGGGTCGATACGGGCGTGTTTTGTTTATGCCGACAGGCGCGCTTTTAAGCAAGGACAGCCCGTTGCAGGGCGAGCCGATACCGGCAATTTGTCATGCAATAAGCGTTGAATACAACAAAAAAACGGAAATTTGAGGTTGAAATGGAAATATTTTTGACATATCTTAAAGTATTTGTGTCCGGTGGAATCGTGTGTATGCTGGGGCAAATTTTGATAAACAAAACAAACATGACGTCGGCCAGAATTTTGGTCATTTATCTGCTGTTGGGGGTTGTTTTGGAAGTTTCGGGCGTGTTTGAATATCTTAAAGAATTCGGAGGATGCGGCTTCACCGTTCCCATTATGGGCTTTGGCTCAAACCTTGCCAAGGGCGCCTTAAAAGGCGCAAAAGAGGGCGGTTTGTTGGGAGCGATCGGCGGAGGAATGGAGGCCGTGTCCGTAGGGCTTACGGCGGCGATTTTTTTCGGATTCGTTTTCAGTTTGATTTTCAAATCCAAAACCAAACAAGGATAAATCGCCGTTTTTTTGCATAAGCATTTGTATGTGCCCAAGGAAAAAGCGCGTCGTATATTTTAAAGTTAAAACAAAAATAACAGGGAAAAAGATTTTAAGATCTTTCAAAATTGCCGTTGCCGCATTATCGGTGGCGGCAATCTGCGTTCACGTTTATTTCAGAAACATAACTCTTCCGAAAATTTACAAGTCTGTTGAACAAACCGTCGAGGCTTTGGCCGTGGAAGCGGTAAACAATTCTGTTTCCGATTTGTCCGGTCTTTTTTCGGGCGGAAAAAACTTTTTCGATTACGCCTTGGACGGCGACGGATATATAACTTTTGTTGCCGTTGACAGCGTTGCGATAAATGCGCTGACGCAACAAGCGGCGGCAGTTGTTCAAAACGAAATCGACAAACGGGGAGCGGTTCGGTCGGAAATGGCCGCAGGAAGCCTCTCCGGCTTTGATTTTTTGAGCGACGCGGGGCCTAAAATTTGTTTTAAGTTTAGTATGACGGGCTTTTCAGAGTGCGACGTCGGCAGTGAGTTTTTGACTTGCGGCATAAATCAAACCTTGCACCGACTGTATATGACCGTGCAGGTTAAGTATGCCGTAAAAGTGCCTTACGAAACTTTGACCGTAAAATACGCAGCCGACTTCTTGCTGTTTGAAAATTTGGTTGTCGGGAAAGTGCCCGAGTCCTATTTTTATTTGTCCGCACAAAGTGGAGGACTGATGCTTGTGCCGAGGTAGGAAGATTTTCGACGGGTGTGCAATTATCTTTTTAAAATTATTTGACAAAAAACGGAAAAATTTAAAAAATAAATATATTTTTTTAAAAAATTGAAAAAATGTTTTACAATATTTGCAATATGTGTTAAGATAATTTCATCACAATAATGCGATGAGAAAGACAAGTAGCGTTGCCCGACCCGTTCAAAGAGAGGCTTCCCCGTGGCTGGAAGGGGGCTGTGCGGAAGCGGCGTGAATTCACTTTTGAGCACCGAGCCGAAGTGGCAGTAGGCGAGGCGGTTGCACCGAGAAAACTGTAACGAGGCAGGGTTTTTCCTGCAAAATCGGGTGGTACCACGGCTTAAGTCGTCCTGAATAAGGGCGATTTTTTTATGTTCGCCGCCCAAAATTTATCGAAAAAAGTAAGGAGAACGAAAAATGCAAGATGCTATCGCAAAAATCAAAAACGAGTGTATAGCCCTGACAGCCGCCGCTACTTCAACCAAAGATATCGCCGACGTTAAGGTGAAATACTTCGGTAAAAGCGGCGAATTCAGTTTGGCCATGCGTCTCTTGAAAGACGTCCCTAAAGAAGAAAAACCGGCTTTCGGGAAAATGCTTAACGACATGCGTGTCGAAGCAGAGGCTTTTTTGACCAAAAAAGAAGCCGACCTTAAAGCTGCCGAAAAGGCCGCAAGGCTTAAAGAGGAGCGCATCGACGTTACCTTGCCGGCAACGGAGGCGAAACTCGGTTCGTTGCATCCGCTTACGCAGGTTAAAAACGAAATTCTCGACACCTTCATCAGCCTCGGATTCGAGGTTTTGGAAGGCCCTGAAATCGAAACCGACGAATTTTGTTTCCAAATGCTCAACATTCCTAAGGATCACCCGGCACGCGATATGCAGGACACTTTTTACGTTAACGACAATTTCGTTTTGCGTACGCACACTTCGCCTATGCAGGCGCGCACCATGCTCAAAAAGAAACCGCCTCTCAGGCTGGTTATACCGGGCAAGGTGTTTAGAAGCGACGACGACAGCACTCACAGCCCGATGTTCCACCAGATCGAGGGCCTTGTCGTAGACAAACGGGTTTCGCTTTGCGACCTTAAAGGCGCATTGGAAGAATTTGCAAAATCCATTTTTACGCCGGACACCAAAGTTCGTTTCCGTCCGAGTTACTTCCCGTTTACCGAACCGAGCGTCGAAGTTGACGTAAGCTGCGCAATATGCGGCGGCAAAGGTTGCAGGGTTTGCAAACACACCGGTTGGATTGAAATTTTGGGCGCAGGCATCGTGAATCCGCAGGTTCTCATAAACTGCGGCATCGATCCGACCAAATACAGCGGATTCGCATTCGGCATCGGCATCGAGCGTGTTACGATGATAAAATACGGCATCCCGGACATCAGGCTTTTGTTTGAAAACGACAGCCGCTTCTTGAATTTGTATAAATAGGAGGAAACTGAAGTGAAAGCACCTATAAGTTGGCTTAAAGATTTTGTCGACATCGACGTTACGCCTGAAGCTTTGGCGGCAAAACTGGTTTCCGCAGGCTTCGAAGTTGAAGAGATTATTTACAACGGCAAGGATATTTCCAACGTAGTGGTCGGTATGGTCACCTCGTGCGAAGCAATACCCGACACTCACTTGCATCTTTGCAGGGTAAATTGCGGCAAATACGGTGTGTTCCAAATTTGCTGCGGCGCCGACAACGTTTGCGTGGGCAAAAAATTCCCGACCGCACTTGTCGGAGCAACCGTTTATCAAACGGCAAAAGATCACGTTACCATAGAAGGCGTGATGACCATAAAAGAAGGGAAACTGCGCGGATACGACAGCTACGGCATGCTTTGCTCGGGCGCAGAACTTGGCGTAACCGAGGATATGTATCCCGGCGCAAGCTACAACGGACTTCTCGGATTGCCTGACAATGCTCGCCCGGGCGACGACGTCAAACCTATCGTCGGCCTCGACGAAGCGGTTCTCGACGTGTCTGTAACTGCAAACAGGCCTGACTGCAACAGCATCATCGGCATCGCTCGAGAAGTGGCCGCAGTTACCGGTAAGACTTTTAAACCCGTTCACCTCAGCTACCGTGCCGAACCTGACCGCATTTCAAATTATTTGCAGGTCAGCGTCAAGGATAAGAAACTTTGCCCGCGTTACGTCGCAAAAATGGTCAAGAACGTAAAAGTCGGCCCGAGTCCTGCCATCATTCAAAAGAGGTTGCGCCTTGTGGGGCATAAACCGATAAACAACATCGTTGACATAACCAACTACGTTCTCACCGAAATCGGTCAGCCGATGCACGCATTCGATTACGACCTTATCGACGGAGCGCAGCTTATCGTGCGCCGTGCCGCAAACGGCGAGGAATTTGAGGACCTTTACGGCGGAAAACACAACCTTTCCGACGATATGTTGGTTATCGCCGACACCGCAAAGCCTTTGGCTTTGGCAGGCGTTATGGGCGGCCTCAACAGCGGCATTTCCGAAAAAACCGACAAAATCGTTTTCGAATCCGCCAAATTTAAACGTGACAACGTGCGCAGAACCGCACGCAAAACCGGGCTTCGTTCCGACAGTTCGGCACGCTTTGAAAAAGGTATCGATTACATTTCGCAGGAATTGGGCATAAACCGTGCTTTGACTCTTATCGATTCGCTTAAAATCGGCACCATCATTTCCGGCACCGTCGACAGCTACGCTCAGCCTGTGGTTTCCAGAGAAATCAAGGTCAAAACCAAGGACGTAAACGAAATTTTGGGCATCAAAGTTCCGTACAAACGCATGGTTCAGCTGCTTGACAGCATCGGTATAATTTCAAAGGTAAAAGGCAAACAGCTTGTTTGTCAGGTTCCTCCTCACAGAGAGGACGTGCAAAACGCCAACGATATCGCCGAAGAAGTCATCAGGCTTTACGGTTACAACAAAATCAAATCGACGATGTTCAAAAAGGCTCAGCAGACGAAGGGCGGCCGCACCGAATATCAGCTCGGCGTGGACAAATTGAAGGAAACGTTAAGAGGCCTCGGCGCAAACGAAACGTTGACTTACAGCTTCATAAGCCCTAAGGATTACGACGCAATGGGCATCGAACCGAGCTTTGTCGACACAGGCGTGGTTAAAATCGTTAACCCGTTGGGCGAGGACGTTTCGCTTATGCGAACCACGATGCTTCCGAGCATGCTCAAAGTTGTGGCCACAAACCTCTCCAAAGGCAACAAAGAAGGCTTGTTCTTCGAGGTTGCAAGAGTGTTTGTTCCTAAGTCGCTTCCGCTCACCGAATTGCCGACCGAGCCTGAAAAACTTGCCGTTATCGCTTACGGCGATATGGATTTTTACAAATTAAAGGGCGTTTTGGAGGCAGTTTTGTCCAGCTACGGCATCAATGACGCCGAGTATAAGGCCGAAATCAAGTCGTACATGCATCCGGGAAGGTCGGCAGCAGTGTCGTTCCGCAAGGGCAAAGTGTTTGGCGAACTGGGCGAAATTCATCCTGACACCGCCGAGGCTTACGGCATCGAGGAAAGAGTTTACTACATCGAACTCGACGTAAAACAACTGCTCGACAATGCGGTTAAAATCAGAAAATTCGTGCCGGCACCTAAGTATCCTGCATCCACTCGCGACCTCGCTTTCGTGGTTAAGGACACCGTTACCGCGGCCGAACTTATTAAAGCAATCCGCAAATGCACCGCCGACGAACTTTTAGAGAGCGTTGAAGTGTTTGACGTTTATAAAGGCGCGGGCATTAAGTCGGGATATATGAGCATTGCTTTCAACCTTTCGTTCAGAAGTGCGACGGGTACGTTGAAAGACGACGTCGTAAACGGACAAATCGAAAGGATTTTGAGAAGTCTGAAGCGCAAATTCCGTGCAAGATTGCGCTAAAAGGTTAAAATGAAATATTCAAAACCCGAAATTTTGGCTCCTGCGGGAGATTTAAACGCATTGAAAAGCGCCGTTTTTAACGGCGCCGATGCCGTTTATTTGGGACTTGAAGATTTCAATGCCAGAAAAAAGGCAACCAATTTTTGCTCGGACAACCTTAAAGAGATTGTCGATTTTTGTCATTTTTACGGCGTAAAAGTTTTTGTTACGTTAAACACCAACGTGCGTCAGTCCGAGCTTTCGGACGTCGAAAAAACGGTTGGGGCAATAGATTTTGCAAGGGCGGACGCTGTGATTGCAACCGATCTTGCCGTCGTTTCGACAATAAAAAGCATCGCGCCCCAAATTCCCGTGCATTTTTCGACTCAGGCAGGGGTTTGCAACTTGGAAGCGGCACGTTTTGCCGAAAAGATCGGTTGCGACCGTGTGGTCCTGTCTCGGGAAACGTGCATTGACGACATAAAAGCAATCAAACGAAACACAAACCTCGAAATCGAATATTTCGTGCAAGGGGCGTTATGTGTGGCATTCAGCGGCAAATGTCTGCTTTCTTCGATGATAAACGGCGGAAGCGGAAACAGAGGGCGTTGCTTGCAACCTTGCAGACTTAAATACCAATGCGAGGGAAAGGAAGCTTGCTATTTAAGCACAAAGGATTTGTGCATGCTTCCGAAACTTAAACAGCTTTTCGAGGCGGGCGTGGACAGCTTTAAAATCGAAGGCAGGTTGCGCAGTCCCGAATACGTTGCCGCCGCGACTAAGGTTTACCGTGAGGCAGTCGACGGCAATTTTAAATATTCTGCCGACAGCATAAATCGCCTTAAAATCGCTTTCAACCGCGGCGATTATTCCACCGGCTATTTGGACGGCAACGGCGACATAATTTCGTCGGGAGTTCAAAGCAATGTCGGTTTAACGGTAGGAAAGGTGATTTCCGCAACCGCAAAAACCGCAACCGTCAGGACAAGTTTTCCTCTTACGGGCGGAGAAGGTTGCAAAATAGTGTTTGCCGACAGCGAACTTTACGGCGGCACCGTGCGAATTATAAATAAGCACGGCAACGATTACGTCATCGAGGCTGTCGGCGCCAAAAGCGGAGCGAATTTCAACATAACAAAAACCGTCGAAAAGTCGGCCTTTTCGGCTCCGCAAAAAAAAGTTTCGATGATTTTGGCCTTAACAGACGATTCTAAACTTAAACTTGTGGCACAGTGCGAAGGCGAATCTGTTTTTGACGTTACCGAACAAACGGTTGAACGGGCAGTATCGTCGCCGATGCCTACCGAGCAAATTTATTCCTCGCTGTCTAAAACGGGCGACAGCGGATTTGTGGTTACGGACGTTGATTCGACAAAAGCAGAAGGGCTGTTTATCCCGAAATCCATGCTCAACGGGCTTAGGCGCAACGTTCTTGAAAAACTCAAACAAAAAATTTCGGACGGTTTTAAGGGCACTTACGGAGTCGTAAACAACTGTAATTACCCTAAAACTATTCCAAATAACGCCGAAATTCAGAATAATTTGATTGCGGTTTGCGTTGACGGCGCCATTAAGCTTTCAAAAACGGTTATGTCTCAAGATATTGTGATTTATTCGCCGTCCGTCTTTTCGGTTGCCGCCGCAAATGTATTTTTAGAGTCGGCAAGGAAACTCGGGGATGCAAAAGTTTTCCTCAGGTTGCCGCCTCAGGCCGACGGACAGGACGTAAAACTTTTGGACGGCATTTTGACCGAGTGCCGTTTTGACGGAGTCATGGCCGAAAATTATTTTGCGATAACGTTGGCCGAAAAACACGGTTTGGAGGTTTTTTCGGGCGGACTTTTGAACGTTTACAATTCTCGCGCCGCAACCGTTTTGCCGCAAGGCTATCTTATGCCGAGCATCGAACTTAACGCAAACGAAATTTTGAAAACTTTCGGCAGCGGAGTGTTTGTTTACGCTTACGGCAAGATGCCGCTTATGAATTTTAAACATTGTCCCGTAAAAGCCGTTTACGGCGGCGATTGCTCGAAATGCAAATACAAGGGGCCGATTTCTTACACCGACAGAAAGGGCTATTCCTTCGAGGTGGTTCGCCGAAAGGTGGCAAACTGCCAATTCGATTTGCTTAACGCCGTCAAGTGCGACGTCGGAAACAAGCTTAAATCGTTGCCTTTCAATTTGTATTTGGACGTTACGTCGGAAAGCGCCGACAACGTCGATACGATTGTTGAAGCTTTTGCTTCAAAGAAACCGTGCGGAACCGACAACGTAACTTACGGACACCTTTTCAGAGGAGCTTTATAATGCTTGACAGAACTTTAAGAAGTTTGGAATACGACAAAATTTTGGAGATGCTTTCCACGCATTGCGTGTCCTCGTGTTCCCGTGCCGTGGCAAGGGGACTGAGGCCTACGTCCGACGTTGAGGAAGTCGAACTGTTGTTGGAACAAACCGCCGAGGCGGACAAGGTTCTTTACGATTTTTCCGTCGATCCGAATTTTGCAATCGACGACGTTTCGGCGGCTCTTGACCGTGCCGAAGTGTTTTCGACGTTGACCATGGGCGAAATTCTTAAAATCGCTCGAGTACTGAAAGTGGCGAGAGAGGTGAGGGCAAGCATCGAAAAAGTGCAGGACGTCCCGGCTCTTTACGACGTAACCTGTCGCATTTTCGTCAACAAGGCTTTTGAGGACGACGTGCAGCGTGCGATTTTGTCCGAAACTGAAATGAACGACAACGCTTCACCCGAACTTCGTTCGATACGCGCCAAAATCCGCAAAATCAACGACAATATTCGCTCGAAGCTTAACGAATTTGTAACTTCGCCGACTTACAGCCGCCTTTTGCAGGACAACATCATAACCGTCAGAGGCGACCGCTACGTTATCCCCGTCCGCGCCGAGTGCAGAGGCAGTGTTTCGGGCATCGTGCACGACCAGTCCGCTTCCGGTCAAACCGTTTACGTCGAACCGCAACAGGTTGTCGAAATGAACAACGAACTTAAAACTCAGCTCATGGCCGAGCAGGCCGAAATCGAAAAGATTTTGAGAGAGTTTACCTTCCGAGTCAATTCCGACATTCAAGGTTTGCGCGCCAATTTTGAAATAATCACCGGGCTCGACGTGGTTTTTGCGAAAGCAAAATTTTCGCGAAGCTTCAAAGCAGTGCGGCCGTCGGTCAACAATAAAGGATATTTGTCGGTCAAAAAGGGAAGACATCCCTTAATTTCAAAGGAAAAGGTCAGGCCGATAACCGTTTATTTAGGCAAAGATTTTGACATATTGCTTGTTACCGGCCCGAACACCGGCGGCAAAACCGTAACTTTAAAACTGACGGGGCTGTTTGTGTTGATGGCCATGACGGGCATGTTTTTGCCTGCCGAAGAGGCCGATATCCCTATGTTTGACAACATCTTTTGCGACATCGGCGACGAACAGAGCATCGAGCAGAATTTGTCGACCTTTTCGGGACATATGAAAAACATCACCGACATTATCGGAAACGTTACGCCGAGCAGTTTGCTTTTGTTGGACGAACTCGGCGCGGGGACCGATCCGTCGGAAGGTGCCGTGCTTGCCGTTGCCATCACCCGTTATATCAAAGACAAGGGAGCAAAGGCAGTCATAACCAGCCACTACAACGAACTTAAGGAATTTTCTTTCACCACCGACCGTGTCGAAAACGCATCGATGGATTTTGATCCGAAAACCTTCAGTCCTACCTACAATTTGACTATAGGCGTCGCAGGTGCTTCGAACGCGCTTTATATTGCCGCAAAACTCGGGCTTCCGGAAAGCATTTTGCAGGATGCAAGAAGTATGCTCAGTGACGACACTAAGGAATTCAATCACATTCTTTTGTCCGCCGAACGCCAGCGCAGGCGTGCCGAAGAACTTACCGAAAAGGCAAAAGAAAGCAGAAATCAGGCCGAAATCGAGCTGAAATCGGCCATAAACGAACGCAATCAGCTTAAATTGCAGGCTGAAAAACTTAACGAAAGTTTGCGTAAAGAAACCAAAAAACTCATTGATTCGAGCGTCGAGGAGGCAGAAGACATTATCTCCGAGATGAAGCGACTTTTGAAAAACGCCGACGAGAAGGCATTGTTCGAGGCGCGAAAACTTAAGAAAAAACTCGAGACGATTTCGGCCGACTACGTCGACGAAACGCCTTTTGAAAACGATTTTAAGGTTGGCGAGCAAATTACAACCGATGACGAAATCAAGCCGGGCGACGTTGTTTTTTACAAGAAAATCAGCTCGAACTGCATTGTTCAGTCCGTCGGCAAAAAAGATTTGACGGTAAAAGTCGGAAATATGAGCATGAAGGTCAAAGCTTCCGATTGCAACAAAGTCAGCGTGTTTAAGCCGACCGAAGTTTCAAAACCGAAAGGTGCGGCGAGGGAACTTAGGACTCAAAGTTTCAAAAACGAAATAAACCTTTTGGGCAAAAACGTGGACGAAGCGGTTTATATGGTTGACGAATTTTTGGATGCCGCAAAGTCGGCCGGTGTCGACGAGGTGCGCATAATTCACGGCAAAGGCACCGGAGTTTTGCGAGCAGGCATTCAAAAACACCTTAAAGGTCATCCGCTTGTGTCGGAATTCAGGCTGGGGCTTTACGGCGAGGGCGAAAGCGGCGTAACAATTTGTAAATTGAAATGAAAAACGAAATTTACTACAAAATTTATTCCGACGCCGTCGCACCCGATACGGTGGCAAAAAATTCAAGGCTAAACAACGTTTCGTTGGCCTTAAAAATTTTGGCAGCCTTGACGTTTGTGCTGTCGTTTGTCGTTAGCTTGTGGCTGCTTGTCCCGACCTTGTTGCTACTAACGGGCGGAGTTTTGCTGAGGCAAATTTATCTGTCGGGCGTGGCAAGTTTCGTTTACACGGTCTCTAACGACGGGCTGTACGTCGGGAAAATATCCGTTCTCGGGGACGAAAAAACGCTTGCAAAGCTGTCTTTTTCGGACGTGATTGCTTTTTCCGATTCCGCCGAAAAATCGGAAATTATTTCGGATTTTGTTGTGAATGCAACCGATAAAACCGAATTTTCGACAATATTTTACGTTTTTGAACAAAAAAACGTTGCACTTAAATTTTCGCCGGACGATTATATGACGGCTTTAATAAAAAAACAAATGAAATTATTTAAGGAGTGAAAATGATTTATCTTGACAATGCGGCCACTACGGCCATGTATCCCGAATGCTTGGACAGTTTCAGAAAATACGGAGTTGAAAAGTTTTTTAACCCGTCTGCGATGTATGCGCCGTCGGTTGAAATGGCACGTTTGATGCGTGAGGCAAAAAACGTGATTTTGTCTGCATTGCATGCTTCGGACGGTACGCTTGTGTTTACCGCTTCGGGTTCCGAGGCCGACAATATGGCGTTGTTTGGTTCGAAAAAACCCAAAGGCTCGAAAGTCGTGGTTTCTGCCGGGGAGCATAGCGCGGTTGTAAACTCTGCGGCCGAACTTGCGGCAAGGGGATTTGAAGTTTTGTACGCGCCGCTCGACTCTGACGGAACGGTAAATATTGCCGAACTCGAGAAACTTCTTACCGAGGACGTAAGCTTGGTTTCCGTAATGCACGTCAACAACGAAACCGGTGCCGTCAACGACATTAAAGCAATCGGCAAATTGGTTCGCAAGCTTTCGCCGAATGCAATATTCCATTCTGACGGCGTGCAAGGCTTTTTGAACGTTGAGACCAATTTGAAAGATTTGGACGTCGACCTTTACAGTCTTTCGGCGCACAAAGTTCACGGTCCGAAAGGCATCGGCGCACTTTATTTGAAAAAAGGAATAAGGGTAAACCCTGTGATTTTCGGCGGAGGTCAGGAATACGGCATGCGCTCGGCCACCGAAAACGTTTCGGCAATCGACGCATTTAGGGTTGCCGTCGAAATCGGTCGAAAAGGCTTTGCGGAAGGCTCCAAACACAAAAAGGAAGTTTTGAAGCATCTGCGCACGGAAATTGCAAAAATGGAAGACGTCATTTTGATTTCTCCTGAAATAAGTCCGCACGTTTTGACCGTAACTTTCAAAGACGTTCGCGGCGAAGTTTTGATGCACGCTTTGGAAAAACACGGCATCATGGTGGGCATCGGAAGCGCTTGCAGCGCAAAGAAAGGCGTTTCGAGATTCAAGGATTTGCTCGGTTTGGACAAAGGCTACGACGAGGGCATTTTGCGTATCAGCGTGACCGAAACCACAACTATGGACGAAGCCGACGCTCTTATCGAGGCACTCAAGGAAGAAGTCCCGACGCTCAGAAAATTTAAAAGGATTTAAAACATGAACACAATTCTTATCCGTTACGGCGAAATATTTTTAAAAGGCAACAACAGAGGTTATTTCGAGGCGGCTCTTGCAAAAAACATCAAAACCGCTTTGCAAAATTACGATCTGAAGTTTGTTCGCGCGCAAAACAGATATCTTGTCGAGGATTACGATCCGACCTTCGAGACGGACATTGTCGACAAGCTTACCAAAATTTTCGGTGTACATTCGGTTTCGGTGGCCGTAAAAGTCAGGTCAACCGAGGAGGAACTGCAAAAAGCGGCCGTCGAAATGATGAAAGACAAGGAAGGCAGCTTCAGAGTTACCGTCAACCGTGCCGACAAACGCATATCCAAAAGCAGCATGCAAATTGCCGCCGAACTCGGCGGTGCGGTTTTGGAGAGCAATCCTAATCTTAAAGTCAATTTGCACGTTTTTGACACCGATCTTTACGTCGACATCCGCGAAAACGGGTGGAGCTATCTTTTTACCGACAAAATTATGGGCGCAGGCGGAATGCCTGTCGGAACCGCGGGCAACGGAATGGTTTTGCTGTCCGGCGGCATCGACAGCCCGGTTGCGGCTTATATGATGGCAAAGCGCGGACTTAAATTGCAGGCAATTCATTTCCACAGCGCACCGTACACCAGCGAAATGGCCAAACAAAAAGTGGTTGATCTTGCGGGCATCGTTAAAAATTACTCGGGACCTATCGAACTGCACGTCATACCTTTTACGGACGTTCAGTTGCAAATTCACGAAAAATGCCCGGCAGAACTTATGATAACGATTATGCGCCGTTTTATGATGCGCATCGCCGAGCGTATTTCTAAGACCAACGGGTGCGGAGCGATAATCACAGGCGAAAGTTTAGGGCAGGTTGCTTCGCAAACCATGGAAAGCATCACGGTCACCAACGGCGTTATCGAGTCGCTTCCGGTTTTCAGGCCGCTTATCGGCATGGACAAGACGGAAATTATGGATATTGCGCACAAAATCGGGACTTACGACACTTCAATTTTGCCTTATGAGGATTGCTGCACGATATTCCTGCCGAAAAATCCCGTCATCAGACCTAAGCTTGAAACGGTGCTCAAGGCCGAGCAGAAACTTGACGTTGAGGGTTTGATCGAAACTTGCATCGCCAACGAGGAAATAATAAACGTTTAAATTTAAAAACCCGACACCGTCGGGTTTTTGTGTATGCAAATAAAAAATAAACCCCACGTTGTCGGGTTTTGCGTATGTGGTAAAAAAAGCCCGACAGTGTCGGGCATTTTTGATAATGAGGGGTTATTAAAATTTCTATTTGATTAAATTTAATTTTAAAGATTTCTGTTTTGATTTGCTTTTCAAAAGTTTTTATTAATTTGTTTTAAATTTTGATTGTCGTTTTGTTTGCGACTTGTTATTCGATTTCTTTCAGAGTTTCGGCATCGATTTTTCGGTTTTTGAAGTAAAACTCTTTGTCGCGCTCGTCGATTTTTCGCAAGACTCGGCAAGGATTGCCCACCGCAACCACGCCGTCGGGGATATCCTTGGTTACGACGCTTCCTGCGCCGATAACTACGTTGTCGCCGATTGTGATGCCCGGCAAAATGATTGCGCCTGCGCCGATCCAGCAGTTTTTGCCGATGTGTACCGGCATGTTGTATTGATAACCTTTTTGCCTAAGCTCCGGAAGGAGAGGATGACCTGCGGTTGCAACGGTAACGTTAGGTCCGAACATCGTGTAGTCGTCGACGTAAATGTGCGTATCGTCAACCATAGTCACGCCGAAATTGCAATAGACAAAATTGCCGAAGTGAACGTGGCCTCCGCCGAAGTTTGAATGGAAAGGCGGTTCGATGTAGCAATTTTCGCCGATTTCTGCAAACATTTCACGCATCAAACCCATGCGTTTTTCCATCTCGGAAGGGCGAGTGGCGTTAAATTCGTACAGCCTTTCGAGGCATTTAAACTGTTCGGTCATAATTTCTTCGTCGCCGGGAAGATACAGCTCGCCGGTGTGCATTTTGTCTTTCATACTGCTCATAACTAAACCTCTTTAAACTTTTCTCCCTTTATTATACATGAACTAGCGTAATGTTTCAATCGAAATTCGGTTAATAATTATAACAATACCGTATGGAATTTTTTGCTTGAATTTCAAAACAAATCCATGGCGGAGAAGCTGCTTATTTTTTGCGGTTCACCCTCGCAAAAATTGCCGAAGTAGTCTACAAAACCGCATTTTATATAATAGTTTTTCAAAAATTCGGCGTCAAACGACCATTCCACCGCTTCGTCCGAGTTCGAAACGCAACAAATTTCTTCTTCGCGCCCGAAAACGTCAACCGAGTATAATTTGTACTCGAAAGGTTTTTTTGCTCTAAATTTTACGTTTATTTTGCCGTCGACTGCAACGACGGTAAGTTCGTTCGGCACGGGTTCGAAAAACGTTTTAGACGCCTCGGGCAAATAATCGAGATTTGAGTATTCCTCGAAAAAGTAACCTTCGGGAGTGTTGTATGCGGCAAGCTTTAAACTTCCGCCGTCAAAGTCGGTTTTGTCAAACTTGACACGTTTGACGCCCTCGGGCACCGTAAAGGCCGACGGCGGAGACGAACTGTAAATTTCTGAGAACAAATCGTAAAGGGTTTTTGTTGCCGTACCTCCGCCGGTATCTGTTTGGGCAAGCGGGGAATTGTCGGAATGGCCTCGCCAACATATTGCGGTGTGTCGGGTGGTGTAAGCGGCCGAGAATGCGTCTCGGTTTTTGCCGCCCACCGAGTTTGTTCCCGTTTTTGCCGCTACCGAAATGCCGAGCCCCGAAAGTGTTTTTGCCGTGCCCGAGTTTGCCGTTTCGACAAGTGCAACCGTGGTTAAAAATGCGGTTTCGGGTGAAAATACCTGCGTTTTTTGACCGTCCGACCGGTAAATCGTTTTGCCGTCCTTTTTAATTTCCAGGACATAATAAGGTTTTTGGAAAGTTCCTCCGTTTGCCAACGCAGAGTATGCGCCCAAAAGTTCCGTAACCGTGAGTCCGTCGGTAAGGCCGCCCAGCGCAAGACTTAGCGAGGTGTCGGATTCGGATAAACTAAGCCCCAACTTTTTTGCATACTGTCTTGCAACGTCTACGCCCAAACCGTCCAAAACCTTGACGGCAGGCACGTTCAGACTTTTTGAAATTGCAAACTTGACAGAAACGTTGCCGTAGTAGCGGTCGTTAAAATTTTTCGGAGCATAACCGTCGAAGTCGGTCGGTTCGTCGGTTATCGGACTCGACAGGCTTATTTGTCCCGATTCTAAGGCGGGAGCGTAAACGAGTATCGGTTTTGCGAGGCTTGCGATTTGCCGTTTCAAAGCATGAACCTCGACTTTTGCCGAGGAAACAAGCGCCGTTACCGCCGAGGTTTGGTTGTCTAAAAGAATGACTATGCTTTCGGCGTCGTTGCCGCTATTAAAAAGTGCCGACTCTGCCGCAGACTGCGCATTTTGAGACAGCGCCGTCGTGATTTCGTATCCGCCGCCCAAAAGTTTTGTTTTGCTCACGTTCAATATTTCGCACGCTTCGTTGATTGCCTCTAAAACGTAGGCACTTGTAGTTTTTTTGTCCGTTTTTACCGTTTCGAGAGGTTCGGCCGAGGCTTCTTCAAGCTGTTTTTCGGTGATAAAACCTTGATTTTTCATCAGTTTCAGCACCAAATTTCGGCGATTTTTTGCGTTTTCGGGATTGGTTTTCGGGTTGTATTTTGACGGATTTCGGGTTATTCCGGCAATGGTTGCCGCCTCCGACAGAGTCAAATTCGAAACGTCTTTTCCGAAATAATTTTCCGCCGCGCTTCCGACTCCGTAAATTCCGCCGCCCAAATATATTGCATTGAGATACATTTCGAGTATAGTGTTTTTGTCAAAAGCCTTTTCGGTTTTTTTGGCCATAATCATTTCCTTAAACTTGCGCTCGAAGGTTTTTTCTTGCGTAAGCTGAGTGTTTTTGACGAGCTGTTGAGTTATGGTGGATGCGCCTTCGGCGAGTCGGCCTTGTTTTATGTTGTTTAAAATTGCGCCTGCGATGCGTTTATAGTCCAAACCGTCGTGCGAATAAAACCGCTTGTCCTCGGTTGCCAAAAAAGCGTTTACGAGATTTTGGGGGGATATTGTTCAGCTCGGTGTATTTTTCCGATTGAAAAACGACGTTACCCGTGCTGTCGGAAATTGTCGTGACGGGGCCGCTTTGGGGAAATGCGTCAAAATCGACGGCCGATGCTTTGCTTAGACTGTCGAAGCGGTACAAAAACACGGCGGCGAGCGTAATCGCCGCAACAAGAGACAGGGTTATTGCTGTTTTAAAAAACTTTTTCATAAATTCCTCGTGGTTATTATGAGCTTAATTCCTGTTTCTATTTGCTTAAATCTGCTTGCCATAAAAGGCAATATTATGTATAATATTGACGGAGGCTAACATGAAATACACAAACATAAGCTACGGCTGTCAGATGAACGTTCACGAATCGGAAAAAATCGCCGGTATTTTGGAAGAACTCGGCTACACGCCCGCAGACAGCATCGAAGAATCGGACATAGTTGTTTTTAACACCTGTTGCATACGAGACACCGCCGAGAAAAGGGCGTTCGGCAACATCGGCGCAGTGAAACCTATAAAGAAAAAGAACAAAGACCTTATAGTGGCCGTTGTCGGTTGCATGACCGAACAAAAAGGTTACGACGAAATTTTTAAGAAAAAATATCCGTACGTCGACATAGTTTTGGGCACGGGCAATTTGAACCTTTTGAAAGACAAAATCATTGAAAAAAGGGAACACGGCAAAAAAACCTATCTTACCTCAAGTTGCAACAACCCAATAGACGAAAGCGTTCCGCAGTCTCGTACCAGCTATCCTAACGCATGGGTGAACATAATGTACGGTTGCAACAACTTTTGCACCTATTGCATAGTTCCGTACGTTAGAGGTCGCGAAAGAAGCCGCGAGCCAGAGGATATTTTGGCGGAAGTAAGGTCGCTTGTTGCCGAAGGCTACAAAGAAATAACGCTTTTGGGGCAAAACGTAAACAGCTACGGCAACGATTTTGTCGACAGGCCGGAGGTGAATTTTGCAAATTTGCTTAAAGCGGTCGGCAAAATAGAAGGCAAGTTCCGCATTCGTTTTATGACTTCGCACCCGAAAGATCTAACCGAAGAGGTTGTGGACGTCATTGCCTCCAACGACAAAATCATGAACAACATTCATCTTCCCGTTCAGGCCGGCAGTAGTGCCGTTTTGAAAAAGATGAACAGAAAATACGACAGGGAACACTACCTTGCTTTGATTGATATGATCAAGGCAAAACTCCCGGGCGTAGGCATCACGACGGATATAATGGTCGGATTCCCGACCGAAACCGAACAGGACTTTTCGGACACGTTGGACCTTGTCGAAAAAGTGAGGTATTCAAATGCGTTCACCTTTATTTATTCCGTCCGTAAAGGCACCGTTGCCGCAACCATGCCGCAACTCGATTACGCCACTAAACGCCGCCGCATAACCGAGCTTATCGCTCTGCAAAACCGCATCACTAAGGAGCTTTCGGAAGAATATATCGGCAACGTTTACGAAGTTTTGATCGAAGACGTAAACAAAAAATACAAAAATTCGGTGTGCGGTCGCACCGAAAGCGGTCGCCTTGTCAGTTGTGTGGGCGATCCAAGCATGATAGGTCAATTCAAAAACATCCTTATAACCGAGGCGAGATCGGCCTCTTTGTTCGGAAAAATAGTAGATTAACGAGGTAAAAATGGCAAAAACCGCAAACAAACTTTCACCTATGATGCAACAGTACGTTGCAATGAAGGAAAAATACTCTGATGCGATACTTATGTATCGACTTGGCGATTTTTACGAAATGTTTTTCGACGACGCAAAAACCGCGTCGGACTTTTTGGGGCTTACTTTGACGGGGCGCGATTGCGGCTTGGAGGAGCGTGCTCCGATGTGCGGCGTGCCTTATCACGCCGTCGATATGTATATTCGCAAACTCATCGAGGGCGGTTTCAAAGTTGCCATTTGCGAACAGCTTTCCGATCCTAAGGAATCCAAGGGCATGGTTGACCGTGACGTGGTCAGAGTGATTACGTCGGGCACCGTCGTGGAGGACGATATTCTCGAAGAAAAAAAGAGCAACTATCTTATGAGCCTTTCCGCCGCCGACGGCAAAATCGGTTTTGCTTGGGCGGATATTTCGACGGGAGAGTTCAATTTGTACGAGTACAAAGGCGAAAATCTTTCGGAAATCACCGAGGACTTTTTGGCCACCGTCGCACCGTCGGAAATTATCGCCAATGCCACCGCCAAAACTTTGTTCGATTCGCTTAACCCTACCGTTAAAAACACTTTGCCTAAAGCGCAGCCTTACATGGAGTACGCCTTTGGCGAAGCGTATGCCGAAAAAGCGTTGGAAAAACAGTTTAAAACCGCAAGCCTCGCAGGTTTCGAGTGTTCCGACAAAAAGCGTGCGGTTTCTGCCGCGGGCGCACTTATCGAATATATCAACGACACGCAAAAGCGTTCGCTCGACCACATCAACGGCATGCATTACGTCAAGGACAAAAGCTTTATGTTCCTCGACGCAAACACTCGCCGAAACCTCGAGCTTACCGAAACCATCCGTGAACGCAAAAAAACCGGAAGCGTTTTGTGGCTTTTGGACAAAACCAAAACAAGCATGGGCGGCAGGGCGTTGCGCAGATGGGTTGAACAGCCTTTGCAGGACGCAAAAGCGATAAATATGCGCCTCGATGCCGTGGAAGAATTTACAAAAAATCCGCAAAAAATTGTTGAAATTTCCGATATTTTTGCAAAAATGCGTGATTTAGAACGTCTTGCAGGCAAAATTGCATACGGCAACGTTTCGCCACGCGACTGTTTGAGTTTGAAAGAAACGCTTGTGGCGATTCCCGAACTTAAGGCGGCGTTTTCGGGCCTTGGTTCAAAATTTTTAAAAGAAAGGCTGTCCGCCGTAAATTTGCACACAAAGGTCGGCAAACTTTTGAGCGCGGCAATTTCAGACAACGCTCCGGCGCTCACCAAAGACGGCGGTTACATCAAACAGGGCTATAACCGCGAACTTGACGGCTACAGGGCCGCAGGCACCGACGGCAAAATTTGGCTGGCAAATCTTGAAGCCGCCGAACGCGAAGCTACGGGCATAAAAAACCTTAAGGTAAGCTACAACAAAGTTTTCGGCTACTACATCGAGGTAAGCAAAGGGCAGGTCGATTTGGTTCCGCTTCGCTACCAACGCAAGCAAACGCTGACCACGGGCGAACGGTACATAACGGCCGAGCTTAAAGAAATCGAAGAAAAGATTTTGGGCGCCGAAGAAAAATCGCTGAAAATTGAAGCGATTTTGTTTGCCGAAATCAAACAAGTTCTGTTCGAGGAAGTATCCTTGTTCCAGCAAACCGCAAGGGCCATAGCCGAATTGGATGCGATAATGTCGCTTGCCAACGTCGCACTTAAAAACGATTACGTCAGGCCGACTATCGGCGACAAAATCAAACATATCAAAATTGAAGGCGGCCGCCATCCTATCGTCGAACTTTTAAGTTCGGACAGTCAGTTTGTCGCAAACGATACGCTTTTGGACACCGCCGACAACCGAACTATGGTTATAACGGGGCCTAACATGGCAGGTAAATCGACGTACATGCGTCAGGTTGCCGTAATAACGCTGTTGGCACACATAGGAAGTTTCGTCCCTGCAAAATCCGCCGAAATCAGTCTCACCGACCGCATTTTTACCCGTGTCGGCGCATCCGACGACCTTGTATCGGGGCAAAGCACCTTTATGATGGAAATGATCGAGGTTGCCACGATTTTGAACAACGCAACTCCGAACAGTTTGTTGGTGCTTGACGAAATCGGTCGAGGCACGTCCACCATCGACGGGTTGTCCATAGCTTGGGCGGTCATCGAAAAAATAGGAAAACTGGGGGCAAAAACGCTGTTTGCAACCCATTTTCACGAGCTTACCGAACTCGAAGGCGTGATTTCCGGCGTCAAAAATTACCGAATTTTGATAAAAGAAATCGGTGGCACCGTCGTATTTTTGCACAAAATCGTCAGAGGCGGCGCAAACAAGAGCTTTGGCATAGAGGTTGCGGCACTTGCCGGCGTTCCGTCCGAAGTGGTTTCGCGAGCAAAGGAAATTATGGCAAAACTCGAGGAAGCCGACGTCGGCCGCGACACCAACTCCATTATGCTTTCGGCGGCATCCGGGCGTGATTCCAAGCAAATTTCCATGTTCGAAACTTCCGCCGAGGAGTCGGAAATAGTCGGAATTTTGAAGGATTTGAACCTTGACGGCATAACTCCGCTTCAAGCGTTTGCCATTTTGATGGACTTAAAAGAAAAGGCAGGTAAGTGATATGAAGGTCATAAATCTTCTCACACCAAACGTTTTCAATTTGATATCCGCAGGCGAGGTCGTCGAGCGGCCTGCCTCCGTTGTCAAAGAATTGGTTGAAAACAGCATCGATGCGGGCGCAACCAGCGTAAAAATCGAAATATCGGGTGGCGGCATCGACAAAATCAGGATAACCGACAACGGCGAAGGCATTTCGCCGGAGTTTGTGAAAACCGCTTTTATGCAACACGCCACGTCAAAAATCAAAGCCGCCGACGACTTGGAATGTATCACCACGTTGGGGTTTAGGGGCGAGGCGTTGCCGAGTATAGCGTCGGTTTCCATCGTCGAACTTAAAACTCGCACTGCCGACAACGATTTTGGAACGTTGCTTTGCTTGAAGGGCGGAAAAGTCGAGGAAGAGGGCGTTTGCGCTTTGAACGTCGGCACCGAAATGACCGTTTCCAACCTGTTTTTTAATACGCCTGCAAGGGTTAAGTTCCTTAAAAAACCGAAATCCGAGGAGACGGCGGTAACCAAGGTTGTGGTCGAACACGTTTTTTCAAATCCCTTTGTTGCCTTCGAGTACGTTGCCGACGGCAAACTTGTGTTCAAAACGAAGGGCGACGGGCTGCTTGGAGCCATAAATTCGATATATCCAACCGAAATTGCTTCAAATTTTGCCCGAATCGAGAATACTAACAGCACGGGCGAGTTCGGAATTTCGGGATTTATGTCGTTGCCGACTTTCTCCAAACCTAACAGAAGCTATCAAATTTTGATGGTGAACGGCAGGCCTATCGAAAACAAAACCGTGCTTTCGGCAATCGAAAAAGCTTACGAGGGACACCTTATGACAAGGTGTTATCCGATGTTTGTGGTCAATTTGACGCTTCCGTACGACTTTGTCGACGTGAACGTTCATCCGTCAAAAACCGAAGTCAGATTTGCCGACGCTGGACACGTTTTCGGCTTTGTCTATAAGTCGGCCGTCGGGTTTGTGAATGCGGCTTCGGCAAGAGTGTCCGAGCATACCGAAATCGGTTCCGTGACGGAATCGCTGTTTTCGGACGAAGCGCTTTCGAGTTACGACGGTAGCGACCAAAAATCGGCAGGGCAAACTTCTTCGTCGTTTACGGGCGACGACAATCGTGCAAGTCGATTTGACCTTTCGGCAATAATAGGCAAAAATTCCGCTTCGTCGGGTAAATTGATGTCGGACGGGCTTAATTACAACGACCGACTTTCAAACAAAGTAACCGACATACCGTCGGACGAACCTTTCGACGAGGCTTTTTCGCAGCCGGCGTTGTTTGATAAAGATGCGGTTATCGTGGGGCAACTGTTTACAACTTACATTCTTGTCGAAAAGGACGATTCGGTTTATATCATCGATCAACACGCCGTGCATGAGCGCATGATTTACGACCGTCTGACGGCATCGGAAGGCACAAAAGCCGTTCAAAACTTGCTGTTCCCGTATGTTTTGAACGTCAATTTCGACGAAAAGGCCGCAATTTGCGACTTGTTGCCGCACCTTTCGGCCATTGGTTTTGACATCGAAGAATTCGGCGGCTCCAGCTTTAAGGTGTCGGCAGTGCCTTTGGAACTGACCGATATGGACCTGTCAAAGTTTTTCCGCACGGTTTTGAGCGATCTTTCGGGGTACGTTAAAACCGATTCTTCCGACGTTTTGCGAGACAAACTTGTTCAGCATGCTTGCAAAACCGCCATCAAAGCCGGCGACAGTTTGAATCACGACCAGATTGCCGACCTTTTGAATCAAATTGACACGGCAAAAAAAATTCCGCTTCAATGTCCGCACGGCAGACCTGCCATAGTCAAGGTAAGCCATAAGGAACTTGACAAAATGTTTAAGCGCATAGTATGAAACGTAAGGTAATATTCGTGGTCGGGCCGACGGCATCGGGGAAGTCGGCGCTGGCCGTAAAAATTGCAAAAAAACTCGGTTCCGAGGTGATTTCTGCCGACAGCATGCAAATTTACAAAGGTATGGACGTCGGCACGGCAAAGGCAACCGAGGCCGAAAAAGACGGCATAATTCATCATTTACTTGACGTTTGCGCGCCCGAGACGCAGTTCAGCGTGGCCGAGTACGCCGAGGCTGCCGAAAAAGAAATAGAAAGGATAAGTTCAAGCGGCGCCGTTCCCGTCGTTTGCGGCGGCACCGGGCTTTACGTCGAGTCGCTTTTGTATCCGCTTAATTTTTCTAACGTCGCAAAGTGCGACGAGCTTAGAAAAAAATTGGAAGACGAGTACGATCTTATCGGTGGCCAAGCAATGCACGAACGCCTGTTGCGTTTGGATGAAGAAACTGCCTTAAAACTGCATCCGAACGACAAAAAACGCATTGTCCGTGCTTTGGAAATCGCTTTGACCACGGGCAAAAAAGTCGGCTCCGAAACAAAGGAATTTAAGTGTCAACCACTTATAATCGTCCTAAATTTTGACGACAGAGCTTTGCTTTACGAGCGCATCGATCGCCGTGTGGACGTTATGTTTCAAAACGGATTGGTTGACGAGATAAAACGGCTTTTGTTAGAAGGCGCAAACTTTTCGTGTCAAAGTTTTCAGGCAATCGGTTACAAGGAGTTCGAGGCCTATTTTTCGGGCGAACAAACCCTTGAAAAAACAAAGGAACTTATAAAACAACATTCGCGAAATTACGCAAAACGTCAGCTGACCTGGTTTAAACGTTATTCGTCTGCAAAGTGGTTTTCGCCGTTTGACGAGGATGGAATATTGGCAGCAGTTGACGAATTTTTGGAGAAATAATATGCAAATTAGCAAAAAAACAATGGAATTGATTGAAAATTCCGAAAAAAAGTGCGCCGAAGCGTTTAGCCACGCCGACGACGTTTGCTTTAAAAACCAGATGAAGGTTCTTGAAGCGTTTCAAAATAATGCGGTTCAGGCAAGGCACTTTTTCGGCACCACGGGTTACGGTTACGACGACATCGGTCGAGACACTTTAGCAAAAGTTTTTGCCGACGTTTTTCACACCGAAAGCGCAATAGTTTCGCCGCTTATCGCAAACGGGACTCATGCGTTGACGCTTGTTTTGTTCGGACTTTTGCGCCCGGGAGATATGGTTTTGTCGGCTTCGGGCGACCTTTACGACACGTTGCACGACGTTATTTTCGGCGACGGCAACGGAAGTTTGAAAGAATACGGCATTTCGTTTGACAAGGTCGAACTTTTAGATAGCGGCATAAACTACGCCGAAGTCGCAAAAAAGGTGAAATCCCTTAAGCCGAAAGTGGTTTTTGTTCAGCGCAGTCGCGGTTACAGCTGGCGAAACGCATTGACGGTTTCGGAAATAGGCGAGCTTGTCAAAACGGTTAAGGCGGCAAATCCCGACACTTGGGTTGCGGTCGACAATTGCTACGGCGAATTTGTCGAGGAAATCGAGCCGACCGACGTAGGAGCCGACGTCGTTGCCGGAAGCCTTATCAAAAACGCAGGAGGCGGTCTTGCGCCGTCGGGTGCGTACATCGCAGGCACGGCAAAATGCGTCGAACTTATAAGTTACCGACTCACAAGCCCGTCGCTGGGGACCGAGGTCGGAAGCTATATTGCAGGATATTTGCCGTTTTACGAGGGGCTTTTTATCGCGCCGAACGCAGTCAGAAACGCCTTGAAAGGCAGCATTTTGATGGGGCGTGTTTTTGCGGATGCAGGTTACGAAACTTTGCCTGCGGCCGACGGCAAAATAGGCGATATAATCCGAAGCATAAAATTCGGCACCAAGGACGAACTTGTAAGTTTTTGTCAGGCAATCCAGCGAGTTTCGCCGGTCGACAGCAACGTCGTGCCTGAGCCTTGGGATATGCCGGGTTACGAGGATCAGGTCATAATGGCCGCAGGAACGTTTGTGCAAGGAAGTTCGTTGGAATTGTCGGCCGACGGTCCGATTAGGCCGCCGTACACGGCGTATATGCAAGGCGGAATAACTTACGAACACGTCAAAATCGCAACGGCTTATGCGGCCGAAGCCGTAGGAATCAAATGACAACTATTCTGAAAAACGGCTTTTTTCAGAATTATGTTGAGTATTTTACGCACAAATCGGTTTAACAATTAAATCAAATTATATAAAACAAATTCGGTTTATGGTTTGATCGGTTGATGCGGCAAAAAACCGAAAAAACGGTCAAAAGCGGCAAAAATTGTCAAAATTTGCGAAAAATACCCCTATCTATGCGTAAAAGAAGGCTTTTGCGCATAGATAAATATGTTGCTCTGCCGTCAAAAATTGCTCTGTTTTTTAATTTTCGGCTTCAAATTTCGGCTTGAAAATATTTTTTGGCCGACTACGTTACGGTGTTAAACCGTTTTACAAAATCAACTTTGCGGTGTCAAACCGTTTGGTAAACTATGGATGCAACTTATTTTAAACAACGAAATCGCGACAACACCTTAAGGCTTCGGGAGCTGCTGAAACAACTCCCCGACTTTTGCGACGAGTATTTTACCGGCATCGAGACGACCACCACTTGTCTCACCCGTCTGGGCTATGCTTACGACCTCAGGCTGTTTTTCCATTTTCTGACCACCGAGGTTTCACGCTTCGAGGGCGTTTCGGTCAACGAGTTTGCCCTTCGCGATTTAAGGCGCGTAACCACAACCGACATCGAAAAATTTGTCAGCTATCTTTCGCTTTACACCTTTGACGGCAAGGAATATTCAAACGACAACACCGGCAAATCCCGAAAGCTGTCCTCCGTTCGAGCCGTGTTTAAGTATTTTTACAACAAAGAAAAACTCGACTCTGATCCTGCCGCAAAAGTTTCGATGCCGAAAATCAAGGACAAAGCCATCATCCGATTGGACGTAAACGAAGTTGCCGAGCTTTTGGACAGCGTCGAGGCCGGCGAAGGCTTGAATGCCCGTCAGCGCAGTTTTCATGAAAAAACAAAGCTTCGCGACGTGGCGATTCTCACTCTGTTTTTAGGCACGGGAATTCGTATTTCCGAATGCGTCGGGCTTAACGTAAACGACGTCGATTTGGATGAAAAAGCTTTTACCGTAACCCGAAAAGGCGGAAAACAAGCCGTGCTTTACTTCGGTGACGAAGTCAGGGATGCCCTTTCCGATTATTTGGAACAGCGTTTTTCGGACGACAGCATTCCCGACGACGAGCCTGCTCTGTTTTTGTCGCTTCAGAAAAAACGGATTTCAATTAGAGCCGTTGAAGAATTGGTCAAAAAATACAGCCGCATAGTCACGCCGCTCAAGCATATCACGCCGCACAAACTGCGCAGCACTTTCGGCACAAATCTTTACCGAGAAACCGGCGATATTTACGTCGTTGCCGAAGTTTTGGGACACAACGACGTCAACACAACCAAAAAACACTACGCCGATTCGAGCGACGAAATAAGGCGAAATGCCGTCAAAAACATCGTTTTGAGAGAATCCGACGACTCGGACAGATAAAATTACTTTTAAATATTGACTTTTATATAACAATTTAGTAATATTAAAGTATGGTTCGCAAAGTTTCCTTTGCGACATAAAGGAGAAAACAATGGACGTTTCAAACATCAACACCGACCTTATAAGAGGCAACGTAAACAATTTTATTCTGCGTTCCCTTTTAGACGAGGACAGATACGGTTACGATATTTTAAAGGAGATCGAGCTTAAAAGCGGCGGTGTTTACAAGCTTAAACAACCTACCCTTTACAGCTGCCTTAAAAGGCTTGAAAAGCAAGGCCTTATTTACAGTTATCTCGGCGATGAGGATCAGACCGAAGGCGGCAGACGCCGTTACTATGCCCTCACGGAAGAAGGTCGTGCTTACCTTATAAAAATGAAAACCGAGTACGAGTTCAGTCGCACCATTATCGACAGACTTTTGTCGGACGAAATTTTCGACCTCGAAAACGGCGATGCCCCGTTTGACATCAACGGTTTGCGTCCTTACACCAAACGTAAAGGCGGCGACGACGATGACAAAATGACCGCAATGGCCGAAATTATCGACAAAAGCCTCTCGGACGACGAAGCGGATGCCGAACCTTCCGTGGCCAAACAAGCCGACGTTACCGTTGAGGAAAAAACCGAGGAAGGAGTCGAAGAAACCATCGAAAACGTCGAAACCGCTCCCGAAGAAGTCGCAGACGAAACCCACGAGGAAGTTTCGGATACAAAATCTAAAACCGTTTTGGAAATCGAAGACGACGGCTTGAGCTACGTCGACGTCACCAAACCGGAACGTGACGGCAGCGTCAAACGCAGCCTTTCCGACATGCTTTCCGGCATCGAAAACAAAATCGGTGAAAACGAAAACGAGGCGATAAACAAAACTCTCAAAACTTCCAACGCAAGCGACAAACGCTCGGACGTTCAGGAAAAGAGGGACTACTACCGCCCTGAAAAACTCGTCAACAACTACTACCCTGACGAACCTGCCGAAACGACTCGCCGTGAAGTTCTGACCGAGGAACAACGCCGTGCAAGAAGCGTAGCTTCCGAAAAATTGGGTATCGGCAAGTATGCAAACCCAAATTCGTACAACTACGAACGCTACGGCATTTCCCGTCCGACCGAAAAAGGTTCGGAGTCGTCTGACGGCGACGATGCTCCCAATTGGAGGCGTTAATCAAAATTTAGCGCAGTCGGAAGATAAAGCGAACGACGAAGCGGTTGTCGAAATTGTCCAAACCGAAGATTCCGACCGTGAATTGACCTCCAAGGAAATTTTGTACGGTCGCGGAGCCATCCCCGTTGCAAAACAATTGACACCCGAGGAAAAGCTGGAGCAAGAAACAAACATTTTGAGCGGTATAGTCGAAGAGGCCGCCGCAGATATGGGGACTTCGGTTGTTCAGCCTGCTCAGCCCGACGACGACAACAAAGTCAGGTCTCTCCTGCCGGATTTCAACGATTTCGGCAACAATTTGACGGTCAAAGCTCACACTGCCGAAGACCTTCAAAAAACCGAGCAAAAACCTGCCGAAGACGTGCAACCTAAACAGTCGAAGCGCGATATGTCGACCTTCGCTTTCAGAAACGACAACAGCGCAAACGCAAACTATCTGGATGCCTTTTCGGATTATTACAATCGTAACACCAGCGAAACGCTTGTCGAAGACACCGAGGTCGACGGCAAAACCGGCGAAGTGGTTACAGTTCAAAAACCTATCCCGACAGCCGATTTGAAAACCCGTTTGTATGCCGAAGGCTTCAAAATGAGGGTTTATTCGAGGGCGAACAGCGACAACTACTATGCGCAAAACTTTTTGTCGGCAAACCGACTTAACCGTGATTGCGGATTTATTATGTATCTGTTGCTGTTGGTCGAAACCTTTGTCGGCTGGCTTGTGTTGAAAGATACGCTTGCCCCTACGTACTACCTCGGCGTTTGTGCTTTCGGATTGGCCATACCTGTTTTGCCGCTTATTATTTTCCTGCTCAACCCGACAAGGCGCATAAGGGCCAACTTCAATTTCAAAATGTCTGTGCTGTACAGGTTTATGGTGTTCCTAAACGTGTTCGTGCTGATACTTTTGGTGGGATTTTTCGGTTTTAAAGCCGATTTGAAGGACGTCGGCACAATGATTGCTCCAATCATCGTTCCGTCGGTTATAGCCTTCAATTTGCCGCTGAGCAGCGTTGTTTACTTCTTTTTATACAACAGCGGAAAATATCATATCGCATAATTTAAAAAGAACGCACCCAAGGGGTGCGTTTTTAATTTGTTTAAATAAATTATTAAGGTGTCAGTTGTTTTTATCGCCGACATTGCCGTTTTTGTTAAACGTTGTCCGAGGTGCCTGCGGAAGGTTTTTCGGCGTCTTTTGCCGACTCGGACGTAACGTTGCTGTCGAGATGACTGCCGTCGGAGGTGTCGGCCGATATATCGTTGTCGGTTTCATCCGACGTTTCGCAAGATGCCACGTTTTCGCCTGCGGCTTCCGTTTCCGCTTCGGCCAAGTCCCTAGCCCTTTTTTCTTTCAATTTTTTAGGCATCACTTTTTGAATGATTTTGGTCATTTGTAATTCAAGCCACTCGCCTTTTTTCCAGCAAAGTATCAACATCCCTATTATGACCAATGCGATCAAACCGTAAATACAGAACCCTGCCGGGGTGAGCGGAATTTTTGAAATCATCTCGGTTAGATAGGACGTGTAACCTATCGTTATCACCCTCGAAACGGTTATCAAAACGAAAAACCCCAAGTAGGTTGCGTTGGTAAGTCCGAAAAACAGGCAGATGACGTCGTCCGGGAAAAACGGGAACAGCAACATATAGCCTAAAATAATTTTGTCGCGTCCCTTGACGAATTTGTTGTATTTTTCATACAATTCTTCGCCGGCAATCCATTTTGCAAGCCTGCTTCCGAATTTTTTGCCCAGCCAAAACGCCAACATGCTTCCTGCCACTTGACCTATAAGGCTGTAAATCATCCCTATGGTAGGCCCGAACACCAAAGTCCCTGTCACCGTCGTAATCGTTGACGGAATAGGTATGAAAGTTACTTGTAAAAAGCTTATGAGTATAAACAAAAAGATGCCCAGCGGACTGTCCGAAATGTACTCTGCTATTTCCTCAGCCGTGTCGAATTTTTCAAGAAAACCCGATTTGAACATCGCAAGATATGCGCTGAGCAAAACGATTGCACAAAACGCCGCTACCGCCGCAAGCTTTGTGAGCGAATCGATTTGTTTTGCCAATCCGACGGCCAGCATTGCCGCTACGCACGCAAAAGCAACCCAAAGCAGCACGTACAGCCAGGTTGCAAAAGCATCGGACATAAATCCGAGTTCGACGCCGACGCCCGCCATAAGCACTGCGGTGACGGCAAAATAAATTTTTTGTTTGCTCTTATCCATTTAGTTGATTTCGTTTAGCATTTGTTTTTGAAGTTTTTTTATCGCTTCTCGGGCCAATTTGTCGCAGCGGTTGTTGCCGTCGACGTCGGCATGCCCTTTAACTTTTATGAACGTAACGTCGTGTTTCGATATTTCAAGCAACAGCAGTTTCCACAAGTCGACGTTTTTGACTTCGTCCTTCGAAGCCGTTTTCCAGCCGGCGGCTCGCCAGTTGTCTATCCAGCCCTCCAAAAGCGGATTGAGGCTGTATGCCGAATCGCTGTAGACGGTAACTTCACAGCGTTCTTTAAGCTGTTTCAGGCCCTCGATGATTGCAAAAAGCTCCATGCGGTTGTTGGTGGTGTCCTTCATGTAGCCCGAAATTTCCTTTTCGACGCCCTTATAACTTAAAATTGCCGCCCAACCGCCCGCTCCGGGATTGCCGCTGCAGGCACCGTCGGTGTATATATCAACGTGTTTCATAATTAGCTCCAAAAAAAAGTTATAATAATTTTACCACATAGTTGTCTCAAAGTCCACAATATGACAAACAAAAATTTTGTTTTGGGACTTATTAAAAATCGGACAAAATATGTGTTAGCGCCGAAGTCTTTTTTGCGAGGCAAAAACCACAGGCAAAATTCCGCTTAAAGACAAAATATAAAATGCATACTCGTGTATGCATTTTACGTCAACAATAATTCGGTCTGCGGAGCGTCTGCAGTGCAAGTTGCTTTGCTTCGCAAAGATGCTTCGCACAACAAATGCCAAGGCATTTGCACTTGCTTGCGTCATCTGCGCACGGCAAAAAAATGCAAGCGCTTTTTTGCTTGTCATCCTGAGACATGCCCCCTTGACGGACAAGCGAAGGATCTAAAACATACAAAAGCGTGTGCGTCTCTCTTACTTTTACATATGTCGTGGATTCTTCGAGGGCAAGGCGTTTAGGCCCGACTCAGAATGACGTGCTTATTAAAATGCATTGCGTGCTAATCCGTCTGCTCTGCCATCAAAAAAAGCAAGCAAAAATTGCTTGCTTATTCGGTATTAAGACGCGAGGCGTAAGGAGGCCCTTTGGGCCGACGGAATAGCGAGAGCGAAGCGGAGCGTCCAGACGCAGCTGCATTGTTAAATGCATTGCGTGCTACTCCGACTACACTGCCATCAAAAAAAGCAAGCAAAAATTGCTTGCTTTTTTGGCAGGGGAGACGCGAGTCGAACACGCAACCGACGGTTTTGGAGACCGTTGCTCTACCATTGAGCCACTCCCCTACAAATTCTAACGGAACTATTATAGACCAAAATAAATTTTTAGTCAATCGTTTAACTTCAATTTCAGACGGATATTTCAGATTTGGATTTGTCCGCATCCGGATAGTCGGCAAGAATGGGCCAAACAACCGAATTTAAGTAGTCTTCGGTTTGCATCGGAGCGCAACCGACAAAGCGCATCGGATCGGAAATGCTTGCGAGCATCGGTTTTACAGAAGCAAAAAGCGGATCGTCGGAAATGCGATTTAGAAGGTCGTTGGACTTCCCTTCGCGTTTTACCTTTTCAGCGGCGGCCATGCTGTGCGTACGAATGCTTTCGTGCAGTTGTTGTCTGTTGCCGCCTGCCTTGACGGCTTCCATCAAAATTGCTTCGGTTGCCATAAACGGAAGTTCGTCGGCGAGGTGCTTTGCGATTACTTTTTCGTAAACCACCAATCCGTCCGAAACGTTTTGATAAAGGTTCAAAATGCCGTCAACAGCCAAAAAGCCTTCAGCCATGGTTATGCGCCTGTTTGCGCTGTCGTCGAGCGTTCGCTCCAACCATTGCGTCGAAGCCGTTATAGCGGCGTTTTGAGGCAAAGTTACGACGTATCTTGCAAGGCTGCATATTCTTTCCGAGCGCATCGGATTGCGTTTGTAAGCCATTGCGCTTGAACCGATTTGTGATTTTTCAAACGGTTCTTCAATTTCCTTCATGCTTTGCAAAAGCCGGATGTCGTTTGCGGCTTTGTAAGCGCTTTGCGCGATTTTTGAAAGCGTCGACAGAATTTCGTAATCGAATTTTCGAGGGTATGTTTGCCCTGTTACGGCAAAACTATTATGAAAACCGAGTTTATTTATAACAATTTCGTTAAGTTTTTTGACTTTTTCGTAATCGCCGTCAAACAGCTCCAAAAAACTTGCGGCCGTCCCCGTAGTGCCTTTTACGCCACGCAAGCAAAAATTTTGCTTAAGTTTTTTCACGTTGTCGAGGTCGGCAACGAGGTCTTGCAACCAAAGCGTTGCCCTTTTGCCAACGGTTGTCGGCTGTGCCGGTTGCAGATGGGTAAATCCGAGCGTTGCAAGCGATTTGTATTTGTCGGCAAATTTTGCAAGGTTAAAAATGACCGAGGCAAGTTTTTGTTCGACAATTTCAAGCGCATTGTAATAAGCTATCAAATCGGCATTGTCGCCTACAAAACAGCTGGTTGCGCCCAAGTGAATTATTGCTTCCGCCTTCGGGCATTGTTTGCCGTAGGCGTAAACTTGAGCCATAACGTCGTGGCGGCATTCCTTTTCGCGTTTAGCCGCAACGTCGAGATTCAAATTTTCGGCGTTAAGTTTAAGTTCGGCAATTTGTTCGTCCGAGACGTTAAGGCCGAGCTGCTGTTCGGCTTCGGCAAGAGCGATCCAAAGTTTTCGCCAGGTTTTAAATTTAAATTCGTCGGAAAACAGTCTGCTCATATTTGCAGACGCGTATCTTGTGCCGAGCGGATTTGAATAGACGCTGTTTTCGTTCATAATTACCTCAAAAGTTATCAATTTAAAATCCACTCCCGGGGACCGAGAGTGGACGTAAGGTTTTAATAATTAGTCTTCTACCTTAATATCGAGGTTGCCCAGGATATCCGCAAGAGTTGCGAAACCGTTGTCGGAAATGTAGTTTTGTTCTTCGACAACACGCTGTTCTTTCTTAGCGCGACGTTGTCTGTTTTCTTCGGATTTAGCTTGAACTTCGCTGTAATCCATAGCCTTTTTAGCGCGCGGAGCACGTTTTGCAGGTTTTTCGGTAGCTTCGCCGTCTTGAGCTGCAGGAGCTTCTTCGGTGGTTTCAGGAGCCGGCAAAAGTTCTTTGATGCTGAGGGTGATGCGGTTGTCTTCGAAACCGATGATCTTAGCTTCAACTTCGTCGCCTACTTTCAAAACTTCGTTGGCATCCTTTGTCCAGTTGTGGCTGATTTGCGAAACGTGAACCAAACCGTCAACGCCGTCTTCGATGGAAACGAATGCACCGAACGGGAAGATGCGTTCAACTTTGCCTTTGATAACGCTGCCTACAGGATATTTTTCTGCAGCAACTTCGTACGGTTTCTTTTGAAGTTGTTTGTAGCCGAGGCTGATTTTGCCGTTTTCGCGGTCAACTTTCAAAACTACGAAGTCGTAAGTTTCGTTGATGGTGAGAACCTTGGAAGGATCGGTAATTTTGTTCCAGCTGAGGTCGCTGATGTGAGCGAGGCAATCAAAGCCTTTTACGGAAACGAATGCACCGAATGCGGAGAAACGTTTAACTTTGCCGCTTACAACTGCGCCGACAACCATTTGAGACCAGAAAGCTTCTTCCTTGGCTGCCTTTTCTTCTTCGAGAATAACTCTTTGAGAAGCGACGATAAGTTTAGGGTTGCGACGCTTTTCTTCTTCGCCCTCTTTCGGAGGAAGTGCGCGCAAACGAAGTTTCTTGGAAGTGTAGTCTTCAAGATTCTTAACGTAGCCGATGCGGATTTGGCTTGCAGGGATAAACACGGTGTAGCTACCGATTTTTCCGAGCAGACCGCCCTTGACTACTTGTGTATTTTCCAGAGTGAATTCCGAGCTGTTGAGTGCTTTTTCGGCTTCGGCGTCTTCGGCTTTTTTGATGTCTATTTCACGCTTAGAAAGCGAAACGTAGGTGCTGTCCTTGGTTTTGGAAGGAACGATAACCGCTTCGATTTCGTCGTCTACGTGATAATCGGCAGGGTTGTATGTACCGTCGATGGTAACTTCGGTTTTGTCGATAAAACCGTCTTTTTTGCCCGGGATGCCGACGTAAATGCCGTTCTCGTCAACGCTGATAATTTTTGCCACAATGCGCTTGCCGGCTTTGTAAGTCATGTAGCCGACGGATTTGTTGGAAGAAACGATGTCTTCCATGGTGAGCTCTTTGTTTTCTTCTAAAGCCTCAGTAACTTTTGCTTCTTGAGTTTCACTCATAAAAATTAAAACCTCCATTGTCAACTCTTTGGGAGTTGATGCTGCGGCCAATACGGCCATTGTAATAAATTTGTTATAATATTCGGGGCGAAGCTCCGACATATCCGAAATAAAAAACGTGTTAGGATTTATGGAAGATGCTATCTCGAAAAGCTTTCCTGCGTTGCTTGACGATTTGCTCCCCACAACCAACACTGCTTCACACGACGAAGCCAATGCTTCTGCTTCAGCTTGTCTTGCGTTAGTAGTATAGCAAATTGTGTCAAAAAACACAACTGATTTTGTGTCTATGTTGGAATATTTTTGTATATTTTTCTTAATTTTATTATATTTTTGCGCCGAAAACGTTGTCTGAGCGACCACACAATATTTGCCGTCGGGCAAATTTTGAAAATCGAAGTCGCCGTCGGCGATGTAAACCTTTGTCGAAACGTATCCCGCAATGCCCTTTACTTCGGGATGTCGGGCGTCTCCCGCAACGATGACGTCGTAGCCTTTTGTGCTGTATTCCTCAACCGTTTTTTGAATTTTTTTCACAAACGGACAGGTTGCGTCCCAAACTTCGGGAACGTTTTGACGAATAAGCTCTTCGGTTTGCTTGTCAACGCCGTGTGCCCTTATGACCGCACGTTTTTGTTTCAACAAAAATTGCAAGTCGTCGGTTGCGAAAATGCCTTTTTCTTCAAGCGAACGGGTTACTTTTTCGTTGTGAACAAGAGTTCCGTAGGTGTAAACTTCCCCGTTTTTTGCCGCATTTTCGGCAATTTCCAAGGCGTTTTTGACGCCGAAGCAAAAGTCTATGTATTTTGAAAGAACAATTTTAGGCATTCTTTTTCTCGACTATCGAGTCGATTTCCTCCCTAAGCTCGGCAAAAACTTTGGTAAGATATTCGTTGCTTTCTTCCACCGTCGGTTCGTGATCGAAGCAATCGGTGAGATAAAACGGTTCGCCGACAATAAGCCAATTTTTGCGGAAAGCGCGGTGCTTGCGATAATAAAGCATCGGAACAATCGGGGTTTTGGTTTTTAAGGCGAACACCGAAACTCCGTTTTGAAGCGGAAGCATGGTTTTTTCATCGCCTGTTTTGTTGCGGGTACCCTCCGGGAAGATGACGATTTTTTTGTTTTCCCTAAGTTTTTTCATAATGCTTTTTGCGGCGTGCAAATCGCTTTCGCCGCGATGGATAGGGATAACTTCGATTTTATGTAAAAACCAACTTGCGATTTTGTTTTTGAATGCCTCGTATTTGCTGACGGCACAAAAATAATCTTTGTAAAATTCGACGCAAATTATTGTCGGATCCATCGAGTCGAGGTGGTTGCACACTACAAGCGCACGCTGGTTTTTTTCGAGTTTGTAAAAGTTTTCTTTATGCAAAAACTCGGTCGGCCAAATAATGCGAAAAACAGGTCGACACAAAAATCGTATGAAACGGTAAAAATGGTTCACTTGAGGCAATTTCACCGTTTTTTTGGATGTTTTTAAACTTTCTTCCATCAAAATTGTCCTAAATTATTTATTGATTTCAGCCAAAACTTTGGCTACAGTTTCTTCGATCGTGAGGTTTGTCGTGTCAATTTCGACCGCATCCGAAACCTTTACAAGCGGCGAATTTTTGCGGTGCGTGTCGTTGTAATCGCGGTCAACGATGTCCCTCAAAACCTCGTCAAAGGTTATGCTCATTCCCTTTTCGGCAAGCTCTTTAAAGCGTCTCGAGGCACGTTCTTCGGGGGCAGCGGTTACAAAAAATTTATGTTCGGCGTTCGGTAAAACCACGCTGCCGATGTCTCTGCCGTCTAATACTACGTCGGATTTTTTTGCGATTTCCTGCTGCAGACTGACCAGTTTTTTTCTGACGTTCCCCAATTTGCTTACGTCCGAGGCGGCCTTCGAAACGCTGTGTTCGCGAATAAAAGGCGTTACGTTTTCGCCGTTGACGATAAATTGTTGAACGTTACCGTTGACAACGTCCATGTTCAAATTGTCCAAAAGCGGAGCTATTTTAAGTTCGTCGTCCAAAGGATAGCCGTTTTTGAGAGCGTAATAGGCGACGCTTCTGTACATTGCGCCGGTGTCGAGATAAACTATGTTCAAAGCTTTTGCCACTGCTTTTGCTATTGTGCTTTTACCTGCGCCGGCAGGCCCGTCAATTGCGATATTTATCATGAAGTACCTCTAACAATCTATATTATACGAAATCGAATGCAAAATGCAATCGTTTTTTCAATCTTAACCGGTTTAATGCGGATTTTTGATTTATTTTACGAAATGTGCGTTGCGCAGGCGTATGCGGTTGCAAGTGCTATTTGAATGTTGAAACCGCCGGTGAAAGCGTCCACGTCCAAAACTTCGCCTATAAAATACAGCCCCGGTTGCAATTTGCTTTCCATGGTTTTGGGGTTGATTTCCTTGACGTTTACACCGCCTGCCGTGACGATCGCTTCCTCGAAACCTGCCAATTTTTTGACGGAAAACGTCAAATTTTTCAGTAATTTTGTCAAATTCTTGCGTTTTTCGCGCGGAATCTGCCCCACTTTTTGTTCGGGATTTATTCCGCTTAATTTAACGACCAAAGGTATGAGACTTTTCGGAAGAAGCGAATCGAGACTGTTTTTAAACTGTTTGTTGTTCAGCTCCTTAAAATCACGTTCGAGCCTTGCGTCGAGAATTTCTTCGGTCAGCGCAGGTTTCAAATCAACCGACAGTGTTACGCCCGAAAGCGGCATGCGGTTGAGTCTTGAGGACATCGAAAGCACAATCGGTCCGCTTACGCCTTTGTGAGTAAACAGCATTTCGCCGAATTCCGAGCAAAGCTCCTTCTCGCCCGAAAAAGCGGTTACCCTGACGTTTTTGAGGCTGAGGCCTGCAAGGTCCTTGACGTAATCTTCTTTCAGTTCAATAGGCACTAATGCCTGCACGGGATTTACGATTTTATGACCGAACGAGCGGGCAATTTTGTAGCCGTCTCCCGTCGAGCCCGTTGACGGATAACTAAGTCCGCCCGTGGCAACAATGACTTTGTCAAAAAGCTCGGCGTGTTTTTCAAAGGTCACCTTAAACGCCTCACCGTCCGCCTCTACAGACAAAACCTTTTGCCCCAAAACTATTTTAACGCCGTTTTTTAAGCAAAAATCCGTAAAGGTTTTTATGACGTCCGAGGATTTTCCGCTTGCAGGAAAAACACGGTTTCCCCTTTCGGTAACCACGTTTAAGCCGTTTTTTTGCAAAAAATCGATAGTTTTAAAGCTGTCAAACGAATTTATCGCCGACATCAAAAACTTGGGATTGGAAACCACGTTGTCCAAAAATTCCTTGGCGTCGCATTCGTTAGTGACGTTGCAACGGCCTTTCCCGGTGATGTAAAGTTTCTTCCCCGTTTTTTCGTTTTTGTCCGTCAAGGTAACGTCAAAGCCCCGTTCGGCAAGCGTGCCTGCCGCCATGAGGCCGGACGGCCCTGCGCCTATAACAAGAATTTTCATGCAATAAAGATAAAGCGGTCAAAGCGACCGCTTTAGGTTTAAACTATTTTATTTCGCTTACGTCTACAACCACGTCGCCGACAGGTTTTGCGGCCTTTGGAGCGGTTTTAGCGGCAGCTTTGGAAGGTTCGGCAATATCTACGCCGTTTTTGCGCGCTTCAAAGAATTTGGTTGCTACCTGTGGGAACAAAGCGTAGCTTAAAACGTCTTCTTCCGATTGAGCCCATTCCTTGGATTCAGCGCGGTACTTGTCCAGTTCCGGACCGATGAGGTCGGCCGGTCTGACGGTTATGCGAGGGGTGTCGCCTAAAACCTTTTTGTAAACTTCAGGGTTGAAGTCGGCCGGCAAAGTGCCGTATTCGCCTCTCAAAACGCCCTTGGTTTCCTTGGTGGCCATCTTGTAGCGTTCGCCGCAGATTACGTTCAAAACCGCCTGAGTGCCTACGATTTGGCTGGTCGGAGTTACAAGCGGCGGATAGCCGAGGTCCTTTCTGACCTTTGGAACTTCTGCAAGCACGTCGTAATATTTGTCGGATGCACCCTGCTGTTTAAGCTGGTTGATGAGGTTTGAAAGCATTCCGCCCGGAACCTGATAAATAAGAGCGTTGGTGTCGATGCGCAAAACTTTTTCGTTCAAATAGCCGTCGTTTTTGAGTCTGTCGGCTACGCCTCTGAAGTAAGCGGCGATGTCGGAAAGTTTTTCGAGGTCGAGACCTGTGTCGTACTCGGTGCCTTTGAGGGTTGCGACAAGCGGTTCGGTTGCAGGCTGGCTGGTGCCGTTGCCCAAACTCGAAATGGAGGTGTCGACGATGTCCACGCCGCCTTCGATAGCTTTAAGGATGGTCATATCGCCGGTGCCTGCGGTGTTGTGCGTGTGCAGATGTATCGGCATGGAATCGCCAAGGCGAGCTTTGATTGCTTTGACCAGTTCGTATGCTTCGTACGGCAACAAAAGGTTTGCCATATCCTTGATGCAGATTATGTCTGCCCCTTCGTTGGCAAATCTTTCGGCGAGGTCGACAAAGTATTCGCGAGTGTGAACCGGGCTAACGGTGTAGCTCATTGCGCATTCGCAGATGCCGCCGTATTTTTTGGTGGATGAAATTGCCTGCTTAAGGTTTTTGACGTCGTTAAGAGCGTCGAAAATGCGGATAACGTCAATGCCGTTTTTGATGCTTAAACGAACGAATTCGTCAACAACGTCGTCGGCATAGTGTTTGTAACCTAAGATGTTTTGACCTCTAAACAGCATTTGAAGTTTGCTGTTAGGCATTGCCTTGCGTAACACGCGAAGCCTTTCCCACGGATCTTCGTTCAAGAAACGGAGGCACGCATCGAAAGTTGCGCCGCCCCAGCATTCAACGCTGTAGTAGCCCATTTCGTCGATTTTTTGTGCGATCGGAAGCATTTCTTCCAATTTCATACGGGTTGCGGCCTGAGATTGGTGTGCGTCACGCAACACGGTTTCGGTTATGAGAATTTTTTTAGCCATAATACACCTCTTATAAGAACATTGCTATAAGCACGCCTGCGGCAACCGCACTTCCGATAACGCCTGCGACGTTAGGACCCATTGCGTGCATGAGCAAGTAGTTTTGCGGATCTTCCTGTCTGCCTACGTCCTGAGCAACACGGGCCGCCATAGGAACGGCGGATACGCCCGCGGCACCGATAAGCGGATTGATTTTGCCCTTGGTGAGTTTGCACATAAGTTTGCCCAGCAATACGCCGCCTGCCGTTCCGCCTGCGAATGCAAGCACGCCCAGAACGATGATGCCGAGAGTTTTGAACTGCAAGAAGATTGGCGCATAAGCCTTGCTTCCCACGATAAAGCCCAACAGGATGGTTATGGTGTTGATAAGTCCGTTTGCGGCAGTGTCTACCAAACGAGGCACCACGCCGGATTCTTTAAACAGGTTGCCCAGCATCAACATACCCACAAGCGGCAATGCGCTCGGAAGGAATATGCCGACGATGGCGGTAACGATGATCGGGAACAGAATTTTTTCCTTTTTGGAAACCGGACGCAATTGTTCCATACGGATTTTGCGCTCTTCCTTGGTAGTAAGAGCCTTCATGATAGGAGGCTGAATTACCGGAACGAGGGCCATGTAGCTGTAAGCTGCAATTGCGATGGCAGGCAAAAGTTCTTCGGCAAGTTTGCTGGTAACGTAAATTGCCGTCGGGCCGTCTGCGCCGCCGATGATGCCGATTGCGGCAGCTTCCTGCGGAGTGTATCCGAACAAAAGTGCCAAAATGAACGCAAGGAATATGCCAAGCTGTGCCGCCGCGCCCAAGAACAGGCTCTTCGGGTTGGCGATCAACGGACCGAAGTCGGTCATTGCGCCGATGCCGAGGAAGATAAGCGGAGGGAAAATAACCCATTCCACGCCTTTGTAGATATAGTAGAACAAACCGTAATCGGCAACCACTTCGTGAACGAAAGTGACTTCTCCGCCGATTTGGGTTTCGATAACCGATTGCAATGCGGCAACGATTTCGCTTTCCTTTCCGCTTACCGTAACGCCGTAAACTTCGCAAAGTTCCTTAAGCGTACCCGAAGCGACCACTGCGCCAGCTTCGTTGGAGAAAGTATAGCCGTATGTACCGTACAAAATGCTGTAAGCACCCGGAAGGTTGATCAAAACGACGCCGAATGCAATGCCCAAAAGCAAGGTCGGTTCGTATTTTTTAACGACTGCAAGGTAAATGAGAAAGCCTCCCACGGCAACCATAAACAGCAAGCCCCAAATGCCGAAGCTGTAATTTTCATAATACGAAAAATCGTTGGCTTTAAAGCCCGTGCTGTTCCAAAGGTCCTTGAGAGAATCGATAAGCGATTTGCCTGCGGCCGAAGTTAAGCCGTAAAACATCCGCTCCTCCTATTCGATAACTGCAAGCAGATCGCCGGTGTTGACGGTTGCGCCTTTTTGAACCATAACGGTGATGCGACCGGTTGCGTTTGCGGCGATGTCGTTTTCCATCTTCATTGCTTCGAGCACGATAACCGCTTCGCCTTCGGTGACGGATGCGCCGTTTGCCACTTTGACGTCGTTGATGGTGCCCGGCATCGGAGCGGTAAGTTTTACGCCGCCTTTCGGAGCGGTTTTGACTTGTGGTGCAGGTTGAGCTGCAGGTTGAGCCGCTACCGGAGCGGTTACGACAGCGTCTGCGGAAACTTCTTCAAGTTCCACAACGTAATTTTGACCGTTAACGTTTACATTAAATTTACGCATAATTCTATCTCCAAACTAAATTTTTCTTATACTTTTTACGGCGTACTTTGTGTCGGTGCCGTTTTCGGACGCTTCCTCGCTGAGGACAACGTTCAAAGTTGCCATGATTGCCGCTTGAATTTCCTGTTCGTCGGTTGCAGGGGCTGCTTCCGCTTCGGGCAAGGTAGCTTCAACTTCGGCTTTCTTTTGATAAAAGATTTTTTCGAATATCTTCAAAACGCCCACAAGAATAAACAGCATCAAAAAAACAACGCCGAGACCTATAAGCGTGGTTTGCGCTCCGAGCAACAGTTTGTCGCCGATATCCGATGCGATAAGATTGAATATCATTTTCACCTCGCGATGCGCTTTTGCGCACCAATTGTAATGTTATTTAAATTTGTTTAAAGATTTAATTTTATTATTTATAATAATTAAATCACTTATCCCAAATTCGCCTAGTTTAAATTATAGCCCATAAAGTGCTTTTTGGCAAGGATTTAGGGGGTTGATTTTTACATTTTCAGACAAATTGTTTTTAAAAAAACCGCAGAAAAATCTGCGGTAGTTTTTAAAGATTTTTAAGATATTCCACCTCGAAGTCGAAAAGATGGCGAGTTTTGCCTCTGCCGAGGCCGCCCAAACGCAGATCGCCTATGGAAATTCGTTTCAAAAACACCACGTTTTTGTCCACGGCTTCGAACATGCGCCTGATTTGACGGTTGCGACCTTCAAAAATGGTCATTTCGTATTTGTAAATTTTGCCGTTTTGTTCGGTTTCTTTAAACTTGATTTTGGCACGTTTGGTTTTTACGCCGTCAAGTTCGACGCCCTTCCTTAAAAGCGCAAGATCGTTTTCGGGAACTTCCCCTTCAACTTTCACGATGTACGTTTTCGGAATTTCGTGGCTCGGGTGCGTAAGGTAGTTTGCCAGTTCGCCGTCGTTGGTAAACAACAAAAGACCTTCGCTGTCGTAGTCCAATCTGCCCACCGAAAACAGTCTGGTTTCCGTTGTCAGATAATCGTAAACGGTTTTGCGGCCTTTATCCTCGTCCTGTGCGGTGCAAACGCAACCTTTCGGCTTGTTCATCATAAGGTAAATTTTTTTGTCAACGGGTTTGACGTTTCTGCCGTCAACCGAAACGGTGTCGTTTTTGTCGTTGATTTCGACGCCGAGGCGTTCGACTTTGACGCCATTGACTTTAACTCGGCCTTCTTCGATAAGTTTGTCGGCTCCGCGCCTCGATGCGACGCCGCAATCGGCGATGTATTTGTTGAGTCTTACGATCATGCTCCCTCCCGTCTGCCTTCACGGCAGTCAAACGTTATTTCCCCTGCATTGTAATAAAATCGGCGGAAAAAATCAAGCGATTGCCGCAATAAACGTCCAACTTCCCGACTTTTTCGCCCAAATTTACGCCGTTTGGCAAAACGTCCGGTAAATCATAACCGATTCTAAGATGCTCGGCTTCCGATTCGGTCAGCGGAAACAGAGGCGAATTTTGGGGCAGGCACAACACTTTGTCGCCCTTTTGGGTTTCTAAATAAGTCGCGTGCGCAGGCGCAAAATAAAGCGGAACCGGTTTGTAGGATGCAAAACACTTGTCCAACATGGTTGCGCTTTCCTGCCACATATCGGCTTTGTTTAAAACCACCGACACCAAAGTCATGCCGTGTTTTTGGGCGGCGGTTACCAAACATCTTCCGGCTTTTTTGGTATAACCGGTTTTTACTCCGATTGCTCCGTCGTAGGATTGCAACATTTTGTTTTTATTTTTTAAATAGCGGTAGCCTTGGTCGGTTTTGTAAGGGATTTTGACGGATTTTGTCGAAACAATTTGCCTAAAATCCTCGTTTTTTAAGGCGTAAGCGGTTATGACGGCAAGGTCGTAGGCCGAAGTGTAATGGTTGTCGGAGTGCAAACCGTGCGGATTTTCGAAATGCGAATCCGACAAATTGAGGTCTTTGACCAATTCGTTCATTTTTGCAGTAAAACTTTGTACGTTTCCGCAAGTTACGATTGCAAGGGCCGTCGCCGCATCGTTCCCCGATTGCAACATAAGCCCGTAAAGCAAATCCCTGACCGACATTTTTTCGCCTTCTACAAGGTAAATGCTGCTCCCCTCGACGCCTACGGCCTCTTTTGGAATTTCAACCGCTTTGTCCAAATTTTCGGTGTTTTCTATGACGGTTATCGCCGTAACGATTTTTGTGGTCGAGGCATTCGGAAGTCGCAAATTTTCGTTTTTCCCCGACAAAATCCTAAGCGACGAGGCATCCAAAACGATTTCGGACGAGCAGGACTCGGCCGCAAAAGCGCAAACGCTCCCCGACACTGCCGTCAGCGGAACGGCAAGCACCACAGCAAGCAGAATCACTTCAACAAATTTAAGGCGTTTTTTAAAAGCTCCGACCATTTGTCGTCCCCCTCCGTTTTGTCGATTTTGATAAAGCTGGTTTTGCCCGACGAACTCGCCACAAAGCCTATGGGCGTTATGTTTGCTCCTGCGCCGATGCCTCCGGCATAGGGGTAAGAATCGTCGATTTCGTAATTGAATCCGTATTCGCCGCCTCCCGAGACGTACCCGAAACTTACTTTGGAAATGGGAATCACTATCGTCCCGTCCGACAAGGTTACGGGGGTTCCGACGATGTTGTCGGCATCTATTCCAGATTTGACGGTGTCAAAGGTATTTTTGATGATTTCGGTGATGTTTTGTGACATTTTTTATCCTCCCCGCGTATGATGTTCCAAAGCGACAGTTTTATTCCGACGTTAAGGTCCAGAAACAATTTGTCGCTGCCTGCCCGTACGGCGTTTTTTGAAATTTTGACGTTTAAAAACCGTTCGGCAATTTCGCATAACGACAAAAACGTCCCTAAAATAATTGCCGTTTTTGCGCTGTCGGTGGTTCCCAAAAACACGTCCGCCGAAATTTCGCATACTTCCGTTGCACCAAAAATTCGCTTTAAAATATTTGCAGAACGCTTGGGTTTTTGAATGTTTTTGTCAGAAGACCGATGATTTTTCAAATTGATTTTTTTTGGTTCAAAATTGCCCAAAACCCAAAATAAGCCCGATTTTGTTATATAAAACCGCACTTTTGCGACTAATATGCCCCAAAATCTAACCTCAACCAGCGCATAACCGTACTCTGCGGCAACGTATATGCGGATGCCGATTTTATGTTTTGTAAAAAACAATAATATTAAGCAAAGCGCAAAAATCACAACAAAAAAAGCCATACGTTTATTGTACGGCTTTTTGAAACAAATATTCTATTCGTAAAGTTCGACGTCGTCGCCCGAAAGGAAGTCGTCGTCATCGTCGTCATCGTTCCAGATATCGAATTCATCGTCGTCGATAGCGACGTTGTCGGGCGAAATTTCGTCGCGCGGCTTCGTGAGTATATCCGGAATTTTGTATCCCTGCACTTCCGGCCCGACAATAATTTCTTCCGCCGAATCGTCGTCCTTGAAAATTTTGCGGTTAGCGTAAAGCGTGTCGCGAGTGGCGTTGTAGTTCTGCTCGAAAATTGCGATACGCTCGATAACCTGATTGTAGTCCGGCAAATCGTCGATGCTTTCAAGCTGAAAACGCTTCAAAAACTCGTCGGTGGTGCCAAACAGCACCGGATGTCCGACTGCGTCTTTTCGGCCCACAACTTCGATGAGTCCTGCCTTTTGAAGCATGGTAATTTGATATTCTACGGTCGTAACGCCCCTGATTTCCTCAAGCTCGGGCCTTGTTATAGGCTGGCGATAAGCGATAATCGACAAAACTTCCAACAACGATTTCGAAAGTTCCCTTTCCTTTATCGGCGTCAAAACTTCGGCCAAGGTGTCGCCGTAGGCCGGATTGGAGCTGAATTGATATTTATCGTTGAACGACAAAAGCAAAATGCCGCTGTCTCCCGAGTATTTTTCTTTAAGTTCCTCTATAATTTTGGTAAGTTCCCTGGTGGTCAGCGCAGGAATTTTTTCGACGATGTCCTTTTTGGACAGCGGATCGCCGCTTGCAAAAATCAACGCTTCGACAACCTGTTTAATATTCTCCAAGTTCTTTGTCCCCCTCTTCGATGTTGGTGATAGGCACTGCGCCTTCGGCCAGAACAATCTCGATATCGCCGAAACTGTCCTGCTGTGCGGTTTTTACGACTTGATTTTTGATAAGCACCAAAAGCGCAAAAAACGTGTTTACGATGTCAAGCCTGGTAAAGTCGTCGTCGAAAAGCGCAAACAGCGTCAGTTTCTTCTCCGAAAAAACACGCTGCGAAATGTAGCTTATGCGGTTTGAAACCGAAAACCGTTCCTTCATGACCTTTTTAGGTTCGATGTCGGCTTCTCTGCGGTTCATGCGGTCGATGAGTTTCGCAAACGCGTCCAGCAGCTTGTCCATCGAAAAGTTTTTGATGGTCAGCCTGTAGTCGTCGTCGGTGTAAACGGGTTCGCGATAAAATCGGTTGGTAGTTTCAAGCTCCTTTATCCTTTGCGACATGGTTTTGAACATCTCGTACTCTTTCAGACGATCGATAAGGTTGCGCTGAGCCTCTTCCGCCTCGATGGAAACGTCGCTTTCGGTCGGAAGAATGTGAACGGATTTTATGTAAATAAGTTCGGATGCCGTAGTCAAAAATTCCCCGGCGTACTGAATTTCGGCTTCGTCGAATTTTTCGACTTTCGAAATGATTTCCAAATACTGCTTTGTTATGTCCGAAACAAAAAGCTCGTCGATGTCAAGTTTTTTGTTTTTGAGCATAAACAGCAAAAGGTCCAACGGACCGTCGAAATGCGAGAGGAAAAAAACATAGTTTTTTCGTCCCTGAATAAGGTCTTCGTCGGTTTGGTAAAAGCTTACGTTTTCGTAGCCCTCGACCAAATTGTCCTCAAAATCGTAACGGTCGGCGTTGGCGACAATTTCGCCGTCGGATTGGACCATATTAAGTTTTTTCTCTTGTATGTCTTCCATCAAAACGTCCAACCTCCGAAAATAAGCGAAAACAGTTTCAAAAACAGATCGTCAACAAAGCCGATGTAAATTTCAAGCACGTCCAACGACGGAACTATCGAGCCCAACACAACCAAACCTATAAGGATATAATTGCCGTATCTGCCTAAAAAATCGGTTACTTTGCTCTTTGGCGCAACCGCTTGCAAAACTCTGTAACCGTCAAGCGGATAAAGCGGCAAAAGGTTGAACGCTATGAGCGAAAGATTTACGGACACGCTGTAAAAGAAAAACACGTAAAACAGCAAAAACACTCGGCTCGCAAATTCCGAAGCCTGCATGCCTCCGAAAATCAGTATCATCAAAAAGCCCAGCAAATAGCTTAAAAACGCCAAAACGAAATTTGCCGCAACGCCTGCAAGCGATACGGTTACAACGCCCTTTTTAACGTTTTTGAAATTGCGGAAATCCACGGGAACGGGTTTTGCCCAACCAAACCCCACAAACAGCATCATCAAAAAACCGATAGGATCGAAATGTTTTTTAGGGTTGAAATTCAAACGTCCCATCAGCTTTGCGGTCGGATCGCCGTTTAAAAGCGCAACGTAGCCGTGCGCCACTTCGTGGCACATTATGGCAAGCATAACCGCCGCAAGCATTGCGACAAGATATATAAATATTTCAACGGGCGAAAGGCCGCTTTGAAAAAGCTGAACTAAGAACATAATACTCCTTTATACCGTTCAATTATAAACTACTTGTCGCCTTTTGTCAATTATACACGTTGTTTTGAAAAAACAAAAAGCGGACAAAAACGTCCGCTTACTTTACCATTCTTCGCCGATATTTCGTATTTTGTCCCACAAACTTGCCTTTTCGACGTCCGATGCCGCATAAAGAGTTGCCTCGGCCACGACTTTGCCGTCGGAATATACGGTTAATTTTCCGACCTCGTCGCCTTTTGCGATAGGTGCTTTAAGTTTTGCCGGGACAAAAGTTTCCGTCCTAAATTCTGCCTTCGAGCCACGCTCGACAACAACTTTTACGTCATCTAAAACGGTAAGTGCAACAGTTTTGGATTTTCCTCTCGAAACCTTTGCTTCCGCAACCGTGTCTCCTGCCGAAAACACTTTTCTTGCCTCGAATTTCGAAAAACCGAGGTCAAACAGTTCGCTAACCGTTTTGTTGCGCTCTTTGGAGCTTTTGGCTCCCGTTACCGTCGCTATAATTCTGACGCCGTTACGCTGGGCCGATGCGGACAAACAGTACATTGCTTCCGAGGTAAAGCCCGTTTTCCCCGAATCGCAACCTTTGTAGAACCTGACAAGCTTGTTGGTGTTGGTCATGACGGTTGTCCTTCCGTCGGGATGAACAAAATCTTCAAGCCAAATCGAACAGTATTTTTTGTAAAGCGGAAACTTAATAAGTTCGCCCGTCATTACGTTAACGTCCCGTGCCGTCGAATAACCGTTTTTGGCAGGCAAACCCGTTGCGTTCACAAAATTCGTCGAAGTCATGTCAAGCTCCGCCGCTCGCCTGTTCATAAGCGAAACAAAGCCGTCCTCGCTGCCGCCCAAATGTTCGGCCAGAGCAACCGCGCTGTCGTTTGCCGACGCAACTACAACCGATTTCAAAAGCTCGGTCAGCTTTATTTTGTCGCCCGCTTTCAAAAACACCTGACTTCCGCCCATGGATGCCGCGTGTTCGGACACTTCGACCAAGTCGGTTTCCGAAACGTCGCCCCTGTCGATTGCCTCCAACGTCAAAAGCGAAGTCATAATTTTGACCATACTTGCAATAGGTTTTTTCTCGTTTTCGCATTTTTTGAAAACAACTTTGCCCGTCGAGTACTCCGTAACGTATGCGCACTCGACTGCGTCGTAATTATTCTGTGCGGCGGCGGTCGGATGTCCGCCGAACAAAATGCCGCACGTCGCCATAAACACGGATAAAACCGTTGCCGTAAAAATTTTTTTAAACATTTTATCACCTCGCACTTAGTTTTTGCAAGGCAAAGTTTTTTATCCCTAAAACAGTATCACGTCAAAAATAAGTTCGAAAACCAAGTTCAGCAAAATTATGGCCGCAAGGTTGGTGAGCCAGCACGAACCCACTTCTTTTATCGTCCGCTTAAAATCCAAACAGCAGCACTCGCCTGCCTTAACCGATGCATACGCCAGTACCGCGGCCGAAAACAGCGCAAGCGGCAGATAGAGCAAAAAAGCATTTATTATGCCCCAAAATCCGCCGAATTTCAACAGCTTAAACAGCGCGCGCCCCCAAACGGTAAAAACCACGGCAACGCCGACAAACCCCGCTATGCCGTTGCCTTTAATACAATATGCTTTCACAAAAAAGACTACCGCATAGGCCGCAAGCATATAAAAACCGTAGCGAAACACCAAACTTTTGTAAACCAATTCGTCGGGTTCGTTGTCGGGATTTTGCAAAAGTATGCCCAAAACAATTCCCGCTGCGGCCGCAAAAAGCGTGGTCAAAAAGGGTTTAAGGTTGTTTTTGACGGTAAACGTTAAGGCCGAAAAGGCTTGTTTTCGATATTTCATACAAAATTATATGCAACGACGCTACCGTCTGTTACAAAACGAAAGTTTGTCAAGCACGGTAAACACAAACTGTTTGTTGGACGGTTTGCCCTTTTTCTGATCCACGGTTTCGCCGAATTCGTCGTAAAGTTTGTTTACGTCGGCTTTAAGCCAGGCGGCGGATATTGCGTTTTGAATGTCTTTCTCAACGGTTTCTGCGCTCTTGCCGTATTTTGCGCCTATATTCACGTAGCCGACGTATTTAAGCGGCAAAATTTCTTCGCCTCGGGCGGCCGACAGAATAAGGTCGGCAAGTAAGTTGTAGCCTGCCAATTGCGGCAAAAAACCTATTTCGAGCATGTAATTTTTGATTTTTGCAAGCATAATTTCCTCCAAAAAAAATATAGCGCATTCCCGTTAAGGATAAATGCGCTATTTTGAAGAAATTTGGTTTGTTTTAAACTTTTAAAGCATCCAGCCTATATAAATGCCGTACCCTTTTGTGGGATCGTTGACAAAAACGTGAGTCAACGCACCCGCAAGTTTGCCGTTTTGGATTATCGGACTGCCGCTCATCCCCTGAACGATGCCGCCCGTAATTTGCAACAGACGTCTGTCGGTTACCGAAATAAGCAATCCTTTTTCCTTCGGGCTTCCGCTCGAGGACGACTTTACGATGTTGATTTCGTAATAATCGGGTTCGTCGCCGAAAACGGTGGCGTAGACGTATGCTTTTCCGGGCTTAACTTCGTCGGGCGATGCGATTTCGACGGTTTGAAGGTTCAATCCGTCAAGAGCAAGATTTCCGAAAACACCGAATCTCGTGTTTTCCGAAATACTGCCAAGCGCTCCGTTTTTGCCGTTATAATGGCCGTTTAACGAGCCGGGCATGCCCTTTTTGCCCTTTTCAACGCTTTCGATCGTAGCTTCGAAAACTTCACCCGAGTTCAATTCGGCGGACAATCCCGTTTCGACGTCGTGAATGATATGCCCCAACGCGCCGAAACTCCCGTCGCTTTTTACAAAGGTAAGCGTGCCGATACCGTCAACGCATTCCTTTACCCGAAGTCCAAGCGACTGTTTCCCGGTAAGTGCGTTCACCGCCGGGCTGACAATCACCGAAAAGGTTTGGTTTTTTCTTAAAAATTCCGCCTCGATTTGATTTTTGCCCCTTATCATCGCTTCCAAGCTTTGGGCCGTGCAAACGTTTTCGCCGTCAACGGCAACCAAAACGTCTCCGGCTCTGACGCCTGTATCCGCAAGAGGGGTGCTTAATCCCGTGGGCGTTACAACCGAACCAATGCCGGCAACAATCAATCCCTTTGCGCAAACTCTGATTCCTATGGGAATGCCTCCGAGGCAAACGTATTGCTTTTTAGGATTTTCCTTTAAATTTAAACTTTCCGTCCCGAATGAGTTTTGGTCCCAAGGGGCGTCATCGAAGCCGCAACGGTCGGATCGACCGACAAACGGCATATCCGAATTTTGGAAATTATCCGCAAAACAGTTGTCGGTTCCGCCCGCTTTGACCGCAAACGAACCGCACAAAACGGTTGATGCCGCCAAAATCGCAAAAAGTTTTTTAAACCGCTTCTTCATACGGGTAGAATGCTACCAAAATCGGTTTTTATACAAAAAGCGCACCGAATTGGCGCGCAAATGTGTGGTATTATTATAAAAAACAGCCTAATTTATAACAATTTCAGTTGTTTTGCCGACTTGCCTTGTAGGCATCGGCGTGGTTTTTCATTTCGGTTGCATGCAAAACGGCGTAGTCGCTGTAGGAATTTCCACCTACGAGTCGGGCAATTTCCTTTATTTCGTCTTCCCCTTTAAGGCCTATAAGTCGAGTTAAAGTTTTGCCGCCCGAAACGCTCTTTTCGATAAGATAATGCAAGTCCGCCATCGAGGCAAGTTGCGGAAGATGCGTTACGGCAATGACCTGTCTGTCAACTGCGATGTTGTAAAGTTTTTCGGCAACAACTTGTGCGATGTTTCCGCTTATACCGGTATCGATTTCGTCAAACACCATGGTGGAAATGCCGTCCAAACGCGCGGTGATGTTTTTAAGCGCGAGCATAAATCTGCTCATTTCGCCGCCCGATATGATTTTTGCCAATTCCTTAAGCGGTTCACCGACGTTTGGCGAAATCAAAAATTCAACTTTGTCCGCCCCTGCCGCCGTCGGTAAAATGCTTTCAAACGAAACCGCAAAAGTGCTGCTTCCCATGCCGAGGTCTTTAAGTTCGCCGCAAATTTCCTTTTCAAACTTTTTGGCGGCTTTTTTGCGCTGCTCCGAAAGTTTTTCGCATTCGGATTGAAGTTTTTCCGAGCAGTTTTCTATAAGAGTTTTAAGTTCGGCAACACGTTCTTCCGAGTTAGACAATTTGTCGTATTCCGAGACGACGTCGTCGTAAAAAGCTTTAATTTCCGACAGCGTCGAGCCGTACTTCTTTTTTAAGTTGCGGATTTTTGCCAGTCGTTTTTCGATAAAGTCAAGCCTTGCTTCGTCAAATCGGTTGGCATCGGAAAGCGATTCAACAGTGTCGGCAATGTCCTTAAGTTCGATTTTGACCGATTCGAGGCGGTCGCAAAGCTCGCCTATTTCATCGTCGTAATCGCTTATTTGAAGCAGCAGTTGCCTTGCGGTGTTTACGTCTGCAACAACCGAACGACTGTCGTAGCCGTCCAAAACCGAATGACTTTCGACAAGCGACGAAGTTATTTTTTCGGCATTGCGGAAGCGTTTACGTTCGGCAAGCAGTTTGTCCTCTTCGTCCGAGTCGGACAATTCCGCTTCTTCGATTTCGTCGATTTGGTATTTCAAAAGGTCCAATCTGCGATCCCTGTCGGCATCTCGACCGAACGAATCCAATTCGTTTTCGTATGATTTTAAGGTGTGATACAGCTCCGCGACGTTCCTTTTGGTTTTTAAAACGCCGTTTTCGGCGTAAGCATCCAAAAGTTCGAGGTGTTTTTCGGTTTTTAAAAGCGATTGATGCTCGTGCTGGCCGTGAATGTCCGCCAAAAGTTCGGTAAGGCCTCTAAGCGTGGAAAGCGTAACAAGACCGCCGTTTATCCTACACTCGTTTTTCCCTTGCGAAGTCATTTGCCTGCGGAGGATCAAAACTTCTTCGGCGTCTATGCCCTGATTTTCGAGATAAACTTTTACGTTTTCCGTCAAATAGTTTTCAAAAACGGCCTCGACTACGGCTTTGTCCTCCCCGAAACGAATGAGGCTTTTGTCCGCCCGTTCGCCCAAAACGAAATTGAGCGAGTCGATGATGATCGACTTGCCTGCGCCCGTTTCGCCCGACAAGATGTTCAGGCCGTCCTCGAATTCGACGTTTACGTCCGAAATCAAGGCTATATTTTTGATGTGAAGCAGTTTAAGCATTTTTAGCTAATCCAAAAGCGCGGTAAGCTGTTGCACGATCGCATCGACGTGGCCATGATTTCTGACAGCCAAAAACACGCAGTCGTCGCCTGCAACCGAGCCGATAATTTCCTTAATGTTCATTTTGTCTATAAGACTGCAAGCCGAGCCTGCCGCCCCTTGCAAGGTTTTGACCACGATGATGTTGCCGGCTTCGTCAATAGATAAAACCGATTCGCGGAACAAATTGAGCATTTTTGCGTTGGTGTGGCCTTCGGAGCTGTGCGGCTGTGCGTATTTATAGGTTTTTTCGGGAGTCAGAACCTTAACCAGCCCCAATTCCTTTATGTCTCTCGAAACCGTCGCTTGCGTGACTTTAAAGCCCTCTTTTATGAGTGCGTTTGCAAGGTCGGATTGTGTTTCGATGTCTATTTTGTTGATAATTTCCAAAAGTTTAAGTTGTCTGGATGATCTTGCCATAATTTTTCCTCTGTTTATTCGTCAACTTTGGTGACGCCCCAAACGTTAAGCTTCGTAAGCAATTTGTCAAAGAAGCCGGAATCGGTGATTTTGATAAATTTTGCCGCATAGGCAGACTTTGTTACGGAAATTTCGGTGCCGTTCGGCAAAAATTCGATGCTTCTGCCGTCAATTATCAGCTGAACGAATCCCGATGCCGCAGCCCCCGAAAGCATAACCGTCGACTTGTCGGAAACCACAATAGGCCTTGCGTGCAAGCTGTGGGCGCAAATGGGATTGACAACCATTGCTTCCACCCTCGGCGACACTATCGGACCGCCGGCACTCAAACAATAACCCGTGCTGCCGGTAGGCGTTGCAACCAAATAAGCGTCGCTTTGGAAAATGTCCAAAAACTTGCCGTCAACCGACACTCTGAATTTGGCCGGTCTCGTGTCCGAACCGTTGGACAAAACGCATTCGTTTAAGGCCTGATAGGTTTCGCCTGCGGCTTTTACGTCCAAAAGCGCACGTTCTTCGACCTGAAAATCGCCGCTTATGATTTTGTCAAGCATTTCGTCGGTCAGCGAGGTGTATTCCGTTTCGGTCAAAAAGCCCAACCTACCGATGTTTATGCCCAAAATCGGCACTTCGGTGCCTGCCGTCAAGCTCACGAGATTAAGCAAAGTTCCGTCGCCACCCAAAGCCACGATAAGGTCAAACATCCCTTTTACGGAATAAAAAAATTCCGGCGTGTGAGTTTCCACGCTCAGAATTTCGGATGACACACCCTTTCGTCCGAAGGCGTTTTTCAGTCCTTCGGCTTTGAGTTTGCCGGTGTCGATATCACAATTGGTAAAAATTCCGATATGCATAAAACTTCAATTTTCTCCCGTTCTATACACACATTATACTACCTTTAAACAAAAATTACAAATATTTATACGGCATTATTCAAAAAATCTTTTGTTAAATTCAAAAGATATTTTTTGTCGGGTTTTTTAAATTCAAACACGGCCGTGTACTCGACGTTCTTGTTTTCAAACAGCTTCGGAACGGCACAGATGCCCAAAAGGCCAAGACCTTCGTTGTCCGAAAAACTTACAACCGTATTCACCGCATCCAGCCTGTCGGCAAGGCTTTGAACAATTCCCGTTTTGGACGCCCGATGCCCTATTTCGAATTGCGGTTTTATGAGCGCAACTATTTTTCCGTCATCAGATATAAGTTTTTTCAGTGCAGGCAAAACGAGCGTAAGCGATATAAAACTCACGTCAACGGTAACGAAATCGGCAACTTCCCCAATCGTTTCGGCCTCAAGATAGCGAGCGTTTGTTTTGTCAAGCACCCTGACGCGGTTGTCGTTTTTTAAATTGTCCGGCAGTTGGCACTCAGCAACGTCGACGGCATAAACGCGCTTTGCGCCGAGGCGCAACATCAAATCGGTAAAACCGCCGTTGGATGCACCAACGTCAACGCAAACTTTGTCTGAAAAGTCCAACGAAAAAACCGATGCGGCCTTTTCAAGTTTGTAAGCGCCGAGGCTTGCGTAGCCCTCGTCAAAAATTCGGATTTCGTCCGAGTCGTCGACTTCAGCGCCTGCTTTCGTAACGGTTTTGCCGTTGACGGTGACGGCACCTTTTTTTATAAGGTTCGAGGCTCGCGACCTGCTTTGTAGATTAAATTTTTCGGTTATGTAGCTATCTAATCTCATCTAAAATTCGTTTTACGATTTTGTCGACGTTAAGCCCTGCGTCTTCAAAAAGGTCGTCCTCGGACTGCGTTTTGTAAAATTTATCTTCGGCAAAAAACCTTATAACTTTTGTGTTTGCGCCGATTTTGTTGTAATACGCAAGCACGCTTTCGCCCAAGCCGCCCGCCTCGACACTGTCTTCGATGACGATAATCGGGCTGTTTTTCATTGCGTCCAAGGCCTCTGTGTCAAGCGGTTTTAGGAATTTTGCGTTCACAGTACTTAAATTTAGGCCGTTTTTTATAATACTTCCGGCAACTTTTACGCCTAAATGGTAGCAAGATGCCCCGGAAGTCAAAATGTAGCCGTCAACAAAATCCTCCCCTTTGTGATAATCCCATTTGCCGTAGCGAACAGGCAAAACAAAGTCGTCAAAGCTCTTTCTGCTTTTCGGGTACTTTATGACAAGCGGACCGTCGAAGGTCAATGACCAGTCGATTGTCTTTTTGAGTTCCTCCAAATTTTTAGGCGCGCACACGGTAAAGTTCGGCATCAAATTGAACATGTTTGTCGAAACGGTGCCCTGATGAGTTTCGCCGTCGCCTTCGACAAAACCTGCCCTGTCCAATAAAATGGTTACGGGAAGTTTCGGCAAAGCGATATCGTTTAAAATTTGATCGAACGCACGTTGCATAAAGCTGCCGTACACCATCAAATAAGGTTTAAGGCCTGCCTTTGCCATAGCGGCGCACATTGTGGCGGCGTGTTCTTCGGAAATGCCGACGTCAACAAATCTGTCGGGATATTTTTTGGCGAATTCCATAAGCCCGACACCCTGTTTCATGGCGCAAGTTACGGCAACCAGTTTGTCGCACTTTGCGGCGGCTAGCATAACCGCCTCGCCTGCCGCTTTGCTGTAAGTTTTACCGTGCTTATCGCCCGGCGACACCGAATGGAAACCCTCCGGATTTTCAGCCGAAGGCTCGTCGCCCTTGCCTTTTTCGGTGCGGATATGCAAAACAACGCTGTTTTTTGATTGCTTTGCACGTTCTAATGCAGGGATCAGCGAATCGAAATCGTGACCGTCGATGCCGTCAACGTAAGTAAAACCGAAGCGCTCGAAAAACTGTTTGGTGTTCAAATTGTCCGAAAGTTTAAGCGCCATATTGCCGATAGTCGGCGAAATGGTCATGTTGTTGTCGTTCAAAATAATAATTTGCTTGCCCGAAATCGTAGACGAATCGTTTAAGGCCTCGTAACACATGCCTCCGCCTAAGGCGCCGTCGCCCAAAACAGAGATGACTTCGTAGTCGTCGCCCGTGATGTTTTTGGCACGGACAAGGCCTGCGGCCAAACTCAAACTGGTGCTTGCGTGGCCTGCATAAAATGCGTCGTAATCGCTTTCGGTTGGGTTTGGAAATCCCGACAAACCGCCTTTTTGACGTATGGTTTTGAATGCGTCTTCGCCCCTGGTCAAAATTTTGTGGGCATAGCATTGATGGCCGACGTCGAAGATAAGTTTGTCTTTTGGCAAATCGAAAACTTTGTGAATTGCAACGGTAAGTTCCACCACGCCCAAATTGCTTGAAAGGTGGCCGCCGTTGGTGTAAGTTACGTCAGTAACCAGCAAACGGAGTTTGTCAGCAAACTCCGTCAGTTGATTATTTGTCATATTTTTGATGTTTTTTGAAAGAAAGTCCATCATTTCTCCTTGCTAAAAACCGACAAAATGCGGCTGGTTAGCATAACGAAATCCTTGCTTCTGTTTATGGCAACCGTCTTCAAGCAAGCTTTTCCGCCGACGGTTATGGCCGAGACCAATGCCGAAACCGCAACCGCAAACACTTTTTCGGGAGTTGACGGCAAAGCCTCAACGATTTTTAAGACCAAAGTAGTGGTGCAAGCACCCGACATAATACTGCAACAGTCGCCGATAACGTCGTTGCAGATATTGGACACTACTTCGGCGTTCTTTACAAGTTTTATGGCGGTTTTGCTTCCCTTTACCTTCCTCGAGGCCATCGACACCAGCGGTGCCAGCTCGCACGAGGTTACCGAAACGCCCACGCCGTCGAAAATTATACCCGTAGCAACAAACACAAGCAACAAAATGCTGGTGAACACTATGCCCAGCGATTCGGTCATTTCCGACAATATACTGAAAAACGCCGACAATATAAAGGTGATGATAAAAGCCTTCAATGCCCAGCGTCGCTTCAAGCCGCCCTTCTGTTTTTTAGAATGCGGTTTCTTTTCTTTTGAATTTTTGGGTTGTTCCTGTTCCGTTGCGTTCAAACTGCCGCCGTCAGAGCTGTCCATATTTCTCCTTTAATTTAAAAAAAATTGCGGTGGTGATATGTCAAGTAAACCTTGCGCCTTTAGGTCCAGTAGGCTTTCCCCGCAAACCAACCCGTTGTCGCCAACCGGGAAGTTTCCTATTACGCGCTTACGGTATAGGGTTACCCCGTATACGACTGGACTGCCACTTAGAGCACACTATAATCCTTGACATATCTCTGCCGAACAGTCTAGAAGTTTTCCTTGGCAAACTTTGCGCACATCTATCTTCTTTTGCAGCGGCAGTTTCATCGGGCAATCGCACTTGATCGCATTGGCCAACGCAACCCGGCGTATTCCCAAATTCACTGCAACCACTCAAAGCAGGCTACTCTGCACACAGCTTTTAGCCGCATTACAGGTTTACCCCTTGCCAGTAAACGATTTTACGTTCACCAAACAAGGCCTCCACGGTAATTGGGTCGAGATCCGTATGCCGTTACGGGTCGCCCAAGAACCTTAACTTCCAGCAACAGCCCGAGTTTGGGCAAAACAGGCCATCACAAGAAACTTCATCGATATGCCCTTTAGCGGTATTTTAACCCCGCCTTCGATGTGGTAGGTCTGACTAGAATACTGCACCACCTAAATTTGAGATATCAGATTATTATATTTTTATTCTGTTTTATCTGTTACAATTTAGCACAAATTGCTTAATTGTATATTAATTGTAGCATGATTTTTGCAAAATTACAACAATTTAAAGGCCGATTTTGTCGGATATTTCATCAGCTAAGCTCCCAAGCTCCTCTCTTTTTGCAAAAGGTTTGACCGAAAGTTTTGCTTTTTCAATAAGCTCGGCCGCATCCGATTTTGCTTTTTCGGCACCGTAGCAGACAACGTAGTTGGCTTCCGAACGTTCGCCTTTTATGTAATCGTCCAAATCGTCGACAATTTGAAAGGCCTTGCCGAAATTGTCGGCGTACTCCGAAAGCGCCTGTTTAAGTCCGTCGCTTGCGCCGCCTATTGCCGCGCCTCCGACAAGTGCCGCCTTAAACAGTTTGCCCGTTTTGAACAAACCGACGGTTTCGGGAGGAGTCGGCTCGGTTGAAATGTCCATAATTTGACCTTTAATCATCCCGAACATGCCCGCAGACGTCGCCAAAAGGCTTGCCGCCTCAACAGTGCCGTCCGATTTGGACTGTTTAATTGCATCGAACAAAGTTTCGTAAGCGAGGTTCAAAAGCGCATCGCCCGCCAGCACTGCAATGCTTTCGCCGAATTTGACGTGCACGGTAGGCTTTCCCCGTCTCAAATCGTCGTCGTCCATGCAAGGCAAATCGTCGTGCACCAAACTGTAGGTGTGAACAAGCTCGACCGCAACCGCAAAATCGGCCGCTACGTCTTCGGTAGAGCCGGCAATCCTTGCTCCCAGCATGGCAAGCACGGGACGAAGCCTCTTTCCGCCCGTCGTCAAGGCGTATTCGACCGCACTTTTAAGCGGTTCGGGACAGTCGGAGACGTTTGCCAACCGTTCTTCGACGAGGTTGTCCGCTTTAAGTTTTAAGATGTTCAGAAGCAAATTTTTCATTCTAATTGAGGTCGATCGAAAATTCTTCGGTAAGTTTTGTGAGTTCGTCGGTCAAAAGCAAAATTTTGCCCTTGGATTCGTTCAAACTTTCCAAGCATTTTTTAGAAAGCTCGATGCCTTTGTTGTAAAGAGCGATGCTTTCTTCCAGCCCGACGTCCTTGTCGTCGAGTTTTTTGGTGATTTTTTCCAATTCGACATACATTTCTTCAAAAGTCATAGTGTTTCCTCCACTTTTTCTACGACGGCCTCCAAGTAGCCGTCACGGCCACGGGCCTTAATTTTGTCGCCGACGTTGATTTCGGCCACCGAAGTAAGCGGCTTTTCGTCCGCATAAATTTTGAAATAACCTTTTTGCAAGGTTTTGACCGGGCTTTTCGCATCCAGTTCGGCAAGAGTTTTTTCGATAAGGTGCGTTTTGGCCAAAATTTTCGCCTCGGCCGATTTTTGCATATAAAGCAAGCATTTTTCGACGTCTCTGCCGCCCGAAGTAAGCTTTGCGCCCACAATGTTTTTCATCGAAAGATTCATCATCCGTATTCGAGCCACGCTTTGTTCGAGGTGCTTGCCCGTTTTCAGATTTATGGACGTTGCCAGATACTTGGTTTTTTGAAATCCCGACAATACCTTTGCTCCGACGGACGCTTTTTGCCTTGACAAAATATCAAAGATATTTTGCCTTAGCATATAGTAATCGTAAGCAACCGCTTCTCCCGCCGCAGTAGGCGTTGCCGCACGCAAGTCTGCCGCCATATCTGCAATGGAAAAATCCGTTTCGTGACCTACGGCAGATATTATAGGCGTCTGCATGGCGTAAATTGCACGGGCAACTTCTTCGGTGTAAAACGGCATAAGGTCCTCTAAACTTCCACCGCCTCTGGCAAGTATTACGGCATCGAAACCCAGCTTGTCCACCGCAGTCAACGCTGCAGCGATTTCCCTTTCTGCACCTGCGCCCTGCACCCTGACGTCCTTGACCACGATGTCGATGACGGGGTTTTTGAGTCTGACGGTTTTTACTATATCCCTGATAACGGCACCGGTTTTGCTGGTTACCACGCAAACCTGTTTGCAAAATTTAGGGATAGGTTTTTTGACGTTCGGATCAAAAATGCCTTCGGCAAGCAAGCGTTTTTTAAGTTCTTCGATTTGTTTAAACAGCAAGCCTTCGCCGTAAGGTTCGATTTTAGAAACGACAAAACTGAATCGGCCGCCTTTTTGATAGTAATCGGGCGAACCGACGCAAATCACGCTGTCGCCGTCTTTCGGGACGTGGGTTTTTGCAACGTAAAAACAGCTGCACGGCAAAGCGGCATCCTTGTCCTTCAAGGTAAAATAGGCATGACCGCCCGAAACCTTAAAGCCGGACACCTCTCCCAATACGGCAATGTTTTTAAGCATGTCCTCGGCGTAAAATATTCGTTTTAAAACCGTCGTAAAATCGGTTACGGTCAAATAATTTCGTTGCATTTTCCTGTAAGCCTTATTTCTGCGCTTTTTACGGTGTTGGCCATAAGCATAGCAACCGTCATAGGTCCGACACCGCCCGGCACCGGAGTTATGTTTTCGGCAACTTGGGCCGCCGATTCGAAGTCGACGTCGCCGGTGAGTTTGCCGTCAACGCGGTTTATTCCGACGTCAACAACCGTTGCACCCGGTTTAATCATATCGCCCGTTATAAAACGAGGTTTGCCGATTGCAACCACAACTATATCGGATTTTTTCAAAATTTCGGCGATATCGGGCGTTTTGCTGTGGCAAACCGTAACGGTTGCATCAGCATCCAAAAGCAAATGTGCCATAGGTTTTCCGACGATGTTGCTTCTGCCGACAACTGCCGCGGTTTTGCCGCGAAGCTCGATTCCGTAATATTTCAAAATGGCCATGACGCCCGTAGGGGTGCATGCCGAAAACTGAGGTTTGCCCAAAAACAGTTTGCCCGTTTGCACTTCGGAAAATCCGTCAACGTCCTTATCGACGGATATTTTTGCCAAAATCTTCTCTTCCGAAAACCCTTCCGGAAGCGGCAACTGCACCAAAATTCCGTCAACCGAGTCGTCACGGTTCAGTCTAGTGATAAGTTCAACCACTTTATCCTCGCCGTCGGACGCCGAAAAGCGATAGTCCAGCCCTTCTATGCCCGTTTCCTCGCAGGCCTTAATTTTGTTTCTGACGTAAACGTCGCTTGCCGCATTATCGCCTACACGAATAACCGCAAGGCAAGGTTTCCGGAAATTTTCAGACAAAAAAGAGGCGCGCGCCTTAACTTGCGCTTTCACCTCTTGTGCAACTTGTTTTCCGCTTAGTATGTTAGCCATTTTAACCTCTCGTTTCTTTTGCCAGCGTCGCCAAAATTCCGTTGACGAAACTGAAGCTCTTTTCGTCCGAATAACGTTTGACCAGCTCAACCGCAGACGATATTATGACGGGAGTAGGGATATCCTGCTCGTTTTTAAGCTCGAACGCCGCAATAAGCAATGCGGCAAGATCCGGCTTGTAAATTCTGTCTGCGTCGTATCCGACGACATACTTCCCGACCAAAGCCTTAAGGTCCAAAAAGTTGTCGGCAACGCCGTTGTAAACACGGTCGATGTAGTTTTTGTCGTCGGCGGTCAAGGAACCGTCGGTTTTAAGAATTTCAAGCGTAGTGTCGTTTTTTTGACCGTAAAACAAAAACTCAAACACCAACTTAAACACTGCTTCTCTTGCGCTTCTTCTGCTCATATCTATCCTCTCAAGTAAAACCCGAAAGCCCCTAAAGGGGCTTTTTTAAAACAATACGTTTACGATTTTGACGTTTATGCCGCTGACTTTAAATTTTGTCGAGCCCTCGACGCCTGTTTTGATTTTGTCCTGAACCTGGCAAACCACTTCCGGAACGTTGTACCCGTAAACGGCATTGAGAAAGATGTCGATGGAAACTTTCCCCTCGCCGATAAAGTAAACCTGAACGCTTTTTGACGCATCGCCCTTTTTCTTGCCGTCGGACGCTAAAACCTCGAGGCCCTCGACGCTTTCTGCGGCCTGCACGCTAAGTGCGGCGATGATGTCTTCAACCAATTTTACGTTGTTTTTGTCTTTTGCCATTTAGTGCCTCCGAAAATCAATCAAAATTATATCACAGTTTTCGGCTTAATGCAAGTCTTAACGGCAAATATAGTTCAGTTTTTTCAGTTATACGGCGTAACGATAACGTCGCTCGGCTTGTAGTCGCTGTTTTCGGTTATGACCGACAGAATTTGTGCAACCTCCGCCGAAGTCATGGTATCGGCGGTTTTGACCACAACGTAAACGTTGCCGGTGCTGAGCGTTACCACGCAATCCTCGAATCCGTAGGACTTAATCAAATTTTCCATGGTAAGTTCGGATTCCATGTTTTTGCACATCAAAAGTTTTTGCTCCTCGGCGGACGCTTTTGCCTCGGCCGACGTGTCCTCGCTGGAAATTATGGCATCGAGATTGGTTATTGCCTCCTGCCTTACCTGCTGACGGTCGGTTCTGTAAGTGCTGAAATAAGTGGAAACAACCTGTCCGTTAACGTCGCCGTTAGACGCACCGTTGATTTCGCTCAAATAGTAGTTCAAAACACCCGTCGCAACCAGAAGCAAAATCATCCCGGTCAGTACGGCTATTTTTTTGCCGTTTCCTTTAAAAAACTTTTTGCTTGCCTCTTTCATTTTATACCTCCAAAAAATTGTTTATCTTAACGCCTTAGGCGGTTATTTTCCTTTTGACAACACGGCTATTATCGACGGATCCACCGCCAGCGCCGTAGACGCTGCCTGCAACAGTTTTAACCTCACCGATATGTCCTTTGCGCCCTCCGCCACAATCAAAACTCCCGAAATTTCAGGATAAGTTTTACCCAAAATTATGGGCGAACCGCTGCTCATAACCGGCGAACTGTTGGCCGTTTCGGTTTTGTCGACGTAGTTTCCTCCGTAGCTGCTGTCGGATTTTTCGGTGTATTTTGACTCCGACTCGGTTGCCGGGACGATTTCGGACGTCCCTTTGCACGTTATAAGCACCTGTACGTTGCCGACTCCGTCAACTTCGGAAAGGATTTTTTCCAACCGCTTTTCAAGCGCGGCCACGTACTCTTCGTCCGACATAGTCCCCGAAGATTTCTCGGCATCTTCGGAAACGTTTGCAACAAACAACAATGCTATCGCTAATATGATTATGCCCACAACAATCCCGATATGCTTTATTTTCCAAACCGATTGCAGTTTGTCCCCGATTTTTTTAAAAACGTTTTCAGATTCCGACAATTCTGACCTCCTTTTCGTCTACGTTGAAATAATCGGCAACCAGGCCTCGCAAGTTGTCAAGCCTTGCCGAAGTTTTGTTTTCATCCGACAGCGCGGCCGCGTTTACGTTTATGTAATCGACTTTTCCGTCATCGGTTAATCTTACGATTATTTTTGCTCCGTCATAACCGTGTTCGGCCAGCATTTTTTCGGTTTTTTCAGAAATATTTTGCAAATATCCGTCGAAAATTGTCATGTCGACGTTTCCGCCAACCGAAAAATCCAGGCTGTCGAAAAAGGAATCTCCGACGTCGTCCATCCCTTTTAGAAGTTTCGGCAAAGGCGATATGATGACGTAAACGACAACCGCCGCAAAAATGCCTTTAATGTATTTCGAGGTGTTTCCCTTAGGCAATACCACGTCGACCAGCACGCCGAAAACGATGATTCCCGCAATTGACAATATCCAGCTTTTCATACTAAACTCCGGGGTTAAAGCAATAAATCATAAGCATGCACAAAACCATAAACACAAACGTAACGCCGGCCAACGCCGAAACCAAAAGGCCCGTGCTTTTGCCTATTCCCGTCAGCATTGCCGATATTTTTTTGTCGCCCACTGCTTCGCCGACGGCCGCAGTAAATTTGGTCAAAAGCAAAAATGCGGCAAGTTTCATAACAGGTGCAAGCGTGGCAATCAACACCACAACCATTGCGGCAATTCCCAAACCGTTTTTAACAAGTCCGCACCCGACAAGCGCGATATCCAAGCCGTCCGACAGGTATTCGCCCAAAACGGGTACGTTTCCTGCCACAAGTTTTCTGGTTGCGGCAAGCGTTGCGTTGTCGACCGTCGCCCCCGAAACGCCCTGCACGGTGGCAAAAGTTACAAACAAACCGAACGTCAACCCCAGCACCCAAGAAGATACGTTTTTAAACAGCGATGCGGTCTTATC
>CAZBVO010000002.1:66821-108652 GCA_964495385.1 uncultured Faecalibacterium sp.
ACGTCAACCCCAGCACCCAAGAAGATACGTTTTTAAACAGCGATGCGGTCTTATCCAGCTTAACGCTGTCCGAAACGTTTCCGATGGCGGAAAAAATCACCGACGCAACAAAAGCAGGCAAAACTATTCGGCTTATAAGTTCGACGATTCCCGAAGCGAAAACCACGGTCAGCGGTTGAAAAATGCCTGCCGAAACCGTGCCTCCGAGTGCCGTGGTCAACGTTAAAAGCAACGGAAAAACGGCTGTTGAAAGCGTTTTGACGTCGCTAATAGTTTTTTCGGTTGAAAGTACGATAGGCACAAGCGCATTCATAACGGTCAAGACGGCGGCAATGTAAAGCGTAATGCAAACGACTTCGGAGGTTTCCTTTTTCAAACTTGAGGTAAGTCCGCCCAAAATTGCCGACAAAACCGAAATTATCAAAACAGACGCAAACGAAGGTAGCATGGAAGTTACGCCGCCAAGTGCGCTTTTTGCAACGTAATCGAAAAAGCTTCTGAAAGCATTGCTGCTCACCCCGTATTCCGTCAAATATTTCACAAACGCCTTAACCGTTTGAAATCCGGCAAGGTTTTTTTGTTCGTCCGAAAACTTCGAGTAGTATTCTTCAAAAGCAACCGTATCCAGCTTGTCCAGTAGTCCGTCCACGGTGTCTTCGACAGAGTCGGAAACCTCATTTTTGCTGTCATTTTCGGCAATTGCTATATTTTTTGGCGAAAAATAGAATACTTTTGCCGAAATCAGCACAAAAATCACCGCAAACAGGCACAGAACCTTTTTCATATCATCTCTCCGACCGTTTCGACAAGTTTTGTGAGCATAGGCAAACTTATCAGAAAAATGCCGATCTTTCCTGCAAGCTGCATCTTTTCGCCAATGGATTTACACCCTGCGTCCTCGGCGATTCCCGACGAGTATTCCGTCAAATACCCTATACCGATTATCTTCAAAATACCCGTGTACAGTCCGTCCGAAAGGCCGCTTTTTGCGGCGATATCCGTCAAAGCTTGTACACTGTCCGAAATTGCATTCATAACCGATATAAGGATAACAACGCCCGTTGCAACCGTGGCCAGCGGCGCATAATCGCTTTTTGCCGACTTCAAAACCAGCATTGCCGAAACACCTATAAGCCCCACTCCCAGCACTTTGACAATTTCCATTTTTACAACCCGAAAACCGATTTGATGGTATCGAACAGCCCGCCAACCATGTCGACAACTATCATAAGGACGATAACCAAACAGGCAATCGTTACAAAAGACGAAAGTTCGTCCTTGTCGCTTTTTTTCAAAATAGTGTTTATTGCGGCGGCAAGAATTCCGATACCTGCAATTTTCAAAATGATCCCTACCCCATTTCAACCTCACAAAACGGCAAGCATAACGGCCAGCCCCACAACCACCGAAAGTTTAAAATACATTCGTCCTTCTTTATTAGCGGCCTCTTTGGCTTGCGTCAGCCGCTCGGACACCGTGTTTAACGTTTCCGAAAGGTGCCTTAGCTCGTCTTCCACCGACAATTTGCCGCTGTTTTTGAAATAATCCGAAAAAACGGCGTTTTCTCTTTTGCCGAGTTCTTTCAGGCTTATCGTCTCGACAATTTCCCTGCCGCCGCTCGTTGCGTACGCCGTTTGCACCGCTTCGAGCATTTTTTTAAATTCCGAGCCGCAGTTTCCGTTTTTTAAAAATTCGGCAATGATTTGAGTTTGCGGCAACTTTAAGGAAGATATTTTCCCTCTCGCAAACGTCAGATACTTTAAAAAATCGGAATAAAACTTCTCGCGGCACCTATAACGCCGTTCTATCTGCATTCCGACGTATCCGCACGACACGCAAATAAGGCCGCCGGCCACAACCCTAAGCACGCTCTAAAATGTCCGAAACCGTGCCGACTTTGGGGCGTTTTGAAAGCAAAACGGCAACGGAAGTCAAACAGGATACTGCCCTAACGTCCGACTCGTCCAACCTTTTGAAGTCCGATCCGTGCAAAGTGTACAAAATTTTTATTCCGCTTTTTGCAACTTTAGCCAATTCGTTTGCCTCCTTTTCGGTGTAAATTTCGTCGACGGCCACAACGTCGGGGTTCATACTTCTTACCACGTTTTCAAAAAACGCAATCTTTTGAATTCCGCAAACGACGTCGGTGTTTTTCCCTACGTCCAGCCCTAAAATTCCCTCGCTCGGAGCCGACAATTCGTAACGCTCGTCCAAAACAAGCACGTTTAGGCCGCTGTCGGACATTTGCCTGACGACGTCTCTGAGCATTGTGGTTTTTCCGCATCCGGGCGGTGATATCAAACATCCGTTTTTCGCTTCGCCGCCCGAGAGGAGTCTTTTTGCCGCCTCGCTTCCCGAGCCTTTTGCCTCCGTCGGGATTCTGACGCAAACCGACGAAAGGTTTTTCAAATTTACCACTTTTCCGTTTTCCGTAACCCCTTCGCCCGAAAGTCCTATTCTGACGCCGCCGAAATAGTGTAAATAACCGTTTCTGACCTCGTCTTCTGCCGAGTATGCCGAAAACTTAGTTGCAACGTCGGTGATTCGTAAAATGTCCGATTCCGAAACGACGTAGTTAACGTAAACCCACTGCCTGCCGTCAAACACCCTGACTTTTTGCCCTCGGCGCAAACGCACTTCGGCAATTTTACATAAGTTTTCGCCCGATATGGCTTTGTTGAGGTCGTTTGAAAACAGTTGCAACAGCTCGTCCATACCAAATTGTATGCCGGTTGTCCGCCAAAAATGACAAAAAAAAGCGCAACCACAAGGTTGCGCAATTTGTAGATAAAACTGTCTTAGACGCGGCTCATATATTCGCCGGTTCTGGTGTCGATACGGATGGTGTCGCCTTCGTTTACGAAGAACGGAACCTGAATGACGTATCCGGTTTCGAGAGTTGCAGGTTTGGTGCCGCCGGTTGCGGTGTCGCCCTTAACGCCCGGTTCGCAGAAAGTGATTTGCAATTCGACAAAGTTTTCAGGCTCGACGCTGAACGGACTGCCGTTGAAGGAAGCGATGGTGCAAACCATGTTTTCTTTGACGAAATTCAATGCGTCGGCAACAAGTTCCTGCGTGAGAGGAATCTGTTCGTAAGTTTCTTCGTCCATGAAGTAATAAAGTTCGCCGTCGTTGTAAAGGTATTGCATTTTTTTCCTTTCGATGTGAGCGAGCTCGAATTTATCGGTCGGGTTGAAAGTGCGTTCGATAACGCCGCCGGAAATAACGTTGCGGATTTTGGTGCGAACGAATGCTGCGCCCTTGCCCGGTTTAACGTGTTGAAAATCAACGATGGTGAAAACGCTTCCGTTCTCCTGGAAAGTGGTGCCTTTTCTGAAATCGCCTGCTAAGATATATGCCATAATAACCTCCAATATATTTTACAATATTATTAAATTTTTATCCGATTTTGAAAGAACCTCGTTGCCGCTGTCGGTAATCACCAAAAGGTCCTCGACTCTAACTCCGCCAACGTCCGGAATATAAAGCCCCGGCTCGACGGTTATGATCATGTTTTTTTCAAGCGGTTCGACGCCGCGTTTGTTTACAGACGGTGCTTCGTGGATATCGATGCCGACGCCGTGCCCCGTGCCGTGAACGAAATAGCGTGCCATATCGCCGAAATATTCCCTGCAAACTCTGTCTACGTCTGCTCCGGTTACGCCCGGTTTGGCGTATTTGATGCCTTCGACGTTGGATGCGAGGACCGATTTGTAAATCCCTGCCATCCTTTCGGACGGATTTCCGAAGAAAAATGTGCGAGTTATGTCGCTGCAATAGCCTTTGTATTTACAACCGAAGTCTATGGTAATCGGCATACCGCATTGCAGTTTTACGTCGCCTGCGTGAGCGTGCGGTTTGGACGTGTTTTTGTCAAAAGCAACGATAGTTTCAAAAGCAAGGCCGTCACCGCCGAACTTGTGGAGGCGGTATTCCATTTCGTCCTTGACTTCTTTTTCGGTCATGCCTTCTTTGATGACTTTCCACAAATCGACGATTGCAAGGTCATTTATCGAAGCAGCTTTGCGGATAAGCTTCAGTTCACTTTCCGTCTTGACGGCACGAACCTTCAAAAGTTTGTCTTCGATGCCCTTAAACGTTACGCCTTTTATGCCTTCGGTCATCTGAACGTAATCACGGTATCTGACCGATATGTCTTCAAAGCCCAAAACCTTTGCGCCGACTGACGAAAGGATTTCGGTTATCTGTGCAAAAACGCCTTCGGTCCCTATTCTCAGTACCTCGAAAGACGGAGAAAGCGCAAGAGTTGCCTCCTCAAAATATCTGTCGTCGGTAAGATAATAAGTTTTATCTTTGGTCAAAACCACAAAAGCATTGCTGCTTTCGTATTCGGCGACGTAAAAAGCGTTTGCCTCCGAAAACAGAAGCACTGCATCGACGCCGCTAAGTTTTTTAAGAATTTCAGTTCCGTTTTTCATAATACTTAAATTGTAACATAAACCGAGCGTTATGTAAAGTATTTGACGAAATTACTGCCGAAATTGCATTTTTCCGTCAGTTTTCGGCTTGTGCGGCAAGCCTTGCGAGATAGGTTTGCTTCATGGCTTCGGCATCCTCGGCCTGAGTGCCTGCGGACTCACACAGAATAACAGGCTCCAAACCGTATTTTACGATAACTTCGGCAAGCGGCCAAAACTCAGGGCCGTAAACGTCGTCGGCAAAAGTCAGATGTTTCACTTCGCCCTTGGCGGTGTACATGATTTTGCTGAAATGGACGTGCATTTTTTTGGTTTTTTCACTGCCGACGGTGTTAAGCAAGTGCTTTATGACTTTCTCGAAGTCCTCCACGGTTTTGAGCGAACCTGCCGTGCGAGCGTTCACGTGTCCGAAATCGATGCACGGATAAATGGAGTCGTCTATGCCGCAAAACTCGGCAATTTCTTCCACGGTGCCGATTTGCGCAAGCTTACCCATGGTTTCGGCGCAAATGATTTTGTTTGCAAAACCCGAAGCGTTTTTGACTTCGACAAAGTCCTTAAGGCGTTGTTTAATCAATTCGACGCCCTCGCTTCGAGGCAGTTTGCCCTCCGTTCCCGGATGAAAAACCGCTCTTTCGCCGCCAAAAAAGCTCAAAGCTTCCAACGTTTGCAGCAAATATCGCATGCTGTTTTCCGCCTTTTCGGGATCGGGATTGGCAAAATTTATGAAATACGGTGCATGTGCCGTAATTTCGATGCCCGAGGCTTTAAACTCCTCACCTATTGCCCGAGCCGTGTTTTGGCCGATGTTTACGCCGCGCCCGAACGGATACTCGAAAACGTCCAAGTTGCGCGCTTTAAGCCATTTTGCGGCCTCGATTGTGGATTTGTGCCCTTCGGCTAAAAAGCTTTCGCTGTTGCCGCTCGGTCCGAATTTAATCATCAGTACCTCTTTATGTTTCCGGATTCGACTATATCCTTTGAAAGTCTGAGGATAAGTTCGTCCTTACTGTCGTATTTTTGAATGTCGCGCATGAACTTGAAAAAGTCCACCGTAAGCGTCCTGCCGTACAAATCGCCGTCAAAACCTATAAGATAGGTTTCGGAATTGACTTCCGAAATGCCGAAAGTCGGCTTGTCTCCGACGTTTGTGATCGCCTCGTATTTTTTCCCGTCAACCGTAACGGAAGTTGCGTAAACGCCGTGGCGGATGCAAAGTTTTTCGGCGGGAATGTTTATGTTTGCGGTCGGGAATCCCAATCCTTTTCCTCTGCCGTAGTTTTTTTCAACCGTTCCCGTCAGATGATATTTGTCGCCCAAAAGTGCGTTTGCCGCTTCGACGTTCCCAGCCGAAAGATAACTTTTTACGGTTGAAGAACTGATTTTTCTGTCTCCGTCAAAAACGAAATCGACAACTCTGACGTCGGCTTTGTAGTGTTTTGCAACCAACTTAAGAAGGTTTACGTCGCCAAAGCCGTTTTTGCCGTAAGTGTAATCGCTTCCGCAAAAAACCGCCGAGATGTCCAACGTCGAAAACAGTTTGTCCAAAAAATCGACGGCCGGCGTTGCGGCAAAGGAATTGTCCATGGTGGCACGGATGACGGCGTCAACGCCCAACGTTTTCAAAATTTCGACACGTTCTTCGTATGTATAAATTTCGCCTTCGGCTTTTCCGAAGTATCCCGACGGATTGTTGTCAAAGGTGAAAACGGCAAGTTCGGCACCCACCGACTGAGCTTTCAGCCTCGCAAGTTCGATAAGATGACGGTGCCCTCTGTGGACGCTGTCGAAAAACCCCAACGCAACAACCAATTTGCCGTTATAGTTTTGATCGAAAATTATTTCATGCATTTTGCAACCTCGTTTTAATAACCGTAAATCCGTCTTCTGTTTGACCTATGCCCAACAGTTCTCCACCGACGTACACCGAAAACGGTGCATTTTCGGGACTGCCGAGTTTAAGTTTCATGCCGCAAAGAACTTGCTTTTCGACGTCTTTCGGCACGTCAAAGCGCAAAAAACTGTCGGTAACAGTTTCAATAGGCATAACATAATTTAGCGGATTTTGGGCAAAATCACGCAAATTTATGCTGTTTTCAAGCAAAAATTCGCCACTTTTTGTCCTGATGATAAAGCTCATATAGGCCACTGTGTCAAGTTCGGCGGCGATGTCTCGCACGATGGAGCGCACGTAAGTTCCGCCTTCGCAAACAATGTCCAAAACATAGTGTCCGGGTTGAATTTCGGACACAAGTTTGATATCGAAAATTTTAACGGGCCTTGCTTTAAGTTGGGCCGACTCGCCTTTTCTGGCAAGCTTGTAGGCCTTGACACCCCCGACCGATAGGCTCGAATACGACGGCGGAACCTGCATTACGTCGCCGATCAAGTTCCCAAAAACCGCCTCAACCTGTTCTTTTGACGGAACAAAATCCGAAGTTTCGGTAACCTCGCCGTAGCTGTCAAGCGTGTCGGTGGTTTTCCCGAAACAAATCCCGGCACGGTATTTTTTGACTTTTTTTGTCGTGTACTCAAAAAGCTTTGTGGCCGAGCCGACTGCTATCGGCAAAACGCCGGCGCCGTTCGGATCCAAAGTTCCGAGATGGCCGACTTTGATTTTTTTCTCCCCCGTCGCCGCTCGCAAAATGCCTCGCACTTTGACCACGACGTCGCTGGAAGTCATGCCCGACGGTTTGTTTATCGAAACAAAACCGCAAAGTTTATCAGTCATTTAAGCTGTCTCCGCACGCTTTCAAAAGTTTGTCCAACACGTCCTCGTAGTAGCCGGAAATTCGACATCCGGACGCTCTTTTATGCCCGCCTCCGCCAAAAACGGAAACGAGATCCGCCGCATCGACGTCCTCGGACGTTCTGACACTGACTCTGAAGCTTCTCTCACCCGTTTCGCAAACGGAAACGGCAATTTTTACGCCCTCTATTGCAGTCAGTTCGGAAATCGCGCCCCAGGTATTTTCGACAACGGCCGCTTCCTCGAAATCGCTTTTTCTAAAAGTTATAAAGGCAACCCGGTCGTCAAAATAGAACTTGGCTTTCGAAAGAACCTTTGCTTTTAAAAGAAACACCGATTTGTCCTGCGAACGCAAAAGTTTGAAAATAAGATTTGCCGCATCAAAATCGAAGGTCCTAAGCTCGGCGGCAATGCGCATGGTTTCGGACGTTACCGACGAGTACTGAAAACAGCCCGTGTCGGTTACGATGCCGGCAAACAAAAGCGATGCAATCTCCGAGTTCAAAATTTCTTTTCCGGTCAGTTTTTCAAGTCTTCGTATCAAAAGATAGCAAAGCTCCGCCGTAGCGGCCGCTTCGGTGTCGACCAAAGCGTAATCGGTGAAATACCCGTAAACTTTGTGGTGGTCCACCGTAAGCGTTTTAAGTGCGTGCTTAAAATATCTCGATTTGCTGCCGCCGCGCTGAATTTCTGCAAAATCAACTGCAACCGCAAGGTCAAACTTTTTTTGCTCGGAAAGGTTGATTTTGTCAAAATTATGCAAAATTTGCAGATGTTCGTGCGGAAAATCGTCACAAAAAACCTCTGCCGATTTCCCCATCCCCGCAAGCACTTCTCTTAAAGCAAGCGCAGATGCAAGGGTATCGGCGTCGGGCGAAATATGGCAAATCAAGGCAACGTCGTTTGCCTTCAAAAGATATTCGCAGGCCGCATTAAGTTTTGCTTCAGTTGTCGCCATCTGTTATGTTCAAACCGTTTATGATGTTTGTAATCTTCATTCCGTACTCGATGCTGTCGTCCAAAACGAAACTGAGGTCGGGAATGTTGCGAATGTCCATAAGGTGTTTCAATTCGTTTTTGATAAAACCCGATGCCGAGCGAATGGCTTTAAGCGTTTCTTTTTCGTCGGCAACGTTCAAAAACGACAAATACACCTTTGCCGTTTTTAAATCCGTGGCCGCATTCACGCGAAGTACGCTTATAAGGCCGTCCTTGGTCCTCGGATCTTTCAGCTTGTTGCCGATGACGTACGAAATCTGTTTGGCCAGTTCGCTGTTTATGCGTTGAATTTTGTTGTTACTCATTTATTTGCTCCATAACGTATGCTTCGATGACGTCGCCTTCCTTGATGTCCGAGAAGTTTTGGATGCTCATACCGCAATCGTAACCCCTTGCAACCTCTTTAACGTCGTCTTTGAAGCGTTTAAGGCTGGACAGCGCACCGTCGTAAATGATGACGCCCTGGCGAAGAAGTCTGACTTTGGAGTTTCTGGTGACTTTTCCGTCGATAACCATACATCCGGCAACGGCACCGACGCCCGTGATTTTGTAAACCTGGCGAACTTCGGCACGTCCCAAAGTGTTTTCCTTAAATTTCGGATCCAGCATACCTTTGATAGCCTTTTCGACGTCGTCGATGGCTTCGTAAATAATGCTGTAAGTTCTGATGTCGATTTTTTCGCGTTCGGCGATGATTTTTGCGTTGTTGTCAGGCCTGATGTTGAAACCGATGACAACTGCATTGGAAGTTTTTGCAAGCATAACGTCGCTTTCGTTGATTGCACCGACTGCGCCGTGCACCACGTTTACCTTAACTTCGTCGCCGGACAGTTTCAAAAGCGACTGCTTAACCGCTTCGACGCTTCCCTGAACGTCGGCCTTAATGATGAGGTTAAGTTCCTTGGTTTCACCGGTGGAAAGCTGGCTGAAGATGTCGTCCAAAGAAGTAGGTTTGCTCTGCTGAGCGGCTTCTTCTTTAAGCTTAAGCTTTCTTTCCTCGGCAACTTTTCTGGCCAACGAAGCATCCTCGACGGCGAGCATCTGATCGCCTGCGTTAGGAACTTCCTCGAAACCGAGCACCGAAACCGCCATCGACGGGCCTGCCGATTTCACTATGCGACCTTTGTCGTCAAACATATTTCTGATTTTGCCGCAAACGGTGCCTGCAACGACGTTGTCGCCGACGTGCAACGTGCCGTTTTGAACAAGTATGGTGGCAACCGGACCGCGTCCCTTGTCCAGTCTGGCTTCGATGATGCTGCCTTTTGCCATGCGGTTAGGGTTAGCTTTGAGTTCGGCAACTTCGGCAACCAACAAAATAGTTTCCAAAAGCTCCGAAACGCCCTGGCCTGTTTTTGCCGAAACGTAACAAACAGGAACGGTGCCGCCCCAAACTTCCGGAACGAGATCGTAATCGGTCATTTGTTGCAAAACTCTGTCAGGCGTTGCGCCCGGTTTGTCGATTTTGTTGACCGCTACCACGATGTTTACGCCTGCGGCTTTTGCGTGGTTAATGGCCTCGACGGTCTGCGGCATAATGCAGTCGTCCGCCGCAACGACAATAACGGCTATGTCGGTAACCATGGCGCCTCTAAGACGCATGGTGGTGAAAGCTTCGTGTCCCGGAGTGTCCAAAAACGTAATCGGACTGCCGTTGAGGCTTACGGTGTATGCACCGATGTGCTGGGTGATTCCGCCCGCTTCGCCCGAAGCGACGTTGGCCTTTCTGATGTAGTCCAAAAGGCTGGTTTTGCCGTGGTCGACGTGCCCCATGATGGTTACCACAGGAGGTCTTGCGACGAGGTTGTCGTCGGTGTCGTCGTCGGCCGAGAATTTGGTGAGGCTTTCTTCGGCGGTATCGTCCACCTTAAGCTCGAGTTCGATGCCGAGTTCGTTGGAAACAAGTTCGGCCGTTTCGAAGTCGATGCTTTCGTTTATGGTTTTTACAATGCCCAAAAGGAACAATTGTTTGATGATTTCAGTGCCTGTTTTGCCGATTTTTTCGCTCAAAACCTTGATTGGAACGATTTTACTTGTAATAACGGCCTTTTCGATTTTAACGTGTTGAACAGGTGCCTGAACCTCTTTTTTCTTTTTGAGGCTCTTATAGCGGCGGTTGGAAACTTCGCCGTCCTCGTCCATCACGAAGCCGCCTTCGGTAATATATCCCATGCGGATAAGCGTGCGCTTATCTTTTGCCTTTTTGTCGCCCTGATTGTCGGAATTTTTGGCTTTTTTGCCAAAATCCTTGTTCTGCTGTTTAGGCGGTTGTGGAGGCGGAACCGCAACTTTTTGGAAACCGCCCTGCGGCCTTTGCGGTGCGTTAGGCTTGGATTGAGCCCTAAAATCTTGCCCTTGCGGACGTTTTGCACCGTTTTGAGGTTGTTGCACGGACGTCTGAGGTTTTCTCGGAGCCTTAGGCGCGTCGTCAAACACTCTGACCTGAACGTTAGGCGTCGAAGCAGGCGTTTTGGCCGCAACGGGTTGAGCCGATTCGGTTTTTAAGGCAGGAGCCTCTGCTTCTTCTGCTTTTGCGGCTGCTTTTTCTTCGGCTTCTTTTTGGGCAGAAGTTTCTGCAGCAAGCCTTTCGGCCTCCTGTTTTTTCAATTCGGCTTCTTCGGCGGCTTTAATGCGAGCCGCTTCCTCGTCTTGCGCCCTGCGCTGAATTTCCAAAAGGTTGTTCTTTGCCTCGGCAAGCATCTTTTTTGTGTCGTCTATTTTAGCTCGCGCATTTTTTATGCGTTCCTTAACCCCGTCAAGCCCGGAAGCGAGAAGTTGCTGCCCGAGTTTGATGTTGGCGAGATTGTCATTGGAATTATTTTGTACGTTAGCCATTCTCATTCTCCTTTATTTCAACAGAACGTAGTATCGCGTCGGCCAGTTCCCTGTTGGTAACGGCCAGTGCTTTGCAATTTCGTTTCAGAATATCTTCAAGCGTCACCCCGTCGTCAAGCACCAAAAGCGGCGAGCCCGTGGCCTCGGCGTAAGCGGTGATTTTGTCTTTCAGGTTGTCCGATGCGGTGGAAGACAGCAAAATCAATTTTCTTTTTCGCTTTTTCTCCAAAATCAAATCGCTTCCCCACAGAACCTGACCGGCCCTGACGGCAAACCCGATGTAAGAACTAATTTTTTTGTAGTCCGTCATATTCCTCCTCAACCGTTCTGTACGCTTCGTCAGGAAGGTTTTTCCTGAACGCTTTGCCAATAAGTCCGTACTTTACACAGCGTTTGACGCAAGCGTCGTTTTTGCAAAGATAAGTTCCTCTTCCTTCCGCCTTTTGATTGCGGTCGCAAAACAACTCGCCGTTTTCGTCGAGAACAAACCGCATAAGCGAATTTTTAGGATAGGACTTTCTGCATGCCACACACATGCGTTCCGGTGTAAATTTGGACATTCTTACCTCAAAAAATTATTCAGCGTCAACGTTTACAACCGAGCTGTACGGCTTAACGTCGATTTTCCAGCCGGTAAGTTTGGCAGCAAGGCGAGCGTTTTGGCCCTGTTTGCCGATTGCCAGACTGAGTTTGTCGTCGGCAACGATAACTTTCGCGCTTTTTTCAAGTTCGTTGATCTGAACCATCTTAACCTGTGCCGGGCTGAGGGAGCGTGCAACGAATTCAAGCGGATCGGCGCACCATTGAATGACGTCGATTTTTTCGCCTGCAAGTTCGTTGACGATTGCGTTTACGCGCACGCCCTTGTTTCCGATGCAGCTGCCGATTGCGTCGATGTTGGAATCTTCGCTGTAAACGGCGATTTTGGTGCGGTAGCCTGCTTCTCTGACGATGCTCTTAACCTGAACCAAACCGCTTCTGATTTCAGGAACTTCCAATTCAAACAGCCTTCTGACGAAGCCTGCGCTGCTGCGGCTGACCATAACCTGGGTTCCGTTGTAAGCCGACGTGCGAACGCGTTTGACAAACACCTTGATAACGTCGTTTACGTTCAAAGCTTCGCCCTTGATTTGATCCTGCGGTTGCAAAACGCCCTCGAGTTGGCTTCCGGTCATTTCGACGTAAACGGTGTCGCCTTCTTTTCTGCGAACGACTGCCGTCATGATTTCGCCCTCTTTTTCGCTCATTTCGCTGTAAACGGCGTCACGGGTGGCATCGTTCAAACGTTGCATGATAACCTGTTTTGCGGTCTGTGCGGCGATACGAGAAAAGTTTTTAGGAGTAACGTCCTCCAAAACCTTGTCACCGAGTTTGTAACTCGATTTGATTTTTTTGGCATCTTCAGGCAAAATTTCTTTTTCTTCGTCAACCACTTCAGCAACTACGGTGCGATAAGCATACACTTTAATGGAATTTTTGGTGTCGTCAAGCTTAACCATTACCGGACGGGATTCGCCGGTTTCCTTTTTATAAGCGGAAGCAAGGCCCGCTTCCAGGCTTTCGATGAGTTTTTCTTTTGACACGTGTTTTTCGTATTCCAATGCATCGATAGCGTCAAAAAAATCTTTGTTTACCATATTGTCCTCCTAAAATTTTACGAAAGGTACCACTTTCGCCAGGTTTTTTCTTTCAAATTTTATATTTTTACCCGCCGAAGCAATCTCGACGGAATCCTTGTCGTACGAAACAAGGGTGCCAACGTATTTTTTCTTGCCGCCGACAGGGGCAAAAAGTCCGATTTCGATTTCCTCGTCCAAACGGCGTCTGAAATCGTCGTCTGTTACGATTTTCCAATCAAGCCCCATACTGCTTACGTTGAGGTTGAAAGGCGTATCTCCGAACGGTTCGAGTTTGTCGATTGTCTCGTCCACGGCACGGGCAACTTCTTCGCAATCCGAAAGCCCCATATTGCCCTTTTTGTAAATGACGAGATTAAGGTTTTCGGTGCCGTAATTTTTGCCGGCAGTCACGTCGACAAGTTCGTAGCCGAGCCCTTCGACGATAGGCGTTACGGCGAGTTTTACATCTTCAATCGTTTTCTTTAAATCCATTTTTCACCTCGTTTAATCAAAAGTGAGTGGCCGAACGACCACTCACTAAATCAAACGTATTTGTTTTAGCATATATAATATAGCATATATTATTTTATTTGACAAGCGGTTTGACGCTGTATTTGGGGATTTTTTGCCTAAACGGTGACAAATCGTGCCATTTTTATAAAACACTTTGCGGTTGCAAGGCTGTCAAACAGCGCACGGTGAGCGTTTGTGAGCGTAATGCCCAAAGCTTCGGAAACGGAAATCAACTTAAAGTTGCGCGTTTTGCCAACAAGATACTTTCTGGCCATGGCGTAAGTGTCGCACAGTTCGTTGTCGAAAACGTAGCCCGAATCCCTGCCGTTGGACATAAGCATTTTGTAGTCGAATTCAACGTTATGTCCCACCATTGCCGCCCCTCGGGTAAACTTGTAAAAGTCCGGGAGAATTTCCAAAAAGCTCGGTTTGTCCTTGACGTCGTCGTCGGTGATGCCGTGGATGGCCGTAGTAACTTCGGGAATATGTATGCCGGGATTGCAAAGGCTGGTCCAGGTTTCGACAACTTTGCCGTCGACAATTTTGACGGCGGAAATTTCGACGATTTTGTCTTTGGACGTGTCCGTTCCAGTGGTTTCGGTGTCGAATGCGACAAAGGTTTTGCCTTTAAGGTACGCCGGCACATCGGAAGGATCGGAGAAAATGTCGGTCTGCTCCTCATCCACAAACTTTTCCGGCCAAATCAAGGAATAATCAGAACTTTCCTTTTTTTGCGGAACGGTTTTCACTATTCCGTTAAAATCGATATCCGCCTTCCAAAGCGAACGGACCATAATTTGAAGTCCGCCTGCAAACTGATTGTACCCGACCGTACCTTCTACGGCCACGGTGTCGCCGTCGGTAAGCAAACGAAGCTTGTCAAGGTTTTCCTCGCGAGGGAAAATAGCGGCCGAAATGTTGCCGGTTGTGTCGTTTAAAGTGAAGCTGAAACGAGGCAAAAACTCGTCGGTAGTGTTCACTTTGAAGCGTCCGTTCTTTTCAACTTCTTTGCCAAAATTTTTGTTTTTATACGTTTTTTCGACAAATGCCGCAACTTTTCCGCACAAAACCGTAACGCCCGTATTTTCCTTCATATCGGAAATATAACTCGGCGCAACGCCGATGCGGCTCTTACCGAACACCTGTTCGGTCAGTTCGATTTTTATAAGTCTCGCACCCGAAACGTAACCGACCGAGCCTTCCGGCAAAAACTCTTTTTCGCCTTCGGGAAGCTCTTTTTCGTAAAACTCGACGCTCGGAATTTCAACGAAAGTATCATCTAAAAAGCACTCTAATTCGTCGGCAAAATTGCAATCGGTAAGCATTTTCAGCATGCTTTTTACAACCGTAATTTTTACGTTGATACGTCCGCCTTCGACCCTCACGGCTACGTCGCCGTCTTTAAGCTGCATGGTCAAAACCTGTTTTTCGCGCGTTATGTACTGAACCACCTTGTTTTTTACGGTGTTTTCGTCGGCGTAAGTTTTGATGTAGTTTACTTCAAAATAAACTCCGTCGGGAAGCATTGCGTTGATGAAGCGTTCGACTTCGGTCTGCATTTCGGCGGTAAACTGCCCCTCGAACATCGATGTTGAGCGCAAAATATCCAGCTTAACGGTTTTTTCGCCCTTAACGTAAGTTGCCTTGACAAATTTTAAAAACGGATAAGCTCCGCGCGTTTGTTTTACAAATTGTTCGTTAAAATTATTTTCCGTCATATTCATCAAAAAGTATCTCGAGTTCGGTCAAAATATCTTCGTTTGAAACCGTTTTAAGTTTTTCGCCGTTTTTGAAAATCACCGAACGCCCTTTGCCTCCGGCAACGCCGAAATCGGCATGTTTGCCCTCGCCGATGCCGTTTACAACGCATCCCATAACGGCAACGGTCAATTTCTTTTTGTAGCGTGCGGCCAGTTTTTCCACCGCTTCCGACAGTTTTTCCACTTCGATTTCCGTTCTGCCACAAGTCGGACAGCTTACGACTTCGGCTTCCTCGGTAAGCCCCAAAGAACCCAAAAGATAACGTGCCGCAACAACTTCCTCCACTGGATCGCCGGTTATGGAAACTCTGACGGTGTTTCCTATGCCTTCTTCCAGCAACGTGCCTATGCCCAGCGAACTTTTTACCAAACTTCTTCTGAGCGTGCCTGCCTCGGTAACCCCCAAATGCAACGGATAATCACAAGCCTTGTCCAAACGTCTGTTGGCTTCGATCATATCCCTGACCGACGAGGATTTCACCGACAAAACGATGTCCTTAAAACCGAATTTTTCCAAAAGCGAAGCGTGATAAAGCGCACTTTCGGCCATCGCTTCCCCAAGCGGCATGCCGCAAAATCTTTTGTCGAGACTGCCGCCGTTTACACCGATTCGCACCGGAATATTGCGCTCGCCCAAAAAATCGGCCAAAATTTTGACGTTTTCGTCGCCGCCCACGTTGCCGGGATTTATCCTTATTTTGTCCGCACCTGCCTCAGCCGCCTTTATTGCCAACCGATAATCGAAATGAATGTCGGCCACCAGCGGAAGCGAGGTTCGTTTTTTGATTTCGGAAAACGCTTCGGCGTCCTTTTCGTCCCTGACCGCAAGCCTTACGATTTCACAACCGACCGACTGCAAACGGTCGATTTGCGCCGCCACGGCCTCGACATCCGACGTTCGGACGTTTGTCATCGATTGCACCGATACGGGCGCATCGCCGCCTATATAAAGGTTTCCGACTTTAACTTTTCTTTTCATTTTATGCCACCAAATGGAATATATCCAACCCAATCGCAAGTCCGAACATCAGCACCAAACCCACCATGTGAATTATCGCCTCCACTTTTCGGTTTATCGGCTTGCCTCTTATCCATTCTATCGCCGTAAACACGACTTTACTTCCGTCCAGCGCAGGGATAGGCAAAAGGTTCATGACGGCGAGGTTTGCGCTTATTATGCACACAAGCCAGAAGAAACTTCCGAACCCGTAACTTACCGCCTTTGCCATGGTCGAAATAATCGTGATGGTTCCGCCGGCATTCTCCAAACCGTGAGGCCTAAAGAGGTCAACCACACTGCTTAAAATTTTGAATACAGTGTAAAAGCTGTACGGCACCGCACGCCCCACCGACCTGGTGAAACTGAGTTTTTGATAATCGACCGAGGTCGCAACGCCGAAGCCGTGATTGGAACTCGAGACGCTTGTAGAAAAATCCGAAACCGAGGTCGCCTCAACGGTATCGCCCGAGCTGTTTTGATAATAAAGCGCACTGCCCGGCCTGACGTAAACGTGAGTGTCGATATATCCGTCCTTATCGAAGCGTTCCGTAACCACGTCTTCATTCGGAATTTGGTCCGCAAAATGCAAATAAACAAAGTTTACCAAATATTCCGACGGCATATTTTGGGTGTCTTCGATGATTTCGCCGTCAAGTGTAAGATAGCGATAAACGGTCAGGCTGTCGCCGTCTTTAGCCGCACGGATGTAAGTGTCGACGGCGGCCGGTGAATAGCAATAGCCCAATTTTCCGCCGACTTCGTAAATCAAATCGCCCTTTTTGAAAATTTCCGTCATTCCGTTTTTGGTCGAAACGCCGACAGATTTGTCAACGGTGTTTTGATACGACAGATAATCGCCCTTACCCACGGTAACTTTGACTATTTCACCGTTTCGCATAACCGTGAAAGTAACTTCGCCGTCGCCGTCTTTAACATAGTTAAAGGCACTGTCGTTGACCGTCAGGATGTTGGCCATTTTTCCGTCGACGTTGAGTATTGCGTCGCCCTCCATAAACCCGTACGCCGACGATGCGGACGTACTGTCGGGATAAACCGCACGGATGGAAGTCATAGGTTGACCGTAAGTCATAAAGAAAACGGCAATAAACACGACTGCACACAAAAAGTTCATGGTTGCGCCGGCAAGCAGAACAATGATTCTCTGCCACGGTTTGCGATTATTGAAGGCACGAGGGTTATCTTTTGCGCCCTCTTCGTCCTCGCCTTCAAATGCGCAGTAACCGCCCAGCGGCAAACATCTTACGGCAAACAAAAGTCCGTCCTTGGTTCTCTTTTTGAAAATGGCAGGACCGAAACCGATGGAAAACTCGTTTACCTGAAATCCCAGTTTCCGTCCCGCGATAAAGTGGCCGAATTCGTGAACCACTATCATAAACATCAACGCCAGAAGACTAAGCAAAACGTACAAAAGCGTTTGCAAAGCACCCGAAAGCGTAGCGCACAACAACATACAATTCTCCTAAACTTTAATTTTACTAAAAATATATTCCCTAGTGTAGCGGTCAATGTTTAAAATATCTTTAAAATCCGACGCCAAACGAGCTTCGGCATGCAATATCGCATCCTCAACAATGTCCGCTATGTCCGTAAATTTGATTTTTCTGTCCAAAAACAGCCTTACGGCCACTTCGTCGGCGGCAGACATCGCCACAACCGCACTTTCGCCCTTTTCTTCGGCCTCGTAAGCAAGGCGCAGGCATTTGTAGCGCTCGAAATCGGGCTCGGCAAAATTGAGTTTCCCGACGTCGGCAAGGTTTATGGGCTCGACACCTGTTTCCACCCTCTCCGGCCAGGACATCGACAACGCAATCGGAACTCGCATATCGGGTTTCCCCAATGCGGCCATAACGGTGCCGTCGGTGAACGAAGCCATACCGTGTATAACGCTTTCTCGGTGCATCAAAACTTTGATTTTTGAAATCGGTAAATCAAAAAATCTGGCCGCTTCGATAACTTCCAAGCCTTTGTTCATCAAAGTTGCGCTGTCGACGGTGACTTTTTTGCCCATTTTCCACACAGGATGCGTCACGGCAAGCTCCGGAGTAACCGCCTCCAATGCCGCCCTGTCGTAATCTCTGAACGCACCGCCCGATGCAGTAAGCGTTATGCTTTCGACCTCTTTGGAGCTCCCCAGAGTCAAGCACTCGAAAATTGCACTGTGTTCGCTGTCGACGGGTATAAGTTCTCCGCCGAAGCGTTTTGCGGTTTCTCTTAAAAGCCGTCCGCCGCAAACAATTGCCTCCTTGTTGGCAAGGGCAAGTTTCTTGCCAGCTTTAAGCGCCGCCTCGGCAAGCGGCAAACCGCTTATTCCCACCACGGCCGACAAAACCACGTCGGCGGGTTCGAGAGCGGCTATGGTCAAAGGCGAAGCGACAAGCGAACTTATTCCGCTGCGCTTGGCCTCCTCCGAAAGTTCTTTTTGAGCCTCGGGATCGGACATTCCCAAAAACATCGGCCCGAATTCTTTTGCAACACGCAAAATGCCCGCAACATCCTTGTTTGCGGTAACACCGAGCAACCTGAATCGGCCCTTATTGTTTCTGATTACGTCGAGAGCTTGCGTTCCGATGCTGCCCGTAGCCCCCAAAACAACTATGTTTTTCATAAATTATTCTAATTTAACGGTTTTTTTGTAGCAATTTAGTAGATAAACTGGAATGCGGCCAACAGCAACACAAGCATAAACATAATGCTGTCGATGCGGTCCATCGCGCCGCCGTGCCCCGGAAAGATGTTTCCGAAATCCTTAACTCCGAGCTTGCGTTTTACCGAACTTGCCGCAAGGTCCCCAAGCTGCGAAACCACTCCGCCCAAAATGCCCAGCACTATGTATATAACAACGGAAACCCACTTGGTTTCGCTGAACGGAAGGTATGCAACACTGTCGCCGAAAACGGCAAACTGCTCGAACAAAAGGAAGAACACTACGCTCATTATTACGCCGCCCAGAAGTCCGCCTACTGCCCCTTCGACGGTTTTTTTAGGGCTAATCGTCGGGCAAAGTTTATGTTTGCCCAAAGTGCTTCCCACCAAATAGGCCATCGTATCGGTCATAACAGGAACGAAAATCGCATAAGCGACCGTAAAGATTCCGCAATAGTTCTCCGTCATGTAAAAGGCCGGCATAAGCATAAAATACGGATAAATGACGGCAAAAAACGTGACCGCCAAATCCTCCAACCTCGATTCCTTGGTAAAAGTCATAATAACAAGGCCGACGGCAAAAGCGATTCCGAAAACGGCAACAACGCCTGCAAACTTGAAAAACAGCCAGGCAGGATACGTCAACGCCGCCACGATAACTATCGGAGCAACGTACGGTTTGTACCCGCCCTGTTTCAGACATTTGTACATTTCGTAAACGCCCAGCGTAACGAAGCATAAAATAAGTCCGTCCAAAAAATGATAACTGACCAGCACGCCGCAAACCAGCATTCCAACCACCAGCGACGTCAATAACAATGCGGTAATCGCTCTTTTAAGCATAATTCACTCCACTTTTCCGAATCTGCGTTCGCGTTTTGAATATTCGGAAAGAATTTTGTCTATTTTTCCCTTTCCCATATCCGGCCAAAGGGTGTCGGTAAATTCAAGTTCGGCATAAGATGCCTGATAAAGCAAAAAATTTGAAAGACGTTTTTCTCCGCCCGTCCTGACCAGCAAATCCAGTGGCGGCAGGTCGGCGGTGTAAAGTGCGCTCTCGAAAGTTTGTTTGTTTATTTCACCGCTAAGTGCGGCAGTTTTTGCCGCCGAAACGATTTCGTCCGCCGAGCCGTAGTTGAATGCTATGACAAAAACCGTGCCGGTGTTTCGGGCGGTTTTTTCGACTATGCCGTCAAGGCGAGCCAAAAGCTCCTCCGACAGCCTTTCCCTGGAGCCTATAACCTTAACTTTGAGGTTGTTTTTTTTACAAAAAGCTTCGGCAGTGTCGGCAAACTTTGCAATAAGCTGGAACAGTGCCTCTACTTCTTCGGCCGGTCGGGACCAATTCTCCGTCGAAAACGCAAAAAACGTTGCCGCTTTTATGCCGTAATCGGACAGGCATTTGACAACCCGTTTCAAGGCCCTTACGCCTTCTTCGTGACCTACCTTTCTCGGCAAGCCGTGTTTTTTAGCCCATCTCCCGTTGCCGTCCATGATAAAGGCAATGTGTTCGGGCAAAGTTTTGAAGTCTTTATTCACAAAAACATTCTTCCCCTTTTTTTAGTTGCTCATTCAATATTAAAGTATGGCGAACAGAAAACACTGCTCGCCAAAACAACCTAAATTCTAAGCAAAAACCTGGTGGCGGTAAGATAAACCGTCCCCTGTTTCAAAACGGCCCCCGTCACAAGTTCTGTATCGAAACTGTCGATTTTGCCGCCGTCGAACACGTCGACAACAACTTTAAAGCCCTGTTTTTCCAATTTTGAAACCGCATCGGAAAGTTCGGTGCCGATAAAATCGTCGGGATTAAACACTCATTACCTCTTGTTCTTTATCCTTGGCGAGTTTGTCGATTTTTTCGATGTAGGAAGCCAGCTTATCGTCAACCTCTTTGAGGTAAAGTTTCAGATCGTCTTCGGTGATCACGCTGTCTTTTTTGAGAGCTTTAAGATCTTCGTTGGCGTCTCTTCTGTGGTTGCGGAGGGTAACTTTCATGTTTTCGGCACCCGATTTGATGTCCTTAACCAGCATTTTTCTGCGTTCTTCGGTAACTTCCGGGAAAACGAGGCGGATGACGTTGCCGTCGTTGTTAGGAGTGATGCCTACGTTTGCCGCCAAAATTGCCTTTTCGACGTTTTTGAGTGCGCTCTTGTCCCACACGGAAATAACCAACACCCTTGCTTCGGCGATGGTGATGTTTGCCATGTTGTTGATTGGCGTAGGAACGCCGTAATAGTCTACGAGAATTTTGTCGAGAATGTGCGGATTGGCTCTTCCTGCCCTAATAGCCTGTAATTCGGTTTTGAAGCCGTCAACGGTTTTGGTGCTTTTTTCATCCATTTCGTCGAACAAAAGTTCCAGTTCTTCCAACGGATATGCCATAATATGTTCCTCCAATTATCGTTATATGATTATAGTAACAATTATAACACACAAAACGGCAAAAATCAATAATATAAAACAAAAATAAGGCGCCCTAAGACGCCTTATTGATTATTCGTGAACCAGAGTTCCGATTTTTTCGCCGGTTGCGGCCCTGACGATGCTGTTTTCTTCGTCAAGCCCGAACACGATTATGTTGATGTTGTTTTCCATGCAGAGGCTGACGGCGGTGGTGTCCATAACCTGAATGCCCTGTTTGATTACGTCGATAAAGGAAATATCCTCGATCTTTTTGGCGTCCGGATTTTTTCTCGGATCGCTGTCGTAAATGCCGTCGATGTTTTTGGCGCAAAGAAGAACGTCCGCTCCGATTTCAGCAGCTCGAAGGCTTGCGCCCGTGTCGGTCGAGAAATACGGATTGCCCGTGCCGCAGGCAAAAATAACGACTCTGCCTTTTTCAAGGTGGCGCAAGGCCTTTCTCAAAATGTACGGCTCGGCCACTCTGGTGATTGTCAGTGCAGTTTGCACGCGCGTGGCTACGCCGTTGCGTTCCAAAGCGTCCTGAAGTGCCAGCGCATTGATGACAGTTGCAAGCATACCCATGTGGTCGGCAGTGCTTCTGTCCATTTCCACGCCCTGACGGCCGCGCCAGAAATTGCCGCCTCCGATGATGATGCCGACGTCGACGCCGAGTTCGCGAACACGTTTGATTTGCCCTACGACTCTGTTTACGATTTGGTTGTCGATTCCGGTGCCCGACGGACCGGCCAATGCTTCGCCGCTGATTTTTATGACTACGCGCTTGTATTTAGCGTTCATAACTGCCTCCTTGAAATTTTTTGAAAAAAGTGGGATACAAAAGTATCCCACCGTAAAACTATTTGGTTACTTTGGAAACTGCGTCGCTGATTTCGTCAAGATAGTTGTCAACTTTCTTTTCGAGACCTTCGCCCATTTCGAAACGAACGAATCTTTTAACGCTTGCACCTTCACCGGCAAGAACTTTGCCAACGGTAAGGGAGCCGTCTTTTACGAAATCCTGTTCGACGAGGCAAACTTCTTTGTAATATTTGTGAATACGGCCTTCAACCATCTTGTCGACGATTGCAACCGGTTTGCCTTCGTTGAGAGCCTGTGCGCGAAGCACTGCTTTTTCCTTTTCGATGTCTGCAGAAGGCACTTCGTCCTTGCTTACGCAAGTAGGTTTAGCGGCTGCGATTTGCAAAGCCACGTCGTGAATAACCTGCTCAGAAACGTTTGCGCTTGCTTCGACGAGAACGCCGATTTTGCCGCCCATGTGGATGTAGCTGTCGAGTTTGGAGTCGCAAGCTTCCATTTTTTCATAGCGGCGGATGCTGATTTTTTCACCGATTTTGGAGATAGCTGCGTTCAAAGCTTCGGTTTTGGCCGCAACAACTTCTTCGAGGCTGTGTACGTCGTTGTCTAAAATAAATTCGGCAACTTCTTCGACAAATGCCTTGAAAGCATCGCCGCGAGCAACGAAGTCGGATTCGCAGTTTACTTCAACGATAACGCCCTTGTCGCCTTTGATAGCCGAGTAAACGATACCTTCGGAAGCAACTCTGCCGGCCTTTTTGGCAGCGGTAGCCATGCCTTTTTCACGGAGATAATCAACGGCTTTGTCCATATCGCCGTCGCATTCTGTGAGGGCTTTTTTGCAATCCATCATGCCAACGCCGGTGCGTTGACGAAGTTCCATAACGTCTTTGCTGGTAAACATAGTGTGTCTCCTTAAAAATTATTCAGCTGCCGGAGCTTCAACTGCTGCTTCTGCAGGAGCTGCTTCAGCGGTTTCGGTTTCTGTTGCTGCCTTTTCTGCTGCGAGAGCATCCTTGCCTTCTTTTGCTTCGATAACTGCGTCTGCGATGATAGAAGCAAACAATTTGATTGCACGGATAGCGTCGTCGTTGCCAGGGATAACGTAATCGACGAGATCAGGATCGCAGTTGGTGTCTACGACGGCAACGATAGGAATACCGAGGTTTCTAGCTTCTTTGATGGCGATTTCTTCTTTCTTGAGGTCAACTACGAACATGAGGCCCGGAAGGCTGCGCATGTTTTTGATACCGCCGAGGTTCTTTTCGAGGGTGTCTCTTTCGGCCTTAAGTTTTACGACTTCCTTTTTAGGGAGAAGGTCAAATTCGCCGATGATTTCCATCTGATTGATTTTGTTCAGACGGTCGATACGGGTGCGGATGGTTTTGAAGTTGGTGAGAGTACCGCCCAACCAACGTTGGTTGATGTAGTACATGCCGCAACGCTCTGCTTCCTGTTGGATAGCTTCCTGAGCTTGCTTTTTGGTGCCTACGAACAAAATGTCCTTGCCGAGTTTGACTTGGTCACGGACGAAGTTGTAAGCTTCTTCAACCTTATCCACGGAGATTTGCAAATCGATAATGTGAATATCGTTGCGGGCTGCGTAGATGTACTTGCCCATTTTCGGGTTCCATCTTTTGGTTTGATGGCCGAAGTGTACGCCTGCTTCGAGCAGGGCTTTCATAGATGTTACTGCCATAATAATAGCCTCCGTAAAAAAATGTATTTCAAGTCCTCCCGCCAAAAAATCACATACGGCCACCCGTAGGCTACAGCCGTTTTTCAATGACGGTGCGGATTTACTTTGTAAATAATAGCATAAAAACGAAAAGCAGGCAAACGTTTTTAAGCCGTTTTACCTGCCAAATCGCAAATTTTTTAATTTTTTTTGTCTTCTTCGGCCATAAGCTTCTCGACTTCCTTCTCATACTCGGCATAAACGGCATTCAAAGTGTCGTCGTCTTCGATAGGCGAAAATACGTCGTTGCCCTCTTCGTCTTCGTCGAGGCGGTAAATAATAACGTCGTCCTCGCCGATTTCGTCATCCGGAACAACCGGATTCAAAAAAATGTACCAATCGCCTTTGTAGTCGATTGTCGCAACGTGATAAAAATCTTCTTCGGCGTCCTTGTCCTCGTTGTAAAGCGTGATGATATCGTCGTCGCCGGTTTCTAAAAGTTCGTCAAATAAATCTGCCATATTCCTTCTCCTTGTTTAAAGCGCAACCGCTGTTATTTTAAAATTTTTTGGGGCTGTCGAGATAATTTTGCAAAATAATGCAGGCGGCCACCTTGTCGATGACCTTTTTTCTTTTGTCGCGCCTTACGTCTGCCTGTATGAGCATGCGTTCGGCCGCAACTGTCGACAGTCGTTCGTCCTGATAAACGACGGGAAGTCCCGAAAATTCGGAAAGCATATCGCCGAACTGTCTGGTAACCGCAACCCTGTCGCCTTCGGTGCCGTCCATGTTTTTAGGCAAGCCCAAAACAAAAGCATCCGCTCCCTCGGCTTTTGCGAGGTCGGAAAAATATTTAAGGTCGACGTCGATGCCCCGTCTGGTGTAACTTTCTCTGGCGTTTGCGATAAGCCCCAACATATCACTGACCGCAATTCCAATTCTGACGTCGCCGACGTCAAGCCCGATTTTTTTAGCCATAATCTCCTCTTTAGTGCCCGATTATTCTTTTTTCGGGCGTTTTTCATAACAATTTAACCGAAATCACTTCCCGTTTTAAAAACAAAGTCTTCACCAAGCATCCGACAACAAACGTCAAAAAGCTTCACAAGGCATAGGTTTTTAAAAACGTCATTCGGTTTGACGGCAATTTTTTATGCCGACTGCTCGATTTTGTCAAAATACTTCACGCCGTTTGCTTTAAGGCGTTTGTGATTTACGAAAGCAAACACCGACGCGGCCACTGCCCCGAGGCCGAAAAATACCAATGGCGGCAATACTTGCGACTCGGTGCCCATAGAAAGCCCGAGGAATATCAACTGCAAAAAGGCAAAGCCCATGGCGTAAAACATCGGGACGACGGGATAAAAATTCTTTTTTATCGCCTCGTTCGGATTGGTCCAACTTACGTTAGGTTTTTTGAGGTCGCGCAAGATGCCCAGCCTGTTGAAGCCCAGCGAATATATAAATATAAGCACCGCCGACAGCAATCCGTCCACAACTTCCGCTTTCATAAACAATACCGAGGCAATGCCCGAAGCCAACGAACCTGCCGCCGTAATGGCGTCGGCCAGCTTGACTTTTGCGGCAATTATGCGTTCGGGCGAAATCGGAAGATATTTGTTTATGTAAAACACGCGTCCTTCCCTCGTGATCGCCATCGTTGCGGCGTAATCGATGCCGCATACGCAAAACAGACCGTAAAACATAGCCATGCCGGTGGTCAAAAACATGCCCGACAGTCCCTCGAAAACTTCTTCGCCCTCCTCTGGCGAAACGGAATCGATGCCCGTGAACGACATGAGCGCCATAAGTACAACCGGCATAATCACGCTTAAAAGCGTGTTGAAAGCAAAATTGACGTCGCCGAGCAAAAGTTTCCATTCTCTTTTAAACAAAGCTTTGTCCACGCTTTCGGTTTCCAGCGATATTTTTCCGGCGGCTTTTCTGTCCGCACCGCCCGATTCCAAACAGTCCTGGGCGTTTTTACAGTAAAAAGTGGCGCAAACTAAATAAGTCACACCCACAACTGCCGCCACAAACAGAACGTAAAACAGCAAATTGAGCGCGATCCGCTCGCCGCACATCGAAAGCCCCAACCAGCGGTTGTAAAAGAAAATTTTGCCCGACGAAACAATGGTTTTTATAAGTTCGTCGGTGACAATCAAATTGCCCTCTTCGTCTTCGCCCATCGTGCCGAACTTGTTCATCGCCACGACGTACAACGTAATGAGAACGACGTACATTACTATCATCATTGCCAAAGAGGCGTAACTTTTGTTTTTAAACCGCTTGGAAAACTCCACAACGGGCACGGCAAAAAGGTTTGCGAACAGAAGCGGCACCAAAGGTGCAACCAAAATCGCAAGCGGCAGCAAAAGATAAAATTCCGCGCCGAGGCTTGCGCCCGCTTCCCTGACTCCGACGGCAAAAAACACCGTGGCGGGAACAATCATAAAAATCCCGATAATGGCGTCCGTAACGTAAACAAAGGTCATTTTTGCCCAAAAAACCACGTTGGGTTTTACGGGAAGCTGGTTCATAAATTCGATGTCGCCCGCACGGTACATCACGCTGATTACCGAAGCCGTGCCGAAAACGAGAATCATAACCTGCGAAACGGTCAAAAGCATTCCGTACATTTCGGCGTGCGCACCGCTTAAAGCCATCGCCTGCGAATAAATGTAGACGAAATAGCAAAACATCGCAACCGGCATCAAAAAACATAACCCTAAAAAAGCGACTGCGACAACGGTTTTGGCCTTTTGCGAACTGCTTTTCACAGTCGGAGTTTTGTCGCCGAATTTATCGCTTCTGAAGGCGTTTTTGAAGATAAGTTTTGTGATTAACAGATAGTCGCTCATCCTTATGCCTCTTTATCCGCCTCTGCGGTGATTTGCAAAAAGAATTTTTCCAAGCTGTCGTCGGCCTCGGCCCTTATGGAATCGACGGAGCCGACTGCAATCATTTTGCCGTGGTCGATTATGCCCACTCTGTCGCATATTTTTTCCACGACGTCCAAAACGTGGCTGGAAAACAGCACCGCACCGCCTTCGGATGCGTGTTTTTTCATAAGTTCTTTAAGCTGGAACGACGACTGCGGATCCAACCCCGTGAACGGTTCGTCCAAAACAAGAAGCTTCGGGTTATGTATAATTGCGCCGATGACGTTGATTTTTTGTTTCATGCCGTGGCTGTAGCTTTTTATCGGGCTGTTTACCGCATCGGTAAGTTCGAACATCTCGAGATATTCCTTAAGCTTTGCCTCGTCGGCAGGTGCGCCGTAAACCGTGCGCATAAAATTGACGTACTCAAGCCCCGTCAGTTTTTCGTAAATGACGTGGCTGTCCGAAACGTAACCTATTTGCCTTTTTGCTTCAACGGGATTTACCTTCAAGTCCTTTCCGTCAACCGAAATACTGCCCTCGGTAAAGCCCAAAATGCCAGTTAGACATTTTATCGTGGTCGACTTGCCTGCGCCGTTAGGGCCGATAAATCCGAAAATTTCGCCCGCTTTCACTTCAAACGAAACGTTGTCGACGGCCTTTCGGTCAGAGCCTAAGTATGTTTTTGAAAAATTGGTGATTTTAAGCATTATTTCTCCTGTTTTTTAGACGTGCGTTTCTGCCTGCGAACCTTAACTTCCGCCTCGTAGCCGTGATCGGACGGGTTGTAGAAAACCGAATCCTTCACCGCATCCGGCAGATATTGCTGTTCAACCCAGCCGCCGTAGTCGTGCGGATATTTGTAGCCCGAAATTTTTTCGGTTTTGTAGTTGGGATCCATAAGATATTTCGGAACTTCTTCTGAGCGGATGTTTTCGACTGCGTCCTGCGCCGAGTAAAGCGCGCACACCACCGAATTGGATTTTTCGGCTTCGCAAACGTAAATTATTGCCTCCGAAAGCGGTATAAGCCCCTCCGGAAGCCCCAGCTTTTCAAGTGCGGTCATTGCCGAAACCGCCATTTGCAACGCCCTCGGATCGGCCATGCCGACGTCCTCCGCGCTGTGCACTATAAGCCGTCTGGCAATAAGCATCGGATCGCAACCCGCCTTAATAAGCCTTTGGCTCCAATATAATGCGGCGTTGCTGTCGCTGCCTCTGAGGCTTTTGCAAAAAGCGGAAATCATGTCGTAGTACATGCTTTCGTCAACCGACAAAACACGGCGCTGAACCGATTGAGCGGCAATTTCCTCGGTGATGTGTATGATGCCGTCCTCGGACGGATCGGTGGTCATAAACGCCAATTCCAAAGCGTTGTAAGCGTTTCTGAGGTCGCCGCCGGAGGCCCAGGCGATGTGTTCGTAAGCCTTGTCGTCAACTTTCACCGGATATGAGCCGAGGCCTCTCTCCGAATCCTCGACCGCACGTTTTAAGCCGTCCAAAACTTCGGCGGAGCTGAGTTTTTTAAACTCGAAAACTCTGCACCTCGACACGATGGCCTTTGTCATCGAAACGTACGGGTTTTCCGTTGTGGAACCGATAAAAATAATTTCGCCCTTTTCGACGGAAGCCAACACGCTGTCCGACTGAGCCTTGTTCCATCTGTGGCACTCGTCAAGAAGCAAATAGGTTTTTTTGCCGTACATTTTAAGGCGCATTTTTGCTTCTTCGATAACCCTTTTTGCGTCCGCAACGCCCGACGAAACGGCATTAAGCAGTTCAAAATGACTGTTAGTATTTTTGGCAATTATGTTTGCGAGCGTGGTTTTGCCCGTCCCCGGAGGGCCGTAAAAAATGCAACTTCCCAGTTTGTCGGCACTGATGGCTCGCCTTAAAAGAGTTCCTTCTCCGACAAGATGCCTCTGACCGATAAATTCCGAAAGATTCCTTGCACGCATGCGTTCGGCAAGAGGTGCGTTTTTCTCCTCGTCCGCTCTGCTTGCATAATCGAACAAATCCATAGTGTACCTCGCAAATTTCATCGTGCGCCCTATGCGCACCGTATATAATTTTAGCACAAACAAAAATATCTGTAAAGCGTTTGGGCAAGCTTTATGGCCTTAACACCTCCACCGTTATTTTTTTACCGGGCACAATGCCTATCCGATCGGTTCCCAAGATGTTTACGCCGTCCGCTTTAAGTGCCTTTTCGCCCCGTTTGTACTCGATCGAAACTTCTCCGCCGGCGTGTTTCAGCGTTAAAACGGTGCCCAAAATCGCCTCGGGAATGCCCCGTGGATTTATCGATACGGAGTTTTTGAAAAGCGAAATCCCGAACAAATCCTCCATCATCACCTTAAAACACCAGGACGCGCTTCCGGTGTACCAACTCCAGCCCGAGCGGCCGTAATTGTCCTTTGAAGTGTAAACGTCGGCCGACAAAACGTAGGGTTCGCCCCGATAATTTCCGTTCAAAAGATTTTGCGTTACGGGGTTTATGCCGTCCAAAACCCTGTACGCCTGCTCGGTTCGGCCTCGCTTAAAAAGCGCCGAAACAAGCCATATCGCACCGTGAGTGTACTGGCCGCCGTTTTCCCTTATGCCTTCGGGATAGCGAGAAATATAACCCAAATCAACCGTGTCGTTAACGGGCGGATCGAGCAAACGTACGATGCCGTCCTCTCCGACAAGCTTCATTGCTGCATCCAAACATTTGTCAGCCTCCTCGTCGGATGCGATTTCCGACAACACTGCCCACGCCTGCGAAATGACGTCGATTTTTATCACTTCCGAATTTTTGCTCCCGAGCCACAGTCCGTCTTTAGTTACAAGACGTTTAAAGTAGCCGTTTTCAAAAGTTTTTTTGACAGATTTTTTCAATTTTTCGGCAAAACCAATCCAAAAAAACTTTGTTTTTGAATCCGAAATATACTCGACAAAGTCTTTTAGGCATTTGTAAAAGAACATCGAAAGCCAAACGCTCTCGCCTCTTTTTTCGTCGCCGACGTTGTTTAGGGCATCGTTCCAATCGCCGCCGTAAACCATAATCAATCCGTTTTCGCCGCAACGAGCGGTTTTTTCAAAGGCCTTTAAAACGTGGTCGGACAAACGCTCGGCGTAATCGGTGGCAACCAACCGTTCGAATCTGTCGTTTTCCAAATCGGCAAGCGGCGGCGAGGTCAGGTACGGAACGCAAACGTCAAGGATTTCTCTGTCGCCCGTCGCTTTTATATACTCCGTGACGGCATAAGCCAAAAACAGCCTGTCGTCCGAAATTCTCGTTCTGATTCCGTAGCCGGTGTTGTGCCACCAATGGACCGCATCGCCCCCTTCGTACTGTTTGTTTGCACAGTCAAGGATAATTTCCTTTGCCAACTTAGCGTCGAACCACAGCGCCGAAAGCGCATCCTGCAAAACGTCCCTGAATCCGTACGCTCCGCCCACCTGCCAAAAGCTTGCCCGAGCGTTTATCCTGCACGAAAGCGTCTGATACGGAAGCCAATTTGCCAGAAGCGCAAGTTTTTTGTCGCCGCCCGTTATTCTTACGGGATTCAACGATTCCCACCTCGCGACCGCTTTTTCCTCACTCTCGTCCGACACGACACTTTGGTCGGCCGCCTTTACGTTCGGACACAAAGTATATACAAGTTTTATGCTCTCGCCGTAAGACAACGTAAATTTTGCGACCGACGCAAAGCACTTTACGTTAAGCCGCCTTTTAGGTTGAAAATATTCACCTACGTCACATCGGTTTTTGACGTTTCCCGCATCTAAAACCGCCCGAGCTTCTTTAGGCAGTTTAAGCACGCAACCTATGCCGTTTCGGATGTTTTTTGCCAAAATTTTGTCGCCTTCCGCCCTAACAATAGTAAACGCACCGTCGGGCATATACCCCAACGAAAGGTCAAAATCGGTTATGAGGCAAAACTCTTTTTTGTTTTTCGACTTGGACGTAATTTCAACTTCGTAGCGTTTGCAAGTGCCGTCCGAAAGCATATATTGGGTAAATTTTGTTTGAGCCTCGGTAGTTTCGGTCAAAAACTCGACCGCTCCTTTTTTAAACACGGCCGTCGAATTTTCGGTAAGCGAAAAACTTTTGCCGCCATAAGTCAACACGAACTTTTCGGACACGGGCGGCGAAACGGTATCGCTGTCCCAAACCGTCACTTTGCATTCGCGACTGTTGAAAAACCAGCTGTGTCCGGCTCCGCAATCGGTGCAAACAAAACCGCCGTCCCGTTCGGCAACGACGTCCGAATAAGGCAACGCATGGGGTTTTCGACCGTCCGAAACATATTCGAAATTTCCGTCGGAGAAAACAAACGAGCCGTTTCCGACGTCAAAATCTCCTAAGATTTTAGGCCTATTTGCCGTTTTTTTGCGATTTTTTGGCTTTACAACAGGCACTTTTCGTTCGTCGTCAAAACCGTTGAAGCTTCTAAAACAGTATTTTTCAACCGATTCATCCTCGCCCGAAAGCTCAACCAAAAATATTCTGTTCCCCAAAAGTTCCGTTCTGAGCCGTGAAGTTATTTTGCGGTAAACTTCGCCGCCGTAACGCTCTTTTTCGACGTACCCGACAACAAGGTTGCAATCGATTCCGAAGCGCAACAGCCGATAAAACCCTTCTAAATATTGCACGAAATCGCCATCGGATTCCTCGCCGTAGCCCAAGTACAAAGCCTTTCTTGAAAAATCCGAAGTCAAAAGCTTTGCCCGACCGTTAGCGCAATCGAGCATGGCTTTAAGCTTTCCGTCGGAATACGGAACGTAAAGCAACGCGGCAAACAGGCGGTTAAAATATCTTTTTGCTTCTCCGCTCATATCACACGTTACGGCGGCACCGTTCCCTTTTGCAAAATAAGGCGAAAGCGGCCGCTCCAAAAGCTTTAAGGCTTGTTTTTCGTCCGTGGCAAAAGCGGTCGAAACCTCCACCCGTCCCGTTGCGCCGGCAGCGACGGTAAGTTCGCCGTAAAACGCCAAGCAAGGCTCCAAGGTGTCCCCGAAGCGGCTTTCGGGAAGTTTTTCGTAAATTAAAGCGTCGGCAAGCGTGCGTCCCTTTCCGATAAAAGCAAATCGGTCGGCAACGCCCGTAGCTCCGTATAGCCCCTTTGCCGTAAGAACGCAATATTTTTCCTCCTCGGATGCCGCAAACCGTCTACGACAAGTCATCCGCAATACGCCGTCCGAGTCCGTCGACGAGGTCGTTCGACAAAACAAATTGTTGAAACATCTGTGCGCATAATCGGCCTCTAATGAGCCTAAAAGCGGTTCGGAATAGTAAAAAACCGTGTAAGTTTTTGCCGTTTTTGCCGTGTTTTCGACCTCGAGCACCCGTCTTTCGCCGCAGTAAAGCGACGGACAAGTCACCTCTTCCGATACAAAACCGTTTTTAAAAACCGCCTTACCGCTTAAAAACTCGACCGAAAAATCCCCTCTTTTTTTAAGCGGCGAAAAAGTGGGCGAAATCAAAACGCCGTCATCCTCGTCCCTTATAACGAAAAAGCTGCCCGACAAAGCGCAAAGGTCTTTTCTGAACCTCGTAACGTAGCACCCGTCGGCATAGGAATATCCCTCCCCGAAATCGTTCACGGCCACGTTGTAACCGTCGCCCTCGATAAGGTTGAACCGGGGCAAAAGCATCCCTCCGCCGTATTTTTCAAAAAATTCGCCACCCGAAAAACGCTTGTATTCGAAACCGTTTTGCTTTGCCTTTCTCGGTTTCGAGTCGTCCGCACGCTCGGTCAGCAGCATTTCGGCACCCTTCATCCGCTCATCGGCCATAAAAGCCTTTCTGACAGCGCCCGAACGCAAATAGTTGCAAACGGCCGCAAGTGTCATCCCGACGTGGTGCGCCATATATTCCGAAACCACCCTTTTGGTGCCGTCTCGGAAGTCGATTGCCTCGAAAAAGCCGTATTTTCCGTATGCTTCCGCCCTCAGCGCGCGCAAGTTGGAAATCGCCTCGTCGGGAAAAACCTCCAAACAAAGTGCGGACGAATAAGGCGAAATCACGCACGAATTGACTTTGTCTCTTAAAGCTATCGAATTTATACCGTACGCCTCGTAGCGAAAGTTTCCGCACTCGTCAAGGTCGGCGTTGCCGCTTTCGGATATTCCCCAAAAACCATGGCACGTCGATTTCATCTGCGCCTTTACGGCAAGTTTAACCGAGCGATGAACGGCTCCATGACCGTCGGTAGGCAAAAACAGCCTGGGCATCAAGTACTCGAACATCGTTCCGCTCCAGCTTGCCAAAACGTTTCCGCCTGCGGCCGACAGCAAAATTTTTTCGGTCGAAAAATAGCCGTCCGTGCTTCTTTTTAGCGCGCCGTAAACGTAATAAAGCAAGCTTGCTTCGCTCATTTTGAGGTCGTAATACCCCTCAAATTTGTTTTTCAAAACGTTGTATCCGATATAAAACTGCTTGCGTTTTTTGTCAAACAACAAGTCAAAATCGGTTTCTTTTGTCATTTTTTTGCAAATTTTTTCGATTTTGCCGCCAAAAAACGAACCGCACGCAATAAGTGCCGCCACAAAATTGCCGCTGTCGACGGACGAAACAAACCTCGGCTCAAGCGGCTTTTTTGTTTTTACCGAATACCAATTGAACAAATGCCCCCTGAATTTTTCAAGTTTGTTCACCGCTTGCAAAATCGTTTGCACTCTTTCGGCCGCCGCTTCTTTACTCGAAAAACCCAACGACGTCGCCGCAATTTCCGCCACAAGCGAAAAGCCGACGTTGGTCGGCGAAGTGTAGTCGGCGCTTACCGTCCGGTCGCCGAAAATGACGTGATCGGCAACAAGCCCGTCTACGGTATTGTCCGAAAAATACGCGTACGCCGCCCTTGCCGCCGCAAGAAGCATGGCATCGGTCTTTGCCGTTTCGACGCTTTCGCTCTTTTTTCCGCTTCCGAAAGTTTTCCATTTAAGCATATTCTTTCCCGCCGCAAGTTTGTAGACCGCCGCAAAAAACGTCAGGGTGTCGAAAACCCCGTCTCCTAAAAGCGCAAACGGCCTTACAAGCAACGCCGCAAGCCTTTTCAGAAACTTCCTCGAGGCGTACACGAAACGCTCGGTAAAAAGCAATTTTGCGGCCGATACAAGCGACAACATTTGGAAAGCCGAACACAGCAAAGCCGCTACCGCGAACGCTAACTTCGACGCGCCGAAAAACGTCAACGCCAAAACCACTACCGAGCATATTGCCGACAGTTTGGAAAAGGCGTTGCAGAACATCAGCAATCGGTATTCCAAAGGAATACTTTTTCCTATTCGCTCCAAAAAGTAAAGCAATCCTACGTCGCCCACGTTCCAGCGCATGCGTCTCGTCAAGTACTGCCCGACGTTTTCCGGCGCATCTTCGAACACGTCGACGTCGACGGCACGGGTGTTAAGCAGCGAGCCTTCCAAAACGTCGTGGCTCAAAAGTTTGTTTTCGGCAAAACGTCCCGTCAACTTCTCGTGAAAAGCCGAAAGGCGGTAAATTCCCTTGCCCGTAAAAATGCCTTTGCCGAAAGCATCCGAAAAATTGTCGCACGATCCGAAGTAAACGTCGGCTCCGGCACCGTCCGAGAACAATTTGGAAAAAGCGGTTTTAATGCTGAACGAATTGATTTTTGGGCAAAAAGCCATCATTTCGACCTTTAAGTTGTCGGGATGAAGCATAGCTTTTACCGCACGCGAAATCGCCCCGGGCAAAAATCGGCTGTCCTCATCGGCAACCACCATAAACACAGGCCGAGGCGGCACGTTTAAAAGCAAACTAAACGACTCTTTCAAGCCCTCTGCAAGCAAACGGTGCAAATCCTCGAGCGCACCCCTTTTCCGCTCCCTCGGTTGCCATTTACCGTCGATAAACGTGCGCTTTCGAACCGCCAACGCCACGCCCGAAAGTTCGTTTTGCAAGGTTTTAAGTATCCAAGCGTCGTCGTCCAAAACTTCCGACTCGCCCGATTTTAGGTCGGCAAGCAACAGAAAGCTTATGTTTTTGCCACCGTTCGAGGCCTTTAGCGCATTCATCGAAACCGCCAATCTTTTGGCATCGGACACCGACGAAAGGTATGCAGGCACCACAACGAGCGTCGCCGCACCGTCGGGCAAAGCGTCGCACTCTAAATGTAAAACGGGTTTTTGTTGCGAAAAGAAACTTGCTATTTTGTATGCCGCCCTTTCCGAAAGCCGCAAAAAAGCAACCGCCGACGTCACTGCCGACGACAAAGAAACCGAATAACTTGCTCCGCCGATGCCGCACAGCAAGCCTATGCCGACAGAGACAATCGCTTCCGACGTCAAAAACGCCGTAAGGGCGATTATCGGGGCCGGCTTGTCGGACTTAGGGGTAAAAACGCCGTCCGAAAGCGCCTTTTTGATTTGCCTCGGGGACGCAAAGCAAAGCTCGGTTACGCCCACCTGCGACGAAGTTTCAAACTCAAGCAGCTTTCGGGCAAAATCGCGCTCATCGACGTTTAAAGAAGTTGCCAAAGCGGAAAATCGCTTCAAAACCAAAGGCCTGTCCTCTTTTGCGGTTGACGAAAAAGCTTTGCTTTTTTGCAATATCTTCTCGGGTGAGTAGCACTTTTCGACGTCCTCGACCGTCCCTCCGAGGTTAAACAGCGAATTTATCACGTTTTCGCAAACGACGGAACACTCGATAAGTTTTTCGGAAAAAAGCCTGTCGACGTCGGATGCGCTTTTTCCGCCCTCGGCAAGAAACGCCTGAATTTGTTGCGACACCGAAAGGTTGCCCTTTATGGCAAAGTGCAAATACTCGTTGTCCGAAAGGTGCTTTCGGGGCACTCTTTTAAGCTTGGTTGCCCAAAATTTTGCCCGATTAAGCCTAACACACTCGTCCGCCAACGCCGCAACGTATTTAAGCAAAACGTAGGTGAACGCTTTTTTGGCGGCCGCAATTTCGTCGTAGCCAAAGCCGCAAAGCTTATCCGCTTCCGAAAACGCAAGTTCGACGTTGTCTTTTTCAAGTATGCCGCACTCCGACTCGACTATTTTTTCGCACAGCAAAACCACACGGGGTTTATCCTCCGCATGCGGTAGCAGGCAAAAACCGTCGAAATTTTCAGAAAGTGCGCCCTTAATTTTAAAATGGTTTTCGTACAACCTCGTTTCGAAATCGAAAAACGGCTCGCCGCGCTTTGCTTTTTTGTGCAAAACTTTCACGGCTTTTTCGATGCGAGCGTCAAATTCCTCGACGTTCACGCCCGCGCCACCCGAGGTCGGCCTCGGCATTTGCGACAAAAAAGATGCGACGTTTTTGACAAATTCGTCACGTTGGCACTTATTCAAAAACTCACCGCATTCAAACGGTTTGTTTGCGTTTTTTAAACAAATTATCGCAATCAAAAACAAAAATGTAATAAAACAAGCCCAAATCATATCAAAATTTTGGACGCAAAATCAATCCGATATACCCAAAAAGGAAAAAAGCACGAAACCCTGAGGTTCCGCGCTTAATGCGAGATAGTCTGTAAGCCGAGTTCTGTCTTGAACGGTCATCTGTCTAGACGTACGGTTACCCGCACGTTCAAGCGATTTTGCAGACGGACGGGCCGCCCGAAGTCTGCGTTCTCTTGCACCGAATGGGGTTTACATGGCCGACTTGTCGCCAAGCCGCCGGTGAGCTCTTGCCTCGCCTTTCCACCCTTACACCGTAGCCGACGGAAATAAATGCTTATAACTTGGTCGGTTGACCTATAAAGGTCGGTGCGGTTTATTTCTGTTGCACTATCCCTGAAGTCGCCTTCGCAGGCCGTTAACCTGCATCCTTGCCCTGTGGTGCTCGGACTTTCCTCATCGAAACCGATGCGACCGTCCGGCTAACTCGCAACCCTATTATAACATCAAAATCCAATTTGTAAAGCATTTTTTCCCGGACATACAAAAAATGTCAGAAAACGGAATATATTGTAACACGTTTCGGAGGATTTATGATTCAAAGTTTGTTGGGGATGTTCAAAGATTTGATGCTGTTCGGCTCGTTTGTCAACGTAAATTCGGGGTTTCCCATGCCGCTTTCGCCCGAAAAAGAGGCCGAATACATTCAAAAAAACCTCGAGGGCGACAAAAATGCCGCCGAAATTTTGATACGGCACAACCTGCGTCTGGTGGCGCACATCGCCAAAAAATATTCAAACTACCCCGACGCCGACGAACTTATTTCCGTAGGCAGTATAGGCCTTATAAAAGCCGTGTCCACTTTCAATCCGTCCCACGGAGCGCATTTGGCAACCTATGCGGCAAGGTGCATCGAAAACGAAATTCTGATGATGCTTCGTGCCGGCAAAAAACATCTCGGCAACGTTTCGCTGTCCGATTCGGTGGGCACCGACAAGGACGGCAACGAGCTTGCACTTATCGACCTTCTGCCCGAAACGGGCGAAAACGTGATAACCGACGTCGAAACGAGGCTTCAAACCGAACGCATAATGCAAATAATACAAAAAGTGCTTCTGCCTCGGGAATACAAAATAATTGCCATGCGCTACGGCATAGGCGGAGGCGCGGAACTTACGCAAAAAGAAGTGGCCGAAAAGTTCGGCATATCCCGAAGCTACGTCTCGAGAATCGAAAAAAAGGCCATCGAAAAAATCCGTGCCGAACTTAAAGACGAAATGTAATTTGCATTTTAAAACCAAAAACCGCAGAAATCTGCGGTTTTTTTGCTAAAAATCGGTGTATTCGACAATTTTTTTGTTCAAATAACTGAGTTTGCTGTCGGACGGGAAATCAAAAACAAGCTTGTATGCGGTCAGTTGCTGCTTTTTAAACCCCATTCGTCTGTTGATGTCGTCGCGACCGTACTTGCCGTCGCCCAAAACAAAGTGACCTATGCTTGCAAGGTGCGCCCTGATTTGATGGGTGCGCCCGGTAACCAGCTCGACGTCCAGCACCGTGCTTTCGGGGAGTCGCTCGGAAACGGTGTACTTGGTGATGATTTCCTCTGCGCCGCGTTGCGGTTTTTGAACCACCGTTACCCTGCCTTTTTCGCCGTCTTTTAAAAGATATGCTTTAAGCGTGCGTTCGGAATCTGCAACACGCCCGTATACGTGCGCGCGATAGAACTTGTGAACGTACCGTTTTTTGAAGGCTTCCAAAAGGCACTTTTCCGCTTCGGGATTTTTTGCAAAAACCAAAAGCCCGTCGGTGTTGGTGTCCAGCCTGTGGCACAGTACGTATTTGTCGTTAAGATTTCTGACCAAACCGTCAAAACCGCCGTCGCCTTCGGAAGGTATCCCCTTTGGCTTGTAAGCGACAAAAACGTTGTGGTCCTCAAAAACGGGCCGAACGGCAATTTCCTTGTTGTACAAAACCACTTCGTCGCCGGTGTTTACGGTTACGTCGCTGTTCACGCGTTTGCCGGCAACCTTAACGTCCTTGTTTCTGAGCAACTTGTTGAGGCTGTTGTACGAAACGTCCGGAGCGTATTCTGCAACCGCCCTCGACAGCTTTTGCGGTTTACCGGAGTTGACGAAAGTTTTCATTTTTGCGATTTTTCCAAACTTTCTTTAAGTTTCACAAGCGTTTCGATTTCGGAAAGCAAGGTGTTTATGTCCTTAAACTGGCGGTGAACCGAAGCAAAACGGACGTAAGCGACCTCGTCCACTTCTTTAAGCGCATCCATAACGTAGTCGCCGATTTGACCGGAAGTTATTTCCTGTTCGAGGCTGTTGTGCACGCGTTTTTCGATTTCGGAAACCATTTTTTCGATTTCCACCATAGGGACGGGACGTTTTTCGCAAGCCTTCAAAAGGCCGACGCGAATTTTGTTGGGATCAAAAATCTGACGGTTACCGCTTTTTTTGATAACCATAATAGGCGTTTGTTCGACGGTTTCATAGGTGGTGAAACGCTTGCCGCAAGAGGTGCATTCCCTTCTGCGCCTTATAGAAGTTCCGTCCTCGCTGAGACGGCTGTCGATGACCTTACTGTCCAACGATCCGCAATACATACATTTCATTTTCCAACGCTCCGAATTTTGTTATGCTTAAATTTTAGTCTTATTTTTGCAAAAAGTCAAAGATTTTGTCACTCATTTGACTTTTGCGGCATAATTTAGCCATACGGAGGGCAAAAAATGAACAAATGCAACGATTACACCTTTTGCGAACTTAAAAACAAAACCGTGGTCAACGTCGTGGACGGCAAAAATCTGGGGCACATCGTGGACGTATCCTTTACTTCGGGAGGCCAGCTGTTCGGATTGATAGTCCCGGCACAAAAGAAATTTTTCAAAAACGCCGTCTCCGGCGACAGCATCTTTATCCCTTGGCGATGCGTACGCAAAATCGGCGGCGACGTGATATTGGTGGAACTTACCGGCGGCCGCGTGGACACCCTTTCTGCCGATCCCGACGAAATCAACTGACCTACATATAGGCCCTTATCCGTTCGATGGCGGATTTTTCGATTCGAGACACTTGCGCCTGACTTATGCCGGCGGCTTTTGAAATTTCCACCTGCGTTTTTCCGAGGTAGTATCGCATATACAAAATTTGCTTTTCCTTTCGGGAAATGCGACTTACGGCATCGGCAAGCGTAATATTTTCAACCCAGTTTTCCTCCTTAGCCTTTTCGTCGGTAAGTTTGTCCATCACGGTAAGGCCGTCCTCCTCGCCGAATGCCGGCTCGTAGTAGCTGACCGTGTCCGAAACCGCATCGAGGGCGCAGGCGATTTCCCCTGCCGATATGCCTATTTCTTCCGAAATTTCCTCCAGCGAAGGCTCGGAACCGTCGGTGCAAGCCGCCAGAGTTTCCTTTGCCTTTAAGGCTTTGTAGGCGGTGTCTCGAAGCGAACGCGTGACTTTTATGCCGCCGTTATCGCGCAGCGCGCGCCTGATTTCGCCGATTATCATGGGCACGGCATAGGTTGAAAATTTTACGTTTTGCGAAACGTCAAAGTTGTTTAGGGCCTTTATAAGCCCAACGGTACCCGTTTGAAACAAATCGTCGCCCGAAACCCCGTCTCGCCCGAATCTTTTGCACACGCTCAAAACCAAGCGCAGGTTTGCGGTGATAAATTTGTCTCGGGCGGCCAAGTCGCCCGCTTTGATTGCTTTCAACAGCTCGTCGCACTCGGATGCGCCGATTTTCGGCAGCGTGTTGGTGTCGACGGCGGTTATGCTGACTTTGCTCATTACATAATCCTCCTTTCGGTTTTTTATGTAACGGCACTTTTTTTAAACCAACTTCGATATGTCCTTTTTGAGTCGGGAAACTATTTTCTTTTCCAATCGCGATATGTAGCTTTGGCTTATGCCAAGCATGTCGGCGATTTCCTTTTGAGTTTTTTCCTCGTTGCCGTAAAGGCCGAACCTAAGCTCCATAATGCGTTTTTCGCGCGGCGAAAGCTTTTGGAAACTTTTGTCCAAAATTTCCTTTTCGGTTTGAGCTTCGACGTCCTTGTAGATGACGTCGCTGTCCGTGCCGAGAACGTCCGACAAAAGCAAAACGTTGCCGTCGAAATCGGTGTTGAGCGGTTCGTCGAACGACACTTCCGCCTTCCTTTTTACCGCTTTGCGAAGATGCATCAAAATTTCGTTTTCGATGCACCTGCTGGCAAAGGTGGCAAACTTTATGTTTTTTTCGGCGTCGAAACCCGATGCCGCCTTTATAAGACCGATGGTTCCCACCGAAACCAGGTCCTCGAGGTCGATATTAGTATTTTCAAATTTTTTGGCAATATATACCACAAGCCTCAAATTGCGTTCGATAAGGGTGTTTTTGGCATTTTCGTCGCCTGCGGCCAATTTTTTCAAAACATCAGCTTCCTCTTCGGGCGTCAGCGGACCGGGCAAAGCGTCGCCGCCGAGAATAAAATCAACCCTTTCGTCGGTCAGTTTCAAAAGTCCGAACAGCTTCAAAAGCAGTTTGCGCAAAGTTTTCATATTCCCTCCCTTAATGCACAGTTCAAAATAATTTTGTAGCCCGTCAAATTCTTAGGACTCACCGCAACGCACACGTCGCCGTAGCTGAAGCCGTCCACAGTAAGCTTCGAAACCGACGATGTTTTAAGCCGCGACGAGCCCGAAACGGTGTCGGCGGTTATCTCGCCGTCGACGTCAAGCGACAGCTTTTTTGCCACGTCCTTGGACAAAACCACCACGGGTTTTTGCCCGAACGGCGTTGTAAGCCCGTTTCCGCTGTCCCATATCGCCGCGGCCGTAACGCTTGCTCCGTTGTTCAAAACAGTGCAAACGGCCGCCACAGGCCCGATTTTCGCCTCAAAACGCACGCTCGCACGCACTTGCGCGAAAATATAAAGCGCAATCGAGGCGGAAGCGAAAAACACAAAGGGCTTTACGGTAAGCGAAATCGCGTTATAGTCAAAGGCCGACGACGAATATTCCAGAGCAACCGTGATGCCCCCGACTGCGGCGGCAATGCCGAAAAAAGCAACCAGATGCAACAGGTACTGTTTGAATTTGTCGTACTTGTTCAAAAACGCCACGGTCAAAAAAGTTGCAAAAAGCTTGTAGAGTACGAGTCCCTTTTCCACAAACGGAAACGGCAATGCCGAAACGGCCCCCACCGCCGCAGAGACAAGCACCCGTTTTGCTGAAACTTTCTTTTTCAACAACAGCAAGGTCAAAACCATTAAGCAGGCGTCGGCGGCAAAATTGTTCAGAAGATAAACCTCAACGTACATACGCCGATTATACACCCCTAAACCGTCGCACTCTTTCCGTTTTTGTCGACAAAATAAAGATGCCCGACGCCGTCGAACGTCCCCGAAGCATTTGAAACACTTAATTTCGACAGCCCCAAAAGCGGTTTTAATTTTGAAAGATTTACGCACCCAAAAACTCGGACGCACGTTGACCGCTCGGAAAATCAAACTCGGCAAACGGCAAAGTGCAAATTATAAACACTATTCGCCTATCAATAAGAATTCTGTAAATATTGTTCGCCGCCACCAAAAGCATTTGGCAATTAAGCCACATTATCGTTCGCACCGCTCGGCCGAGGCCGCTCGCAATTTAAGCGGAAAACGGCAAAAATATTTGTTATATGCCAAAAATAAGTTATCCACACAAACGGAAATTTGTAGATAAAATTGTGGATAACTCGACCGATACCGCCAAAATCTGCCCATTTAACTGTACACTTGTTGCATTTTTGTCGCAAAATTATCTTGCAAAATGTCGCTTTTGCGGATAAATCGGCGCATTTTTAAAACCCGAAAGGCCTATCCACACCAAAACGCTTTGCTCCGCTCGGCTTTTGATTCAATACGATTCAAACATAACGGCAAACAGCAAAAGCTCCGCCCCTTCCCCGTAACAAAAAACGTTCCCTATTTTTTTAATTTTTCCAACGTTTTTACCCAACAAAAAAACGCAACGGTGCCGTTGCGTTTTATCGTGTATGTATTTTATCTTCAAACAAATTTAGGAACAAACCGGGAGCGAGGAGACAACATTGTTGAACATGTTTGTCGCCTCGTTTGTGTCGACAA
>CAZBVO010000003.1:0-13777 GCA_964495385.1 uncultured Faecalibacterium sp.
TTTTTTGTTGTGAAGCATAGATTTTGGGCAAATGCTTTTGTGGCGAACTTATTTTAGGGACAAAAGGCTTGATGTTTGACAATTTGTCCAAAGCCCAAAGAAAAGCTGTGGCAATTTTGATAACTTAGGGAGGGAATGTCAAAGCAACGTGTCGCAAGGAGGGCGCGAACAATATTTCGCAAAACGGGCCAAGGGTGTTTTGGTCGGCTCAACGGGTTTGGGTGGGCGATAAAACCGAAAAATTTGCAGAAAGGCCCAAAAGCGTTTTGACAAGTTGTGGCGGAAAAGCGCATTTTTGCAACAAAAAAGCCGTATCGAACGATACGACTTTTTGTGGAGCGGGAGACGGGATTCGGACCCGCGACTTCCACCTTGGCAAGGTGGCATTCTACCACTGAATCACTCCCGCATGCTGGTGCACCATCAGGGACTCGAACCCGGGACCCACTGATTAAGAGTCAGTTGCTCTACCAACTGAGCTAATGGTGCATATTGGTGCGACTGAAGGGACTTGAACCCCCACATCGTTGATACCAGATCCTAAGTCTGGCGCGTCTGCCAGTTCCGCCACAGTCGCATATTGCGGATGAAGGCTCGGGGTAGGGAAGTCTTACGGGCAAGGCCCGTGTTTGTAGTGGTGCTCCATCGGGGATTCGAACCCCGGACACCTTGATTAAAAGTCAAGTGCTCTACCGACTGAGCTAATGGGGCATATTGTTGTTACAAATCTAAGTAATGGCTGGGGTAGCAAGATTTGAACTTACGAATGCCAGAGTCAAAGTCTGGTGCCTTACCGCTTGGCGATACCCCAACAAAGGCTTGCAAAGTAGTGGGGTGAATAGTGGGAGTCGAACCCACGACCTCCAGGGCCACAACCTGGCGCTCTAACCAACTGAGCTATATCCACCACATGGCGAGCCTGAAGGGATTCGAACCCCCGACAAACGGCTTAGAAGGCCGTTGCTCTATCCGACTGAGCTACAGACCCACATCGTACACTTCGCAGTAGTTTTGGAGCGGGTGATGGGAATCGGACCCACGCGGCCAGCTTGGAAGGCTGGAATTCTACCATTGAACTACACCCGCATTTGTAACAACGCGAGATTTATTATATTGTATTTGCCCATTATTGTCAACTGTTTTTCCGTCCATTTCGGGAGATTTTCAAAAGATTTTTACAAAATTCGCAAAAACTTTTTTGTCTGCGACAACTATGTAGCAATAGCCGTTTTCCGAGGGGTAACCGTGCCCCAGCGAACCGACGTTTACAAGCGTCACGTTGCCTTCGCGAACCTCTTCGTAACAGTGGGTGTGACCGAACAACACCAAGTCGGCCGAGCATTCCCGTGCGCGCATGTATATTTCCAAAAAGTCCCGTTTGACTTTGTAGTTGTGGCCGTGCGTAACCAAAATTTTCAGCCCTTCAAGCTCGAACGTCGTTTCCTCCTCGACGCCCCGAACGTGTCCGTCGACGTTGCCCCTGACCTCGACGAATTTGTCGCCCAGCGACTCGAAAAAACTTCGCTCAGAAAGGGGACCGTCTCCGCAGAACACGACTTTGTCCGACTCGGCCATTATGCTTTTCAGCCTTTCGGGAATAGGGGAGCCGTGGGTGTCGGAAAAGCAAAAAATCGTTTTCAACGTTTTTCCTCCAGTTTTTCAAGCAGATTTGCCACGGCACGTCCGCGATGGCTTACGCTGTTTTTTTCGTTGGCGGTCGCTTCGGCAAAGGTTTTTTGCAGCTCGTCCGAGAAAAATATACTGTCGTAGCCGAATCCGTTTTGTCCGCGTTCCTCGTCCAATATCTGTCCCGTGGTTTTGCCCTCGGCGACAATATAGTTTCCGTCGGGATAATACAGCACCAAAACGCAGGAGAAATAGGCAGATTTATCCAAATTTTTAAGGTTTTTGATAAGTTTTTTGCGGTTTTTTGCATCATCGTGATCGCCTGCGTACCTTGCGGAACGGACGCCCGGCTCGTTTTTTAGGGCAACGGCGATAAGCCCCGTATCGTCCGCAAGCACGGGTTTTTTGAGATAGGCCGACACGGTTTTTGCTTTTAAGAGGGCATTTTCAAACAGCGTTTCGCCCGTTTCGTCGACGTCGCCCGTAAAGCCTGCTTCGGCCATGGAAATTACGTTGTCGAAGGTATGCCCGAGTATTTTTTTGAATTCCGCCACTTTGTAGCTGTTGCCGCTGGCAATAATGATGTCCATTTTTCCACCTTTTGTCGTTTATAAAATTGAGTATAAACCATATAAGGCAAATTGTAAAGCGTTAAATTGTCGCTTTTTTTGGGCAAGGGCGTTCATCCGTTTGCTAAAGCGGAGGATATTTGCTATAATCGTCGGGCGAGGTGTTTGTATGAAACTGTTGTCATTCGATATAGAAAGTTGCACCGGAAGTCACAACGACGGAAGTTTGTGCAGTTTCGGCTACGTCGTGGCCGACGAAAACCTGAATTTCGAGGTTCAGGAAGATTTGCTGTGCAATCCAAAGCCTTCGAGGTTTCGCTTGCGCCCTTACTCTAAAAACAAACAGGCGGAGGGCATAACGCTGGCGTACGACGAAAAGGTTTTTCGCGCGCAGCCTAAGTTTCCGGGCATCTATCCTAAAATCAAAAATTTGTTTGTCGGCGACGTGATTGCCGTCGGTTTTTCAATTGAAAACGACATTCAGTTTTTAAACAACGCTTGCGACGTGTACGGTTTGGAATTTATCTCCTACCGGTTTTTCGACGTAAGGCAAATAGTCGAGCTTTGCTACGGCGACAAGTACGGTTTCGGCCTCAAAACCATCGCCGAAAATCTGAATATATCCGGCGATTCGCACCGTAGCGACGAGGACGCCAGAGTTACGCTTGAAATTTTGAAATACGTTTTGGCGGACAAGGGCATGACCTTTTCGGAATTTGTGGATTTTTACGGCATAAAACCCGGCTACAACTGCCCGACGGGCTACGCAAATATGGTTTCGGAATTCGGGCTCAGGGAAGCTTTGACCGAAAAACGCCTGACTCGCAGACAAAAAAACGGACTGTTTGAGGAGTACGTCAAAAAAATCTGCCGCACGGTTGCTCCCGTGTCCGACAAGTTTAAAGGGAAGAGGTTTTTGTTTAACGACAAATTCGTTCGCGACGACTTGGACAGTGCAAGGCGGTTTGTCAAAAACATTTATCTTTGCGGCGGTCGCTACGATTTGACGGGTGAGCGTGCAACCGACTACGTTTTGGTTTCTTCCTACGACGATGCGGACAAAAAAGCAAAACTGAAAGAGGATATGCCTCGGTTGAATTTTGTGCGTTACGCCGACGTTGCCGACTGTTTTAAGGAGGATGGCGAGGCCGTCGATTTTGCTTCGTTCGATTTGGCCGCACTGGTCAGAATTTCCTCCAGAATCAACAAATTTAAGCGAGAAACACCCAAAAACGCCTGAAAGTATTCTGAAAAACACCGTAAAATATAATACCGTATCAAACGGCGGCAAATTTTGACCGCCGTTTTTTGATTGCCGCTTTTAGAATAAACCCCGATTGGACACATATAATAGTTGTATGTGGCAAAAAACCGTGTTTGTGGGCGAAACTTACGTCAAATATTACAATAATCTTGCCGTTGCACTTTCGGCTATCGACAATCTTTCGTTTGCCGAAAGCGGTCGAAAAGGGGGCCTAACCGTTTGCCTTGCCGCCGAAGACGATTTTTCGTGCGAGGTTTCAAAACGAGTCGATCGGGCATTGGCCGGCTTTATGCTTGAAAGCATGAAGTTCGATTACATCCGGCGGCAAACGGGTTTTGTCGCAAAAACGCCCTCGGAAGCCGCGGTCGTGGCCGCCATGCTTTACTTCGACACCGCTTCCGAACCCGAGGCGGTTTTGAAAAAAATAAAGGGTTTGGACAGAGTGTCCGTGGACGGCGTTTTCAATTTTTTGCTTTTCGACTTAAAAGAGACCTGGAAGGAAATAGTTTCGCTTTCCAAAAACATTTTGTCGGTGTCGGCGGATTCGGGGGATTTACTGTCGGTTGCGGGATTCATTTCGGCCTCAGGCGACGGCGACGGAGCAAGTTTGTTGATTTATGCCATAGGCGAAAAACTCTGCCTTAAAAATCTTACCCTGAAAAAAGACGTCCCGGTTGCCGAACTTTACCGAGATGCCGAACTCGATTTGGTTTCGGCGGTTGTCAAACAGCATCCCAACCGAGTGATTTTGCAGTGTCAAAATCTTTCTTCGGCCGCCGAGCGCGCGATAAAAAGCCTTGCGGCGACAAAAAAAGCGGACGGATAAATTTTTTACGGCTCACTTTTGTTTGACAAACCGCTTGCGTATTTATATAATGGTTTTACACATTTTCAATAATTAACTTACGACAAATCCGTGCGCGCTGTCGTGTTGTGCGCATAGAAAGGAGCAGTTTGTGATAGTGACTTTACCCGGAGGTCTGGTTTTTCAATCGGAAGAAGGCCTCAAAATTTCGGAAATTTTCAAAAATTATCTTCCCTCGGCAGTAAAAACCGCAATCGCCGCTAAGGCGGACGGTAAACTTATGGAGTTGTCCGACGTGATTTCGTCGGATTGTTTTCTTGCGCCCGTAACTTTTGCCGACGAGGAAGGCAAGCAAATTTACCGTCATACCTGCGCACACGTTTTGGCTATGGCGGTGAAGCATATTTATCCGACCGTAAAACTCGCCCTCGGGCCGAGCATAGAAAACGGTTTTTATTACGATTTCGAATTCAAAACGCCTATTTCTCGCGAGGATTTTCAAAAAATCGAGGCGGAAATGCGCAAAATCATTAAGGCCAATTTGCCTATAACCAAAAAAGCGGTGCCGAAAAAAGAGGCTCTCGCCATGATGAAAAGCTTCGACGAGGACTATAAGGTCCAAATAATCGAAAGCATGCCTAAAAACGAAAGGGCCGTGCTGTACAAACAGGGCGATTTTACCGAACTTTGCAAGGGACCGCATTTGGTTTCGACGGGAAAAATCAAGGCTTTTAAGCTGACGGGGCTTGCCGGCGCATATTGGCAAGGGAACGAAAACAACAAAATGCTTACTCGTATCTACGGGACGGCGTTTGACAAAAAGTCCGAACTCGAGGCCTATTTGCAAAGGTTGGAAGAGGCCAAAAAACGCGACCACAACCGTTTGGGAAGAGAATTGGGCTATTTTATGACCGATGCAGGAATAGGGCAAGGGCTGCCTATTTTGCTTCCGAAAGGGGCCAAAGTAGTGCAGATATTGCAACGCTACGTCGAAGACACCGAAGAAAAACACGGCTATCGCCTTACGCGCACTCCGCTTATGGCAAAACCCGAGTTTTACAAGTCGGGCGGCTATGACGGTTACTGCAAGGACAGCTTTTTCACCGTTCGCGGCGCAAACGACGAGGCGGATGCTTTTTATCTCAGGCCGATGACCTGTCCGTTCCAATACGCAGTGTTCAACAACGGACTTAAATCTTACAGGGATTTGCCGGTCAAGTATTCGGAAACGTCCACGCTTTTCAGGGACGAAGACAGCGGCGAAATGCACGGGCTTATCAGGCTCAGGCAGTTTACGATATCCGAAGGGCACGTCATTTGCGAACCTAAAGACGTCGAAAGAGAATTCGGCAAAGCGTTGGCACTTGCGTCGGATATGCTTAGGGCAGTAGGTTTGGAAAACGACGTTACTTACCGTTTCGCAAAAAGAGGAGTGGCCTCCAAGGAAAAATACGCAGGCACCGACAAACAGTGGGCGGCGGCGGAAAAGGAAATGCGTCGCATATTGGAAGATTTCGGCGTTGCATACGACGAAGCTCCGGGAGAAGCGGCTTTTTACGGCCCGAAGTTGGACATTCAAATGAAAAACGTCCACGGCAAAGAAGATACGCTTATAACCATTCAGTTGGATATGTGTCTTGCCGAGCGTTTCGACATGAGCTACGTTTCCGAAAGCGGCGAAAAGGCTCGCCCGTACATAATTCACCGAACCTCCATGGGCTGCTACGAAAGAGTTTTGGCAATGCTGCTGGAAAAATATGCCGGAGCCATGCCTGTTTGGCTGTCGCCGGTGCAGGTCAGGGTGCTGAGCCTTACCGACCGAACTTCCGACCAGGCAAGGGATATCGCCGAAAAACTCAACGATATGGGGTTTAGGGCCGAAGCCGATTTACGAAGCGAAAAGCTTGGCTACAAAATTCGCTCGGCCGGCATCGAAAAAATCCCGTACGTTCTTGTAGTGGGCGACAAAGAGGCGGCGGACGGCACCGTGTCGGTCAGAAGCAGAAACGTCGGAGACGAGGGCCCTATGCGCTTTGAGGACTTCGCCGCAAAGCTTTACTATGACGTTAAAAACAAAATTATTTGGGAAAAATAAGCAAAAAAGCTTTGAAATGCGGCCAAAAACCGTTGACACAAAAGGTTATTTTTGCTAATATATAAGCGCAAACAAGCAGAACTCCGTTCTCACCGCCGCCAAAGGGTAGGTCGGTTGCCGCTCTAAATAGAACAAAAAGTGTTTATTTATTGCCGACGGAGTTTATGCCGTCGGCAAATTTTTTTCGGAGGGAAACTACCATTAAAGAGCTTCAAATCAACGAACAAATCCGTGACAGAGAACTTCGCGTAATTTCTGCGAACGGCGAACAGCTTGGCATCATGAGTTCCTACGACGCAAACCGTTTGGCGGAGGAACAGGGCTTGGACTTGGTCAAAATTTCACCGACCGCGGTTCCGCCGGTGTGCAAAATCATGGATTACGGCAAGTTTAAATACGAGCAGACCAAGCGTGAAAAAGACGCAAAGAAAAATCAGAAAATCGTTGAACTGAAGGAAGTGTGGCTCAGTGCCACAATCGACGTCGGCGACCTCAACATCAAGGCGAAACAGGCAATCAAGTTTGTTCAAAACGGCGACAAGGTTCGTGTTTCCATCAGACTTAAAGGCCGTCAGCAAGCTTATCCGGAAATCGCCATGGGCATCATGAACGACTTTTTCGAAATCGTCCGTCCGTATGCCATAAAGGAAAAGGAGCCGAAACTCGAAGGGCGCACCATCGCCATGAACATCGCTCCGATACCTGTCAAAAAGTAAAATCTGCGGCTTGCCGCAACCAAATATAAAATAACTAACTTGGAGGAAATACAAATGCCTAAAATGAAATCCAAGAGCGCAGCAAGAAAACGCTTCACTCTTACTCCATCCGGCAAAATCAAACGTTCCAAAATGGGTAAAAACCACATTTTGACCAAAAAAAGCACCAAACGTAAACGCGGCCTTCGTCAAGGCGGTTATGTAGATCATGCACAAGAAAGGTCCATCAAGACCTTGATTCAATAGTACGGAGGTAAAGCAATATGAGAATTAAACGTGGCGTCAATGCCGTTAAAAAACGCAGAAAAATTTTGAAACAAGCCAAGGGTTACTTCGGTGGAAAGAGCAAGCTTTACCGTGTTGCTCGCCAAGCCGTTATGAAATCCCAACAGTATGCTTACGTCGGACGTAAACAGAAAAAACGCGAATTCAGACAACTGTGGATCGCTCGTATCAATGCAGCTGCTCGCGTAAACGGTCTCAGCTACAGCGTACTTATGCACGGTCTTAAACTCGCCGACGTCAACCTCAACCGCAAGGTTTTGGCAGACATCGCGGTTAACGATGCAGTAGCTTTTGCAGCACTTTGCGAAAAGGCAAAGGCCGCTTTGGCAAAATAAAAAATAATGCCTTCGTTAGCGGAGGCATTTTTCAGAATATGGAATTTATCGAATCAGCATCAAACCCGAAAGTTAAAGCAGTGCGGAAACTGGCCGACAAAAAATACCGCAAAGAAGCAGGGTTGTTTGTCGCCGAAGGCGTAAATATCCTTAAAGATATGCCGCAAAATGCACCTGTCGACAGCTTTTTCGTGACAAAATCGCAAGCCGACGAACTGGCGTACGTTTACAACAAATTCGACGTGCCGGTGTACGCGGTGGCGGACGGCGTTTTCAAGTCGCTGTCGGACACGGTGAACCCGTCGGGGATACTTGCCACCGTCAGGCTTTTGTGGGACGAAAGTGCAGCAGACGGCAACGCTGTCGTGTTGGACGGAGTTTCCGATCCGGGCAACCTCGGCACGATAATGAGAACTGCCGCTTCGTTCGGTTTTTGCACGCTGTATTTGGTAAACTGTGCCGATCCTTTCGACAACAAGTCCGTTAGGGCCAGCATGGGAGGCGTGTTCAGGTTGAATTTGATCAAAAAAACCGCCGAAGAAATGCCTGATATTCTGAAAAACTATTTTACGGTTGCGCTCGATATGGGCGGCGAACCCCTTAAAAAAATCGATACCGACAAAAATATTGCAATAATTGCAGGCAACGAAGCGCACGGAGTTTCCGACCTTATGCTAAACGCCGCCGACAAAATTATGTCGATGGAAATGAAAAACGGTATGGAATCGTTGAACGTGGCGGTAGCGGCAGGCATTGCAATGTACAATTTATCTGTTTTGTAAAGGAGAATAATATGAGCGGTCACAGCAAATGGCACAATATACAAGCAAAAAAAGGCAAATCCGATGCGGCAAGATCCAACATCTTCACCAAAATCGGTCGTGAACTTGCGGTTGCGGTAAAGGCAGGCGGCGCAGATCCTCAGTCTAACGCAAAACTCAGAGACGTTATCGCAAAGGCAAAAGCCAACAACATGCCAAACGACAACATCACCCGTTCCATCAAAAAGGCTTCGGGCGAATTGGGCTCTGTAAACTACGAAAACGTCGTTTACGAAGGCTATGGCCCTGAAGGCGTTGCGGTTATCGTGGATTGCCTCACCGACAACATCAACCGTACGGCAGGCGACGTCAGACACTTGTTTGACAGAAACGGCGGCGCAATGGGCAAAACCGGTTGCGTTTCGTATATGTTCAGCCGCAAGGGCGTCATCATCGTCGACAAGGACACCATCGGTGAAGACGAACTTATGGACGTGGCACTCGATGCCGGCGCAGAAGATATGATCACCGAGGACGATTGCTACGAAATTTACACCGTTCCTTCCGATCTCGGCACCGTCAGGGAAGCGTTGGAAGCAAAGGGAATTCAACTTGTCTCTGCTGACGTTGATATGATTCCGGACAACGAAGTCACCCCTACCGCACATGCGGACACCGTCAGAAAGCTTATCGACAAACTCGAGGAATTGGACGACGTTCAAAACGTTTTCCACAACGCGATTTTGCCTGAGGACGACGAAGAAGAATAACAAAACCTATTTGGCTCGTTCGGCTTGCCGAGCGAGCTTTTCTTTAAAAAAAATAATTCCGACAAAAATCGTAGGAATTATATTGCATTTCGTTGACAAATAATAATTGCGGTGCTATGATATAGTCGACTAAAAAAGTAGGGATTGAAAAATGAGAATATCTACAAAGTCTCGCTACGGATTGCGAGCGTGTCAGGTGCTTGCGGAGGAGTACGACGCTTCGGAGCCGACAAAGCCGATCGCAACACCCGTGATTGCCGAAAAAACCGGCGTTACCGAAAGTTATTTGGAACAGATAATCATCTTGCTTAAAAAAGCAGGCGTGGTCGAGAGCGTTCGCGGCGCGACGGGCGGTTATTATTTGGCCAAAAAACCCGAGGACGTTTCGTTGGGCGAAATACTGAGGGCGTTGGAAGACGGGCTTGAAATAGTCAAGTGCATTTCTTCGCCGTGCGAGGAGTCGGGCGGTTGCAAAACTCGCGGCGTGTGGACAAAAATTTATTCTTCGATAAACAACGTATTGGACTCGTTTTCATTGCAGGACATGCTGGACGAGAATATAGAGGAGCAGAAATGAGAGTTTATCTTGATCATTCGGCAACGACTTACGTCGATCCGAAAGTGCTTGAAAAAATGTTGCCGTATTTTACGGACGTGTTCGGCAACGCTAACAGTCAACACGGCGTTGGTAGAGAAGCCGCAAAAGCGGTTGACAAAGCCCGTAGGCAGGTTGCCGACGCAATAAACGCAAAACCCAACGAAATTTATTTCACCTCCGGCGGAAGCGAAGCGGACGACTGGGTTTTGCAGGGCGTTTGCGAAGCAAATGCCGCAAAAGGGAACGAAATAATCATTTCGTCCATCGAACACAGCGCCATGATGACCACCGCAAAATGGCTTGAAAAACACGGCGTAAAAGTGACGTATCTTAACGTCGACAAGGGCGGGTTCGTCGACTTGGAACAGTTGGAAAACAGCATAACGGACAAAACGGTTCTTGTTTCGGTTATGCTTGCCAACAACGAAATAGGCACAATCGAACCTGTCAAAAAGGTTGTTGAGATTGCAAAAAAACACGGCGTTTTGGTTCACACCGATGCGGTTCAGGCCGTCGGAAGCATTCCCGTGGACGTAAAAGATTTGGGCGTTGATTTTTTGAGCATGAGCGCACACAAATTTTACGGACCTAAGGGCGTGGGTGCGTTGTACATCAAAAACGGCGCAAAAATCGGCAAACTTCTTCACGGCGGCGAGCAGGAAAGAAGCATGCGTGCAGGCACAACCAACCTCGCATCCGTCGTCGGTATGGGCGAAGCTATCGAACTTGCCGTAAAAGACATGGCCGAAAATTCCGCAAAAATCATCGAACTCAGAAACTATTTTATCGACAAAGTGCTTGAACGGGTGCCTTACGTTCGCTTAAACGGCGACAGAGAACATCGCTTGCCTTGCAATGCAAACTTCAGCTTTGAGTTTATCGAAGGCGAAAGCATTCTGTTCAGCTTGGACCTTGCAGGCGTCGAAGCATCGTCGGGCTCGGCTTGCTCGAGCGGTTCGCTGGATCCGTCGCACACGCTTTTGGCGATAGGCGTTCCGGTCGAAATCGCACACGGCAGCATCCGTTTCAGCCTCGGCAAGGACAACACGAAAGAACAAATCGATTATGCCTTGGACGTTTTGGTAGACGCAGTCGAAAGGCTTCGCAAAATGTCACCGCTTTTTAACATGAATAAGGAGAACGTAGAAAATGTATAGTGAAAAAGTTATGGAAACCTTCAAAAATCCGCAAAACGTCGGCGAGGTTGAAAATTACAACGCAATAGGCACGGTGGGCAACGCCACCTGCGGAGACATCATGCAAATTACTTTGCTCATCGAAGACGACGTCATCAAAGACGCAAAATTCAAAACTTTCGGTTGCGCCGCGGCAATCGCCTCGTCCTCCGTTGCTACGAGCATGGTTATCGGCAAAACGCTTGACGAAGCGTTGCAAATCAAAAACAAGGACGTTATCGAAAGCCTCGAGGGGTTGCCTCCTCAAAAAATTCATTGCAGCGTTTTGGCGGAAGAAGCAATCAAATCCGCCATCGACGACTACCGCAAACGTCAGGCAGAAGCAAAATAAATTTGAAACAAAATTAAAGCGAGAGGGGACTCTCGCTTTTTTAATTCTAAAAACCAATTGTTTTGCGATAAATTTCCCATTTTGTTGACATAAGTGTACAGAGGCCTTTATAATGTAGATAAACGATGTAAAAACGTCGAAACAGGAGGGAATATATGGCAAAAAAATTACAATGTAGACAGTGCGGCACCGTTTTTGACGGCGGCACCGAAAGTAAACTTGCCGTTTGCCCTAAGTGCGGCAAACAATACAAAAATCCAAACTACGTCGAACCGACAAACGTGGCCGAACCTGCCCGTTCGCGCAGTGAATTCACGGGCGGACTTTTGGGGTTGATCGTTCACAAATTAGTTGCGACGCTGGTGTCTATCGTGACAGTCGGATTGTTGCTTCCGTGGGCCGTTTGCTATCTGCAAAGGTGGGAAACCGAACACACGGTTGTCGACGGCTACAAACTTGCCTTTGACGGCAAAGCGATTTCGCTGTTCGGAAATTGGGTAAAATGGTTTTTGTTGACTTTGATAACGTGCGGCATTTACAGCTTCTGGGTGACCATAAAGATGAAAAAATGGGTTGCATCGCACACTCATCTGACAAGAGTAAGAGCGTAAGAACTAAAATTTTAAATTAAAAAGCAAAAAAACAAACTCGCAATGAGTTTGTTTTTTTATAAAATTCAAAGTTAAATTCAGTTAGTTTTCGTCCTCTCTGGTTGAAAAATCGGGAGTGTCCGACGGAGCGGATAATTCTTCTTCAAGTGCCGCTTTTTTCTTTTTTTTGCGTTTTATCGCCTTTTTTATCAAAATTATTGCAACAACTATAATCGCTATCGGAATCAAGAAAATCACTATTTCCACGAAGATGAGGAGGCCCCAGACTACGGCGTAGAAATAATTTTTTTGTATTTTCGGTTCGGCAGAGGAACATATTGTCATTTCAAGCGTCCCGAACTCCGGCAACGTGTCGTAGTGAGCGGTGTAGCCGCTGTCGGTTTTTTGCCAGCCGTCTTTTAAATCCAAAATGTAAAACGGGGTGTTGACGTTTATTGTCAAATCCTTAAAGTCGGCCCAGGTGGACGCAGGGGACAGCAGGTAGGAATAGACGTATTTTGTCGGTTCATAGTTTTGATGGATGGACGGCAGAATCGGTGCTTTGACCGTGTTGACTACGGTTTGGTGCGGCTGGAAGGTGATTTCGTAGTCGTACCAACGGCGAGTGTGACGGTAATCGAAGTCGAACAAACCGACGTTGTATCTGTCGTAGTTTGTGTCACGGTCGTGCCACATATCGAAAACGACGTTGTGCCAATCCATGCGACTTATCGAACCGTTCTCGTCGTAATCGAGGTAAACGAGGTCGGAAAAGAGCATATTTTCCGCAGACTTAACGGTTATTTCTCCTCCGGCGTAAACGTCCGGGTTTTGGTAATCGTCGGATCTGTCGACGAAAAACGCATTTTCAAAAACTGCCTCGAGGTCAAGAGGTTGGCCTATGGAGTAGACTTCGATGGAGGCGTAACTGTTGTAAAGATGAAAACTGTCGTAGTTTTGATATATGCCGCTGTATACTTTGTCCGGCGTTTGCGAAAACAAAATTTTGCCCGATTGCATGGCCATGTTGAAGTAAAGTTCTTTTCGGTAGCCGTCCGCTTTTTGCAGTTCGACAGGCATTTGAATGCTTACGGTGTAGCGGTAAACGGTTGCATCGAGGTCCCAATCGTCTGCCGTGGCATAGTCGTTTCGGATGAGCGAAATTTCCTTTTCTAAATCAAAGCCGTAGTAGTCGGCGGTGTAGGTCGCGCGCATGGCGTTGTCGACGGAAGCCCCGTCGATTTTGACGTCGTAATACTTTGTATCGTCAAAGTCATCGTCGTAGTAAATGTACGTTCCGTCCATAAACGGGAACACGGCATGCACGGTGTAGGTGTTGTCGGTAGGGTTGGTGAAAGTGTACTCGGCGGTAACAGTGTTCATTTTGCTGTCCGCCGAATAGTCAGGGCCGACTTCGTGTTGTATGTTGAAAGTCAAAACTTCCTTATCGACCACGATCGGCGCATCGCCGTCGCCGCTTATCAAGATGCCGGACGAAGTTTCGCCCTCCCATTCTTTTTGTGCCGAGTTGGCAAGCGCAGGCGTGCTTAGCGGCCCGAAAACTGCTGCCGAGCAAAAAACGAGCGCAATCAACAACGCCGTTACGATTTTTTTAGCACAAGGTTTCATAGCTTGCCTCCTTTTTTACAGTATAGCACGGGCGACTGTCGGATTGCAACCGAATGAGCGGTTTTTTACGCCATACGCTTAGGCGTGTAAGTTTTAATATTAAATGCAGGACATTTCACGTTCTGCATTTAACGTTGACGTTTACAAAGGCGCTTTAGGCGGAGAGTGCCGAATTTTCGGCAGGCTTATCAACTTTTTTACAAACCT
>CAZBVO010000003.1:13877-50740 GCA_964495385.1 uncultured Faecalibacterium sp.
GGCAAATGATTTTTTGTTGGTTGACAAAGACGATATTATGAAGTATAATTTAGACAGTTAAATAAAGGCTATGACGGAACAAGTAACTTTTTGAAGCGTCAAGAGAGGAGGCGGATGCTGCAAGCCTCACGCGGAACTAAGCGAAAAACCACTCCCGAGCCGTACGGCGAAATAAATCAAACCGTGCCGCTTACCTTGCGTAAAAGGTTGAATTAAGTTAAAGTCAAGGTGGAACCGTGCCACGCACCCTTGCCGAGGATATCCTCAGCAAGGTTTTTTTATCGGTTAGAAAATAATTTATCGGAGATATAACTATGAAAATCATTTACAACGACGGCAGAGTGGCCGAATGCCCGGCCGACGAAGAACTTCACGTCATCAGACACACCTGTGCGCACGTTATGGCTCAGGCGATAAAACGCTTGTATCCTAATGCCGATTTTGCCTACGGTCCGGCTACGGAAAAAGGTTTTTACTACGACGTCGATTTGGGCGACATTAAGCTCACCGACGAGGATTTGCAATCCATCGAAAAGGAAATGCGCAAAATCATCAAGGAAAATTTGCCTGTCCGTCCGTTTATTTTGCCGCGAGAAGAAGCGATTACTCTTATGCAGCAGAGAGGCGAAAAATACAAAGTCGAACATATCGGCGACCTTGCCGAGGATGCCGTTATAAGCTTTTATCAGCAGGGCGAATATATCGACATGTGCATCGGGCCGCACCTCACCTACACAAAGGCGATTAAGGCGTTTAAGATCACTCAGCAGTCGGGTGCTTACTGGAAGGGCGACAAGAGCAACAAAATGCTTACCCGCATCAACGGCATCGCTTTCCGCACCCAGGACGAGCTTGACGCTTATTTGAAACTTATGGAAGAGGCCGAAAAACGCGACCACAGAAGAATAGGCAGGGAAATGAACCTGTTTATGATGGCCGACGAGGGCCCTGGATTCCCGTTCTTCCTCCCGAAGGGCATGGCGCTTAAAAATGCGCTCATTGACTATTGGCGCGACATTCACTACCGTGACGGATACGTCGAGGTTTCCACTCCGATCATCATGAACCGCAAACTTTGGGAAACCAGCGGCCACTGGGATCACTACAAAGACAACATGTATTCCACCGTCATCGACGACGAAATTTATTGCGTAAAACCGATGAATTGCCCGGGCGGCGTTATGGTTTACCGTTCTCAACCGCACAGCTATAGGGAACTGCCTATGAGAGTGGGCGAGTTGGGTTTGGTTCACCGTCACGAACTTAAAGGCGCATTGCACGGTTTGTTCAGGGTGCGTTGCTTCACGCAGGACGATGCTCACATCTTTATGCGACGTGACCAAATCGAAAGCGAAATTATCGGCGTCGTGCATCTTATAAACGAAGTTTACGAAAAATTCGGTTTCAAATATTTTGTCGAACTTTCCACCCGTCCGGAAGACAGCATGGGAAGCGACGAGGATTGGGAAGCCGCTACCGCAGGCCTTAAAGGCGCACTTGAAAAATTGGGGCTTCCGTACACCGTAAACGAAGGCGACGGCGCATTTTACGGCCCGAAAATCGACTTTCACCTCGAGGACAGCCTCGGACGCACCTGGCAATGCGGCACCATTCAGCTCGACTTCCAGATGCCTTTGAATTTCGGCCTCGAATATATCGACGAAAACGGCGAAAAACAACGTCCGATTATGGTTCACCGTGTTTGCTTCGGTTCCATCGAACGCTTCATCGGCATCCTTACCGAACACTTTGCCGGCAAGTTCCCTCTGTGGCTTGCTCCGACTCAGGTCAAAGTTTTGTTGGTAAGCGAAAAGAGCGCAGAGTGGGGCAAGGAAGTTTACGAAGCGCTTAAAGCGGCAAAGGTCAGAGTTGAATTTGACACCCGCAACGAAAAAATCGGCTATATGATTCGTCAGGCTCAGCTTGTCGACAGAGTTCCGTACATGTTGGTTATCGGCGCAAAAGAATCGGAAGAAAAAACCGTTTCGCTGCGTTACCGCGACACTGCCGAAACCGAAGTTATGTCTCTCGACGCCTTTGTCGAAAAGGTTTTGAGGGAAACCAAGGAAAGAATTTAGCATGGCAGACTTTGGTTTGTTGCCGGAATTTTTGCCAAAACTTCTGGCCGAACAATATTCGTCTGCCGACGTCGAACGCATTATCGAAGGCTATGAGGCAAAACGGCCGGTTACGCTGAGGGTGAACACCTTAAAGGCCGACGTTTCGGACGTCCTCAAAACCTTTGACGGTTGCGGCATTCGCTACGAACAGGTGGCCTGGAGCGATTGCGCATTCGTGCTTCCCGAGGCATCGGAAAGCGATTTGCGCCCGCTTGACGTTTATAGTGACGGCAAGATTTATCTTCAAAGTCTGTCGTCGCAACTGCCGCCCGTCGTTATGGACCTTAAAGAGGGGCAGGACGTGTTGGACATGGCCGCCGCACCGGGAGGCAAAACCACTCAAATTGCCGCACTGACTTCAAACCGCGCGCACCTAACCGCTTGCGAACGTGATGCCGTAAGGGCCGAACAGCTTCGCTATAATCTTAAAAAGCAGGGTGCCTCGGCAAACGTCATGCAAACCGACAGCAGAATGCTTGACAGTTTTTTCCGCTTTGACAACGTTCTGTTGGATGCGCCTTGCAGCGGAAGCGGAATATTGAACGTCAGAAACAAAAAACTGTTTCAGACGTTTACGCCAAAGCTTATTGCAAAAACAACGGCTTTGCAAAAAGGCCTTTTGAAAAAAGCCTTGACGGTTTTGAAGAAGGGGCAGACTATGGTTTATTCGACGTGCTCGGTTTTGTCGGCCGAAAACGAAGATGCCGTAAGGGGAGTTCTTAAGGAATTTAATGCCGAAATCGTCCCCGTCCGATTTGACGGGATGCAGACGTTGCCTCTGCTTCCGACAAGCTTGGACGGAACGTTGTGCGTTTGTCCGAACGAATTGTACGAAGGGTTCTTTGTGGCAAAAATCAGGAAAAATGCTTAAAACTATTATAAAAAACAGCGTTTTTTCATAATACCTTGGGCATTTTGGCCAAAAACACGGTCAAAAAGTTTAAAAAACTATTGCAAGCGACCAAATGTCGTTTTATAATAAAAAAGAGGAAAGTTAGGAGATTTTGTTATGTTTGTGCCTCGTTACAAAAAAACCAAAGTTTTGAAACACAAAGGCAACTGCCTTATGATCGCACACAGAGGGCTGAGCGGTATCAAACGCGAAAACACCGTTGCCGCTTTCGACCTTGCCGGCGAGCATAGTTATTACGGCATCGAAACCGATATTCACGTTACGTCCGACCAAAAGTACGTCATCATTCACGACAGTTCCACGGCTCGAGTTTCGGCTTCTCCGTATATCGTCGAGCTGACTTCGTTTGACACTTTAAGAAAAGTCAAACTTTACGCCAAAAGCAAGGAGGGCGGCGAAAAGGAAACCCGAATTCCTACTTTGGAGGAATACATAAATTCACTTAAAGAGCATGGAAAAATCGGCATTTTGGAGATGAAAAACCACTTCGAGGAACAAGAAGTTTGGGATATGGTTGCCGAAATCGAAAGGTTGGGCTACTTGGATCACATCATTTTCATTTCGTTTTTCCTGGAAAATCTGGTTGCTTTGAGAAAGAAATATCCCGATCAGCCTGCCCAATATCTTACCGTTCACTACAACAAACGGGTTTTGAACAACCTTATTAAGTACAAACTCGACATCGATGCCGACTTCAAGGTTTTGACTCGCAAAAACATCCGCGAAATGCACGAGAACGGCATCAAAGTGAACTGCTGGACGGTTGACTGGCGGCCTGTTGCAAAGGTGCTTATCAATATGGGCGTCGACTATATCACCACAAACATTCTCGAATAATTTCAAATCGGGGCTTTGCCTTAGCGCAAAGCCCGTTTCTTTTTTTGTTTAAAGTTGTGTTTTTTAAGGTAGAATTAACATTTAGGAAATAAAATTTTGTCAGAAACATAAGGGAGGCTAAGTATGACCAACAAAAGAAAATCGGTCATTACACTCGTTATCGTAGCGGTTGTCGTGTTAAGTGTCACGCTTTGCGCATGCAACGACGGGGCGACAAACAACTACTACAACACCGTAGTCAGCATCACCAAAACGGCCTCGAAAGGGCTTGTGGACACTTACACCATAACCTTTTCGGACGGCTCGACGTATGATTTTACCGTCACCAACGGCGCCAACGGCGTTGACGGCGCAAACGGCAAGGACGGCGCGAACGCACCTTTGACCGTCGAGGATTATTATGCCGCCGCGGTTAAGGACGGTTACGAGGGAACTTTGTCGGAATTTGTTGCCGCAACACTCAATTTGGGGCTTACCAACGACGTTTCGTACATGGCAAACAAGGCCGTTTATTCGACGGTTTTGATTGTCAGCAACTTTACCAAAAGGGGTTACGGGATTATGTCCGGCACCGAAGAGTATGCTTCGGCAGGCAGCGGCATCGTTTATAAGCTGGATAAAGAGGCAGGAAACGCCTATGTCATAACCAATTATCACGTCGTATACGACAGTTCCGCATCCACCTCCGACCATATCAGTGACGACATCCAAGTTCTGCTTTACGGCAGCGAATACACCGATTATGCCGTCCCGGCAACTTACGTCGGCGGAAGCATGACTTACGACATTGCCGTTTTGAAAATCGAAAACAGCGACTTTTTGAAAAATTCCGACGTGGTTGAGGCTACTCTCGGAAACAGCGAAACCGTCGCTGCAGGCGACGTTGCCGTTGCCATCGGAAACGCAAAAGGAAGCGGAACGTCCGTTACCTCGGGCATCGTTTCGGTTGACAGCGAATATCTGGAAATGACCGCCGCAGACGACGTTACCGAAGTAACTTACCGAGTTATGCGCATCGATACGCCTGTAAACAGCGGCAACAGCGGTGGCGGTCTGTTTAATCTTAAAGGCGAAGTTATCGGTATCGTAAACGCCAAAAACATCGAAAGCACCGTCGAAAGCATCGGATATGCAATCCCTATCGACCTCGTGAAAAAGGTCGCCGAAAACGTGCTGTACTATTTTGAAGGCCGTGGCGACGCAAGCTGCTACAAACCTGTTTTGGGCATCACCGTTTCGGGGTTGGAATCGAAAGCGGTTTACGACAACAACACCCTTAAGAGCAAAATCACCGAAAAAGTTACCGTCAAAAGCGTCGAGTCGGGCTCGGCCGCCGAGAAAGCCGGCTTTAAGGAAAACGACGTAATTCAAAGCGTAAAAATCAACGGCAAAGTTTACGAAACCGACCGCATGTATAAACTTATCGACCTCGTTTTGATTCAGCACGTAGGCGATTCGTTGGAATACACCGTCGTTCGTGAAGGCCAAACGGTTACGATAAACTGGACGGTCACTGAAGAACAAATGACAAAAATAAGCTAATAAATCCCTCCATATAAAAAGGCCCGACGGCTTGCCGTCGGGACCTTTTTTTGTTATTAAAGGTTTTTGTTTTTAAACCGCCACGAACGGGCGGTCGGAGTGTTAAATTCGTTTGCAGGACAATGGTGGTAAGAGTTTTAAATCGTATAAGGTTGGTGCGCTAAGTTAAATATTTTTAAATTAAGGTTGTCAGGGTTGTAAATTCGTTGAGTCAGGAGCTGTCGAAGGGTTAAAATTCATTTGAGGTTAGTGCGCTTAGGGCTTTACAATCGTGTGCATTCAGGGGCAGTCGATGGGTTGAAATTCGTTTGAGGTTAGTGCGGTCGGAATAATTTGCGGTTTAAACAAAACACTATATTCGGGAGGTGGGTTATGACAAAATTCAAAGTAGGCCTTTTGGTGGGCGCGGTCGGTGCGGCCGTGCTCTTGAAACAGGAATGCGTCAAACAGGTTTTGAAAAAAATTTCAAAGTAGGCGCAAACGAAATCGGCGGCGATTATATCGTCGCTTATTTTTTAAAAGCGTTTTAGATTGATTGCAAAAGCCGTAAAAATTATATATAATTATTGATATATAAATCAAACTTCACCCGTTACGGAGAAAAATATGTCAGATCAATCCAAAATTCGCAATTTTTGCATAGTGGCCCACATCGACCACGGCAAATCGACTTTAGCCGACCGCCTCATCGAAATGACGGACACGGTGTCGAAGCGAGATATGAGCGAGCAAATGCTCGACAATATGGACATCGAAAAAGAACGCGGCATCACCATCAAACTTCAAACGTGCCGCCTTATTTACAATTACAACGGCGAGGAATACACCTTAAACCTCATCGACACCCCGGGACACGTCGACTTCACTTACGAAGTTTCGAGGAGTCTGAAGGCTTGCGAAGGTGCGGTGTTGATTGTGGATGCCACGCAGGGCGTTGAGGCACAGACTCTCACAAACGTTTATCTTGCCATCGACAACGACCTCGAGGTTTTGCCTGTCATAAACAAAATAGACCTTCCGTCCGCCGATCCCGACGAAGCAAAAAGGGAAATCGAGGACGTAATAGGCCTCGACGCTTCCGAAGCGCCGCTTATTTCGGCAAAGGAAGGGACCAACATAAAGGACGTTTTGGACAAAATCGTCGAGACGCTTCCTTGTCCGTCGGGCGACGAGAACAAGCCGCTGAAAGCACTTATTTTTGACAGTTTTTACGACAACTACAAGGGTGCGATTTCGATGGTCAGGGTGTTTGACGGCAGCGTTAAGGCGGGCGACAGAATTATGATGATGAGCAGCGGCAAGGTGTTTGACGTCACCGAAGTGGGCGTTTTCAACCCTAAATCGATGCCGGTCAGGTCGCTGTCGGCAGGCGACGTCGGCTACATAGCCGCAAGCATCAAAAACGTCAGAGACACGGCCGTGGGCGACACCATAACCGTTGCCGAAAACGGAGCATCCGAGCCTTTGCCGGGCTTTAAGCACGTTACGCCGATGGTTTATGCCGGCATCTATCCGGCCGACGGCGCACGCTACGGCGAGCTTAAGGACGCACTTGAAAAACTCGGCCTAAACGATGCGAGTTTGCAGTTCGAACCCGAAGTTTCGACGGCGTTGGGATTCGGTTTCAGATGCGGCTTTTTGGGCCTGTTGCACATGGAAATCATCGAAGAAAGGCTTGAAAGAGAATTCGATCTCGACCTCGTGACCACCGCTCCGAGCGTAAAATACCGAGTCACAAAAACCAACGGAGAAGTTCTTATCGTTTCCAACCCGACGCATTTGCCGTCGGCGGCCGAAATCGATTTTATGGAAGAGCCGGTTGTTAAGGCCGAAATTTACACTCCTCCGCAGTACGTCGGCTCGATTATGGAGCTTTGCCAGGATAAGCGCGGCGAATATAAGGACCTCGTTTACTTGGAGGCAAACCGTTGCAAAGTCATCTATCACATGCCTTTGAACGAAATTATTTACGACTTTTTCGACAGCCTGAAGTCGAGAACTCGCGGATACGCCAGCCTCGACTACGAAATTTTGGGCTACGAACGAAGCGATTTGGTCAAGCTCGATATGCTTTTAAACGGCGATATGTGCGATGCGCTCAGCATCATCGTTCACAAGGATAAGGCCTACGCCAGGGGCCGTCAAATTGCCGAAAGGTTGAAAGACGTTATACCTCGACAGATGTTCGAAATCCCCGTTCAGGCGGCTATAGGCGGCAAGGTTATTGCCCGTGAGACCGTCAAAGCGATGAGAAAAGACGTTTTGGCCAAGTGCTACGGCGGCGACATAACCAGAAAAAAGAAACTGCTTGAAAAACAAAAAGAAGGCAAAAAGCGTATGCGCCAGGTGGGAACGGTTCAGGTCCCGAGCGAAGCCTTCATGAGCATACTCAAAATTGACAATGACTGAAAAAGAAGCAAAACAATTGTACGTACACGTTCCGTTTTGCAAGCGTAAATGCAATTATTGCGATTTTTGTTCGTCTGCGGCCACCGAAGCCGACATTGACGAATACGTTGCGCTTTTGGAAAAGGAAATTTCGCTCGTCGATTACGACGGGCGAATTTCAACGTGCTACATTGGTGGCGGAACTCCGACTCTTTTGGGTGCGAAACGGCTTGAAAAAACAGTTAGGGCGGCAGAGCGCAAATTCCGTTTTTTGCCCGAGGAATTTTCCGTTGAGGCAAATCCCGAAAGTTTGACCGAAAGTTTTTTGGCGGCAGCCAAGGACTTGGGGGTAAACAGACTGAGCATCGGAGTCCAAAGCTTTGACGACGAGGTCTTGAAAACGATGGGGCGACTTCACGACGTAAAGCAGGCCGAACGGGCATTGACGCTTGCCGGCAAATATTTTGACAACGTAAACGCCGACCTTATTTTGGGTTTTTCGGCGATGTCCGAAAGCGAGGTCGCAGACACCGTTAAGCGGCTTGCGGACTTAAACGTTAAGCACGTTTCGGCTTACGGTTTGCAAGTCGAGCAGGGAACTGTGTTGGCGAAAATGATTCAAAACGGCTTAAAATTGCCCGACGACGATTGTATTTCTGACATATATGATTGTTTTTGCGACAGTTTGACTCAAAACGGCTATCTCAGATACGAAATTTCAAATTTTGCAAAGCCGGGTTTTGAATGCAAGCACAATTTGGGTTATTGGCGGCGAAACGATTATATCGGCGTAGGGCTTTCGGCGCACGGGTTTGTAAATTCGGTAAGAAGTTTCAACACGTCGGATATGGCGGTTTATCGCGAAAGGCTGGGTTCGGGACGTCTGCCCGTTGCCGGTTCGGAGAAGTTGACGGCCGAGGACGAGGAGTTTGAAACCATAATGCTTGCCTTGCGCACAGTTGAAGGTTTGGACGTTGAAAATTTTGAACGTAAATATAAATGTAACTTTAAAGATAAATATAAAATACCTTTAAAAACAACCCGAGCTTTCACCGAATTTTGCGGAAACAGGTTTAGGTTGACCGACGACGGGTTTTACGTTTCCAATTCAATAATCGCCGAATTTATGATTTGACAAAAAAATTTGAAAATATTTGAAAAATTTAGCACTCACCACTTGACAACTGCTAAAATCGGTACTATACTGAATTAGCAATCAAAGTTTTGGAGTGCTAATTTTTTTGGAGGCGAGCCATGGAAGAGCTGTCAAAAAGAAAACAGAAAATCCTTAAAGCGTTGGTGGACGAATTCGTTGCCACCGCCGAACCGGTAAGTTCGGGCGACATCAAGGAAAAATATATGCCCGAAGTTTCCAGCGCAACCATTCGCAACGATTTGGCCGCTTTGGAGAAGATGGGTTATTTGGAACAGCCGCACACTTCGTCCGGGCGAGTTCCGCTTCCTCAGGCATACAAACTTTACGTCGAAAAAATCATCCCAGATTGCAAGTTGTCGCCTGCCGAAATCAAATACATCAAAAACAGTTTTGGCAAAAAGGTTGATAAGGTAGAGGACATAATCCGCCAAACCGCAAAAGTTTTGGCCGACGTTACAAACTACACTTCGGTTATCGTCGTAAAAAACTTCAAAGAAGTTTTGGTTAAGGAAATTAAACTTGTTCCTATCGGCGACGATACGGCACTTGTCATCGTCATCACCGACAGCGGCGTTTTGAAAGACAAAACCATCGACATTCCGTCGTCCATACGCTCGGACGTGGTCGAAAGCGCCAACAGGCTTGTCAACAAAATGTTTTCCGGAAAAACCGTGGCTGAAATTTTGGAGCCGTATGACATAGTCGACGCCGAAATGGAACGTTTCAGGTTCCTTTTTGAAGAAATCGTCAACATAATCGCAGGTTACAACGAGGAAGGCACCGACAAGGTTTATATGGAAGGCGCACTCAAGATGTTGGATTATCCGGAATACAACAACATCGACAGCGCCCGTAAGTTTTTGTCGGTCATCGGCGAGCACGAACAGGTTGCGTCGCTGTTGGATTCGGGCGAGGGGCTCGAGTTCAGCGTAAAAATCGGCAAGGAAGAGAGCGGCGGTTTGGACAAATGTGCAATAGTTACGGCCAAATACGTCGTAAACGGCAAGGAAATAGGCCAGGCGGGCGTTATAGGTCCGGAGCGCATGAACTACAACAAAGTTATTTCAGTTCTCAATTATATAAGTAAGGCCTTCGATAAAGTCATCGACGGCGAACAAGAGGAGTAAAAATGGCAAAAAAAATCAAAGACGACAAAATCAATCCAAAGCCGCCTCTGAGAGAGGAAGTCCAAGCCGAAGCGGTTGAAGATACCGCGGAAGCGGCGGAAGAACAAACGTCCCCGTTGGACGAGGCGTTGAAGCAGGCCGCCGAATACAAGGATATGGCTTTGAGGGCAAGGGCGGAATTTGAAAATTTCCGAAAAAACAACTTAAACCTTTCAAAAGAGGTCAGAGAGCGTACGGTGGTTGAGGTGTTGGAAAGCATCCTTCCCGTTCTCGACAGCTTCGACAGAGCCGAGCAAACCATCAAAGATGAAAGCACATTGGCAGGTTTAGGCATCATAAAAGAACAGTTTAAACTTGTTTTTGAAAAATACAACGTAACCGAAATCGAAGCGGCAGGCAAAGATTTCGATCCAAAATTCCACAACTGCATCATGCAGGTCGACAACGAAGAAATGTCGGGCAAAGTGGTTTACGAAATTCAAAAAGGTTACATGTTCGGCGACAAAGTTTTGCGTCACAGCGTGGTTGCCGTCGGCAAATAATAATAAGGTAAAAACATTTCAGATATAAAGGAGATTTTGACTATGAGTAAAATTATCGGTATAGACTTAGGTACAACAAACAGCTGCGTAGCGGTTATGGAAGGCGGCGAAGCCACCGTTATTGCAAACGCAGAGGGCATGCGCACGACTCCGTCCGTCGTAGGTTTTTCCAAAGACGGCGAAAGGCTTGTCGGCGAAATCGCAAAACGCCAGGCGGTTGCAAACCCTGATCGCACAATATCCAGCATCAAAAGGAAAATGGGTTCTGACTACACCGTAAACGTTGACGGAAAACATTACACCCCGCAGGAAATTTCCGCAATGATTTTGACCAAGCTCAAAAACGACGCCGAAAAATACCTCGGACAAAAAATCACGCAAGCGGTCATCACCGTTCCGGCATACTTCACCGACAGCCAACGTCAGGCAACCAAGGACGCAGGCAAAATCGCAGGCCTCGAAGTTATGCGTATAATCAACGAGCCTACCGCTGCGGCACTTGCATACGGTTTGGATAAGGATGAAAACAAAAACCAAAAAGTTCTTATTTTCGACCTTGGCGGCGGCACGTTTGACGTTTCCGTTTTGGAATTGGGCGACGGCGTTTTCGAAGTTTTGGCCACCAGCGGCAACAACCACTTGGGCGGCGACGATTTCGACAAACGTATTATGGACTACGTTGTAGCCGAATTCAAGAGAACAGAAGGCATCGACCTTTCCGGCGACAAGATGGCAATGCAAAGGGTTAAGGAAGCTTCCGAAAAAGCAAAAATCGACCTTTCCGGCGTAACCAAAACCAAAATCAGCCTTCCGTTTATCACCATCGGCGCAGACGGACCTAAACACCTCGACGTCGACCTTACCAAAGCAAAATTCGACAGCCTCACCGCAGACCTCGTGGAAATGACCATGGGCCCTACCAAACAGGCTTTGAAAGATGCGGGCCTTTCGGTAAACGACATTGCAAAAGTTATCCTCGTAGGCGGCTCCACCCGTATTCCGGCAGTCGTGGACGCGGTTAAGAACTTTATTGGCAAAGAACCGTTTAAGGGCATCAACCCTGACGAATGCGTCGCAATCGGTGCGGCAATTCAGGGCGGCGTTTTGGCCGGCGACGTCAAAGACGTTTTGCTTCTGGACGTAACACCGTTGTCTCTGGGTATCGAAACTCTGGGCGGAATTTTCACCAGACTTATCGACAGAAACACCACCATCCCAACTTCCAAGTCGCAAATTTTCAGCACTGCAGCCGACAATCAAACTTCCGTTGACGTGCACGTTTTGCAGGGCGAAAGAGAATTTGCCAAAGACAACAAAACTCTCGGCCGCTTCGAACTTGTGGGCATCGCACCGGCTCCGAGGGGAGTGCCTCAGATCGAAGTTACTTTCGACATCGACGCAAACGGTATCGTAAGCGTTAAGGCAATGGATAAAGGCACCAACAAGAGCCAGTCCATAACCATAAGCGCATCCTCCAACCTGACCGAGGACGAAATCAACCAAAAAGTTGCCGAAGCCGAAAAATACGAGGCAGAAGACAAGGCAAGAAAGGAAAAGGTTGAAGCCAAAAACAGCGGCGAACAACTTATATTTGCCATCGAAAAAGCTGTTAAGGACGCCGGCGACAAACTCACCGACGAAGATAAAGAAACGGTCACCAAGGCTTGCGAAACGGCAAAAACCGAACTCGAAAAAGCAGACGACATGGACGCAATCAAAAAGGTTATGGAAGATTTGTCCAAGGCTTCCGATCCTGTCATGACCAAACTTTATCAGGCAAACGCTGCCGAAAATCCTCAGGGCGGCGACGCTTCCGACGGACCTGTTTCGGGCGATCCGGACGACATCAGATAACGTTAAATCAAACAAGCAAATTCAAGGCTTTTCTCACTCTCTAAACGGGTGAGATTAGCCATATTATAAGGAAGAACATGGCTAATTATTACGAAACGTTAGGCGTCGACAAATCGGCGACGAAAGATCAACTTAAATCCGCATATCGAAACCTCGCCAAAAAGTATCATCCCGACATGTACAGCACCGCTTCGGCAGAGGAAAAGAAAAAGGCGGAGGAAAAGTTTAAGGAAATAAATCACGCCTACGAGGTTTTGAGCGACGACAACAAACGTGCGGCATACGACACTTACGGCGACGAAAACGGCCCTATGGGCGGCGGCGGAGGCGCCGGCGGTTTCCATTGGTCGACGTCGGGCGACGGTTTCGATATGGACGACATTTTCAGCACGATTTTTTCGGGCTTCACCGGCGGTTCGGGGCGCAAAAGCTCGAGAGCGAACAGGGCAGTTAGGGGCGAGGACATCGTCGTAGAACTTAACATCACCTTCGAAGAAGCGGCTTTCGGTTGCGAAAAAGAAGTGAAAATCAGACGCACCGAAAATTGCAAAACGTGCGGCGGCACCGGAGCAAAGGATTCGTCGTCGGTAAAAACTTGCACAAAGTGCGGCGGCAAAGGCGTGGTAAACGTAACTCAACGCACGGTGTTCGGGCAGGTTTCGACGCAAACGGTTTGCCCGGACTGTAAAGGCAAGGGCCGCATAATCACCGAAAAATGCACCGCTTGCGGCGGCAGAGGCAAAACCGAACAAATCCGCACGATAAACGTCAACGTGCCGGCAGGTATCGCCGACGGACAGCAAATGAGCTATTACAACGAGGGCGAGGCCGGTTCGAACGGCGGCGAAAACGGCAGCTTGGTGGTTGTGGTCAGAGTGAAAAAACACAAATTGTTCGAGCGTCGCGACTACAATTTGTACGTCAACGTGCCTATCACGATAACCACTGCGATTTTGGGCGGCGAAATTGATATTCCTACTCTCGACGGCGGCATGAAGTACGAAATTCCGGAATGCACGCAGACGGGCACCGTGTTCCGCATAAAGAACAAAGGTATCAAGTATTTGAGGAAGGACACTTATGGCGACCTTTACGTCACCGTTGTTGTCGAAACCCCTAAAAAGCTTTCGCGCGAACAGAAAAAAGCACTCGAGGCCATCGACAAAACTTTCGACGGCAAACAATATCCGAAAATCAAAGAATACAAGGACAATTTGAAATAATGGCAGACAATTCCTCTACCAACAAATGGTACGAAATATCCGTAACAACCACTCACGAAGCGGCCGACTTGGTTGCCGATCTCTTTTTCGAACTGGGCGGCGAGGGCGTAAGCATCCGCGACAAAAACGACGTTGAGGAGCTTTACCGTTCATCCGTTATTTGGGACTATATCGACGAAAAAGCGCTGTCGGGTTACGACGACAGGGTTTACGTCAAATTTATGGTTCCCGCCGACGGGCTTAAGCAGAAAATCAAAGAGGTTGAAGAGGGGCTTGAACTGTTGAAATCCCGCTCGCCGTTTCAGGTGGGTGCGGCCGAAATCATCGCAACCCCCGTCGACGACACCGATTGGCGCAACGAGTGGAAAAAGTATTACAAACCCATTGTCACCGATTCGGTGACGGTTGTCCCGAAATGGATAAATTATCCTAAAAAAGCGGACGAAAAACTGCTGTACATAAATCCGGGCATGGCTTTCGGCACGGGCGAACACGAAACTACGCATATGTGTTTGGACCTCATTGCCAAATGCAACCCTGAGGGCAAGACGGTGGTTGATGTCGGCACGGGAAGCGGAATTTTGGGCATTGCGGCCATTTTGCTCGGCGCGAAAAACGCATATATGTGCGATATCGATGCCGATGCCATTCAGACGGCCGTCGAAAATGCCGAACTTAACGGCGTGGCCGACAAAACCGAAATAGAAGTGGCAAACCTTTTGGACAAGTCCGACGTCATGGCAGACATAATGCTGGCAAACATAACGGCAGACGTTTTGATTTATTTGTCCGCAGGGGCGGCACGCTACGTCAAAAAGGGTGGCAAACTGATTTTGTCGGGTATAATCAACGAGCGTTTTTTGGAGGTCGAGGATGCTTACCTTAAGGCCGGTTTTGTCGAACTCGAAAAACGAAACATGGGCGAATGGAACGCAATTTTGTTTGAAAAATAATGGAATTACGCAGATTTTTTGTAAATAACAACGATTTTGACGGCGAAAACGTAACGGTCAGAGGCGAAGAGTTTTTGCACGCCGTTAAGGTTTTGCGCTATAAAGCAGGCTACAAAATCATCCTTTCGACGGGCGACGGCTGGGATTATATGGCCGAAATCACCTCTGTCGAAAAGGATTGTTTTACGGCAAAAGTGACCGCCAAAACGCAAAACAGGGGCATGCCTACGCACGCCGTAACGCTGTTTCAGGCGTCGCTTAAGGGCGGCAAAAACGATTTTGTTGCGCAAAAAGCGGTGGAACTGGGCGCATCCGAAATCGTATTTTTCGATTCGGCAAACGTCACCGAAAAACGGGTTGCCACGACAAGGCTGGACAAGATAGCGTTGGAAGCGGCAAAACAGTGCCATCGGGCAAAAAAACCCGAAGTCAGGTCGGCAACTTTCGAGGAAGTGCTTCAAGCGGTTAGAGGCCGCAACGTTATCGTCGCGTACGAAGACGAAACCCAAACTTCGCTTTCGGACGGCTTGAAAAAGTTTAAGGACCAAACCGACGTTATGCTTATAGTGGGCAGCGAGGGCGGCTTTACCAAGGAAGAAATTTGCAAACTGTCCGCCGCGGGAGCGGTTGTCGTAAGCCTCGGGAAAAGAATTCTCAGGGCCGAAACCGCCGCTGTGGCTTTGCTTGCCGTGACGATGTACGAACTTGGAGAAATGAACGCATGAAAGTTGTGGTTTTCAGCCTTGGTTGCAAGGTGAATCAATATGAAAGCGACTCGCTTTTGGCTCGCTTTAAGGAGCAAGGCTTCGAGGTTTCGGAAAAACTCGAACGGGCAGACGTTTACGTTTTAAACACTTGCGCCGTTACTTCCGAGGCGGAAAAAAAGAGCAGACAAGCGGTTGCAAGAGTGAAAAAGTTTAATCCCGAAGCAAAAATATTCGTTATCGGGTGCGCAAGTCAAAACAATTTTTCGCAGTTTGAAAAAGACGGCGTCGTTTACGTCGGGGGAAATGCCGACAAACTTGCCGTAACCAATCTTTCCGAGTGCGGTTTCGGAACCAAAGAACTGCCCAAAACTTACGAGGAGCTGGGCGGAGCGGAAAGTCCGCGCACCAGAAGCTATATCAAAATTCAGGACGGTTGCAACAATTTTTGTTCATATTGTCTGATCCCGTACGTCAGGGGCAGAAGCCGCTCGAGAAGTTTAGAGTCGGCAGTTGCCGAAATACGCAAAACCGCCTTAACTTCAAAGGAATTGGTTTTGACGGGCATAAATCTTTCGGCCTACGGCAAAGATATCGGCACGTCGCTGGTTGAACTCGTGAAAGCAATTTCCGACGTGGACGTCAGAATAAGGCTGGGCTCGCTGGAAGCGGGAGTCATAACCGACGAACTTTTGACCGCTTTGTCGGGTTTGAAACGGTTTTGCCCGCAATTTCACCTCAGTTTGCAGTCGGGCGACGACGGCATTTTGAAAAAAATGAACCGCCGCTATACCACCGACGAATTTTATCGCAAAACCTTGCTGATAAAAAAATATTTCCCGGACGCTTCTTTGACAACCGACGTCATCACGGCATTTCCGACCGAAACCGACGAGCAACATAAAAACACCTTGGCTTTTATCGAAAAAACCGGCTTTTCGGACATACACGTTTTTTGTTACAGCAGGCGAGAGGGCACGGTTGCGGCAAAATTGCCTTTGGTTGCGAGCGACGTTGCTTCGGCAAGAGAAAAGGATTTGTTGGAACTTAAATCAAAACTTCGCATCGCTTATGCAAAACGCTTTATCGGGCGACCTGTTGAGGTTTTGTTCGAGGACAGCGAAAACGGCTACAGCGTCGGCTACACCCCGACTTACGTTAAGGTGTACGCAGAGGGCGAAATTCACGACGTAATAAAAACAGTGGTCCCGACCGAACTTGTCGGCGACGTACTTAAATAAGGAGATAAACCATGTGCGTATTTTGTAAAATCGTGTCGGGCGAAATCCCGTCGACAAAAGTTTTTGAAAACGACGACGCTATTGTCATAAAGGATTTGAATCCGCAGGCAAAAGTGCATTTTCTGTTGATTCCCAAGGAGCATTTTGCCGATTTAACCCAAATGAACGACTCTCAGGCTCAAGCTCTCGGAAGAAGTTTGAAGGTTGTGGGCGAGACGGCCGACAAGTGGGGACTGGAAAACGGCTTTAGGGTGGTTTCCAACAAAGGCGAGGACGGATGTCAGAGCGTGGGGCATTTGCATTTTCATATTCTCGGCGGCGAAAAACTGTCGGAAAAAATGTGCTAAATCGCTTTACGGCTGCAAAATCGCTTGACAAAAGCGGCAAAATAACTATAATGAATGTGTAAATCTTTTAAAAAAGGCGGTGAGAAAGAATGTCTACAATCAAAGTCGGTGAAAACGAATCTTTGGATAGCGCGATCCGTCGCTTTAAAAGAAAGTGCGCTCGTGATGGTATCATCGGTGATTTGCGCAAACGCGAAGCTTACGAAAAACCAAGCGTAAAACGCAAAAAGAAAGCCGAAGCTGCTCGTAAACGCGCTTACAAGGCTTAAAATCGCTGTGCCACTCTCAAACGAGTGGCATATTTTTTTGAGGTGACAAATGAATTACCGAAACTATCTTTTGCGCCTCGACCAAATGTTTCCGGATGCCCGCTGCGAAATCAATCACGGTGACGCTTTTCAGCTTTTGGTGGGGGTTATTTTGTCCGCACAGTGCACGGACAAACGAGTCAACGCAATAACCGAAACGCTGTTTAAAAAATTTAAAACCGCATCTGATTTCGCCGCACTCGAACCCGAGGAGCTCGAGCCGTACATTTACTCGGCAGGGTTTTACCGAAACAAGGCAAAAAGCATAGTTATGGCGGCTCGCAGCGTAGTCAACGACTTCGGGGGCAGGGTTCCCGACAACGTGGCCGACCTCAAAAAATTGGCGGGCGTCGGGCAAAAAACCGCAAACGTCGTTTATGCCGAGGCCTTCGGCGGCAATGCCATAGCCGTCGATACGCACGTTTTCAGGGTGTCCAACAGGCTGGGCATCGCAAATTCGGCGACTCCTGAAAAAACCGAGGAGGATTTGAAAGCCTTTTTCCCCGAAAACGTTTGGACTAAAGTCCATCATCAATTGATTTTTTTGGGACGGTATTGCTGCAAAAGCCAAAAGCCCGATTGCGGCAGTTGCAAAATGAGCGATATTTGCAAACACTATAAGCAAAACACAACGAGGTAGATTATGTTTTTGGACAAGGTAACCATATATGTAAAAGGAGGCAACGGCGGCGACGGCGTGGTCAGTTTTCACCGTGAAAAATTTGTTCAGGCCGGCGGCCCGGACGGCGGCGACGGCGGCAACGGCGGCAGCATAGTGCTGGTTGCGGACAGAGGCCTCAATACGCTTATAGATTTCAAATTCAAAAAGCATTTCAGGGCGGCCGACGGTATGCCGGGCGCAGGCAAAAACTGCTCGGGAAAGAGCGGTGAAAATTTGGTGATCAAAGTTCCTGTCGGGACGGTGGTAAAAGATTTCGACTCGGGAAGCATTGTTGCCGATTTCGTTCGCGACGGACAAACGAAGGTGCTTCTTAAAGGCGGTCGCGGCGGAAAAGGGAACGCAAGGTTCGCAACTCCGACACGTCGCACCCCGAGTTTTTCGCAACGGGGCAACAAAACCGAGGAACACAAAATCGTTTTGGAACTTAAAACCATTGCCGACGTCGGCTTAGTTGGGTTCCCTAACGTCGGAAAAAGCACGCTTTTGTCCGTTTTGACTTCGGCAAAACCGAAAATCGCAAACTATCATTTCACGACGCTGTCACCGAATCTCGGCGTAGTGAAATATTACGACAACAGCTTTGTTATAGCCGACATCCCGGGGCTTATCGAGGGTGCGGCCGACGGAGCAGGACTGGGGCACGACTTTTTGAGGCACATCGAACGAGTAAGGCTTATCGTTCACGTTGTGGATTTGAGCGGCATCGAGGACAGAGATCCTGTTTTGGATTACGAAAAGATAAACGCCGAATTGGATGCTTATTCCATAAAGCTTGCCGGACTTAAACAAATAGTGGTTGCCAACAAGTGCGACCTTTTGGGCGATCTGGCCGACGAGGCTTTGGACGATTTTGAACGCCGAACGGGCATACGACCTATAAAAATGTCTGCAATAATGCAAGACGGCATAAAAGTTTTGCTCGACGAGGTTTGGAACACCCTAAAAGACATCCCGGAAAGCGAGCCGTTTGACGTCGACGAAGATTTTGAATTTGAAATCGTGGACAACCAAAGCTACGAAATCGACAGAATGGACGACGGCACCTTTGTCGTTTCGGGCGGCTTTATCGATATGCTGGCCAAAAACGTGGTTATTTCGGATATCGACAGCAACCGCTACTTCCAAAAAATGCTTATCGAAAGGGGAGTTATCGACGACCTTAGAAAGCACGGCGCAAAAGAGGGCGACGTGGTTGAGATAGGCGACATCGAATTTGAATTTATCGACTAAGGAGAAAAGTTTATGTTGACAAGCAAACAACGCACCGTTTTAAAGGCAAAGGCAAGCGTCGTCGACCCCGTGTTTCAAATCGGAAAAAACGGCGTGACCGACACCGTTTTGGAAGAAATCGACAATGCGCTCAGGGCAAGGGAACTTATAAAGGTTAAGGTGCTTAAAAACTGTGATTACACGGCAAAAGACATCATCGCCGCAGTCGCCGAAGAAGTAGGTGCCGAACCCGTGCAGGCAATAGGAAACATGATGGTTTTGTATCGCAAAAGCGACAAACAGGGCATCAAACACATTTTGTAAAAACAAATTCAAAAACATCCCCGACGAGGGATGTTTTTTGCTAAAATGTCAAAAAGTATTATAAAAAAGCCGCTAATTCATAGCGGTTTTATTGTTTTACGGCGCAAATTAAGGCCAAAACCAGCGACAGCGTGCCTATCAAGACGTAGTAAGTTTTGACGGGCGAAACCAAACTTATAAGCGTCAGCATTATGCCGGAAGTAAGATAGTAGCGCACGTTTTGTTTTGAAAAAGCAAGGTCCACAACTTCCCTCGGCGAAATTTTTGACGGTGTTTTTTCAAATTGCGGAATAGGCAACAGGTTTTCTTTTTGCAGTTTTTTGTACAGTTCTTTGCTTTTTACAAAGTCGATTTTTATGCCCAACGATTCTTTTAGGGCATAGCATTTCCGGTCGACGTCTCGGCAAAGAACCGTTACGTTTTTCAGTCCTTTGTCGGTTGCCGTCCGATAGGCGGAGCATACGTCTTCGAGGCCGCACGGCGAAAATTTGTAGGCCGACCAGACGAGTGTGTCGCCGCATACGAAACAGCGTCCCCCTTCGGTTTCGGCCGCCTCGGGGAAGGTTGCCTTAAAAAGCGACAGGGCATATTCGCCGCCCAAAACCGATATTTGAAATTCCAACTTCCGTCTGCCGCAAGTGCTTTTTCGGGAGGTTTTTTTGACTATTCGCAAAATGACGATAAAGGTCAAAAAGGCCGCAGCCGTAAATGCTACCGCACTTTCGAATCGGTCAAAAAGATAGATGCTCCACACAAACAGCAGTGCAAGCACCGCCAGCCTAAGGGCCACAAAATCGATAATCCTGCTCATACACTCATTATCGACTGCGCAAATCTTTTTAAACGGATGCGAGGAATATTTTTTCAAACTGTTGAAAAGTTTTTTGTTTTGTGCTATGCTTATATTATGAAAACGATTATTTTCGGCGGGGCTTTCGACCCCGTCCATTCCGAACACGTTTCGTTGGCAAAGGCGGCCGTCGAAACTTTGGGGGCGGACAGGCTGGTATTGGTGCCGACGTTTGCTCCGGGGCATAAATCGGCGCCCGAGGCGAGTTTTTCGGACAGGGTTGAAATGCTGAAACTTGCTTTTTCCGATTTTCCCGTCGAGACGGCGGTTTCGGACGTCGAGTACCAAAGCGGTACGACAAACTATGCTTGCGAAGTCATCCCTAAGCTTAAAAAGCTTTACGGCGATTGCCTGTATCTTGTCGGCGGCGACAGTTTGGAACATTTTGACAGTTGGAAAAATCCTGCCGATATTTTAAACGAAACCACGTTGGTGGCCGACGGTCGGGAAGGGTTCGGGCCCGTGCAGGCGTCTGCGGACCATATATTCCGAAAATACGGCAAAAAGGTGATTGTTTTGGATCACGTCGGCAAAAAAGTTTCGTCGGGCGACGTTAGGGCAAGGCTGTATTTGGGCGATAAGCCCGATTGTTTAGACGAAAGAGTTTATCGCTATATTTCAAACAACGGGGTTTACGGGCGCTATGACGCCATGATCGAAAAGCTTAAAGGCTATTTGACGGACGTGCGGTTTTATCACTCCAAGTGCGTAGCACTTTTGGCGGTGCACTTAAATTCGAGGCACAACCTTAAACTTGATTTCGACAAGGTGTTTACCGCCGCCGTTTTGCACGATGCCGGCAAATACGTCAAAGGCAACATTGACAACTGTCCTGCGGATGCTTTGGGTACGCCCGTCGAGCATCAATTTGTGGGCGAATACGTCGCAAGGCACGATTTCGGCATCACGGACGAAGAAGTTCTGTCGGCCATAGCATGCCACACTACCGGCAAACCGAACATGAGTTTGTTGGACAAATTGATTTATTCCGCCGACGTTGTGAGTTACGAACGCAACTATGACGGCGCAGTCGAACTGAGGGCGAAAATCTTTTCCGACTTCGAGGGCGGCTTCAGAAAAATACTTTACGAAAACTTGTTGCACGTTAAAAACAGCGGAAACCTTGTTTATCCGCTTACCGAACAGGCCGTGCGCTTTTATGAGGAGAATTGAATATGGAAACACAACAACTTACACAAAAAATTTGCGAAATTCTTGATTTCAAAAAGGCAGAGGACATCACCGTTTTGGACGTTGCCGAACTTACCGTGATTGCCGAAAATTTCGTTATCGCAACCGGTCTTAACGTGCAACACGTCAATTCGTTGGCCGAAAATCTCGAGGACGAACTTGCAAAAATCGGCATCGAACCGATAAGAACCGAAGGTATGCGCGAAGGACGCTGGGCGGTTTTGGATTACGGTTCGGTTATCGTTCACGTTTTTAACGACGAAACCAGACTTTTGTATTCGCTGGACAAACTGTGGGGCAGGTCGGATAACGTAACAAAATTCGGCGCTTAGAATAAAATCGGTTTTAACATAAAAAATAAGGGCATGAAAAGCATTGTACTTTTTGTTGCCCTTTTTTGTTTTTTTGCGCCGTCTGCCGACGGCGAAATAGTGTTTGTTTTCGATGACGTTGCGGTGGTTGCCGTTTGCCCTAAGGAGCTGTTTACGCTGTCCGAGTGGCAAAAGCTTAAGGTGGAAGTTGCGGACAGATATCAAAAACTTTATCCCGAACTTAAAATTGTCGTAACCCGTGATTCCACTGTGTATTTCGGGCTTGTTTCGGCGAGGGAGCGAGGGGATGAGAGCTCTGCGTTGTTTTTTGCCCAAAAAGCCGAAAAAGCGGCAACATAGTGTTGCAAACCTCATTCCTCCGTGCTATAATTTAATAAAGCAAAATACTTCGGGGGCAAGGTGTAAGTCCTTACCGGTGGTAACAGTCCACGAGCGCAAGCCGAGCGGGTGCAATTCCTATAATTTATATTATAATAAAGAGAGAAAAAAAAATCAAGTATTTTATTGATTTTTTTAAAAATCAATAATTTTCAATGAGGACAAAAAGAACGGTCGGATTGCATCGAGGAAGAACACGCTCAAAAAACTGCTTGTCAGGCCGCTAAAGATACTTCGTATATCCGCTTAAGTAACGTATCCGACCTCGCTGCCAAAGCAAATGCTCCAAATTATGAAACAACGTAGATTAAAGAAAGGAGAAAATTTATGAGAGTGCTTATTAAAAACGGTGAAAATGTTGAGTGTTTGGAGATTGACATAATCAGATACCGTACCGACATTATACAACGAACCCCGTTTGGAAAAGAAAAACGCAAAGCTATAGAATTTCCGTATAGGAGCATAGATTTATTAATAACGGAAGATATTGACGAAGAAGAAGGAAAAAGACTAATAAGAGAAATAAACGAAAAAGGATTTTTAGATTTGACCAAGTATCAAATCGAGGTACATTACAAAAAAAAGGACGATGATTGATAATAAACAATCGATTAAAAAAAGAGGGGGCTAAAATAAAAAATGCGAATTATTTACTGCGAAAACGAAAAGCTTAAAATCGTCGAAACCGACTACATAAGACAAATTATACACAAAAGAGAAACCAAATTTAAAATTTACACTACAGAAGCTTTAAGAATATCAGCATTGAACTGGGAAAGCAAGCAGTTAGATTACGACATTGACTTTGCCATAGACTTTGCTGAAAGTGATAAAATAATCGAAGAAGCTTACCAAACGGGACTTGTAGATTTACGAAAATATGAAATAATAATCGATTAAAAAAGGGAGAAAATTTATGAGAGTGCTTATTAAAACTGATGGAAAAATTAGATGTTTGGAAACAAATGAAATCACATACGGTACCGACATCACTCAAAGAACATTGATTAGAAAAGAAACTCATGCGGCTATACTATTTTGGGTGGAAACAATATATACTATTAAAAATAGAATGTTTCAAAAAACATTGGAAGCTTTTATAACAGAAGATATTGACGAAGAAGAAGGAAAAAGACTAATAAGAGAAATTAACGAAAAAGGATTTTTAGATTTAACGGCATATAAAACCTATTTAGCAATATCGGTGGATTAAAAAAGAGGGGGCGCGCAACGCACAAAGCCCCCCTCTTTTTTAAACACCCCCAAATCCGAATAAAAATCCAACGAAGTACAAAACAAAAACTAAACATTGTATAATACCAAAAAGAAAAAACGCCAAGACTCCAACAATATCCGAGATTATACTTGCAACGGGGGATATCCAATCCAACCAGGACGGAAGAGTAATACTAAAATTCGGAATCGATTTTAAAATTTCCATATCTACCGTCGGCACTTTTTGCAAAAAAGAAAGCAAATTTGCAAAAGTAAAATAATCATCATTGCCGGTCATTACAAAAATAACGTTAAAAACCAAAAGTACGCACGCAGCCAACTTTATGATGTTAACAATAATCGGCAAATCTGAACGTTGAAGAGAAACTTCCATTTCTGGAACACGACCAAACATATTTTTGCCCTTAAATATAGGTTCTGCATATTTATTTGTTTTTTGACGTCTATACATAAAACTATCCCTTACTACCAACAAACAGCTTCACTATCCAGAGCACTATTGAAAAGCTCAAAAGGCCAAGGAAAAAAGAAAGCATGTTTACACCCAAAATTTCGAAATTCAACAAAGACGTTAACGTCTTTACAGGAACATCTATAACCGCAGATATCAATCCGAAGAAAGAATAATCGGTTAAATTTTCTCTGTAAAAACTTTCAGCTTTTGAAAACCCTTCATTGTACGCAGCGGTTATCTTTGAATTCATGGAATTTTGCCCGGCAACGTAACCCGAGTTGTAAAGCTCGTCGTTATAGACTACCACTTTAGACAAAGTCATTTCGGTCGAAATTTCAACGCCGTATTCGTCAAAGAAAACAATCAGACAGTTGTCGACGACGTAATCTTTCGGCAGCGTAAAAGTGAAATCTTGCCCTTCGGTAAGTTCACCCAACTGAATAACGTTTAAGAATCTTTCGGTCGCAGCTACGGACTCGGTAAAGGTGAAATCACATTCGGCAAAGCCGACATAAATATCACCGTCGGAGACGTTCGAAAATCGAAACATTGTACCTTTTGGATAAGATTGATCCAGGCGGAATCCCATGCATTTAAAATACGGTACGATTTCAATTTTGGATCCGTCAATCGGCCAATCGCAGGAAATTTTGCCCGAGCTTTCGGCAATCGTTTTTGCTCCGAAAGACGTAGATCCTTCACTCGGGTTACCCGGAAGCAGATAGCCTGAATAGCTTGCAGCAGAGAATTTTTTTGTTGTGTAAAACATTTCGGAAGAAAACGATCCATACAACGGCTGCACCGAAATAGAGTTTAAAAGCTCATCGTAAGCACGTTGCAAATCGTTTTTTTCGGATTGCAATTTTTCTTTTTCGGCTGTTACTTCGGCAATTGCAGTCGAATAATAATCGGAAATAGAAACGTAATGTGGAACGACGTACTTATTCATGATGGCAAAAAGCTCTGAAGCTTCGGTACCGGATCCCGGCTTAACAGTAGTTGCAGAAGAACTGCAAGAAACTGTTTTTGCAGACGCCGCAAAATCGGTAAAGCCAGCTTGTTTCAAACTGTTTACTTCATATCCTGAATAGCCTTGAGAAGCAATATACGATTCTACGTCTTTGGCATACGCATCTTCACAACCCAAAAACAGCAGATGCTTGGATGCATTCGTGTAAAGGAGAAGTACCTTGCTTTCGGACGGAACAGGCAAACTGTAATCTTGACCGGATGCCACGATTAAATTTAAAAATAACGTAGAATTACCATTGCTTACAATCGTAAAGCGCAGCTTGCCAGACAAATCGGAATACTCCGCATAAGACGGAACGCCCAACATGTAAACTTCAGAACCCTGATAGGCAGTCCAACTTGACTGAATCGACCAATCGAACTCAACTAATTCATCGGCCTTTGCGGTATCCATAGGCAAAAATAAAGCAAAGGCCAAAGCCACAATAGCCAATACGAGAATTACGACAGAAAGGGCAAACAGGCCGTTTATTTTACGTTTTTCCATGACAAAATCCTCCTCAATAATTTAAAAAAATAACCAATCAAATAGATTGCAAATCCGGATCCGCACATCACTGCGGCTTCGTAATAACTTTCAGTCGACAACGTCGTGCCGAGCTTAGAACATAACTCGGCAAAACTTGTTACAAAATTAGAAATATAATCTTCAAAAACCGCCAACATATCAAACCTCGTTTAATCCTTTATCCAACAACCTTTGAGCCAATCGAGGCAAGAACAGGGCAAAGTCAACCACAAAATGCAAAATTTGAACCATTGCAAAATATGTGAAAAAGCTTGTATTTTTCAAAAATGCAAACGCACCGTCGGACACGAATATCGAAGACAAAAGCGTATCGACAACGTTCGAGCTTAAATCTCCGACAAGCATCGATACGCACGAATCTAACGTCGGAGCTTCAAACTCGGACGTAACCCCCGACACAGCTAAGCACTGGCCAAAAAACAACAGCAGTGGTAAAAGACCGAGTAAAGTCCACAATGCCCAATCGGCAACCTTTAAGAAATTTTTACTACTCTTCATAATCGTTCATCTCCTTATTTATCCACGTTCGAAAACTCGGTATAGACTTCATTTTTAAACTCTTAGCTCGAACCACTTTATCGGCAACCGGCAAATCGTCGGTCATAGCCGAGTAACAATAGGCATCGAATAAAGACCACACCTTCCGCCTTATAAGCACCTTTTTTAATTGATCTTCAACGTCAGAAATATCAACGCTTACAGCACTGTTATCCTCCGAATAGCGACACTCTCGAACGTTGGCAACGTTAAAAATCAGATACTTACTAAGGGAATGAATGTAAAAATATTCACTCAAACACCTCTTGAATGCAAAATGTAAATCCGACGTTGCCTGCGTGTCCAGAATCAGAAACCCCCCTTTGGTTTCATGGCCGAAAAGCTTAACAAAAAGCATAAGTTTTTCGTTAAGCTCAGGATCCTTGTAAAGCATCGAATCGGCAACAAGAGAGGCCTCAGAAAGCAATACAACGGAGCCGTAAACAGGGCGCACCTTGCGTTCCAACAGTTCTCGAGTGACGGGAACATAAGGAACGGCAAGCGGAATATTCGAATACAAAAGCGGCAAAGGCTTGAGTTCACGTTTGAATATTTTTGCAAAATAGTTCTGAACTTTCACCTTGTGCAAATTCAGCTTGTAATTTTTAATAGCTAAATCGACAGCTAACGTTGTTTTTCCACATTTCACGCCGCCGGTTATTAATGCCACAGCTCCGATTTTCGGAACTTTAAATTGACGTAAAACCTTTGATAGTAAAAAAACTATCAATGCTAATATGATTAAATAAAATATGAATTTTCCCATAACATTCTAAAAAAATCCCCGTCGGATAAATGCCGACGAGGAAAACAGGTTATCTATTTCGAGCTCCGAGACTGGTCACGAAATTCAAAACCCATCGGCTCAAGCCCAACGCAAGAGCAATGCCTGCAAATACAATCACCAAAGTCCCGAATACGGACAGGGTAGTTCCGCCATCACCGGTTGTCAGGAAGATACTTTGCGCCAATGCGCTTACGCCTTCACCAACACCGGTTGCGACACCCTTAATTCCGCCTACGAGAATTTCAATAATACTTTGCAAAATCGATACACCCGACATTTTTTATTTTACCTCCTTTTCTTTATTTGCTTTATCGTCATCGGAACAAGATTCCGTCAAAGCCTTAAATTGCTTGTTGGCTTTTAACGTCCGAAAAAGACTTATAATTTCGTATCCGAAAAAAACCGAAACAAGCGCCAATACGATGTATTTCATAGAAACACCTCCAATTCGCCCTGCTCGGAAATAAGCGAAAGCACATAATCCGACAGCAATATTCCTTCCGCAAAATTACCACACCTTACAGACACTGCCATTTTAGGCGTTTTTATTCTGTAATCAAAAAACTCATAAGGTTCATCGCTTTTTTTCGAGATTCCTTTGCAAGAATAAACTTCAATTTCAAGAAGGACCTTACCCAATTTTTCACGTTGCATTTTCTGTTGTTCTTTTTGTTCCATTTTTTTTACCTTCCTTTGATTTTTTTTATAAATCCGCAAGCGGTTTATTTCGTTTGGATCGCTTATAAATAAGTTGTTTTGCCGAACTCTTAGTAGCGTGATTACCAAGCTTTGCGATGTATCTTGACAGATGAACTAAATCTTTTCCGACCTTTTTGACTTTAAAAAACCCGTAAGGCCAATCGTCATAAGTGATTATTCTTTCGGCAGGGACACAGCCATGGAAGTGTAATCTACCGCCTTCGTCTCCGTAATCTGCATTGAACACATAGTCGGAAAAGGTTTCGGCAAACGCTTTGCAACGTGCAAAGCAAACGTCTTCGCCGTCCGCAAGAGCAGGGTCACCGAAAGTCAGCGTCAAAAAGAGTACGTTCTTCAAAGCAAGCATATTTTCTATGCGCTTGCGCACACGAATAGCACGTTGCGTTCGAGCATTTCGAGCTCTGTTGAAATCCTTAACTTCCTTAGGCATCGCACATTCAACCCCGTTTAAAATTGCCAACAAATCAATTTGATCGAGTTTAAACAACGACTCGAACACGGCCTTACTATCGCCCTCGAGGTTTTTGTAAATGGTTTCTGCTTGTTTCCAACGACAACTAAAAGAAGTCAACAGAACGGAATAAGCCGTTTCAAAATTCCTCAACGGAAGCAAAATCGGATCCATCTCTTCGATAGCCATCGAATTAAAAATTTCTTTTACTGATTCCATATCAATACGTCACCTTATCAAGTTGAAACGTCACCTATATCAAGTCTATTTACAGTTTTAAGCTTGTTTCGGCGAGGGAGCGAGGGGATGAGAGCTCTGCGTTGTTTTTTGCCCAAAAAGCCGAAAAAGCGGCAACATAGTGTTGCAAACCTCATTCCTCCGTGCTATAATTTAATAAAGCAAAATACTTCGGGGGCAAGGTGTAAGTCCTTACCGGTGGTAACAGTCCACGAGCGCAAGCCGAGCGGGTGCAATTCCCGCACCGACGGTAAAGTCCGGATAAAGAAGTTGTCGCCCGCGTTTTGGCGGGCTTATTTTTCCTTGAGGGTTTTGTTAATTCCGTTTCGGAGGGATTAACTCATGAAAAAACTTTCGGTCAAAAAATTTTCGACTCAGCAAATTTGCGGCATCAGCGTGCTGACCGCAATGAGCGTAGTGCTGGTTAGTTTTTTGCATTTTCCCGTTTTGCCGGCGGTTCCGTTTTTGGAATACGATGCGGCGGACGTGCCTATTTTGATATGTACGTTTCTTTTCGGCGTGCCGTCGGGTTTGATTATGACGGTGGCCGTTAGTGTTATTCAGGCCTTTTGTTTTGGCGGAAACGGCATAATAGGCTGCACCATGCACATATTGTCGACGGGCGGATTCGTGCTTATAGCGGGGCTGTTTTACCGCAAGAAGCGCACCTTCAAGTCGGCGGCGACGGGTATGCTGACGGGCATCGTGTTTTGGGTGGTCGAAATGACGCTTTGGAACATATTGATAACGCCGCTTTATATGGGCGTGCCGCGCTCGGTTCTCGTGAAGGATTATCTGGGGTGGATTGCGCTTTTCAACGTAATAAAGCCGGTGATAAATTGTGCGCTGACGATTTTGCTTTACAAAAACACTCATCGACTGTTTGACAAAATAGCCGCCGAAAACGACAAGTTGAAAGCGAAGCGGAAAAAAGCTTCTTCGGCAACGACCGCTTGCGACGTGTTTGTGTCCGAAAGCGTCGAGGACACCTATAAGTTTGCAAAGTCGGTGGCATCCAAGCTTGTGGGCGGTGAGGTTATTTTGCTTGACGGCGACCTCGGCGCGGGGAAAACCACGTTCACAAAAGGTCTGTTTAAGGCGCTTGGGGTGGACGAAGTGGTCACAAGTCCGACCTTTACGATAATGAACGAATACGACGGCACCAGTTTTAAGCTTTACCATTTCGACATGTACCGTATCGACAGCGAAGAGGAACTGGAAGAACTGGGTTTTGAGGAGCAGTTGTTTTCCGACGGGATTTCGGTTATCGAATGGAACAAGCTGACCGATTTGCCAAAAAAACAAATTTCTATATCCGTCAGGGCATTGTCCGAAACGGCAAGGGAGTTTAAGATAAATGAAAATACTTGTGTTTGACAGCACGTCCGATGCGTTGGCGGTAGTCTTGGATGCGGACGGCAAAATGGATTATGAAATATCCTCCGGCGGCAAAAAGTCGCATGCGTCGGAGATTGTTTCGCTTGCCGATACGCTTTTGGAAAGAAACAATTTGAGCATTTCGGACATAGACTGTATAGGCGCGGTAACGGGGCCGGGCAGTTTTACGGGAATAAGAATAGGAGTTGCCACAGCCAACGCTCTTTCGTACGGAACGGGCGCAAAAAGATTGCAGATAAACGCATTCGAGCCTATGATAGGAAACCGAAAGGATTGCGTGTGCGTTATAGATGCCTTACATTCCAATTATTACGCCGCAACGGTCAGAGACGGACAAACGGTAAGCCTCGGTTATCTTACGGAAGAAGAGGTTGTAAAGACGGGGCTTAAAAAAGTGGAAAGAACGGTTGACGAAACTTACGTCGAAAGTTTGGCGGCGGTTGCTCGCAAAAAAGCGGAATGCCGAGACTTTGCCGACAACATCGTGCCGCTTTATCTCAGAAAGTCGCAGGCGGAAAGAGAGGCGGAGGCAAATGGTAGAATATAAAGTAGGGCTTAGCCTTGAAGATGCGGATGAAATATGGGAACTCGAGAAACAATGTTTCCCCACCGATCCGTGGCCTAAGTCGGCGTTCGAGGAGGGAGCGGACAATCCGCTTGTTACATACGTTCTTGCTGTCGAGGACGGCAAAATAGTCGGCTATGCGGGTATCTACGCCGTGTTTGAGGCGGCGGATATCGTAAACGTTGCCGTAAGCCCGTTGTGTCGCAGGCGTGGGATTGCACGCAATCTTATGCTTAAATTGCTGTCGGTTGCAAAATCCAAGGGAGTTGAAACGGTCACTTTGGAAGTAAGGCGCGGAAACGATGCGGCAATTTCGCTTTACGAAAGCTTTGGGTTCGGGCAGGTTGCCGTCAGAGAAAAGTATTACGAAAACACTTACGACGCATTGATTTATCAACTTCGAATATAGGAGGAACAAACAATTTTAAATTACCTCGAGGTCGGCGGCGGACCTGAAACAATAGTATATTTGCACGGCTGGGGCAGTAATGCCTCGGCCTTTTTGTTTGTCGCAAACGGGACAAGGGGCAAAAGAAGCCTTCTTATCGACCTTTACGGTTTCGGCAAAAGCGAACATCCCGACAGACCTTTGACGGTGGGGGATTACGCCGACGGGGTTATGGAACTGCTTGACAGAAAGGGAGTGGACGGTTTCGTGCTTGTAGGGCATTCCTTCGGCGGACGGGTTGCAATAGAAATCGCCGCCAAAAAATCGGAACGAGTCAAAAAACTGGTGCTTATCGACTCGGCCGGCGTGAAACCCCGAAGAGGCCCTCGGTACCACTTTAGAGTTTTATTAAACAAAATCAAAAAACGTTTGGGCCTGAAAGCTAAGGGCAGCCCCGATTACGAGGCGTTGTCCGGCGTCATGAAAAGAACTTTTGTCAACGTCGTAAACTACGATCAAACGCCGTTGCTTGAAAAAATAACCGCACCGACTGCGTTGTTTTGGGGCTCGGAGGACAAAACCACAAAACTCTATATGGCGCGGACGATGAAAAGAAAAATAAAAAACTGCGCTCTGTTTGTAATAGAGGGGGCAGGGCATTTTTGCTTTGCGGAAAAGCCCGAAAAATTTATGCCTGTGTTTAAGGCGTTTACGGAGGCAAAATGACAAATTTGTTGTTTGCGGCCGCCTGCGTGGCCGTGTTTCTTTATTGTATCGAACCGCTGTTGTATATGGCTCAGCTGGAGGGATATTCGCCGCTGTATTTTAAGGGGCGGAACCCGAAAGTGAAAAAATATTTTGCAAAAATTTTGTTTTTATCGTTGTTTTTTGGCATAATTTCGGCAATTTTTTGCAAAATCGAACTGTCGTTTGTTATGTTGACGGTAACGTTTTTGGCGGCAACGGCTTTTAGACGCAGTGCTTGTTTTTTGAGTTCGTTCAAGTTTACCAAGCGAGGGTGCAGACTGTTTTTGCTTTGCGGCTTAGCGGAAGTTTTGGCGTTGTGTTTTTCGGGCAACGGAACGTTGTGGATGCCGTTTTTGCTTTTGGCTTCGGCACCCGTTTCGGTTTCGGTGTTGCTTGCGGTGTGTTTGCCGTTTGAAAACCTCGTTAAAGCTTTTTACGTCAACAGGGCATCGGCCAAACTTAAAAAAAGCGGAGCGACGGTTGTGGGAATCACGGGAAGCTACGCCAAATCGTCGGTAAAAACCGTTTTGACGGCGTTTTTGTCTCAAAAATACCGCACTTATTCGACTTTGGGCAATTTCAACACGCCGACGGGGTTTGCGCTGTCGGTCAAAAAAATGCCGCCGGATACCGAGTATTTTGTCGTCGAAATGGGCGCTCGGCACGTTGGAGACGTAGACGAAATGTGCAAGCTTTGTCATCCGAAGTACGGCATCGTAACGGGGATTGCGCCTCAGCATTTGGAAACATTTTTGTCGGTGGAAAATATAATGTTCGAAAAAAGTCGGTTGCCAAATTCGCTGCCGCCCGACGGCTTTGCGGTCGTTAGGGATTTATCAAAGTCGGCGTGCGGAAAGGTGGACGTTGCCAAATTCGGGATTGATTTTTTTGTGGAAGAAACCGAGTGTTCGTGCGACGGAACGAAATTTGTTTTAAGTGTTGACGGGGAGAGGATTGTTCTCGAAACAGGGCTTTTGGGCGAACATAACGCCTCGAACGTGGCCCTTGCGGCAGTGCTTGCCTTAAAACTGGGGGTGAGCGTCGAACAAATCAAAAAGGCGGCTTCGAACTTAAAACCGTTGCCGCACAGACTGTCGGTGCAAAAGGTCGGGGACGTGACTATAATCGACGACAGCTATAACGCCAACCCCAAAGGGGTTGCGGCGGCAATCGGGGTCCTGAAAAGCTTTGGGGGGCGAAAAATCGTCGTAACGCCCGGAATGGTGGAGCTGGGGGATATGGAAAGGGAGGAAAACTTCAAACTCGGCAGGTCGCTTGCGTTTGCGGACGCGGTGCTGTTGACGGGAGGAAGATGTTCCGATTACGTCGCAGAGGGGCTTTTGTCCGAAAACTATATCGGGGCGAAAAGATTCGGTTCGCTTTTAGAGGCGCAAAAAAAGTTGAAAGAAATATTGAGGCCCGGCGACGTCGTTTTGTTTTTAAACGACTTGCCCGACAACTACGATTAGGAGGTTGAAATGAAAAGAGTAGCATTGATTTTCGGGGGCAATTCGCCCGAAAGCGACGTCAGCGTGATAACCTCGATGCAGGCGTATGCGGCGCTTGACAAAAGCAAATACGAGGTGTTTCCGGTGTATTTTTTCGACGGTGCGTTTTGGCTCGGGCGAACGTTTGAAGTGTCGGAATATGCGAATTTTGACAAAAAAACCGCAAAATCGGTGATTTTTGCGGACGGAAAGATGCACGTTGCGTCGCACGGAAGGTATAAACGTAAAGCCGACGTCGATTGCGTGCTGAACTGTTGCCACGGCGGCGACGGCGAAAACGGAAATCTTTCCGGATATTTGGAAATTTCGGGCGTGCCTTGCACTTCGGCATCGGTGATTTCGGCTTCTGTTTCGATGGACAAGGACGTTTCAAAAAGGCTGTTTCGGGATATGGGAATAAAAACCGCGCCCTGGGTTGCGGCAAAAAGAGGAGAGTTCGACGCGGCATTGAAGGAAGCCGAATTGAATTTCTGGTATCCGATGATAGTTAAGCCGTCCGATCTCGGCAGCAGTATAGGCATAGGGGTGGCAAACGGTGAGGCCGAAGCGCATGCGGCGGCCGAAGTCGCCTATGAATTTTCAGACAAAATTGTTGTCGAAAGTTTTTTGGCGGATGCTTTTGAACTTGCGGTTGCCGTAACCGAAAAGTCGGACGGGAGCCTCTTGGCAAGTCCCGTCGAGAAGCCCGTTTTTAAGGGAAAAATATTCGATTTTGCCGACAAATATCTGTCGGGCACAAAGGGTGGATTGGAGGAAGCGGGGCGAGAATTTCCGGCAAAAATCGATGCCGACGTTGCCGACGAAGCCGCTCGGACGGCAAAACGTATTTATGCCGAGTTGGGGTTTTCGGGGGTTGTCAGGATTGATTTTTTACTCAAACAAAAAAATTTGTACGCCTCGGAAATAAATGCCGTTCCGGGAAGCTTGTCGAGTTATTTGATTGAAGGGGCAGGATTGCCGTTTTCGGATATGCTTGACAACATTATCGAGGCGGCAATTTGCCGATTTAATGCAAAAAAACGGCTAAAACGCCGTTTTGAAAGCAAAATATTGCATGGATTTGATTTCAACAAATAGTTTTAATCCCGTTTGAAAGGCAAAAAATCGTCGTCCTCGTGAAGGGCCGCGGTTATGTTGTCTTCGCCCAAAAGTATGCCTTTTCGGACCGTGTTGTAGCCGTATTTTTCACGCAAGCCGTCGATGGTTTTTGAAAGCTTATCCTTTTTTTCGTCCGATTCGGGCGTGTCGAAAAGCGTCATTTGCGCACTTTCGCCCGTCGGAGTCAGCCGCGAAGTGTAAACGGACAGCGTGCGTGCAGGGATGCGGAAGGAATAGTTTGTTTCGATAAGTTTGAGGGCGGCTTTTGCGATGTCGTCCGAGTGGTGTGTCGGCGACGGAAGCGTTGTTTGCCTGGTGAACGACTGCATGTTCGATTGACGTATCCCCACCGATACGCAGTTTGCGTCCAAGCCGTAACGTCGCAGCCTTGTTGCGACCATTTCGGACAGGGCGTAGACGATTGCTTTTGCTTCCTGCAAATTTTTTACGTCACGGGGTGCGGTGGTGCCGTGGCCTACGCTTTTAGGAACGCGTACCTCGTCGGTTTTTTTGACTTCTTCCGATTCGATGCCGTTTGCGTTGTCAATCATTTTGTCGGCAATTATGCCGAAATGCGCCCTCAAAAGCGAGCGGTCGGCGCAGGCGAGTTCACCTATGGTGTGGATGTTTAAAATTGCCAGTTTTTTTGCAACTCGAGGCCCGATAAAAAGCATTTCGGACACGTCGAGCGGCCACACTTTTTGTTTGAAGTTTTCGGGTGAGATGACGGTGACGGCATCCGGTTTTTTCATGTCCGAGCCGAGTTTTGCAAATATTTTGGTAAAGCTTACCCCGACCGAAACGGTCAGCCCGATTTCCGACTTGACGGTTTGCCTTATTTCGTCGGCAATGTCCGCGGGACTGCCGAAGAGTCGTGTGCTTTCGGTGACGTCCAGCCAGCATTCGTCTATTCCGAACGATTCGGTGCGATCGGTGTAGCGAGAGTAAATTTCTCTGACTTTTTGGGAATAATAAACGTACTTGTCAAATTGCGGAGCAACCAACACGAGGTCGGGGCATTTTTGTTGTGCCTGCCATATCGTTTCGCCCGTTTGCACGCCTTTGAGCTTTGCGGGCATGGATTTTGCCAGCACGATGCCGTGCCGTTTTTGGGGATCTCCGCACACGGCAACGGGTTTGCCTCGTAACGACGGATCCAAAAGTTCGGCAACGGATGCGTAAAAGTTGTTTAAGTCGCAATGCAGTATATTTCGGCTCACCGTCGTACCTCCAAAAAATTGTATAATAAAATTATACAATATTACTTTGAAAATTGCAACAACCTATTGCATATTTCGGCGATATGTGCTATAATATATCCGAATTTAAAGCCGGAGGGTGTTCATGGGCTATTTTGATTTACCGAGATTTTGCGACGTTTGCGGCGTTCAGCCTGCAACCGTCAAAAGATATGCCGTGCAAAACGACGGCCGTATCGTCGAGCTTGCCGTTTGCGCTTACTGCGCCGCGGCAAACCGCAATCTTATGAGCGCGGAGGAACTTCAAAACATCCTTCCCGAGGAAGATTGTTGCCCGACTTGTCACACTCCGTTTTCGGCAATCGAAAAATCGCTTTACGTCGGCTGTGCCGATTGCTACGAACATTTCCGTGCTTCCATCTTAAAAAAGGTGGTTGCCGTGCAGGGGCGCAGAAAGCATATCGGAAAACGCCCGGGAGGTAAGGTTTGATGGACAGTAAGTACCTTATTTCTTCATCCAGAGTGCGCCTTGCCAGAAACGTCAGGGGGCTTCCGTTCCCGTCAAAGCTTTACGGCGAAAGCATCTACAACGTCATTTTGAAGGGCGCAACCGATGCCGCCGATTTCGGATATAATTTTTACAACATGGGGCAGCTTTCGCAGTTGGAAAGGGAGGCTTTGGTTGAAAAACACCTTATAAGCAGAAACCTTGTGGAGCGCGATCAGATCGGTGCGGTTATAATCAGCAAGGACGAGCAGGTGTCCGTTATGGTCAACGAAGAGGACCACATAAGGGCGCAATGTATCGCTCCGGGGCTTAACCTCGAGTATTGCTACGACGTCATCAACGCTTACGACGACCGTCTGTCTTCGCACCTCGACATAGCTTACGACAGCGAATTCGGCTATCTCACCAGTTGCATAACCAATCTCGGCACGGGGATGCGTGCAAGCTGCATGATGTTTTTGCCCGCACTCACCGCAACGGGACAAATGAAAGGGGTTGCTCGGCTTTTGCGAAGCAGGGGGCTTACCATCAGAGGCGTTTACGGCGAGGGAAGCGAAGCGGAAGGACGGCTTTATCAAATTTCCAACAATTGCTCGCTGGGCGTTACCGAACAGCAAATTCTGTCGGGAGTCAAGGATGCCGTTTTGAGAATCGCCGAGGACGAAGCGGAATGCCGTTACCGACTTATGGAAGAGACAGGTCGCTACAATTTCGAGGACAAAGTTTACAGGGCCTACGGCGTGTTGACCACCGCACGGGTTTTGACCAGCAAGGAATTTATGGACTACATGGCAATTGTCAAAACGGGAATTTCGTTGGACGTTAAGCCGCTGTCTAAGGTCGAGGGATTGGACGCTTTGATTTTAAACGCACAACCGGCAAATTTATGCCTTATGGAAGGCGGCAGGGAACTTAATCCGGCCGAACGCGACGTGGCAAGAGCAAAATTCGTCAGAGAAACGCTTGAAAAATTGAAGTAAAGCGCAGTTATAAACAGAAATTTGTTATCGGGAGATGATATTAAATGCCAAAATTCAGCAATAACGTAGAAAAAGCACTTTCGGCAGCAGAGGCTTTTGCCGCCGAAACGGGCGGAGTGGTCGGCACCGAGCACATACTTTTGGGGCTTTTTGCTGTCAAAGACGGCATGGCGTCCGTTCTTATGCAGAAATTCGGTGTCACCGAAAACATGATTTTGAAACATTTGGAACATTACAGTTCCGCAACCGTAAGCTACAGCCCTCGAAG
>CAZBVO010000003.1:50840-91994 GCA_964495385.1 uncultured Faecalibacterium sp.
GGCCCTCGTCCTAACGGGCAGAACGGCTTTGCCGAATCGGAGGAAAACGCCGACGGAGGCATGTCCGACAACGAACTTGCAAAATTCGGTTCGGATCTTACGCAAAAGGCCAAACAAGGCAAACTCGATCCCGTTATCGGCAGAAGCAAGGAAATAGAACGCGTAATTCAAATTTTGTGCCGCCGCACCAAAAACAATCCTGTTTTGATCGGCGAACCGGGCGTCGGTAAGTCAGCCATAGCCGAGGGCCTTGCTCAAAAAATCGTCGAAGACAAAGTGCCTGAGGTTTTGAAGGGTAAAACGGTGTTCAGCCTGGATTTGGCATCCGTGGTTGCCGGCACCAAGTACCGCGGCGAATTTGAAGAAAGGTTCAAAAAGGCGCTCGACAGCATCAAAAAGGCCGGAAACATCATATTGTTTATCGACGAAATTCACACGCTTGTAAATGCAGGCGGCGCGGAAGGCGCGATAGATGCGGGCAATATTCTGAAACCTATGCTTGCAAGGGGCGAAATTCAGACAATCGGCGCAACCACTTTGGAGGAGTACCGTAAGTACATCGAAAAAGACGCCGCCCTCGAAAGAAGATTCCAGCCTATCATAGTCGATCAGCCGTCCGTTGAGGACACCATTGAAATTCTGAAAGGTTTGCGCGACAAGTACGAAGCGCATCACAACGTCAAAATTACCGACGATGCCATAATTGCCGCCGCAAATTTGTCCGATCGATATATAAGCGACCGTTTCCAACCGGACAAATCAATCGACCTCATCGACGAAGCGGCATCCAGAAAACGTATTTTTGCGTTCAGTTTGCCTTCGGACATCAAGGAACTGGGCGAAAAAATCAAACAGCTCGAGGCCGATAAGGACGAAGCTTCGGCATCGGAAAACTACCTTAAAGCAAACGAAATCAAAACCGAACTGGACAAACTCAAAAAACTTTACGACGAGGGCAAGTCGGATTACGACAAGTCCAAAGAAAACGCAAATCTGTCGATAGGTTCGGAGGACGTTGCCGAAATAGTTTCGGGCTGGACGGGCGTTCCGCTGACAAAGATAACCGAAACCGAAAGCAACAAGCTTTTGCACCTCGAGGAGACGCTTAAAAACCGAGTCATCGGGCAAGATAATGCCGTTTCTGCGGTCGCAAGGGCAATCAAGCGTGCAAGAGCGGGCTTGAAAGATCCTAAGAGGCCTATCGGAAGCTTTATTTTCCTCGGGCCTACGGGCGTGGGTAAAACCGAACTTTCCAAGGCGCTTGCCGAAGCGATGTTCGGCGACGAAAACCTTATGATCAGGGTTGATATGTCCGAATATATGGACAAAGCCAACGTTTCGAAAATGATTGGTTCCGCACCGGGCTACGTCGGCTTCGACGAGGGCGGTCAGCTGACGGAAAAGGTGAGAAGAAAACCGTATTCGGTTATACTTTTCGACGAAATCGAAAAGGCGCATCCGGACGTGTTTAATATCATGCTTCAAATTCTCGAGGACGGCCGCTTGACCGACAGCCACGGCAGAACGGTTTCGTTTAAAAACACCATCATCATAATGACATCCAACATCGGCTCGTCGGAAATCGGCAACATGCCGCGCGTAGGCTTCGGAAGTTTGGACGACGAAAACAGCTACGACGACATGAAAGACAAGCAGATGGACGCTTTGAGAAGGACTTTAAAACCGGAATTTATAAACCGTATCGACGAAGTGGTCATTTTCAGAAGCCTCGACAAGGGCGACATGAAGAGCATTTGCAATCTTATGTTGGCAAACACGGCAAAGCGGCTTAAAGATATGGACATCGCAATAAGCGTTACCGAGGCGGCAAAAGATTTGCTGGTTGAAAAGGGATACGACAGCCAATACGGCGCAAGGCCTTTGAGACGTACCATTCAAAAGATGCTGGAAGACAAGCTCAGCGAAGAGATTTTGTCCGGAAAGCTTAAAGTGGGCGGAAAAATCAAGGTGGATGCGGCAGAGGACAAGTTGACTTTTTCGGAAGAAAAATAATTTAGGGTGGGGCGAACTTCGGTTCGCCCCGTTTTTTGTACTGAAGTATAAATATATAAAACTTTAAAGATTTAATGGATTTTTAAGGCCGTCCGTGCTATAATATACTTAGACAAAGGGGTTGAACCCTTTGATAAAATAAAGGGAGGCAACAAAATGAAAATCGAAATTATCGGTACAAATTACACACCGACACAGACTCTCAAAAACCTTATCGAAAAAAAGGCCCAAAAACTTGAGTGCTTCTTCAAAGACGACACCACCGCAAAGTTCGTGTGCAGTCAGGCGAGAGGCAAAGAGCGTTACACTCTTGAGGCAACCATCTGGTTTAACGGTGACCTCATAAGGGTTGAGGAAGTCAGCGACAACATTTACGACAACGCCTACGCCATTTTCCCTAAAATCGAGCGTATGATAAGAAAATACCGCACCAAACTTGACAAAAAACTTAAAGACAACGCATTTGACGGCGCAATGCCGGACGAGGATATTCCTGCAAAACGTCCGGAAGTGGCAAAGGTCAAACAGTTCGGTCTTAAAGGTTTGACCAAAGAGGAAGCAATGGCCGACCTCGAAATGAGCGGACACGATTTCTATTTGTACCTTAACGCCGACACCGGCATGGTAAACTGCGTATATCGCCGTCACGACGGGGACGTAGGTCTTATCGAGTGCATATATTAAAATACAAACAAGGGGCTTCCGAGGAAGCCCTTTTTGCTTGCAAAAATTGCCGTTATATTGTATAATCAATATACGAAACGGCCGACAAAAGGAAAGTATTATAAATTTCGGCCCGTTTTAGAATACTTTTTGACTTAAAAGGAGTTTTAAATGGCATACAACAAAACGGAGAACCGCTTGAGGTTCGATTTCAACAATATGATGGCAAAGCAAATCGGTGCAAAGGGCTTTACGGACCGCGAGGTCAGCAAATATGCAGGCAAGGCCATGTGGGCGTTCGATTACGTTTCCCGTAACCGCGGTCGCGATATGATGGGCTGGAGCGAACTGCCTTACAATCAGGCGCAGGAAGTGGAAGAGATTTTGGCCGCAGCCAAGGACATTAGAGACAACTTCGATTATTTTGTCGTTCTGGGCATCGGCGGCAGTGCTTTGGGCCCGATAGCAACCTTTACCGCACTCAATCATTTGCACTACAACGACCTTCCTAAATACAAAAGAAAGGCCCCTAAATTTTACGTCGAGGACAACATCGATCCTGAACGTATGAACGCGCTTTTGGACGTTGTGGACGTCGAAAAAACGATGTTCAACGTCATCACAAAGTCGGGTTCTACCTCGGAAACCATGAGCCAATACCTCATTATTTCCGACATTTTGAAGCAAAAACTCGGCTCCGAATGGAACAAACACGTCATCGCAACCACCTCGGCAAACAGCGGAAATCTTATCAAAATCGCAAAAGCAGAAGGCCTCAAAACCTTCTTTATTCCGGACGGAGTGGGCGGTCGTTTCAGCGAACTTTGCCCAGTAGGTCTTTTGCCTGCCGCCGTAACCAGAATAGATATAAAAGGCTTGTTGGAAGGCGCTGCATATATGGACAAACTTTGCAGCCGCGACAACCCTGTCAAGAATCCTGCGCTTATGTCCGCAATGCTTCAATGCATGGCAATGGAAAGAGGCTGCAACATCCACGTTATGATGCCGTATTCCGACGGACTTAAATATTTTGCCGACTGGTACGCTCAACTTTGGGCGGAGAGCTTGGGCAAGGCCACCGATTTTACGGGCAAAAAAGTTTATGCCGGACAAACTCCGGTCAAGTCGTTGGGCGTCACCGATCAGCACAGTCAGGTTCAGCTTTACACCGAAGGTCCGTTTGACAAAGTGGTTACTTTCATCGAAGTTGGCAAGTTCCGCAGCGAAGTTACCATCCCTGACGGAGCGGAGGAATATCCTAACGTAAACTTCCTTTGCGGCCACACTTTAAACGAACTTATTTCCGCCGAAAAGAAAGCCACCGAATACGCGCTTACCAAGGCAGAACGCCTCAACAACACCATTTTGATTCCTGAAATCAACGCTTTCACGCTCGGTGAACTTATGATGTTCTTCCAACTTCAAACCGCTTACGCAGGTGCGATTTTGGGCGTAAACGCTTTCAATCAACCGGGTGTCGAGGAAGGCAAAAACGCAACTTACGCTTTGTTTGACCGCGTTGGTTACGAAGACAAGAAAAAAGAATTGCAATCCGCACCGCAAAAAGTCGACAAATACATTATTTAGGGTAAATCATGAACAACAACAGCAATTTTTACGCACTTTTGAACAGAATGAAATACATCGAACGTTGGAGTTTGATGCGCAATTCCGTTCCGGACAATCTTATCGAGCACAGCTATCAGGTTGCATACATTACACAGGCGTTGTGCCTTATTCGCAACAAACTTTACGGCGGCAACGTAAACGTTGAAAAAGCGGTTTCGATTGCACTTTTCCACGATGCCAGCGAGGTTATAACCGGCGATATGCCGACACCGATAAAGTATAACAATCCGAAGATCGAACATGCTTATAAGGAGATGGAAGCTCTTGCCGAAAACAATCTGCTTGAAATGCTTCCTGACTTTTTGCGTGATTATTACGCGGAGCTTATTTCGCCGGACACCGATTCGGACGAATACAAACTCGTGAAATATGCCGACAAACTGGCGGCGTATCTTAAATGCGAGGAAGAAATGAATGCGGGTAATAAGGAGTATTCCGTTGCAAGGGACACCACCTTTGCGACGCTTTGCGTCCTCGGTGCGCCCGAAGTAAAATACTTCCTCGACAATTTTACAAACGGTTTTTTCAAGCCGCTTGACGTCTTGAAATAAAACCGAAGGAGGTTTTATGAAACTTACTAAACTTTTGGGGCTTATAACTGTTGTGGTTATAGTTGTGTTTGCCCTTACCGCTTTTTTGGTCATCAAACACGACATCGAAAGCGAACAGGAGCCTGTCCCGAGGGGCATCAGAGCTTTGGAAAGTCAGGAACGTTATTACACGGACGAGGGCGGTACGCTTACTTTCGGTTACGTTTCGAAAAAAGACGGTACGGCCGACACCCTCAACCGCACGCAAAAAACGTTTACTTACATTTTGAACGAAGTTGAAAAGTCGGGCACTGTCGAATACGAAGCAAGTTCGGGCACGTTGACCTTTACCGTAACGCAGAATGGAAGCGAAGTGTATCTCGGTTCGTTGTCGGGCAAATCGTTTAGTTTCAGAGGCACGGATTTTCAGCTGTCGCAGGACGCAAACGAGAAATATCAGTACGCAGGCGAGCAGCTTTCGGTGGGTTTCGGCAAGGTATTTAATGCGATATTTATGATTGTTGCACTTATTTACTACGTAATCAACCTTGCAATATTCTTCGTATCCTATACCGCCAACTTGAAAGGCAAGGCCGGCCTCGGCATTCTCATTATCGTGCTTGCCGCAATAACTTCCGGTTTGGAAATTGCATTGGCTTCTACGATGAATTCGTGGGGATGGATTTTGTTTGTGGTGATAAACGTTATGGAAGTGGTGTACGTCATACTTTCCAGAAGAGACATGGTTGCAAACCGCAATTTAATTTCCGCCAAGTAGTTGACAAACGCCGAACGTTTGCTGTATCATAAAAATAGGCCGAAAGGTCAATAAATAAATATGTTTATCGGGGTGCCGCTTTTGCGGCTGAGATTATACCCATTGAACCTGTCGGGTTAGGACCTGCGTAGGGAATTAAGCGTGTAATTTAGCCCCGTGTATTACGGGGCTTTTTTCGTGGTATGCGGGGGACTGATTCGGTAAACAGAGGAGGACAAATGTTTTTCAATCTCGTTTGTTCGGGCGGTTTTAAATTCAAAAAGCCCGAATTCGACTTCAACGACCTCAACAGCAATTTGTACGTTGCGTTGACCGTCGTGACGGCAGTGTTGCTGTTGGCTGTGCTGTTTTTTGTCAGCGGAAAGGAAAAAAACACCGCAGGAAAAACTCGCATGATGGCTTTTGCCGGCGTATCTATCGCGCTTGGTTCGGTGCTAAGCCTTATAAGATTGTGGCGAATGCCTCTCGGCGGTTCGATAACCCCGGCAAGCATGCTTCCGCTGGCAATCTTCGCCTTTGCGTTCGGACCTAAAAAGGGCGTTCTGGTGAGCTTTGTTTACGGACTTTTGCAGGTTCTTTTGGGCGGTTGGGTTGTGCATCCGTTGCAACTGTTGCTCGATTATCCGCTCGCATACGCCATGATAGGTCTTTCGGGTGTGTTTTACAAAAGCAAAAACCGCTGGATGTGGCTTGTCGCTTTTACCATCGGCGTTGTTGCAAGATACTTAATGCACGTCTTAAGCGGCGTTGCTTTTTGGGACGTTATGGGTTACGATGCGGCAGGTTTCGGATACAAACTTACCTATTCGTTGGGCTACAATTCCTATCTTTTCGTGGACGGAGCAATCGCTGCGGCACTTATGGCAGTGTTGCTCACAAACAAAAGTTTTGTCGGACTTATCAAGTCCGTCGATCAAAAATAACCGTATACGGTGCGCCCTCGCGTTTGCGGGGGCTTTTTTGTTTGCATTGTGGGAAGAAGAATGGTATAATACAAAAGTGAAATGCGCACGTTTAAGGTTTTTTGGCTATAGCCGAAAATAAGTGCCGACGTTTGCAGGTGAATTTTATGAAACTCGAAGTCGAAAAACTCAATTTAAAATATCCTTCTGCCGAAAAGGCTTTGTCCGACGTTTCGTTTGAAACGGGCGGAGTTTTGGCTATAGTCGGCGGCGAGGGAAGCGGAAAAACGTCGCTTTTAAGGAGCATCGCCGGGCTGGAACGCTCGAGCGGACTTGTTTTGCTGGACGGCGCAGACGTTGCAAAAATAAACGCAAAAGACAGGGATTTTCAGTTATTTTTTGAAAATTTTACTGTTTTTAACCAAAAAACCGTTTACAAAAACCTTGCTTATCCGCTGGAAATACGGGGATATAAAAAGGGAGAAATTTCAAAAACGGTTTTGGATGTCGCATTAAAATTCGGCCTTTACGACGTTTTGGAACTTAAAGCGAAAAAACTTAACGAGCAGGAAAAACGCCGAGTCGCGTTGGCCAGACTGTTTGTGCGAGACGCATCCGTTACGCTTTTGGACGACGTTTTAAAGCACTTTTCGGGCAAAGATCTCGAGCAGGCAAAACGAGGCTTAAAGGAGTTGATAAAAACTCGGAAGGGCGTTGTTTTGTATGCCGCTTCAAATTTGTCGGAAGCGTTCGAGGTTGCGGACGAGGCGCTTGTTTTAAGCGGCGGTCAGGTGAAACAGCAAGGCGATATGCTTACGCTGTACAACAATCCTAAATGGGTTGGCGTTGCAAAAGCGTTTGGCGATTACAATGCGGTCAAAACGGTTTTGACCGAAGAGGACGGCAGGCTTTACGTTTTAGTTTTCGGGCAAAAAATTCTTTTGCCTTTCGGGAAGGAGAAGCTTCTTTCCGAGGACTACGTCGGCCGAGAAATTCTGGTCGGCTTCCACTTTACAGACGCTGTTGCCGAATTTGTTGACGATACAAATTGTGACGAAAAAACCGTCAAAATTTCTGAATTTTTGAACAAAAAAGGCTTTTTCCTTGCAAAAATCGATACGCAAGACGAGGCGGTTTACGTCCGTTCGGACACAAAAGCCGAGGGAAGTTGCAGGGTGAACGTTCGCTCGGATGCTTTGCGACTTTTTGACGTTTGTTCCGAAGGAAGCATTCTGTTTGATTGACAAGCGTGTGCAATAATGTTAAAATGATTTCAGATCCCGAATCGATGACACAGTCGGAGAGTAAGCATCTGCAATAAATTCGTTAGGATAGTTTTGTAGTGCGATTTTTTGGGATCGCACTATTTTATTTTCGGAGGACAAAATGAAAAGAATAGGAGTTGTCGGCATCGTTATCGAAGGCAACCGCGACGTTGCAATGGAAGTGCAAAAGATATTGTCGGAATACGGCGACATCATTTTGGGACGAATGGGAATACCTGATCGTGAGGACGACATAAGTGCCATAAGCCTTATAGTCAAGGGCGAAGGCGAAAAGATAAGCGCGCTCACGGGCAAGCTCGGTCGCTTGGAAAGAGTTAACGTAAAATCCGCCTTAACGGGCGTTGAAATCGAATAAGAGGGGACAAAAATGAACGAAAAAACAAAATTTATTGCCCGCACGGGCGTGTTGATTGCGCTTGCCGCAGCATTTCAAATCGTATTCAGTCTGCTTCCGTTGGGAGCGGTTCTAAAAACCGTAATTTTGGGAGCTATGGTAAACCTCGTGTTGTACGTTGCCGTTGTTTCCGTGGGGCCGATTTCGGCGACCGTAATTTCTTTCGTAACGCCGGTGGTTGCGTTTTTGACGGGCAAACTGCCGCTTGCGGTGCTTATTCCGTTTGTGGGATTGGGCAACCTTGTTATGGTTTGGACGTATTGGCTTATACGCAAAAATCAAAAGCAACTGTGGGATTACGTAGGCCTCGGCGTGTCGGCTGTCGTCAAGTTTGCGGCCATGCAACTTATGATTTCCTTTATCGTGCCGTCCCTTCCGGGCGTAAAACCTAAGATGGTCGAATCGCTGTCGCTGACTTGGAGCTATCCGCAACTTCTGGCGGCCCTTGCAGGTGCCGCGATAAGCGTGGGCGTGGTTAAAGCGTTGTCGGGCACGGGTGTTTTGGTTTCACAAAAAAGCGAATAACGAAAAACAGAGGAGCGAAGCGTTTGTTTCGCTCCTATTTTTGTTTTTATTCCGAAAACCGTCCCGAAGGTTTGACAACTCGCAAAATAAAATATATCATTATTATATCATATCATAGTGTGGGAGTGTGCGGTTTTGATTATTTTGGGCATTGACCCCGGTTTCGGAATAGTGGGCTACGGCGTCATTAAGGCCGAACGCGGTAATTACGAAGTTTTGGATTACGGCGCAATAGAGACGCCCAAAAACGAGCGATTGCCGGTCAGGCTTGCCATGATCGAAAGTTGCATCAAACAGCTTTTGGAGCATTACAAACCCGACGAAATAGCGGTTGAGGAGCTGTTTTTTACAAAAAACATCACCACGGGTATCGCCGTTGCCGAAGCAAGGGGAGTTATTCTTCTTACTTGCATCAAGCACACGGGCAAGCTTTACGAATACACCCCGATGCAGATAAAGCAAGCCATAACGGGCTACGGCAATGCCGAAAAACGGCAGGTTCAGCAAATGGTCAAAACGCTTTTGAAGCTGGACAAAATTCCTAAGCCCGACGATGCCGCCGACGCTTTGGCCGCCGCATTGACTCACGCTCAAACCAACCGACTTTCGGATTTGTTTCACATTTAGGAGAAAATCATGTATTCATACATCATCGGAAAAGTTGCCCTTGCCGAAGGGACCACGGTTATTTTGGAAAACAACGGCATAGGCTATCAGATATTTTGCTCGACAAAAGCCGTCGATGCCTTAAGGGGTGCAAAAGAAGCGAAATTGCACACCTATCTTCACGTCAAGGAAGACACTTTTTGCCTGTACGGTTTTTTGACCGAGGAAGAACGTGCAATATTTTTGAAACTTATTTCCATAAGCGGAATAGGCCCGAAAATGAGTTTGCAGATTTTGTCCGGCATGGACGAAAAAACTTTGGCAATAAGCATCGTTACCGGCGACAGCAAGGCTTTGTCTAAGCTGAAAGGCGTCGGCAAAAAGACTGCCGAGCGCATCATTTTGGAACTTCGCGAAAGCATCAACGCCGAGCAGACCGAGGCTATGGAGGCCGAAGGCAAAACCGCCGACAAGGTCAAACGCGAACCGATGTCGGAAGTGGAAAAGGACACTATTTCGCTGTTGCAATCGTTGGGAGTTCCGAAGGCAAGGGCGGAAAAGGCGGTTGCGGAAGCAATGCAGCAGGCATCTTCATTGGAAGACGTGGCAAAACTTGCGTTGAAAAATCTTTAAGGACGTTTATTTATGGAATTCGGTAAATTTGAATTTGACCTCGACGAATTTAAAACGGACGCTTCCGAGCGTTTGACGGGCGCACAGAAAAACAGCGCCGACGCTTACGAAAACAAACTTCGTCCGACCACTATGTCCGACTACGTCGGTCAGGAAAAGGTCAAAAACAACCTGGCTGTTTATATTCAGGCGGCAAAAAGCAGAAAAGAGCCGCTCGACCACGTTTTGCTTTACGGTCCTCCGGGACTAGGCAAAACCACTTTGTCGTACATCATCGCATCGGAAATGGGGAGTCAGATCCGCGTAACTTCCGGGCCTGCCATCGAGCATGCCGGCGATTTGGCAAGCATTTTAACCAATTTGTCGGAGGGCGACATTCTGTTTATCGACGAAATTCATCGCCTTAACCGCAACATCGAGGAAATTTTGTATCCGGCAATGGAAGACTATGCTTTGGACTTCGTCATCGGCAAAGGGCCGTCGGCAAGAAGCGTTCGCCTCACTCTGAACAAGTTCACTCTTATCGGCGCAACCACCAAAGCAGGTATGCTTTCAAATCCGCTTCGCGACAGATTTGGCGTTATGTGCAAGTTGGATATGTATACCGCGGACGAAATTGCCAAAATCGTAAAACGTAGTGCCGGCATCCTCAATTTGCCTATCGACGACGAAGCGGCCTACGAAATCGCAAGGCGCAGCAGAGGCACGCCACGTATTGCAAACCGCCTGTTGAAGCGAGTCAGGGACTTTGCCGAAGTGGACGGCTACAAATTTATCGACGTCAAAACGGCAAAAAACGCCCTCGAACTTATGGACGTGGACGAGCTGGGGCTGGATGCGGCGGACAGACTTATTTTGGAAACGATGATCGACAAATTCGGCGGAGGCCCCGTCGGCCTCGACACGCTTGCTTCGGCATCGGGCGAAGAAGCCGACACCATCGAGGACTTGTACGAGCCTTACCTTATGCAGTTGGGCTTTGTTATGAGGGGCCCGAGAGGCAGAATATGCACTGAACTTGCATACAGACACTTGGGCAAGGAGCATCTTTTTCCGGAGGATGGCGACAAATGAAGAGAAGCGATTTTTACTACGATTTACCCGAAGAGCTGATTGCTCAGCATCCGGCCGAGCCTCGCGACAGCAGCAGACTGTTGGCCATGGATGCCGAATCGGGCAAGCTTACGCACACGGTTTTCAACAAAATAGGCGATTTTTTAAAAAAGGGCGACCTGTTGGTGGTAAACAACACAAGGGTTATCCCCGCAAGGCTTTACGGCTTCAAGCTAGGCAGAAAAGTGCCCGTCGGAGAAGAAAGCGTGCCGCCTACAAAATTTGAATTTTTGCTTTTAAAACGCCTCAATTACACCGATTGGGAGTGCATTGCGAGACCTGCCAAAAAAGCGACTCCGGGCGCGCAATTCACCTTTGGTGAAGGTTTGAACTGCACGGTCAAGGCCGTCGGCGAAAGCGGAATAAGGATTGTTTCGTTTGAATTCGAGGGCGTGTTCGAGGACGTTTTGGAAAGAGTTGGCAACGTTCCGTTGCCTCCGTATATCACCGCAAAGCTGGAGGACAAAAACCGCTATCAAACGGTTTATGCCCGTTTTGACGGAAGTGCGGCCGCACCTACTGCGGGGCTTCATTTTACCCAAAGGCTTATCGGCGAATTGAAAGAAAAAGGGATTGAATTTGCCGAGGTTTTGTTGCACGTCGGTCTGGGTACTTTCAGGCCGGTCAAAGAAGACGAGATTTTGGACCACAAGATGCACTCGGAATATTACGAGGTGAGCAGCGAAGCGGCCGAAAAAATCAACAAAGCAACCGCCGAAGGCCGCCGAGTGATTGCCGTAGGCACCACCAGCGGAAGGGTTTTGGAAACGGTTGCCGACGAAAATGGTTTTGTCAAACCGTGTCACGGCGAAACGGAAATATTTATTTATCCCGGCTACAAATTTAAGATTTTGGACGGAATGATAACCAATTTCCACCTTCCGGAAAGCACGCTTATAATGTACGTTTCCGCTTTCTGCGGCAGGGAACGCACTCTTGAAATGTACAAAACGGCAGTAAACGAGAAATATAGGTTTTTCAGTTTCGGCGACGCCACCTTCCTCTACAACGGCGGCCGAGGCAGGAAATAGGAGATTTATGTTTAAATACGAAATTATTCACGAATGCAAACAGTCGGGGGCGAGGATCGGCAGGCTGACCACTCCGCACGGCGTAATCGAAACGCCGGTATTTATGCCTGTGGGAACAATGGCGACCGTCAAATCGCTTTCGCCGGAGGAAGTCGAGGGGCTGGGCAGTCAAATTATTTTGTCCAACACCTATCACCTTTATTTGCGTCCGGGCCACGAAATCATCAAAAAAGCAGGCGGCTTGCACAAATTTATGAACTGGAACAAGCCTATTTTGACCGACAGCGGCGGTTTTCAGATTTTCAGTTTGTCTTCTATGAGAAAAATCACCGAGGAAGGCGCGACTTTCTCGAGTTTTATCGACGGAAGCAAACATTTTATCGGACCTGAAGAAAGTATGGCCATTCAAAAGGCACTCGGTAGCGACATCGTTATGGCGTTCGACCAATGCACGGCCGCCGATACGGGCTACGAGGACAGTAAAAAGGCAATGGAGCTGACTTTGCGCTGGCTGGACAGATGCAGCAAGGTTGATTTCGAAGGGAAGCAGATGCTATTCCCGATCGTTCAGGGCAACATGTACGAAGATTTGCGACTCGAAAGTTTGAGGCGCACCGTTCCGTATGCCAAATGCGGCCTCGCCATAGGCGGACTGTCGGTGGGCGAACCGAAAGAGGTTATGTATCGCATGCTTGACGTTTTGCAACCGCATTATCCTCGCGAAATGCCTCGCTACCTTATGGGCGTCGGCAGTGCCGACTGCTTTGTGGAAGGCATAGCCAGAGGCATCGACATGATGGATTGCGTGCTTCCTACCCGCATTGCTCGCAACGGCACGGCAATGACCATGAAAGGCGAAATAACCATTCGAAACGCAAAATACAAAGAAGATTTTTCGCCCGTGGAGGAGGGGTGCGATTGCTATTGCTGTCGCAACTACACAAGGGCCTACGTTCGCCATTTGATAAACACCGACGAAATTTTCGGCGGCAGGTTGCTGTCGGTGCACAACATTCGTTTTTTGCACCGTTTGACGGAAAAAATCAAGGATGCAATCCGAAACGACAGAATGCTCGACTTCCGTGACGAATTTATGGCACAATACTCTGAAAAGATAAAATAACCACCTTAAAAGCGGCGAAGTATTATGAAAATCGCCCTAATTCATAACAATAAACAAAAATGGAAGTTGAAGAAACAAGAAAATCTCCCTATCACGGCATGTGGGTGATAGCATCGCTTCTCGTTGCGGTTCCGGCGGCTATTTTCGGAATTATATTTACGGTTTGCAATTCCGAAGTTATCGGCAGGGGCGGCGAAGAGGCTTTGTCGACTGCGGCATTCTTTTCGGGACTTATCGGGGTGCTGTTCGATTTGATGCTTTTAATCAGCGGTGTTTTTGCACCGAGTTTTCAGGTGACCAAAACCAGGCTGAAAGATTTTTTTGCCGACCTTTCGATAGGGCCCAAACTTGCTTTCAAATTTTATTTTTCAAGCATGGCTACGGACGGCGTTGTTTTCCTAATTTATCTTACCGAGCTTTTGGCAACGGCAGGGTGGTTTGCTTACGGCACCAAGATTGCTTACGATTTTGTCATGTCGAAGGGCGGATTTTAATGTAGAATTAAGGATTTTTGCTACAATTTAAACCATAACGTCTGTTTTTGCTTGCTAAAAAGACGATTTTGGGGTATGATATTAAAAAATTGAAATAGAATTTTAAGGAGATAAAAAAATGTTATTTAACCTTCTTTTGAGTGCCGCAGAAAGCGGAGCCGAAGAAACCGCAAACGCTTCCTTTATGGACAAATACGGCATGATTATCATTCTCGGAGTTTTCTTCGTAATCATGATCGTGATGACTATCATTCCAAACAAAAAACGTCAAAAACAGATGCAAGACATGATGTCTAACCTCGTTGTGGGCGCAAAAATCATGACCATCGGCAGAATGATCGGTAAAGTCGTTTCCATCGACGGCGAAACCAACCAAATCATCCTCAACGTCGGCACCGTCGACAGCCCGACTTACATCACCATCGACCGCAACGCTGTCGGTTACGTTATGGACTCGCCGGCAAAAGCCGCCGAAGTAAGCACGGAAGAAACAAAAACCGAGGAAACTACCTCCGAAGAATCTTCGTCCGACGACCTCAAAATCTAAATAACCAAACCATTTAAGCACGGCTTTGCCGTGCTTTTTTGTTGCCCGAACATAATTTAAGCCTCCTTTGAATATCTTTTTGGGGAGGGTTTATGGAAAGAAAAAATTTTACAGACGTCGTAGTTTCGACGTTTTTGGCGGTTTTTTTGTCGCTTGCGGCGGTTGTAGCGTTTGGCTTTTTGGCAAAGGCGATTTCGTTTTCGGAAACCGTTTTGAAAATAGCGGTCATCGCAATCAAACTTTTGTCGCTTGCCGTGGGCATGACGGTGGGGATAAAGCGCGCGCAAAAGGGTTTGGCAAAAGGTTTGGCGGTGGGGGTTTTGTACAGTGCGGTTTGCTATCTGACTTTCTTTCTCGCAAACGGTTTCAGCCTCGGCGACGTAACGGTTTTTGACGTTTTGTTGCCCGTTTTGTTTTCGGCGGCGTGGGGAGTGCTGACGGTCAACGTCAAAGAGAAAACCTCCTAAGGCGGTATCTCGGGCGCATTTGGGGGCGATTTTGTTTCATTATTTGACAAATCTTGGGTTAAATCTCGTTTATGTTGGCAAAATTATTTGACTATTGAACGGATAAAAAGTATAATATTACTGTTATTTTTAATAACATAGCAACCCATGGAGGCAAATATTTTGAATAAGACAAAATCGATTGTTACTTACGTTTTCGTCGGTCTGTTCATCGTTTTGATGGCGGTGGCAAGTTTTGTCAAGTTCCCGATCGGGGATTATGATTACAACGGCTACGCAAACACCATCAAACTCGGCTTGGACCTTTCCGGCGGCGTAAGCGCAGTTTTTGACGTTACAGACACAGACGTTGACGGCAGCGAACTCGAAGTGAGAATTCAGGGTGCGGTCAACCGTTTGTCCAGCATGCTCGTGTCCAAAGGCTACACCGAAGCAAAAGTATCCTACGATATGAGCGGCACCTATCCGCAAATCCGCGTCGAAGTTCCTGACGTTGACGATCCGGAAAGCATGTTCGATCTTATCAACCGTCCTGCAAGCTTGCAGTTTGTTGACAGTTCGGACAACAGCAAGGTTTTGCTCGAAGGCAGAGATTGCATCGAAACCGCATACGTCAGTTACAGCCAGTCTCTCTCCGGCAACCAGTACTACGTCGGTCTCAAGATGAACGAGAAAGGCACGAAGATTTGGGAAGAGGTAACCACCGAACTCACTTCCAACGGCACCAAAACCGGCACCTTTACCATTCTCATCAACGGCGAAGTTTACATGGACAGCGTTCAGGTTTCCGAAGTTATTTCCACCGGCAGCGGTATGTTGACCCAGGGCGGAAACACCGGTTACACCTATGAAAAAGCCAGCGAAATGGCTTCGTCCATTCAAGCAGGCGCATTCGGCGTAACTTTGCACCTTGCCGAATCCCGCGTTCTCGGGCCTATCCTCGGTGAAAGCGCAATCCGCAACGGTCTTATTGCCGGCGCAATCGGTTTGGGACTTATCATCGTGTTTATGTGCATTTACTATCGCAAGCTCGGTATCATGGCAAGCCTTGCATTGATGGTTTACACCATTTTGGTTGTTTTCCTTTGCAGCATTTTGCCGTGGGTTCAGCTTACCCTCGAAGGTATTGCCGGTATTATTCTCGGTATCGGTATGGCAGTTGATGCAAACGTCGTTATTTTCGAGCGTACCAAAGACGAATATGCACAGGGCAAAACCCTCATCAATGCCATCGACATCGGCTTCAAGCGCGGTCGCACAGCCGTTATCGACGCCAACATCACCACCATCATCGGTGCGCTTGTTTTGTACTTTGTTGGCGGAAGCAGCATTCAGGGCTTTGCAATCACCTTGCTTATCTCTATCGTAGTTTCCATGTTCACGGCTCTTGTCGTGACCAGGTTCCTCATCAAAGCGGCTCTTCCTTTCGACAACATGGACGGAAAAGGCTACGGACTTAAAAGAGAGGAGGTACTGTAGATGAAAAACTTTAAGCAGAAAATGATCGATTTCGACATAGTGGGCAAGCACAAGTTGTGGTGCGTCATTCCTGTCGTGGTGTTCTTGGTTGCCGCAATCGTTTTCAGCGTTTGCTCCTATAAGGGCGGCAGCGCGGAATACGGCATGAACATCGGCATCGACTTCACCGGCGGTACTCTTATCACCGTTACTTTGGGTGAAGGCGCAGAGGGCGCGGAATATGCCAAAAACGTCGCTAAAATCGAAAAAATCCTCAACGACCACGGTTGCCAACTCGGACAAGACCAAAAATCGGCCGGCTCCGACAGTGAAAAGGCCGGTATCGACATTCGCTTCCGCAACCCTATCGACGGAAACGAAACCAACGCCGAAGGCCAAACCCTTAACGAGCTTATCGATGCCATCAAAGCGGACATCGCCGCAGAATTCAGCACCGACACCGATATTAAGGACCCTAACGACACAACCTTTATCACCAGCAACACCATCGGCAAAACTGCAAGCGCAAAACTTTTGAGAAGCGCGCTTATCGCTTCACTTTTGAGTATTGCTCTTATCCTTGTTTACATCGTCATTCGTTTCGAATTGTGGAGCGGCGTTGTTGCAGTTATGACCATGTTGCACGACGTTATCATCATGGTATCCCTGACCGTAATCTTCCGCATTCAGGTCAACACCAGCTTTGTTGCCGCGGTGGTTACCATCATTGCTTACTCTATCAACAACACCATCGTTGTGTTTGACCGCATTCGTGAAACTACCCGCACTTACGACGATAAGAACCGTATTCCTTACGCTTCGATCGCAAACAATGCAATTGCCAACACTTTCACAAGAACCTTGCTTACGTCGTTGACCACTTTCGTCACCGTTATGTTCCTTGCGATTTTGGGTGTTTCGACCATGAGAGAATTTACTATTCCTATCATGTTCGGTTTGATCGCAGGTATGTTCAGCTGCGTGTTCCTCGCAGGTTCCACTTGGGCAGTTATCAACGAGTCCTTGAAAACCAGAAGACTTAAGGCTAAACAGAGCTTCAAACGTAAATAATACTTGCGTGAAAGTTCATGCGCCTTCGTGCGCAAAAACGACAACAAACACGCTGCCCGGCAAATTTGTTGGGCAGCTTTTTTTCACCGCAAGGTTTTGCGGCGATAAATCGGGGAAATTATGGCTGTAGATTTTGTAAAAAGGGCAGAAGCCGACCAATCTACCGTTTCGAATTTGGCCGAAAAATGCGGTCTGAAACGGGGAATTGCCGAATTGCTTGTAGAAAGAGGAATAACCTCGCCGGAACAGGCCGAGGCGTTTTTCAGTCCCTCTCTTACCAAAATGCAGTCGCCTTTCAAAATAAACGGAGTTGCCGGGACGGTTAAGCGCATAAAAGAGGCACAATCCGACAACGAGCGTATTCTCATTTACGGCGATTACGATTGCGACGGAATTTGCTCGGTTGCGATGTTTTTGAAATTCTTTTCCAAAACCAACGACAATGTCCGTTTTTACATCCCCAACAGAAACGAAGAGGGCTACGGAATGTCCGTTGCCGCTCTCGAAACTTTGATTGCAGACTTTGCGCCGCAACTTATAATCAGCGTAGACTGCGGCATTACGGCGGTGAAAGAGGTTGAATTTGTCAAATCGAAAGGCATTGACGTCATAATCACCGACCACCACGAACCGCAACAGCAAATCCCGGCCACCACGGTGGTTGATCCGAAAACTCAAGAGGGCATTTTCAGGGATTATTGCGGCGCCGGCGTCGTTTTTAAAATAATCGAAGCGTGCGTCGGGCTCACCGAGGCCATGCAATATCTTCCGATTGCCGCAACGGCAACCGTGGCGGATATCGTACCACTTGTGGCGGACAACAGGGCAATTGTCCATTTCGGGCTGGAAGCCATAAATTCGGAGGAAGCGGCAACCGTTTACAAGGTTTGGAAACGTGCGTTGGGCTTGACCGACGTCAAAGCCTCCGACATTATGTTTCAGGTTGCGCCGAGGCTGAACGCTGCAGGTCGCATAGACGACGCGTCCAAAGTTATCGGCATGTTTTTGACGGAGTCGGAAGAGGAAATTTTGGAAATGTTTACCGAACTTACTTCCGACAACAACGAGCGTAAAGCAATTTGCGAAACGACCATCGCCGAAGCAAGGGAACAGCTGCTCCGCTACGACCTTGCAAAAAACCGCATAATAGTGCTTAAAGACAAGCGTTGGAATGCGGGCGTAGTGGGCATTGCCGCCGCAAAAATCGCCGACGAATTTTCACGTCCGACAATTTTGCTGTCCGAAAAGGAGGACGGCATGCTTAGGGGTTCGGCACGCAGTATTGCGGGTGTGAATTTGTTTGAATGTCTGTCGAACTTTTCGGATTATTTTGTCAGTTTCGGCGGCCACGTTTCGGCGGTAGGCTTGTCGCTGATGGCGGCAGACTTTGACAATTTTGTTGCCGATGTAAACAATTATTTGCGAAAAAACTGCGAAAACAGCCTGTTTTTGCCTAAAATACCGTACGATATCGAAATTTTGTCGGACGATTTGACTTTGGATTTTGCCGACGATTTGACTTTGTTCGAACCTACCGGCTACGGCAATCCGCAACCGATTTTCAAATTGAAAGACGCAGGCGAAATGTCCTACAAGCGCATTGCCGCAACAAATCACATTAAGGCCGAAAAAGGCAGTTTCGAGCTTGTCGGTTTCGGAATGGGAAAACGTTTGGGGCTCTATAACGGCGGCTCCGATACGACTTTCGTGGCAAGTGTTAGAGAATTTAGGGGACGAAGGTATTTCGGCGGCACGGTAAAATTTGACGTTTTGAATTCAAGCGTGCGTTTCAACAACAGCAGTCTTTCGGCTTTGCAACTTGAAACCATGGCGTTCGGCGAAGCGGACGAGCCGCAGAATCTTATGGAATTTGACGAAAATTCCTTCAATCTTTCCGATGACGTTTTCGGCACGCTGTTTGTTTGCTTTTCGCCCGAAACTTTCCGCAAGGCGGTTGAAAAAGCAGAGCTTAGCGGTAAAAAACTTGCCGCAAACGTACATTGGACGACGGTTAAAAACCCGTATAATCGCATTGTTTTGCTTCCGGAGGAGGATTTTCCGATGGAGTACTACGACAGCATTGTGTTTTTGGACCAACCTCCTGCGACGGGATACACAAAGTTTTTGAAAAACAAATACCCGAACGCCGATTTTTATTTGGACGTTAAGGCAGGCGAGACGACACTGTCGGCCGACGTCGGAAAGCTTTCGGATGACGATTTGCGCTTTGTGTTTTCAAAATTCAAGGAATATTTGCGCTATCATTCGGCACGGAGCGTGTTTGACGTTTACGTCGCGCTAAAAGGCACGGGACTCAAGTTTTCGGCTTGCCAAACCTACGTGGCATACGGTGTTTTTAAGGAACTTAACCTTATATGTGCCGACGAAAACGGCCTTCTTAAAATCGACAACCACAAATGCAACCTTAACGACAGTTATATATATAGGAAATATATAGGGAACAAATAATATGGAAATTACCGACAGTTTGATTGAAAAGGTTAAAGCCAATTATACTACCGACAGCGCCGAGAGAATTCTCGCCGCCTATTCCTATGCCGAAAAAATGCACGACGGGCAGTTCAGAAAATCCGGCGAGCCGTATATAATTCACCCGTGTGCTGTTGCGGAAATTTTGATTGACCTCGGTTTTGACGAGGCAACTATTATGGCCGCACTTTTGCACGACGTTATCGAGGATACTTCCGCAACAGACGACGACATCAAAAATCGGTTTGGCGACGAAGTTTTGTACTTGGTTGAAGGCGTCACCAAGTTAGACAGACTGAAATTTGAAAATGTTGAGGAAGAACAGGCCGAAAACCTCAGAAAAATGTTTTTTGCCATGGCAAAGGACTACCGCGTAATAATCATTAAGCTTGCCGACCGTTTGCACAATATGCGGTCGTTGTCGGCTTTGCCGCCTCACAGACAGCAGGCCATCGCCTCCGAAACCATGGAAATTTACGCAAAAATGGCGGGGCGATTGGGTCTTAGCCTCATAAAGAGCGAGCTTGAAGACTTGGCAATGCGCTATCTGTATCCCGATGATTATTATCAGCTTGCGCACATGGTCAAATCCAAACTTGCCGAACGGCAGGAATACGTTTCGCTTGTTTGCGAAATAATCAGAAAACAACTTGACGAACTCGGCATCAAGGGCGACGTTTTCGGCCGCCCGAAACATCTTTACAGCATTTGGCGCAAGATGAAGACGCAAGGCAAAACCTTCGATCAAATCTACGACCTCACCGCCGTCAGGGTGCTTGTGGAGAGCGTAAAGGATTGCTACACGGTTTTGGGCACAATTCACACGCTTTGGAAGCCGATTCCGGGCAGGTTTAAGGATTACATCGCAATGCCTAAGCCTAACAACTATCAAAGTTTGCACACCACGGTTATAACCAACTATCGCGAACCTGCCGAAATTCAAATCCGAACCTACGAAATGCACAAGGTCGCCGAATACGGTATCGCCGCGCATTGGAAATACAAAGAACAAGGCAAAAACGTCAAAAAAGTCGACACGTCCCTCAATTGGATGAAAGACATTATGGACGCTGATGCCGCCGCAAGAGACAATAAGGAATTTTTAAACAGCGTCAAAACCAACATTTTGGACGACGAAATCTTCATCTTTACGCCAAAAGGCAAGGTTGTCGGGCTTCCTGTAGGAAGCACGCCTATCGATTTTGCCTATGCCGTTCACAGCGAAGTCGGCAACAAATGCACGGGCGCAAAGGTAAACATGAAAATGGTTCCGCTCACCACCACTTTGAAAACGGGCGACATCGTCGAAATTGTCACTTCAAACGCTTCGCACGGCCCGAGCAGAGATTGGCTTAAAATAGTAAAATCCGCGGGCGCTCGCAACAAAATCCGCCAGTTTTTGAAGCGTGAGATGAAGGAAGAAAACATCAAACGCGGCAAGGATATGTTGGAGCACGAGGCAAAACGTCGCGGCTACAATTTGTCGGAACTTATGAGCGAACAATGGTTGAATTACGTTATGAACCGCTATTCCGTTTCGTCGCTCGACGACTTGTATGCCTCGGTCGGATACGGCGGTTTGAACACAAACCAGATTCTAGTCAAGCTTATCGACTTTTTCAAAAAGGATTTGCTGACCAAAAACCCCGTTGTGGACATTAAGGGCGAAACTTCTTCGCCGCAACGCAGGCGTTCAAACGACGGCGTCATAATTAAAGGCTACGACGACTTTGTCGTGCGTTTGTCACACTGTTGCAACCCGGTTCCGGGCGACAAAATAATCGGTTACATCAGCCGTGGCAGAGGCGTCAGCGTTCACTGCGTCGATTGCCCGAACGTCAAAAACATGGAAGCCGAACGGCTTATCGAAGCAAAGTGGGACGACGTTATCGGCAACAAATTTGTGGCAACCATAAACATTCTTGCCGACAACAAAGGCGGCATTTTGGCGGAAATCACAAACACAATCGCTCAAATGAAAATTCAAATTACGGCCGCATTTGCTAAACTTGACAGAGAGGTCGGGGCGATTATCAACGTTTCGATGGAAATTTCCTCAACGACGCAGCTTGAGGAAGTCATCGGAAAACTTATGAAAATCAAGGGCGTTCACGACGTACACAGATAAATGAAAAGCGTAATTCAGGTTGTAAAAAGTGCCGACATCGTCATTGACGGCGTCCCTGGCGGAAAAATTGACAGGGGTTTGGTGGTGCTTGTCGCGTACACGGACGGCGACACCGAAGCAAACGTCGATTTTTTTGTAAACAAAATTTTGGATTTGCGAATTTTCCCAGACGAAAACGGCAAGTTGAATTTGTCCGTCAAAGACGTGGGCGGAAGCATAATGCTGGTGTCCAATTTTACGCTTTACGGCGATGCGAGAAAAGGGCGCAGGCCGAGTTATTCTGCCTCGGCGGCTCCCGAAATTTCAAAACCGTTGTTTTTGACCACAAAAAAGAAGTTTGAAGAAAAAATCAACACCGTTTCCGGCAATTTCGGCTCGGATATGCAGGTGTCGTTGGTCAACGACGGCCCGATTACGTTGATTTTGGAGGCGTAAATGAAGGTTTACACTATTGTTTGTCCGCCGTTGGACAGCAACACTTACGTGGTTGCGAACGGCAATAGGGCCATAGTTATAGATGCAGCTTGCAGTTTGGGCGAGCTGACAAAAATTTGCTCGGCAAAAAAACTTACCGTCGAAGCGATGCTTATGACTCACGGACATTTTGACCATGCGGCCACGGGCAGTAAATTAAAGGCCGAAGGCATACCGACGTACATTCACCGCCTGGATGCCGACAAGCTTACTTCTTTTAAAAATATGGCCGTATTTATGGGCTACCACTTTAACAAATTTTCCGCCGACCACCTTTTGGAGGACGGGGACAAGCTGTCGCTTGCGGGGCTTGAAATAGAAGTGATTCACACGCCGGGACACAGCGAAGGCGGCGTATGTTACAAAATCGGGGATGCGTTATTCACTGGGGACACAATTTTTAAGATGGGTTACGGGCGCACCGATTTTATGGACGGCAGTTTTTCGGCTCTGACCGAAAGCGCAAAAAAGATATTCAAAATTGAGCATAATTTGACCGTTTATCCGGGGCACGGCTTGCCGTCGACGCTGGATTACGAACGAAAAAACAATCCTATAAATTTTGACGAGTGATGATTAAATTCCGTTTTCAAACCGACAGCAATTTTCAAAGCGACCTTATGGACGTAGTAAGGGCGTTTTTTCCGTATGTTGAAGAAGGCGAGACGTTTGACGACGTTTTGATTTTTTCGGAAGGCGATTTAGGCGACGGACTTTATGGGGTGAAAATCCAAGGAAGCTTCGGTGAAAAAGAGCAGACGATGCCTCTTTCTTCCGAGTGGGACAAGTGGGAGCTTAAGCGCAAAACCAAACGTTTTTGCAAAATATTTTTGTACCGTTTTTTGAAAAATCTTACCGGTCGAGAGCTTCCGTACGGAAGTTTGACGGGCATCAGACCAACCAAACTTTATCGGGACTTGGAGGAGAGAGGCGAGGACGCCGAGCGGACTTTTTTGGAAGATTTCGACTGTTCTGCCTACAAAACCGAACACGTCAAAATTATTGCCGAAAACCAAAAACCGTATCTTAATATAGGCGAGAGTGAGGTTGATTTTTTTGTAAACATTCCGTTTTGTCCGACCAGATGCGCATATTGCAGCTTTGTTTCGGTTGCAATCGACAAACTTAAAAAATATCTTCCTGACTATGTAAAACTTGTCAAAAGAGAGATAAGTATTCTAAAAAGAGTGCTTTTTGAGAATAATTTTAGGGTAAATGCCGTTTATTTTGGCGGTGGAACGCCAACTTCGCTTCCTGCTGACATGCTTGACGACGTTTTGTCCGAAATCGATTTTCCGTACAAGGAGTTCACCGTCGAGGCCGGTAGGCCCGACACTTTGAGCCGAGAAAAACTGGACGTCCTTAAAAAGCACGGAGTAACCAGAATAAGCATAAATCCGCAAACTTTCAACGACAAAACCTTAAAACTTATCGGTCGCGATCACACCGTTGCCGATTTTTACAAGGCTGTCGAACTTGCCGCAGATTACGATTTTGACGTCAATTTCGATTTGATTGCCATGCTTCCGGAGGAGACTTTGGAAGACTTTAAGTTCAGTGTCGAGAAGGCAATCGAGCTGTCGCCCGAAAACATTACGGTGCATACTTTGAGTCTCAAACGTGGAAGCGTTTTGACCTTGTCCGGACACGACAATTCCGACTGGCGTCTTGCCGACGAAATGGTTTCGTACGCCGACCGCCGCTTGAAAGAGGAAGGCTATTTGCCTTACTACATGTACCGTCAAAAACACGTTTCGGGCAATCTTGAAAACACAGGCTACGCAAAAAGCGGCAAAATTTGCATTTACAACATCGACATTATGGAAGAAAACGCTTCCATTCTCGCCGCGGGGGCGGGTAGCATTTCTAAACGCCTTTTCAAAAGCGAAGGGCGATTGGAGCGGCAGGCCGACTTTAAAGCGGTTAAGGATTACGTCGAACGCTTTGACGAAGTTGAGGAAAAAACGCAAAGTTTTTGGAAATAATTTTCAAAACCACGCTTATTTTTGTTTACATAATTTTTAATTTATGTTAAGATGTTTTCGTACCTTTGGCAAGGTTTGACTGGCTACTCCGAAGTCTTACGTTGCTTTCGGTAAATTATTTATCCAAAGAAGGAGGCTAAAAAATGGATAAAGTTAAAAAACAACAAATCATCAAGGATTTCCAAAGAAGCGAAGGCGACACCGGTTCGCCGGAAGTTCAGGTCGCATTGTTGACCGCTCGCATCGCTGAGCTGAATGCTCACCTTGCAGTCCACAAAAAAGATCACCACAGCCGCAGAGGTCTTCTGCAGATGGTCGGCGCACGTCGCAGTCTGTTGGCTTACCTCAAGCAGGAAGATATCGAAAGATACCGTGCTTTGATCGAAAAATTGGGTCTGAGAAAATAGTCCGTTTTTGTGGGGATGCTTTTGGCGTCCCCATTTTTCGTAAAAAACCGTCAAAAAACTGAAAAATTTTTTGCCGCATTCGGGATTTGGGTGCGGCGTTGGAGGAAATAATGGAAAGAAAAATTTTTAAGAACACTATCGGCGGCCGTGAAGTTACGGTCGAAGTCGGCGCATACTGCGGCCAAGCCAACGGAAGCTGTTTGGTTCGTTGCGGCGATACTGCCGTTTTGACCAACGTAACGATGGCCAAAAGCAAACGTGACGGAATCGACTTTTTCCCTCTGGGTGTCGACTATGTCGAAAAGATGTATGCCGTAGGCAAAATTCCGGGCGGCTACACCAAACGCGAAGGCAGAGCAAGCGATAAGGCCATTTTGACCAGCCGTCTTATCGACAGACCTATCCGTCCGCTTTTCCCGAAAGGATTTTACAACGACGTAGCAGTTGTTTGCACTCCGCTTTCGGTTGACAATAATATTCCGCCTGAGGTTTACGCAATGCTCGGCAGCAGCATCGCACTCAGCATCAGCGACATTCCGTTTGCAGGCCCTACCGGCAGCGTTATCGTCGGCTACGTTGACGGCAAATACGTCATCAACCCTGACAGCGAACAGCGCGAAAGAAGCCTTTTGCACCTCAGCCTTTCCGGCACCAAGCAGGCCATTTTGATGGTTGAAGCAGGCGCAAAAATCATTTCCGAAAAGGAAATGTTGGATGCTATTTTGTTCGGTCACGAAGAAATCAAACGCATCGTAAGCTGGATTGAAGAAATCGCCGCCGAAGTCGGAAAACCTAAAAAAGAAATCGCTTTGGAACACGCTTCCGCCGAACTCGAAGCAGACGTTCGTGCTTGGGGCAGTGAAAAAATGGATCACGTTTTGGATACCTTCGACCGTACCGAACGCGAAGTCAGAGACGATGCTTTGAACGCCGAAGCCGCCGAATATTTTGCAGAAAAATATCCTGACGACCTTAAATACGTCGGTGAAGTTTTGTACGCAATGAAAAAAGAAAAGGTTCGCGCAAAGATCATCAACGACGGCGTGCGTCCTGACGGCAGAACCCTTACCGAAATCCGTCCTATCTGGTGCGAACACGGCATTTTGCCACGCGTTCACGGCAGCGCAGTGTTCACTCGCGGACAAACTCAGGCTCTCACTACTTGCACTTTGGGCAGCCTCAGCGAAGTTCAAAAGCTTGACGGTATCGAAGAAGACAACTTCAAACGCTATATGCATCAATACAATATGCCGCCGTATTCCACGGGCGAAGCAAAGGGCATGAAAGGCCCGGGCCGCAGGGAAATCGGTCACGGCGCACTTGCCGAAAGAAGTCTCGAACCGGTTCTTCCTTCCGAAGCCGAATTCCCGTACGCAATCCGCACCGTATCCGACATTTTGTCCTCCAACGGCAGCACGTCGCAGGCTTCCGTATGCGGCAGCACTATGGCTCTTATGGATGCAGGCGTTCCTATTAAGGCTCCTGTTGCAGGTATCGCTATGGGTCTTATCAAAGACGAAGAACACGGCAAAGTTGCCATCATGAGCGACATCCAGGGCCTTGAAGACTTCCTCGGCGATATGGACTTCAAAGTTGCAGGAACCAAGGACGGCATCACCGCAATCCAAATGGACATCAAAATCAAAGGCATCGACGAACAAATCCTTCGCACCGCTTTGGAACAGGCTCGTCAGGGCAGAATGCACATCCTTGGCAAAATGGCCGAATGCATCCCTGAACCTAACAAGGAACTGTCCCGTTACGCTCCGAAGATTTTGAGCTTCCAGATCGATCCGGACAAGATCGGCGACGTTATCGGCAAGAGCGGTAAGACCATCAACGGCATTATCGACGAAACCGGCGTTAAGATCGACGTAAACGACGAAGGTATGATTTTTGTCAGCTCCGAAGACGTCGAAGCTTGCGAAAAAGCCAAGAAGATCATCCTCAACATCGTTCACGATCCTGAGGTTGGCGACGTTTACCAAGGCGAAGTCGTAAGAATCATGCAGTTTGGCGCATTCGTAAACCTCGCTCCGGGCAAAGACGGACTCGTCCATATCTCCAAGCTCGCTAAAGAACGTGTCGAAAAAGTTGAAGACGTTGTGAACATCGGCGACATGGTAGAAGTTGAAGTTATCAAAGTTTCCGATAAAGGCATCGACCTCAAGCTTGTCAAAAAACTTTAAAAAATAAACTTTTAAGCGTCCCTTTCGGGGCGCTTTTTTGATTGCAAATATAGCAAAAATCATATCTTTGCAGCTGTTTTTCTACTGCAAACGCCGCCGAAGTCATATATTTGCGGCGGTTTTTTGTTGCAAATTCCGTTAAAAATCATACCTTCGGGGCGGTTTGCATAAGTTAGGGTATGAAAAAATTCAGAAACATAACCGCAAACGTTATAATCGTAGTGACTCTTTTTGCGCTGTATGCGGTCACCTCGGGCATGGGTGTCGGCGTCAGCGTTTTCGGCGAAAAAACTTCGCCTGTATACTCGGGCAACAAAAACGGGGACTACATAAGCCTTATGATCAACGTTTACTGGGGCACCGAATACGTGCTTCCTATGGCCGCCGAGTTTGAAAAATACGGTTTCAGATGCACGTTTTTTGTGGGCGGTTCGTGGGCCGACGACAACGTCGCACTTGTCAAAACGCTCTCGGAAAGAGGGTTTGAAATTGCAAATCACGGCTATTTTCACGTTGATCACAGCAAACTTTCGTATGACAACAATTTTGACGAAATAGTCATGAATCAGCGTTTAATCGACGAAATAACGGGGTATAAAGGCAATTATCTGTTCGCACCGCCGAGCGGAGCGTTTAACGATGCAACCTTAAAATTTTGCCGAGACAACAATTTTACCGTGGTGATGTGGACAAGAGACACCGTCGACTGGCGCGACAAAAACAGCGAGCTTGTGTTTAAGAGGGCAACAAAAAACATGGCTTCGGGCGATCTGGTGCTGATGCATCCGACGGCGCACACTTTGGCGGCGTTGCCTAAAATTTTGTCGGCCATAAAAAGTTCGGGACTCAGGGCCGTTACCGTGAGTGAAAATTTGGGGCTGTAAAAGGTTTACTTTGCTTCGTTTTGATGATATAATTATTGTTAAATTCGGAGATAAATTTGATATGAAAAAACTTTACACTTTTCCAAACGGATTAAAATTGGTCTATCAAAAGTTGCCAAATCTGCACTCGGTGTCCGTGGGCGTGTTCGTAAACACCGGCTCGGGCAACGAAACGGAGAAAAACAACGGCATTTCGCACTTCATCGAGCATATGTTTTTTAAGGGAACGACCTCGAGGTCGGCCTTCGACATTGCCGAATGTATGGAGAGCATCGGTGCCGACATAAATGCCTATACCACAAAAAGTAACACTTGTTTTTACACGGTTTCGATTGATTCGGACTTTGAAAAATGCGCTGAACTTTTGTCGGACATGTACTTCAATTCGGTTTTTGCCGAAGAGGAAATCGAGCGTGAAAAAGCCGTGGTTTTGGAAGAAATAGACATGAACGAGGACGATCCGCAGGACGTCGTGGTTGAACTTGCGGCATCCGAGTGGTTTAAATCCAACAGCCTTTCTCGTCCTATTTTGGGCTCGAAAGAAAACGTCAGGTCGTTTACCCGAGAGGACATTTTGGCCTATATGGACGATTTTTACACCGCCGACAACACCGTCGTGAGCGTTGCGGGCAACGTCTCTTGGCAAGTGGTTTATGCGACAATTAAAAAAGAGTTTTGCGCAAAATTTAGCAAAAAAACGGCAAAAAAGGTCGAAATCAAGCCGTCTGTCGGTGCGGTTTCGCAGGTTGAAAAATTCAAAAAAACCGAGCAGGGAAACGTTCTTTTGGTTTTTAACGGCCTTAAAGAATACGACGGCGACACCGTTGCTTTGCAACTTTTGAACAGTGTGTTCGGCGGCACTATGTCGGGCAGACTGTTTCAGGAGATAAGGGAAAAACTCGGCCTGGCTTATTCCGTTTACAGCTATCCGGCCGTTTATGCCGCAGAGGGTTGTTATTGCGTTTACGTCGGGACCAACACCGCAAGTTTGGACAAGGCGGTTGCTGCGGTCAGGTGCGAAATAGACAAACTGAAAACGAACGGCATAACCGAAGCGGAATTTAAAAAAGGAAAGGCGCAACTGAAGTCGGCGTTTGTTTTCGGGCAGGAGTCCGGCTCGACGTTGATGAGACTGTTCGGGAAATACGCTTTAGGCACGGGAAAACTGTTTGATTTTGATGCAAGAATGGCCGAAATCGATGCCGTTACCCTGGAAGACGTCAACCGTGTTGCGGCAAAAGTGTTCGACTTTTCGCGAGTTACCGTCAGCTACGTCGGACCAAAGGTCGACGTCGACCTTAAAAAGCACTTTGAAAACACTTGACCGAAATTTTAAATTTAATATTAAAAATTGTTGAAAACCTTATATAAATATGCTATAATGTCTATATATTGTGGGTGCGTAGGCGCACGCAATAACATTTTGCACTATATATAAGGTTTTTCTTATATCGTTGTGCATGAACCGCGGAGGTTGGTTTGAGTTACGACGACAGATATTCTAACGGAAAATATACAAGTCCCGAGGCAAACGGTTTCAACCGAATCGCCGGCGGGCTTTTGGTGGTTATAATTTGCACGCTTTTGGCACTTTGCCTGTTCGGATTGTTTGGCGGAGTGGGCAAACTCGTGGCCGATTTTTTGGTGGGGAGCATCGGTTTGGTTGCTTATGCTTACACCGTTTGCGGCGCAATTTGCGGCGTGCTTATTTTGGCGGGCAAAAGCGTCAATTTGCCTGCGGCAAAAATTTTGAAATGTTTTTTGCTTTTCGTTTTGGGCGTTTTGGCGTTGCACGTTCTCACCAGCAGAACGGCTTTGTTGAACAGCACGGATTTTGGCAGTTACCTGAAAAACTGCTATCAATCGACCACTGTCGGCGGCGTGGTTGCCGGCGTGTTTATGTATCCGGTGATGAAATTGCTGGGCATAGCGTTGGCTCTTTTGGTGTTTGTGTTGCTGTTTTTTGCGGTTGTTTTCGTAAGCGTTGTTCCGCTTTTGAAACGCGAGCCGACCTACAAAACCAAAACCACTAAAATTGATGGCAAAAAATCGTCGAAAGGCGCTACAAAAGTTGTTACGTTTACCGAAGAAGGCGTCAAGGAAGAAGTTGTCGAACTCGGAAGCGGCAGGAGTATGTTTATGGGTAATTTGAACGACACCGACGATTTCGGTGAAAAGAAACAGAAAAAATCCAAGCAGGATTTGCAAATAGATTTGCTTTATCCTCGCGACGTAAACGCACCTTTCGGAAGTGAAGGTTCGGAACCTCAGGAGCCTACCCCTATTTTCGAGGACGAGGAAACTGCCAAAAAGCGTCGCAGTAAGGAAAAGCTGTTCGGCGGCAAACGTACCACCGAGGACAAAAACGGCAAAAAACCGGAATACTCGGCTTACAGCAAGGGATTTATTTCCGAAGAAGCTTTGGCGGCCAAGGCCGAAGAGGACAGAAAATATCAGGAAAAACTTGCCGAACTTTACAGTTCAATCGCCGGCGGCGTTCGTTCGAACAGGCTGGGCGACAGTCCCGTTTTGCCGAGAGGCGGTCAGAGCGTTTACGATCGCTTTAACATCAGCCGCAGCGAGGACGTTCAGAACAAGGAATTTGAAGAAAGATACTACGACATCTTAAACAGCGAACTTACCGAAAAGGATATTTTGGGCAGCGGTAAAAACAAAAAAGCCGTCCCAAGACCTGTCGAACCCGTTGTCGAGGCAAAACCTTCCGCCGAAAACGACAGCTCCAAGCCTACCAAGGAAGAACTGTACGCAAACGGCAACTTTATGCACATTAAGGAAAACGAACTGCCTAAAGCCATTCAAAACATTTTGGACGGGCCTTTGGGTTCGGAAACCAACCTCGGCAAAAAGGTTGTGCCGTCGGATTATGCCGAAGTGAACAGCAAGGTCAGCTTGGACGCCGACTCCTTCGAACAACCTACCGTGTTTGAAAGTCAGCCGGTGCGTCCGACCGAAACGCCTGTCGAAAAGCAGGAAGTCAAGCCTGAACCGAAACCGGAAATTAAACCTGAATCAAAACCTGTCGTTGAGGAAAAACCTGTCGAAGAAGTCAAAAAGCCTTCTCGCGGTTCCATATTCTCGCTGTTCGGGGAGGATAGAGATTACACTCCGAAACCTGTCGATTTCGGCGTAAAGGAAGAAAAGAAGTCCGCTCCGAAGGAGACTAAGCCTGAACCTAAACCTGAAATTAAATCGGAACCGAAACCTGTCGTTGAGGAAAAACCCGTCGAAGAAGTCAAAAAACCTTCTCGCGGTTCCATTTTCTCGCTGTTCGGGGAGGATAGAGATTACACTCCGAAACCTGTAGAAACGGTAAAAACCACCGAAGAAGTCAAAACCGAACGCACCGAGTACGTTCGCAAAGAGCCTGAAATCAAAAAGGAAACTTTGCGCCCGACCGCATCCGGCACGTCTGCAACCACCAACTTTTTGGAGAACGTTAAGCCTATCAAAATCGAGGACAAGCCTACCACTTCAAAAATCAACGGCGAACAGATCACCATCGAACAAACGATGGCCGAAAAGAAAGTTCTCCGTCCGTACAAGGCCCCTCCTATCGATATTTTGAGCAAGGAAACAACGTCGGACGTTCCGGAAGAGGACTTTTCGGAATTGAAGGCAAAACTCGAGGATAAGTTTGCCCAGTTCAAAATTTACGCAACCGTTGAAAATCTGACCAGAGGCCCTACGTTCAGCCGCTTCGAAATGAAGCTGCCCGACGGCGTAAGGGTAAGCAAAGTTAAGGAGCTGGAAGAAGACATCGGCATGGCTCTCGGCGGACTTAAAGTTCGTATCGAAGCACCTATCCCGGGCAAAGCGTTGTTCGGCGTCGAAGTTCCTAACACTCACAGAAGAACGGTTAAGCTTCGTACCATGCTCGACGATCCGAGTTTCAACAACTCGAAGGATATGTTGACCTTTGTGGTCGGCGTGGACATCGAAAACAAAGTGCATTGCGCGGATCTTGCCACCATGCCGCACCTTTTGGTTGCAGGCTCGACGGGAAGCGGTAAATCGGTTGCCATAAACGGATTGCTGCTGTCGCTTTTGTACAAATATTCGCCTGAAGACGTAAGGCTTATTCTTATCGACCCGAAAAAGGTTGAGTTCTCGATTTATGCGGGCATCCCGCACCTTTTGATAAAGGAAATCGTAAGCACGGCAGACAAGGCCGTGAATGCTCTCAATTGGGCAATTTCCGAAATGTACCGTCGTTTGGATATGTTTAAGGAAGTTGACGTAAGGAATATCGCCGGCTACAACCAAAAGGCCGCCATGAGCGACAATATGACCAAGATTCCGCAAATCGTCATCGTCGTGGACGAAATGGCCGAACTTATGCGTATGAAGAAGCGCGAAGTGGAAGATTGCATTCAGGGTTTGTCGGCGGTTGCCCGTGCGGCAGGTATTCACCTTGTAATTGCAACTCAGCGTCCGTCGGTTGACGTCATAACGGGCGTCATCAAGTCAAATTTGCCGGCCCGTATGGCACTTAGCGTTGCGCAGGGCGTTGACAGTAGAACCATTTTGGACCGCCAGGGTGCCGAAAAACTTTTGGGCCGAGGCGACATGCTGTTCCAGACGCAATCCGATCCGGATCCTGTGCGTTTGCAGGGTTGCTTTACTTCCGACGAGGAAGTTGCAAACATCATAAGCTTTATCAAAGCAAACAACGACACCGACTTCGATCAGGTCATCGAAGATGAAATCAATTTCGACAAAGAGGCCGCAGCCGCACAGGAAGAAGCGGCAAGCCACGTTTCCGAAGGCGCCGAAAAGGCGGACGATCCGATGTTTGTCGAAGCATTAAAAATTGTCATAAGAGATCAACAGGCATCCATTTCGAAACTTCAGCGCAAACTGGGGCTGGGCTTCGGACGTGCCGCAAAACTCGTGGACATGATGGAAGACAGGGGCTATATCACTCCTGCGCCTCCGGGAAACAAGCCTCGCGAGGTTCTTATCTCCATGGACGACTTCAATCAACTGTACGGAGAAGACTAAGCTCAACCAAAACTAATTTTCGAGGAAATCACTATGGAAAACAAGCGAAATCTGAAAGTTGGAACCATATCTTTAGGGTGCGACAAAAACAGAGTCGACACCGAAAATATGCTTTACTACGTTAAGCAGGCAGGCTACAGCCTCACCGGCGACGTAAAAGAAGCAGACGTAATTATCGTCAACACCTGCGCTTTTATCGAAAGTGCGCAAAAGGAAAGCATCGACACCGTGTTGGAGATGGCCGAAATCAAAAAGCAACGTCCCGTCAAAATCATTATGACGGGTTGCATGCCGCAACGTTTTAAGGACGAACTTTTCACGGCGCTTCCGGAAGTAGATGCCTTCATGGGCTTTAAAAACTATGCCGAAATCGGCGACGTAATTCAAAAAGTCATGTCGGGCGAGAGAGTGGGCCCGGTGGTTTCTTGCACCGATCAGCCGACCGCAAACAGAGTTCTTACCACCGACTATCACACGGCATATCTCAAAATCGCCGAAGGATGCGACAACCATTGCACTTATTGCGCCATTCCGTCCATCCGCGGCCGCTACACCAGCCGAACGCTTATGAGTTTGGTTGACGAAGCAAAAATGCTTGTGGACACCTATGGCGTTAAGGAAATCAATTTGGTTGCGCAGGACACAACCCGTTACGGCATAGACCTTTACGGCAAATACGCGCTTCCGACTTTGTTGGAACAACTGCAAAAGCTTGACGTTGAGTGGATACGAATTTTGTATTGCTATCCCGAACTAATTTCGGACGAAATCATCAAAATCGTGGCCGAGGACAACAAGGTGTGCAAATATCTCGACATTCCTCTGCAACACGTTGACGACAAAATTCTTAAGCTTATGGGCCGGCGCACCACCGAGGCCGAAATCAACCGTCTGTTGGAGCGCATTCGCACCGCAAACGAAGATATCGCCATCAGAAGCACGTTCATAACCGGTTTTCCGACGGAAACCGAGGAACAACACGCCAAACTTTACAACTTTATTGCCGACGCAAGGCTCAATTATGCCGGGTTCTTTGCTTACAGCAAAGAGGAAGGTACTGCCGCCGCAAGAATGCGCGGTCAGATCATAAAGAGCATCAAGCGCCAGCGTCAAAAAGAATTGCAGGAACTTCAAAGTGCAATCGTTGTCGAAAACCAACGCAATCTCATCGACAGCGAACTTAAAGTTTTGTACGAAGGCATCGACTACGACAAGCAGATGTTTGTCGGACGCACCGAATTTAACGCTCCGGACGTCGATACCAAGGTCTATTTTAAGTCGCAAACACCGGTTGAGGCGGGGAATTTCTACAACGTTAAAATCAAAAAAGTCCGCAAATTGGACCTTGTGGGAGTTGTAACCAATGACGACGGCAAGTAAAATTACATTGGCACGCATATTGCTTATTCCGGCGGTGGTTGTGGTTTTTCTGGTTGATTTTACGTCAAGCAGAATTGTTGCGGCCGTGCTGTTTGCAATAGTTGCGCTTTCGGACCTTTTGGACGGATACGTTGCCAGAAAATACAATCAGGTGTCCGATCTCGGGAAGTTTTTGGATCCGATTGCCGACAAAATTTTGGTGGCCGTGTTTATGTTTTTGCTGGTGCAGGAAAACCTTTTGTACAACCCGATAGGTTCGTTGGTTTGCGGCGTAGTCATGAGCAGAGAATTTATCATAACCGCTTTCAGAATGCACGGGGCGGCCAAAAACAAAGTTATCCCCGCAGACGTTTGGGGCAAACTGAAAACCGACTTTTTGGACATCGGCATCGCAGTTGTGATTTTCACTTCCGATCCGCTTTGGAAAACAAACGGCGGCACGGTGTGGGACGTCTGGTTTTGGCTTAACTTCATCGGTTTGGTTTGCTTTTTCACCGGTTCGCTTCTTGCGATAATAAGCGGCGTGAACTATATCATAAAAAACAGAGATATTCTTTTGGAAGAAAACAACGATGGTCAAAACCTTTAAAGCGTTCGACCTGAGCGAACAACAGCTCGACCTAATGCGTCAAACGTCAAACGACGTCAAAATCAAACAAAACGGCCTTGATTTTGAAATAAGTATTATAAATTTTGGCTTAAACGATAATAGTCGGTGCAATTCTGACAAAATCGAGGAAATAGCCGCCGACAAAATTTATTCGAATTCGGGCGAAACTTTGGCTCAAACCGTATTTAGGCTTTTGCAAGACACCAAGCACGTTCTTGCCGTTGCCGAAAGTTTGACGGGAGGCCTGGTTGCCGCCGAACTCGTGTCCGTTGCCGGCATTTCACAATTCTTTTACGAGGGCATCGTCGCCTACGACAACTCGGCAAAAATTAAAAGGCTGGGCGTTTCGGAGGACACTTTGAAAAATTTCGGGGCCGTAAGTTCCCAAACGGCTTCGGAGATGGTTTCGGGGCTTATCGCTTCCGGCAACACGCTTGCCGTTTCGACAACGGGAATTGCAGGCCCGTCCGGAGGCAGTAAAGAAAAACCCGTAGGCACCGTTTGGTTCGGTTTGGCCGACGGCACAGGCCGAGTTTATACCGAAAAAAGAGTTTTTTCGGGCGATAGGGAACAAATTCGCATGCAGGCAACTCAGTTTGCTTTGCACCTTTTGATAGGTTATCTTGGCGGAACAATCCGCTTCGAACAATAAAAATTCAAGGAAAATTATACTATGGCAGACAAAGAAAAAAGCAAAAGCTTAGAGCAGGCTCTGGCTCAAATCGAAAAACAGTTCGGCAAAGGCGCAATCATGAAGATGGGCGAAACCGAACATCAGAGCATCGAAGTTATCCCTACCGGTTGCCTGACGCTTGACGTGGCACTCGGCATCGGCGGCATCCCTCGCGGACGTATCGTCGAAATTTACGGACCTGAATCCAGCGGTAAAACCACGCTGTCGTTGCACATTCTTGCCGAGGCGCAAAAACTCGGCGGAACCTGTGCCTTCATCGACGCCGAACACGCTCTCGATCCGGGCTATGCCGCAAATTTGGGCGTAAACCTCGAAGAACTTTACATTTCCCAACCGGACAACGGCGAACAGGCAATGGAAATTGCCGCAACTCTCGTAGGTTCGGGAAGCATCGACCTTATCGTTGTCGACAGCGTTGCAGCACTCACTCCGCAAGCGGAAATCGACGGCGAAATGGGCGACAGCCACATGGGTTTGCAGGCAAGACTTATGAGTCAGGCTTTGCGCAAGCTTACCGCAGTTTGCGGAAAAAGCAAATGCAGCATCATTTTCATCAACCAGCTTCGCGACAAAATAGGCGTAATTTACGGCAATCCTGAAACCACCACCGGCGGAAAGGCCTTAAAATTCTATTCTTCCGTCAGAATGGACGTCAGAAAAACCGAACCGATTAAGGACGGAGCAGACATCGTCGGCAGCCGTACCAAGGTTAAAATCGTCAAAAACAAAGTCGCACCGCCTTTCAAAACGGCAGAGTTCGATATCATTTTCGGCAAAGGCATTTCAAACGTCGGATGCATTTTGGATATCGCCGTTCAGTTCGGATTTATTCAAAAATCGGGCAGCTGGTTCAGTTACAACGACGAAAAAATCGGCCAAGGCCGTGAAAAAGTGTTGGAGTTTTTGAAGGCAAATCCGGACGTTGCGGAAACCCTCGAGGCTCAAATAAAAGAAAAATTGATGGCCTAAGCCATTCGGTCGTCGCCTCCGCAAGGCGACAAAAACAGGGGAATTAAAGTCGTGCGTGCAAAAATCCAAATTCCGTTGCATGCGCAAAGCGGCTTTATAAATATATAGGAGGATAATCCACAATGACAAGCAATTTGATTGTAACGCTTGCCGCTTCCGTTATTGCGCTTATAGGCGTCGGAGTAGGGGCGTTGGCGGTCGGTGCCTTAGTGGCACTAGTCGTCTATCGTGCCTACGAAAAAAACAAAGTAGGACTGGCAAAGCAAGAAGCAGCAAGAATTACCGAAGAGGCTCAACTTGAAGCCAAGACGCTTCGCAAAGAAGCTCTTATCGAGGCAAAAGAGGAGCAACACAGATTGCGCACCGAATTCGAACAAGAATCTAAAGAAAGAAAAGCTGAATTTCAACGCACAGAGCAACGCTTGCTTCAAAGAGAAAACTTTTTGGACAAAAAAGACGATGCTTTGGACAAAAAACAGGATCAACTGGACAATCAGAAACGTATTCTGGAAGCTAAGAATAAGGAACTCGAGATCTTTGAGGAAAATTTGAAAACGGCAAATCAGCGCATCGAACTGGAACTTGAAAGAGTTGCCGGCCTCTCTAAAGACGAGGCAAAACAAAATTTGTACGATTCGCTCATCGACGGCGTCAAAAAAGATGCCGCTCAGGAGGCAAAATCGATTGAAAAAGAAGCAAAAGACAATGCCGAAAAGTTGGCTAAAAACATAATCAGCCTTGCTATTCAGCGTTGCGCCGCCGACCATGCCACCGAAACTACCGTGTCGGTTGTCGCATTGCCTAACGACGAAATGAAAGGCCGCATCATCGGCAGAGTGGGCAGAAACATCCGCGCACTCGAAAGTGCAACGGGTGTTGACGTAATCATCGACGACACTCCGGACGTGGTTACTTTGTCGGGCTTCGATCCGATAAGAAGAGAAGTTGCAAGACTTACCCTCGAAAAACTTATCGCCGACGGCAGAATTCATCCTGCTCGCATCGAAGAAATGGTTGACAAAGTCAAAAAAGAAGTTGAACAATCCATCAAGGAAGCAGGCGAGAGTGCCGTTTTCGATTGCAACGTTTACGGCGTTCATCCTGAACTGGTGAAGATTTTGGGCAGACTGCGTTATCGCACCAGTTACGGTCAAAACTGCCTCAAACACAGCATGGAAGTAAGCTATCTTGCAGGTATGATGGCCGCCGAATTGGGCGCCGACGTCAAACTTGCAAAACGCGCGGGCCTGCTGCACGATATCGGCAAAGCCGTTGACCACGAGGTTGAAGGCACGCACATCCAAATCGGTGTGGACCTTGCCAAAAAGTACAAGGAGAGCAAGGAAGTTATTCACGCAATAGCCGCTCACCACAACGACATCGAACCGCAAACCGTCGAGGCCGTTCTCGTTCAGGCGGCAGACGCCATTTCTTCGGCTCGTCCGGGCGCACGTCGCGAAAGTTTGGAAAACTACGTCAAACGTATCGAAAAACTCGAAAGCCTTGCAGGTTCGTTCAACGGCGTCGAGCAATCTTACGCCATTCAGGCCGGCCGCGAAATCAGAGTTATGGTTAAACCTGAAATCGTCGACGATGCCGCAACCGTTTTCCTTGCAAAGGAAATTGCATCCAAACTCGAAACCGAGCTTGAATATCCGGGACAAATCAAAGTCAACGTTATTCGCGAAGTTAGAAGCGTGGAAATTGCAAAATAACCGAAAAAACAGAAAAACCGTCCGATTTCGGACGGTTTTTTGTTGCTTTTTAAAGTTTTAAACAACGTACATCGCGGCTTCGGACGCGGAAAGCGGACCGCTGAAATAGAAACCTTGAACAAGGTTGAAACCGAGGTTGCGACTGTTGTCGAGTTGTTCTTCGTTTTCGACACGTTCGGCAATGACGTTGACGTCGATGCTTCTGACCAAATTGATTATGCCCACCAAAAGAGTCAGACCTCTTGCGCTGTGCATGCTGTAGTCAAGCAGCTTGCGGTCAAATTTGACGTTTGTGCAATTGACTTTTGCCAGGCAGTGGATGCTGGTGTTGTCGTTTTTGCCGTAGTTGTCGATGGTAACGCTGATGCCGTTTTCGACAAAAGAGTTTGCCACTTCTGCAAAAAATTCGACGTCGGAAAGAAGAGTGTCCTCGGAAATTTCAATGGTTAATACGCTCGGTTCGAGGCCGTATTCACGGGTGGTGCGAACGATGTTTTCGACGCATCCGTATTCGCGCAGGGTGTCCGACGAAAGGTTGATCGAAACCGACGGAACGTGCGTTCCGTTTGAAAAATGCTCGGAAATATCTTTGCAGACTTTGTTTAAAACATATTTATCGATGCGGCTTATAAGCCCGGCACGTTCGGCCTGAGGTATGAACTCGCCCGGATTTTTGAGCGAACCGTCCGACGTTTGCCATCTTATCAATGCTTCAAACTGTTCGGCTCCGCCGGATGCAAGGCTGAAAATAGGTTGATAATACAACACAAATTCGCCCCTTTGCAGTCCGTTCATGATAGCCGCAACCATAGGATTTTGAACGGGAGCGGCGCTCGGTGCTGTCGTTTGAGGCCTCTGGATAGGCTGAGAATATCCGCCGCCGACCGTAACTCTCGGCGATTGCTCGCTTGCGGTGCGGTCGTTGTGTTTGTTTTTGTCGAATAGCATGGGTAAAACTCCTAATCTTTGCTATTATATATTATAAACAATGTCTGGCGATATTTCAAGCATTACGGCAAAAAGAGTTTTCAGTTTTTGAGATTTTGTCTGAGTTTTTCGATTATGCGCGATTCCAGCCTCGACACTTGCACTTGCGATACGCCCAGTTCGGCGGCTACTTCCGATTGGGTTTTGTCGCGAAAATACCTTAAATAAACTATTTTTTGTTCCCTCGGATTAAGTCGTGCGATCAAATCGGAAAGAACCAGTTTGTCCAAGTTGTCGCTTTCGTTGTCGTAACTCAGTTTTTCGATAAGGCTGATGCTGTCGCTGTCGGGCTTGTCGAAAAGCGATACGGGGGTTTTGCTGCTGTCTAAGGCGTATGCGATGTCGGCGGCTTCGATGTTCAACGCTTGGGCGATTTCGTCAACCGTTGGCGAACGCTTGTTTTCTTCGGCAAACTCCGAGCAAAACCTGGTGATTTTGTAAGCGGTTTGTTTAAGTGCACGCGATACCTTGACAATGCCGTCGTCTCGCAAATACCGTTTGATTTCGCCCACAATCATCGGAACGGCGTAGGTAGAGAACTTGACGTCAAAACCGCTGTTGAAGTTCATAATGGCCTTCAGAAGGCCGATTGAACCAAGCTGAATAAGATCGTCGTATTCCACGCCTCGGCTTTTGTAGCGTTTTGCAACGCTTATGATGAGCGGTATGTTTTGTTTAATCAGCTCGCCCTTTGCCGAGTTATCGCCGTTTTGAGCCTGCTCGATAAGCCTGAAGGTTTGTTCGGGATCGAGCATTTCAAGCCTCCTTGATTATTTTTTTCATTTTTACCGACGTGAAGCCGGTGCGTGACTGCAAATCGAATTCGTCGGTAAACGATTTCATAATGGTAAAGCCCATGCCGCTGCGTTCTTCAAACGGGCGAGTGGTGTAAAAAGGTTTGACGGCTTCCGTTACGTCGGGTATGCCGACTCCGAAATCGATTATTTCCACGGTTATGCTTTGGGCGTCTAGGGTTGCTTTGATTACGACCTCCGAGTCCGGATTGTTGTTGTAGCCGTGCACGATCGAATTTGTTACCGCCTCGGAAACGGCGGTTTTGATGTCGTTTAATTGCTCGACGGTAGGAGACAGGGCCGAAGCAAACGCAGCAACCGTCGAACGTGCAAAACTTTCGTTTGCAGATATTGCTTTAAGTTTCATTTCAAAATAATTCATATTTAACCTCTTTAAATTTTTGTTATTATGCCGTAAAGGCCGCTTGCCTCGAAAATTTTGTCCACCTGCTTCGAGGTGTTGGTGATTGCAAATTCCGCGCCGATTGCTTTAAGCCGCTTGTAGCGTCCCAAAAGAACGCCTATGCCCGTGCTGTCCATAAACGTTACGCCGGCAAAATCAATCAAAAAAATGCCGAATCTGAAATCGTCGATAAGTTTGTCCAAAGTTTTTCTGACCGAGAGGGCGGAATGCTCGTCCAGCTCGCCCGAAAGTTTTACGGTCAGCGTGCCGCCCGAATGATTGTAGGATATTTCCATATTTTCGTCTCCTTTTGCAGTTTGACTTTTATTATATAAAAGTAGTTGTGTCGAAAACGATTTTTGCCTGTCGAAGTCTTTCAAATTTCAGGGAAAAGTGTCGATACAAAAAAATAGAAAAAATTTTTTGAAAAGGCCCGAAAAATCGTTGACAAAATCCGTTTGATATCGTATGATAAATAGGCTGTTAAGGGTTTCGCCACAGCAACGCTTAGTCGGGGTGTAGCGCAGTTTGGTAGCGCACGTGGTTTGGGACCATGGGGTCGGGAGTTCGAGTCTCTTCACCCCGACCAAATACAAAACACCTTTTATATAAGGGCCTTTAGCTCAGTTGGTTAGAGCGGTCGGCTCATAACCGATTGGTCCGCGGTTCGAGTCCGTGAAGGCCCACCACACTATATGCGGTCCGGTAGTTCAGTTGGTTAGAACGCTAGCCTGTCACGCTAGAGGTCGAGGGTTCGAGC
>CAZBVO010000004.1:0-16974 GCA_964495385.1 uncultured Faecalibacterium sp.
TCGTATGGCAGACGGGAAGCGGCACGCAGTCCAACATGAACGCCAACGAGGTCATTGCCAATCGCGGAAACGAAATCGCAGGCAAAAAACTGTTGCACCCTAACGATCACATCAATATGAGTCAGTCGTCCAACGACACTTTCCCTACGGCCATGCACATTGCCGCGGTTTGCGCAATCGAGGACAAACTTTTGCCGGTTATGGACGAGTTTATCTGCACCTTAAAAAGGCTTGAAAAGGAAAACGAAGGCATTGTAAAAAGCGGCAGAACTCATTTGCAAGACGCGGTTCCGGTATCCTTCAGTCAGGAAATTTCCGGCTGGCGCAATATGGTGGAAAAATGCAAAGGAATGCTTTTGTCGGCTTTGCCGGGACTTAAAGAACTTGCATTGGGCGGCACGGCGGTAGGCACCGGACTTAACGCTCCGAAAGGCTTTGCCGAGGAAGTTGCAAAAGTGGTTTCCGAACTTACCGGAAAGCAGTTTAAAACCGCCGAAAACAAATTCCACGCCCTCACCGCAAAAGACGAACTGGTGTTTGCTCACGGCGCACTTAAGGCATTGGCGGCGGATATGATGAAAATCGCCAACGACGTAAGGTGGCTGGCAAGCGGTCCTCGTTGCGGCATCGGCGAAATATTTATTCCTGAAAACGAACCGGGAAGCTCCATTATGCCGGGCAAAGTAAATCCGACGCAATGCGAAGCGGTCACCATGGTTGCGGTTCAGGTTATCGCAAACGACGTTGCCGTGGGTATGGCGGCATCGCAGGGCAACTTCGAACTTAACGTGTTTATGCCGGTGTGCATCTACAACTTCTTGCAGTCGGTAAGGCTTTTGGCCGACGGAATCAAGAGCTTCAACGACAACTGCGTCGTAGGCATCAAAGCCAACAGAGAAAAGATGGCTCACAACCTGCACAACAGCCTTATGTTGGTCACCGCGCTCAATCCGTACATCGGTTACGACAATGCCGCAAAGACCGCTAAAAAGGCGTATAAGGACAATATAAGCCTCAAAGAGGCTTGTGTCGAGCTCGGCTTTTTGACTGCCGAAAAATTCGACGAGGTTTTCCATCCGGAAGAGATGGTGTAAGGAGAGAATATGGTTTTTAGTTATTATCCCGGCTGTACCCTCAAAACCAAGGCAAAAGATTTGGATTTGTATGCCAGAAAATCTGCCGAAGCGTTGGGTGTAACCATGGAGGAAATCGAAAATTGGCAGTGTTGCGGAGCGGTTTATCCGCAAGCTTCCGACGAAATCGCAACCAAACTGTCGGCAGTGCGTGCTTTGGACGACGCAAAGCGTCACGACCGCAAATTGCTTACTCTTTGTTCGGCGTGCCATCACGTTTTGAAACGCGTAAACAACGATATGGCTCAAAACGACTATATCGCCGACCGAGCCAACAACTACCTCAAACTCGACGAGCCGTATAGGGGCGAAACAGAGGTGGTTCATTACCTCGAAATGCTTCGCGACACCGTTGGCTTCGACAATTTGCAAAAAAGGGTGGTCAATCCTTTGAAAGGCAAAAAAATTGCGGCATATTACGGTTGCTTGCTGTTGCGCCCGAGCGGAGTCATGAATTTTGACAATCCCGAAAATCCTCGCATTATGGAAGATTTCATAAGGGCTATCGGTGCAACTCCCGTGGTTTGGCAGATGCGCAACGAGTGCTGCGGCGGATACGTTGCCATGGAAAGCAAGTCGCTTGCCGAAGCAAAGTCGTCAAAGGTTGTAAATTCGGCAAAGGCCGCAGGGGCGGATATGATCATAACCGCATGCCCGCTGTGTATGTACAATCTTAAGGTGAACGGAGGCGGCGAACTGCCGATAACGTATTTCACCGAACTTTTGGCGGAAGCCTTGGGCGTTAAGTAGGAGAGAATTATGGAAAACAATTCGATTAAAGAAGAAATACTCAGAATAAGCGGAGTCAATCCCTTAAAGTGCATGAGATGCGGCAAGTGCAGTGCAACCTGTCCGGCATTCGACGAGATGGAATATCATCCGCATCAATTCGTTTATATGGTCGAAAAGGGCGAGATAGACGAGCTTATGCAGTCCAAATCCATTTACCGTTGCTTATCGTGCTTTGCTTGCATCGAGCGTTGCCCGAGGCAGGTCGAGCCGGCAAAATTGGTGGAAGCGGTGAGATTGGAAGTCATCCGTCGACAGGGCGAAAACCATTTGTCGGCAACGGACGTGCCGTCGATGCTGGATGCGGAAATCCCTCAGCAGGCAATAGTAAGTGCATTTCGTAAGTACGCAAAATAAGGAGAAATCATGAACAGAATAGGTGTGTTTATTTGTTGGTGCGGAAGCAATATCGCCGCAACCGTCGACGTAAAGGCGGTTGCCGACGCTCTTTCGCACGAACCGGGCGTCGTTTATTCGACGGAATATCAATACATGTGCAGCGAAGGCGGACAAAACCGCATCAAGCAGGCAATAAAGGAATTCGGCCTTACGGGTATCGTGGTTTGCAGTTGTTCTCCGCGTATGCACGAGGCTACTTTCCGCAAAACCGCTCAGGCGGCCGGTATCAACCCGTATATGGTTGAAATCGCAAACATCCGCGAACAGTGCAGCTGGATTCACAAAGATAAAACGGAAGCGACTGCAAAAGCAATCGTTCTCGGCCGAACCGCCATTGCAAAACTTACTCTCAATCAGCCGCTTATCCCGGGCGAGAGCAAGGTTGTGAAACGTGCGCTGGTCATCGGCGGCGGCATTGCCGGCATTCAAACCGCATTAGATATCGCCGAAGCAGGATACGAAGTGGACATCGTCGAAAAATCCCCGTCCATCGGCGGCAGGATGAGTCAGCTGGACAAGACTTTCCCGACGCTTGACTGCGCGGCATGTATTTTGACTCCGAAAATGGTTGACGCCGCACAAAACGAAAAAATCAATTTGTTTACCTACAGCGAGGTTAAGTCGGTCAAAGGATTTGTCGGTAACTTCACCGTCGATATCCGCAAAAAACCTCGTTATATCGACATGACAAAATGCACCGGATGCGGCGTTTGCACCGAAAAATGCCCGTCTCGCAAAACCCCTAACGAATTCAATATGGGGCTGAACACCAGAGGTGCCGTTTACATCCCGTTTGCGCAGGCAATCCCTAACGTGCCGGTTATCGATCCGACCGCTTGTTTGCACTTCAAAACGGGCAAATGCGGACTTTGTCAGCTCAATTGCGGCGTTAAAGCCATCGATTTTGAGCAAAAGGAAGAAATCGTCACTCGCGAATACGGTGCAATAGTTGTTGCCACGGGCTTCAAAACCATCAACCTCGACAGCTTTGACGAGTACGCTTACAACACCAGCAAGGACGTCATCACCAGCCTCGAACTGGAACGTTTGATGAACGCCGCTGGCCCAACCAAAGGTCAGTTCGTTCGTCCGTCCGACGGCAAACATCCGCACACGGTTGTGTTTGTGCAATGCGTCGGAAGCAGAGGCCTCAGACCGTGCGACAAACCGTATTGCAGCAAAATTTGCTGTATGTACACCGCAAAGCACGCTATGCTTATAAAGGATAAATATCCTGACACCGACGTTTACGTTTTCTACATCGACGTGCGTACCCCGGGCAAGAATTTCGACGAATTCTATCGCAGGGCGGTTGAACAGTACGGCGTACATTACATAAAAGGTCAGGTTGGAAAAGTCGCCGATGAAAACGGCGTGCTTAAAGTTCAGGCCGTGGACCTTTTGGAAAACAAACAACTTCACATCGATGCCGATTTGGTGGTTCTTGCAACCGCAATCGAGCCGGATCCGTCCGTTCGCGACGTGGCAACAATGCTTACGGCCAGCATCGATACAAACAACTTCCTCACCGAAGCGCACCCGAAACTTCGTCCTGTCGAAAGTCCGACGGCCGGCGTGTTCCTCTCGGGCGTATGCCAAGGGCCGAAAGATATCCCTGAAACCGTTTCGCAGGCATCGGCCGCGGCGGCAAAAGTCGTGGGACTTTTGGCAAAAGACAAACTTACCTGCAACCCTTGCGTGGCAACAAGCAACGAGCTTTTGTGCAACGGTTGCTCGCAGTGTGAAAAGGTTTGCCCTTACGGCGCAATCACATATGTCGAAAAAGAAATCAACGACCACGGCGTCAGACAGGTAAGACGCGTTGCGCAGGTCAATCCGGCAGTATGTCAGGGCTGCGGCGCTTGCACTGTCACTTGTCCGTCCGGAGCAATGGACCTTAAAGGTTTTTCAAACAAACAAATTTTTGCGGAGGTTGACGCTATATGCAAACGGTAGAAAACAAAGAATTCAGACCAAACATCGTGGCGTTTTGCTGCAACTGGTGTTCCTATGCCGGCGCAGACCTTGCGGGAAGCAGCAGATTGACTTATCCTGCCGACGTAAAAATCATCAGGGTTCCGTGCAGCTGCCGAGTAAATCCGCTGTTTATCCTTAGGGCGTTCCAAAGAGGCGCCGACGGCGTTATCCTTTGCGGTTGCCATCCCGGCGATTGCCACTACACGTCGGGCAACTACTACGCTCGCCGCAGAATGACTTTGCTTTTCAGTATGCTTGACTATTTGGGCATCGAAAGGGAAAGAACCCGTGTCGAATGGGTTTCGGCGGCAGAAGGCGCAAAATTCAGCAAGGTTATGAACGAATTCGTCAAAACGGTTACCGACCTCGGCGAAAACAGAAAATTGGAGGATTTGAGATGCAAGGAATAAGCGAAACCGTAAAAAACAAGGCCTCCGAACTTTTGACTTCGGGCAAAGCACAACGAGTGCTTGCCTGGCAGAAAGGTGAGTTCGCCTACGATCAAACCCCTCAAAGCTTTTCGAAAGTTGAAGAACTGGACACTCTCGTATACGACCATTTCAGCGCGCCGAATCTTTCAAAGTATCTTATCGACGAAAGCAAAAAAGAAGGCGTGACCGCAGTTTTCTTAAAACCGTGCGACACCTACAGTTTCAATCAGCTTCTTAAAGAATTTCGCATCAAACGTGAAAAAGTTTACGTTGTGGGCGTGCAATGCTGCGGCAAAATCGATTTTGAAAAACTCAAAGCAGGCGTCGAAGGTCGAATTGCCGACGTTTCGGACAAAGGTTTGACAGTAGAAGTTAAAACCGCAGACGGCAAAGTCGTAAAATTTGACAGAAAAGACGTTTTGTTTGACAAATGCCTTGCTTGCAAAGGCAAAGAACACAAGGCCTACGACGAACTTTTGACTTTTGGCGAACAAATCGACGTAAGAGGCGAAGACAAATTTGCCGAAGTCGAGCGTCTTGAAAAAATGAGTGCCGAGGAACGCTTTGCTTTTTGGCGCGAACAGCTTTCTAAATGTATTCGTTGCAATGCTTGCCGCAACGTTTGTCCGGCGTGCAGCTGCTTGAAGTGCGTTTTCGACAACAACGCATCCCCGGTGGCGGCAAAAGCAAACAGCGACAGCTTCGAAGAGAATATGTTCCACATCATTCGGGCATTTCACGTTGCCGGTCGTTGCACCGACTGCGGCGAGTGCGCTCGAGTATGTCCTGAGCACATACCTTTGCAACTTTTGAACAGAAAATTCATAAAGGATATCGACGGTTTCTACGGCGATTTCGTCGCAGGAGAAGCGCCTGAGGGCAGACATCCGCTTATATCCTTTGAAAAAACCGACGTCGAGCCGAGCGTCGTTACCGATAAAGGAGGCGACAAATGATGCTTAAAACCAATCTTTGCAACCTGAATGAGGTTTTGGATTCTCTCAAAACCCGCTACAGCGTAACAGCTCCCGTCAAAAAGGGCGGCAAGGTCAACTTCGACTGCTATTCGTTTGGTGATTCGGTAAATCTGTTCGAGCAGACGGTTAAGTCCGCAAAAGACGCATTTTTCCCGCAAAGCGAGGATTTGATGCGCTTTAAGATGGAAAACAAGCAAATCACCGTTTCTCCAACCGACGTTGACGTTGCCCCGTACATATTGTTCGGCGTGCGCGCGTGCGATTACAGAAGCTTTGAAATTTTGGATATGGTGTTTTTGGCAAATCCCGTCGATGCCTACTACAAGGCAAAAAGGGATGCGGCGATAATTTACACGTTTGCCTGCGGCAAACCGGAAGACACTTGTTTTTGCCACAACTTCGGCATAAATCCTACCGATCCGTCGGGCGACGTGACGATGTGGGTTGTCGGGGACGAAATTTTCTTCAGACCTAACACTCAGAAGGGAACGGAATCTCTGTCGGTGGTAAAACGTTTGGTCGAAACGGACGATTCGGCCGTTAAAAACCAACAAAAAGAAGTTGCGGAGCTTTTGCCTACGCTTCCGCTCAGCGACGTCGGTTTTGACGAAATCGACTACAAAAACCTTAAAAAGTATTTTGACAGCGACAAATGGGAACCGTTGCACAAAGGCTGTTTGGCTTGCGGAACCTGCACTTTCGTTTGCCCGACCTGCCAATGCTACGACATCCGCGATTACGACGACGGAAAGGGCATTCGCCGCTTCCGTTGCTGGGACAGTTGCATGTACAGTGACTTTACGATGATGGCGCACGGCAACAATCGCACCACTCATCTTCAGCGTTTCAGACAACGCTTTATGCACAAGCTGGTTTACTTCCCGACCAACAACAACGGAGTGTTCGGCTGTGTAGGTTGCGGCAGATGCGTTGCAAAATGCCCGGTTCACATAAACATCGTGAAAGCGGTTAAGGCCTTAAAGGAGGAGAAATAATGGAATTTGACAAAACATTGGTTCCGCACGTCGGTGTGGTTACGGACGTGCGTCGCGATACTCCGGATGTAAAAACTTTCAGAGTCGTTTCAACCGACGGAAAAAAACTTTTCGAGCATATTCCGGGGCAATGCGCCATGCTGTCCATCCCGGGCGTCGGCGAGGCTATGTTCAGCATAACTTCAAGCCCGACCAACAAAGAATTTATGGAGTTTTCCATTAAAAAATGCGGATGCCTGACCGAATGGCTTCATCAAATGGAAGTGGGACAGCAGGTTACCGTGCGCGGTCCGTACGGAAACGGTTTTCCTGTCGAAACCACCCTCAAAGGAAAGGACTTGCTGTTTATTGCCGGCGGCATCGGACTTGCTCCGCTTAGAAGCGTAATCGATTACGTTCGTGCAAATCGCGAAAACTACGGTCACGTCGACATCGTCTACGGAAGCCGCAGCAAGGATGACCTCGTGGACATCGACGAAATTCAAAACGAATGGATGAACGAAAAAGATTTCAGCGTTTATCTTACCATCGACAGACCGCAGGAAGGCTGGGACGGCCACGTCGGTTTTGTGCCTAACTATGTAAGAGAGCTTGAATTCGATACCAACAAAACCGCACTTTTATGCGGCCCTCCAATCATGATAAAGTTCGTTTTGCAAGCACTTATGGATTTAGGGTTCCAAAAATCGCAGGTGTACACGACGTTCGAACTTAAGATGAAATGCGGCGTCGGCAAGTGCGGACGTTGCAACATTGGCAGCAAGTACGTTTGCAAGGACGGCCCTGTTTTCAGCTTTGACCAAGTTGACGAACTTCCGGCCGAATATTAAGAGGTGATTATATGGAAAAAACAGTTGACATATATTTATTCGGAAAAAAATACAGCGTTCCTTCCGAGCTTACCATTATGGGAGCAATGGAATATGCCGGCTATCAGCTGGTGAGAGGTTGCGGTTGCCGCAACGGTTTTTGCGGCGCGTGCGCCACGATCTACCGCATAAAGGGAGACAAGGAACTTAAAGTTTGTCTGGCTTGCCAAACCAAGGTCGAAAACGACATGTACATTGCTACGTTGCCGTTCTTCCCGTTGGTTAAAGAAGTTTACGACATGAACAAACTGACTCCGTCCGAAACTGTTATGATGCAGTTGTATCCTGAAATTTATGCTTGTGTAGGTTGCAACGCTTGCACCAAAAGTTGCACGCAAGGGCTTAACGTCATGCAATACATCGCAGCGGCGCAAAGAGGCGATTTCGAGCATTGTGCCGAACTCAGTTTCGATTGCGTAATGTGCGGCGTATGCAGCAGCCGTTGTCCAGCGGGCATATCTCATCCGCAAGTCGCGCTTTTGGCCAGAAGGCTCAACGGAAAGTATCTTGCTCCGAAATCCGAGCATCTCGAAAACAGAGTTAAGGAAATCGAAAACGGAACCTTCACCGAACTCATCGAAAATTTGATGCAAAAGCCGATTTCCGAGTTGAAAGAACTCTACAACAATCGCGAAATTGAAAAATAGGAGGTCGAAAAATGTATACGGACAAACAAATTTTGCAATCCATAAAAAACGTCGAAGCCTCCCGTCAAGCCCGTTTCGGTGCCGAGCTTAAACGCATGACCGCCGAGGAAAAGGATGCGGTGTTGAAGGCGTTTCACCCGGATTATAAAACCGAAGGCTTTACAAATCTTAAAATAGGACCGAACAAGGGTGATAAGGTGCCTGTCGAACTGGCCGACATTTTGCAGGGCAGAAGTCGTACGCTGGATTTGAAGGTCAACTTGGACAAAATCGATTATGACGTCGACGTGCTTGTTATAGGCGGAGGCGGCGCAGGCAGCAGTGCGGCCATCGAAGCCGACGAAGCAGGCGCAAAGGTTATGATCGTAACCAAACTCAGGATAGGCGATGCCAACACCATGATGGCAGAGGGCGGCATACAGGCGGCCGATAAGGCAAACGACAGCCCTGCACAGCACTATCTCGACGCATTCGGTGGCGGACACTTTGCCGCAAAACCCGAACTTCTGAAAAAACTTGTCATGGACGGTCCGGAGGCCATCAGATGGCTGAACGATTTGGGCGTCGAATTCGACAAGGACGAAAACGGCGTTATGATAACCACTCACGGCGGCGGTACGTCCAGAAAGCGTATGCACGCCGCAAAGGATTACAGCGGTGCCGAAATTATGCGCACGCTTCGTGACGAAGTTTTGAACAGAAACATCCCGGTTGTCGATTTTACCGCGGCAATCGAAATCATCAAGGACGACCAGGGCAAGGCTTGCGGTGCGGTTTTGATGAATATGGAAACAAGAGAAATCCTCGTGGCTCGCGCAAAATGCGTTGTCATAGCAACGGGCGGCGCAGGCAGAATGCACTATCAAGGTTTCCCGACTTCCAACCACTACGGCGCAACGGCCGACGGACTTGTTTTGGGATACCGTGCAGGCGCAAAGCTTTTGTATCCGGAAACTTTGCAATATCACCCGACGGGTGCTGCGTATCCTTCGCAGATTTACGGTGCTTTGGTTACCGAAAAGGTCAGAAGCCTCGGTGCGCAGCTGGTCAACCGCGACGGCGTTGCGTTTATGAATCCGCTTGAAACGAGAGACGTTTCCGCCGCATCCATCATTCGCGAATGTTCCGAACGGGACGAAGGCGTCGACACCGGCGAAGGCAAGGGCGTTTGGCTGGACACTCCGCTCATCGAAATGATCGGCGGCGAAGGCACAATCGAAAAGAGAATACCTGCCATGATGCGTATGTTTGCAAAATACGGTATCGACATCAGAAAAGAACCGATTTTGGTTTATCCGACTTTGCACTATCAAAACGGCGGACTTGACATCGACGTTACCGGTATGACTTCGGTTGAAAACCTTTACGTTGCCGGTGAAGCCGTCGGAGGAATTCACGGTCGCAACCGCCTTATGGGCAACAGCCTTTTGGACATAATCGTGTTCGGTCGAAACGCCGGGCAACAGGCAGGCAAAAAATTCAGGTCCGTCAAGGTTGGCAAAATGACTCTGTCTCACGTGGACGCATTCCAGTCCGAAGCCGAAAAAGCGGGCATCGAAAATCAAATCGCTTCGCCAAAACTGCTTCCTGTTTACACTCACGGCAGCAAGGTCGAAAAACAACCGTTCTGACACAACAGATACTTTAACATCTAAAAAATTATGATAAACTTGACTTCAGCAATATTGGGACTCAATATTTCATCATTGACGGCAGTGCTGTTCGGTACGTTTTTGATTGCGGCTTTGGGCTATTTGATCGGAAGCGTAAAAATTAAGGGCGTGTCGCTTGGCACGGCAGGCGTGTTTTTGGTTGCGCTTGCGTTCGGTTTTCTGTTTGCGGCAAAATTTATGGCTGACGGCGTGCTGGAAGGTTTTTACATTCAGGACGAAAGTTCGACAATGTACAAGTACTATAAGGAAATCGACAGCATCGGCTTGGTTCTGTTTGTTACGGCAGTAGGCTACATCGCAGGCCCGACGTTTTTCAGAAACCTTAAAAAGAATGCAAAAAGCTATTGCTTGCTTGGCACTATCATCATCGGTACTGGCGTTGTTGTAGCGGTACTGTTTGCATTGATTCCGGGCATCGGCAGTCCGTTCAGCGCAGGCGTTTTGTCGGGTGCGTTGACGTCTACTCCGGCGTTCAGTGCGGCGGAAGCGGCAGCAGGCGCAGACGGCGCATTGGTTGCTCTGGGGCATGCGATAGCATATCCGTTCGGAGTTGTTGGCGTTGTATTGTTCGTGCAATTGGTGCCTAAAATCATGAAAGTGGACAACGCCGAAGAAATAAGGAAGATGCAATCGTCTTCGCTTGACGCTAAAAAAGAGTACACCGGAAAAATTTTCGATATCGACGAATTCGGTCTTGCGGCATTCGGCATTGCAGTTGTGTTGGGCTTAATTCTCGGCAATATTTCAATCAACGTCGGCGACGTAAAACTCAGCCTCGGCAACACCGGCGGTCCGCTTATCGTTGCTTTGATTATGGGACACTTCGGCAGAATAGGCAAACTCAACTTTAAGGTTCCTGAACACACGCTTAAGGTGTTTAGAGAGTTCGGCCTTATGCTGTTCCTTATCGGCGCAGGCGTCAGAGGCGGCGTAAGCTTGATGGCCAAAATTTACGGCGGCAATTTCAACGTAATGCTTATTCCTTACGGCTTTATTGCAGGTGCGCTGATGACGGTGCTTCCGATGTTTGCCGGCTTCTTCTTTGCAAAATACGTTTTGAAGCTTCCGCTTTTCAACAACCTCGGTTCCATCACCGGCGGTATGACTTCCACTCCGGCACTCGGCACGCTGGTGCAGGTTTCCGGCACGGACGACGTTGCAGGCGCTTATGCGGCAACTTACCCTATCGCTCTGATTTTGGTTGTTGTGGCATCCAATCTTATGGTGTCGTTTATTTAACAAATAGACTAAAATTTAAAACCGCTCCTCGAGGGGAGCGGTTTTTGTTTTGAGTGCTTAGTTCAAGCGTTTTGTTAAGCGGTCTGTTGAAGCCGTTTGTTTAAGAAGTTTGTCAAGCGGTTTGTTCAAATTGGCTGTTGTACAGTTTTGCGTAAAATCCGTTTTGAGACATAAGGCTTTCGTGCGTGCCTTTTTCAACAACGTCTCCGCCTTGCATAACCAAAATCAAGTCGGCGTTTTTGATTGTCGACAAGCGGTGGGCAATAACAAAGCTTGTGCGGCCTTTCGTCAATTCGTCCATAGCTTGCTGAATGATAAGTTCGGTTCGGGTGTCGACAGAGGAGGTCGCTTCGTCCAAAATGAGCATCGGAGCGTTTTGAAGCATAGCCCTTGCGATGGTCAAAAGCTGTTTTTGACCTGCCGATATCGTCGTGCTTTCGGCAAGAACGGTGTCGAGTCCGTTCGGCAGCGAATGAACGAATTTGTCCAGTCCGCACATTTCCAAAACGGTTTCCAGCCGTTCGTCCGAGACGTTTTGCATATTGTACACTAAATTTTCTCTGACGGTGCCTTCAAACAGCCAGGTATCTTGCAAAACCATGCCGAACAAATCGTGCACGTTTTGGCGTTTAAGGTCCTGAATAGGGACGCCGTCGATTGAAATGTTGCCGTCGTTTATTTCAAAAAATCGCATAAGCAGGTTGACCATAGTGGTTTTGCCCGCACCGGTCGGACCGACGATTGCGACCTTTTGCCCCGGAAGTACTTTTGCCGAAAAGTCGCGAATGATGATTTTGTCGGGATTGTCCGGGTAGCTGAAACGAACGTGATCGAAAACCACTTCGCCTTTCACGGACGGCAGAGCGGCGGTTTTGTCGGATTCGTCGGACAGTTCTTCCTCTTCCAAAAAATCGAAAATTCTGTTGGCCGACGCCGATGCAGTTTGCAAGTTGGTCATGCTTTGTGCAATTTGCGTCAGTGGCGACGTAAACAGTCGCACGTAGAAAATGAAGGAAACTATAACGCCGAATTCAATCGAGCCGTTGATGGCAAATATCGAGCCGACCACGCACACCGCAACGTACGAAACGTTGCCAATCATGTTCATCACCGGTTGCATGATGCCGGACAAAAATTGCGATTTCCAGTTTGCGTTGTAAACGGCAAGGTTAAGTTTGTCAAAAGCCTTTTTGATTTTTTTGTCGGCGCGGCTTACTTTGACCACTTCGTGTCCGGAGTAGGTTTCCTCGATAAAGCCGTTAAGCTCGCCCAAACTGCGTTGACGTGCCGTGAAGTATCCTTGCGAGTTTGCCATAATAACCACCGTCAAAACCATGCCCACAAGCGTGATTCCGAGAGCGATGAGGGCCAATCTCCATTCGGTTACAAGCATCATTATCAAGCAACCGACAAACTGCGTTGCGGCACCCAAAATGGTAGGCAAGCTGTTTGTCAGGCCCTGTTGCAGGGTTGAAACGTCGTTTGTAATGCGGCTTAAAATGTCGCCTTGTGAATTTTGATTGAAGTATTTTTGCGGCACTCTGTTGATTTTTTCCGACAGTTCGCCGCGCATGCGATAGGACATTTTCAGCGTAACGTTTGCCATGATATATTGTTGCAAAAAGCTGAAAGCGAAACTTAACAGATACAAAACAACCAGTTCAATGCCTATTTTGGAAATTGCTGCAATGTCGATGTTGCCGCCGAGGCCGTTTGAGATGACGTTTGAAATTTCGCCGATTTTGTCCGGACCGATAATTGTTATGATTGCCGAAAGCACGGCGAGAACCAGTGCCACTACAATGTAGGCGACGTGCGATTCGAGGTAAGCGGCAATGCGCTTTATCGCCGATTTCATATTTGAACCTTTGGAGTTATTTTTCATTTTACACCTCCGTTTGCAAGTTCTTCTGCGCTAAGTTGCGATTTTGCGATTTCCTGATAAACTTTGCACGATGCCATAAGCTCGTCATGCGTTCCTTCGCCCACAATTTCGCCTCTGTCAAGCACCAAAATTTTGTCGGCGTTTCGGATGGTGCCTATGCGCTGTGCCACTATTATTTTGGTTGTGTCGCCGAATTCGTCGGCCAAGCGGTTTCTTAGCACCGCATCCGTGCGGTAGTCGAGAGCAGAGAAGGAATCGTCGAAAACGAGGATTTCAGGTTTTCTTGCGAGCGCGCGGGCAATGGAAAGCCTTTGCTTTTGACCGCCGGAAACGTTACGGCCGAGCTGAGCGATGTGGTGTTGTTCTTTTTCTTCAAGCTTGTTTACAAATTCCGCGGCCTGCGAAACTTCCAAAGCGACGTTCAAGTTGTCCTTGGTGTTTTGCTGTGCGCTTTCGCCGAAGAAAACGTTTTCCTCGACGGTGCCCGAAAACAGAGTTGCTTTTTGAGTAATGAAGCCCAATTTGTCGTAAAGAGCCTCGAATGAGTAGTCTTTTACGTTGACGCCGTCAACCAAAACTTCGCCTTCGGTTGCGTCGTACATTCTTGGAATAAGGCTGATAAGCGTTGTTTTGCCGCTGCCCGTTGCGCCTATTATGGCGAGAGTTTGTCCCTTTTCGACCTTAAAATTGATGTTCGAAAGTCCGTTTTCGGCGGAATTCGGATAGCGGAAACTTACGTTTTTGAATTCGACGCTCGCTTCTTCCGTGCCCTCCGTTTCGCTTCCTCCGACAACGGAAATTTCGGTGTCCAAAACTTCGTTTATACGTTCGGCGGAAACTTGTGCCTGAGGGAGCATCATAAAAATCATTATGAGCATCATAAACGACATAACGATGTAGGTTGCGTACGTTCCGAATGCCAGAATTTCGCTGAACATCGAAAGGCGTCCCACCGGATCGGCCACCGAAACGTTGTTCACAAGCACTGCGCCTATCCAATAAATTGCCAGCGAAAGTCCGTTCATGCCCAAATTCATCGTCGGCATCATAAGCGCGAACAGACGTTGGTTTGTGGTTTGAAGGTCAAACATTTCTTTGCTCGGGCCGTCGAATTTTTGATTTTGGTAATCCTCGGCATTAAATGCGTGAACTACGTTTATGCCCGTAAGATTCTCTCTGGCCACGCGGTTGATTTTGTCGGTCATTTTCTGAACCTTCCTAAATCGCGGCAGACAAGAGGACATAATCAAAAACACGGTGAGGCAAATCATAACCACAAATCCGGCGGTAACGGCCGACAGTTCCCAGCTTTTGCCCAGTATCTTTATAATCGCCCAAACGGCCATGACCGGTGCTTTTACAAGCATTTGCAGCCCCATGGAAACTATCATTTGAATTTGAGTGATGTCGTTTGTGGTTCGAGTGATAAGGCTTGGGACGGAGATGTTTTGCATGTCCTGTTTGCCCATGTCGATGACGTGGTAAAACAGTTTTTCTCTGACCGCAAAACTGAAGCCCGATGCCGTCTTCGACGACAAATATCCGCATATCACCGCAAGCACAGCGCTTGCGAGAGTGCACAAAAGCATTTTTATGCCGACGTCGGTTATTGCACTTGTTTCGCCTTGGGTTTTAATAAGCGTGGTCAATTCGACCATGTAATCCGGAAGTTTCAGGTCAAAATAAACCTGACCTAAAATCAGGACACAGCAAATGACTGCCATGATAATTTCGCGCGAGCGCATGTTTTTCAGCAATTTGAACATTTTTTATCCTCAAAACAAAATTATTTTCAAATCAAAGCCGCCGTTTTTGCGGCGACATTAAGTATATTAACATTATTAGTGTTAAAAAGACATTAAACTATATAAGTAAAAAAATTTTTTTGCAAAAAAAATGCGTTGCAAACGCAACGCATCGTAATTTGTTTTATTATAAGCCCAAAAGCGGCAACAAATATTTTGCAAGCAGGTACAAAGCGCCGGCAGCGGCTGCAAACAGGCCGATTGCCAAAACGATTTTTCCGCCTTTTTTGCCTTTTGGCTTTTTGGTGGTTTCGCCTTCTTTGATGACGACTTCCGGAGTAGGAACCGGTTCTGCCGGAACTTCTTCCACAGGGATGTCGGCAGGGTAAACCTCAGGCACTTCCTCGACGTAAGCGTCTTGAGGAACGTCCTCATAGTAGTATTCTTCTTCGTAAACAGGTTGTTCGTCTGCGAAATAGTCCTCGGTTTCGACGGTTGGTTCTTCCGGAGCGGAGAGGTCCAATTTGTCGTCGGATTTAAGCATTTCAACCATTATGGAAGTTGCGTTAGGGTTGACGACGGAGCCGTCGGCGTTGAATTTGCCGGCCTGATCCAAAACGGATTTGAAATCTTTAAGCCATTTTTTGACTTCGCCTGCGGAAACTTTCGGTTCAAAACCCTGATCGACGATGGCATAATATTTGTTTTTAGCCTTGGTTTTTACTCTGTTGATAAGAGCAACCATATTGGCCGTTTTAGGGGTATCCGCAAAAACGGTGTCGATGTAAGTGTTAAGTTGATTGTCTATTTTAGCGCGCATTTCCATAACTTTACCTCATAAAAATACTAATATTGTCTATATTATACAATATTCATATGTTCAAAGTCAAAATATTTTGCCGAAAAATTTTTCAAATAATGCTTTGCGCGGGCATTTTTTTAAAGTTTTTCGATATTTTGCGTTTATCTGCGCAAATCGATTGACATATAGGGCAAGTTGTGGTACTTTATGTATATAAACAGTTTATATATGTTTAAATCGTAATATATAAGGAGCAATCATGGCAATTTCAACCGATGTCCTGCGCGGCCACACCGATACGGTAATTCTTAACATTTTGCGTCAGGGCGACAGTTACGGTTATGAGATAACCAAAAAAATTCTCGAAGCGTCCGAGGGGCGTATCGAGCTTACCGAAGCCACCATTTACATCGCTTTCAGGCGAATGGAGCAGGCCGGCCTTATTGCCAGCTATTGGGGCGACGGAGTGGGCGGCGCAAGGCGTCGCTATTACAGCATAACGCACAAAGGTCTTTCCGTTTACGTCGAAGAAGTCGAAAGGTGGAAAGAGGTGAACGGCATTTTAAACCTGCTCATAACGGGCGACTTAAACAAACAACCATCTGAAATTTAGGAGGATACAAACATGATTAAACGCTTTAAATCGTTTATAGATCGCGAGTTTGCGGGATATCCCGAAAGCAACCAACTTCAGGAATTGAAAGAGGAACTCGTTTCCGTCTTGATGGACAAATTCAACGACGGTTTGGAAAACGGTATGAACGAATTGGACGCATACAGCAAGGCTATCGAATCGATGAGCGATCTTCGCGACCAATACAAGGACGAAATGGACGCGCTTCATTTCACAAAGGACGAAGTGGTTGCAAAAACGGTAAATACCTTCATAGTCAGCGTGCTGTATTTCGTGGGGCTGGCCATCGTGTTTTTGATGCTCCAGTTTACCGTCGGCAAAAAAGGCGAGCCTGCTTGGCTGGTATGGCCGTTGGGTGCGCTCAGTTACGTTGTATGCTTGTTTGTCATGCTCAGTCGCAACGGCAAACTTTCTAAGAGCAAAATCATCAAACGCGGCTCGATATACGGCATCGGAATGACGCTTGCGACGCTTATATATATGGTCTTTTTGTTCGGCAACCTCGTGTACGACAAAATCCCTAATCTTGCTCATCCGGGTTGGCTTATATTCCCGTTCGCTTTAAGCTGCTGCATGATTTTGTCGGCAGTGCTTACAAAGCACGGAAAAACCGCAAAAGCTTTGCTGTTCGGTCTGTCGGCGGTAATTTTGGTAGCGTTTATCCAGCTTTTGTGCATGTTCGTTCTGCACGTGGCCAACAGCTGGCTGATATATCTTGTAGCGGTGTTTGTGGCTTTGGTTTTTGCCAGCATAAAAGTTATGAACAAACCTAAAGAAGA
>CAZBVO010000004.1:17074-87427 GCA_964495385.1 uncultured Faecalibacterium sp.
ATCAAAATCAAAAAGTTTCGGCACTGCCGAAACTTTTTTGTTGCAAATATATTTGGTTTTTTGGCTATTAGTTGTTTGTTTGTTTGTTGAATCTTCGGCTTATTTGCGACATATTTCAAACCATAGTCCCTTAAACCGATTTTCAAAACATAAGCGGTTTTTTAGGCGTTCAGGTCGGATTTGGTGAAGGTAGTGTACAAAACTTTTGGCATTTTGAGTTTTGCTTCGTCCAAAAAAGCGTTCACTTCGTCCTGTTTTACGTTGGCTTTTACCACGCCGATTTTGTCGGGCAGTTTCGAAGTGAGGTCATTGAATATGAAAAACACTTCGTTTGTGTCCAAATTGTGCTTGATTTCGGTAATCTGCGCCACTTCAACGTACTGCGGAAAGAAGCCGTAGTTGACGTAAAAGCGGTCGTTTTTGAAGTAATAGCAGCAGCCGAACAGCATCGAAGCGGACATGGCGCAAACAATGAGGCACGCTCCCATGGCCGTTGCGGAAACGGCAGGCGAGGTGTTTTTGAGGTCGCCGGCTTCGATGAGCACCAAAAAATCGAACACCGCACCGGCCAAAGTCAAAATTGCGGTAGCGGCCAGAAGCACATAAATTGTTTTTGTAAAATTCATTTTAAATCTTTTCATATCTGTCACCCGGTTTTATTTTAACATAAATATGTCAAAAAACCAACATAATCCTTTAAAAAACTTTGAAGCACAAACAAATTGTGCTATAATAACTTTAAAGTAAGGTTAAAAATGCGCCAAAAACCCCAAGTCGTTTCACGGCAAGTCGATTCGAGGCATAGTATGTTGTGCTTTCGGAGGGTAAAATGGGATTTACTGCGGTAACAAACCTTTGCGCTTTAAAAAACAATTTGCAAAAAATCGCATCGGAAACGGGCAAAAAGGTGATGCTGATGGTCAAGTGCGATGCCTACGGGCGCGGCTTGAAAAAAACCGCCGAGTTTGCCGAGGAATACGTTCACTCGTTTGGCGTTGCAACGGCCGACGAAGGGGCGGAGCTTAGGGAAGTCGGCATAAAAAAACCGGTGCTTGTTACCATGTTTTCGGCCCGAGATGCCGACCTTGCTGTTCAAAACGGACTCGATGCGGGGATATATTCGCTAAGTCAATTTGCCGACGTCGAACGTTCGGCAAAACGGATGGGACGACTTTGCGGGGTGCACTTTGCCGTCAACACGGGTATGAACCGAGTGGGCGTAAGCGACAAGTCGGAATTTTTGCGGCTTTTGTATGCGGTAAAAAACTCCGATTACGTCAAGGCAAAAGGCGTTTACACGCATTTTTATTCCGCCGATGCCGAAAGTATAAAATTGCAAAACAGCCGTTTTAAGTGGTACAAAACGTGCGCAGAAACCGTTTTTGGCGAAATATCCGTACATTCGCAAAACAGCGCGTCACTTAAAGTAGAGGCTTATGGCGATACGGTCAGGACAGGGCTTGCGGCCTATGGCGACGCTTACGGGTACCGGCCTACGTTGGAAGTTTACGGCAACGTCATTGCCCTAAACGAAGTTGCTTCGGGCGAGGGTGTCGGTTACGGACAGACCGAAAAACTGCCGCACCGCACGCGCATAGCGGTTGTTTCGGGCGGCTACGGCGACGGATTGAATTTTTTGCAACGGCAGGTTTTGATAAACGGAAAACGTGTAAACGTGGTCGGTGATCCGTGCATGGACGTTTTTATGGCGGACGTCGGCGGCGTTGACGTCGAAATAGGCGACAAGGTTGTGATTTGCGGCCGAAGCGGCAACGAAATTCAGAACGTTTCGGACGTTGCGACACAAGTCGGAAGTTCGCCGTATCGCATCGCAACTGCATTTAAAGGACGAATTTACAGGAAGTATTTGATATGAGAGTTGTTTCGGGAAAATTCAGGGGGCGTACGCTTGTTGCGCCCGACGGGCTTGACGTAAGGCCGACCACGGACAGGGTGAAAGAAAACTTGTTCAACCTTTTGCAATTTCGCATAAGGGATGCCGTGGTGCTGGATTTGTTTGCCGGCAGCGGCGCTTTGGGCATCGAGTGCATAAGTCGCGAAGCAAAAGAAGTTTGGTTTGTAGATCAAAGCGCAAAAAGCATTGCCGCAATAAACAAAAATCTTAGGGGTGCCGAGTTTTTCGGCGGCATAAAACACGACGATTTCAGGGCGGTGTTGTCATCGTTTGCGTCTAAGCGGTTTGACCTTATCTTTTTGGATCCGCCTTATTCGAAGGGGCTTGGCGAGCAAGCAATCGAAATAATAAGGGATTTAAACTTGCTGTCCGAAGGTGGATTGGTTGTTTTCGAGCATCTTGCCGAAGTGCCGTACGAGCCTTGCGAAGGAATGCGCGTTGCCGATTGCCGCAAGTACGGTCAAATTGAAATAACGTTGGTGGAAAAGGCATGAAAAAAGCGGTTTTTTCGGGGACGTTCGATCTCTTCACCTCGGGCCATCTTGCCGTTTGCGAACGTGCGGCAAAGCTTGTAGACAAGCTTTACGTCGTCATATTTGTAAATCCCGACAAAACTCCGATGTTTTCGCTTGCGGAACGTTTGGAAAAAATAAGGCAAATGACAAAACATATTGACAACGTCGAGGTTTCAAGTTACAATAAATATGTAGTGGAATTTTGCGCCGAAAACGGCGTCGAATACGTCGTCAGGGGCCTCAGAAACGCGGCCGACTATTCTTACGAAAGCCAAATGGCCTCCTACAATTTTTTGCACGGCGGCGTAAAAACTTTGTACTTTGTTGCTTCCGATGACCTGAAACACGTTTCTTCTTCGGCCGAAAGGGCAAAGATTAAAGCAGAATCTAAAATTTAAATCGTAAAATATGACATTGTAGAATGTTATTCTGACACACAGGAGGAATTTTATGGAAAACATCGAATTATTGATTGCCGATCTTGAAAATCTTATCGCTTCCGGGAAAAAGGCGCCTTTCAGCGCAAACGACGTGGTTTTAAACAGAAACTATGCCCTCGAGATGGTTGACCGCATAAAACAGAGTTTGCCCGAAATCATCAAAGAGGCACAGTACATCAAACAGGAGAACGACCGCATAAAAGCCGATGCGCTTTCTTACGCTCAAAAAACCGTTCAGCAAGCCGAAAAACGCGCCGCGGAACTTTTGGATCAAAACGAAATAATCGCGCGTGCCGAAGAGGAGGCCGAGCATATCCGTTCGGACGCTTTGGAATACAAAAACAAAGTGGAATTTGAAGTCAAAGTAAAAATCGACCAACTTTTAAAAGAAAGCGAAGTCACCGTGACCGATGCGCTTATGCTTATCCGTTCAAACCGTGAGGAGCTTCGAAATTCTACGCAACGCAACCCGTCGCAAAACGTTCAGAACGCTCCGAAAAATCTTTAAAAAAACAATTTTCCCGCCACAAGGCCGAGTGCAAATCCGATGACGCCTTGCGTGGTTTTAGAAAGCAGGTAGAAGCCTGCTTTTATTTTGCATTTTGACAAAAACGTAACCGATTGTAAAGTTACCGACAGCCCTCCAAAGGAGATTGCTCCCGATGCGAGGGCTATTTTCATAGGCATCGACAAAGAGGTTTCGGACAAGGCGAGCATGCCTCTTGTAACTTCTAACAAAGATATCCCCAAACAGCTTATTGCTTGCACTGCAGACGTGCCGAATTTTTCAAACGGTAACGTCAAAAGGCGGATGATTTTCAAATTTATCGCCGCATCGCTTATCATGCCGAACAGGGCAACGTAGCCGCCCACCGTAAGCACCGACAAAACCGCCGAATCGATGCTTTCCGACAGCAGGTTGTCGGCGCTTCTAAAGCTGAAATTTTGCGCCGCTTCGGATGAGGCGGATTTTGTTTTAAAAACAAGTCCGTTTAACAGAGCGGCAAGGCCGCAACAGGCCAAAACCGCATAGCCTGCCGCTTTGTTTTGAAGCATTCCCGTGCCGACGGTTCCGACGATAAAAATCGGGCCGGCAACCGACGTAAAAGTTGAAATTTTTTTACATTCGGCCGTGCAAAGCACGCCTTCGGAGTAAAAATCGGCCAACATTTTGGCGCCTGCAGGATAGCCAGAAAGCATGCTCATGACAAAGACGTACGCACTTACGGGCGGCGTGTGATAAACTTTTGAAAACGGTTTGCCGAGTGCCTTCGAAAAATCGTTTCCGAATCCCGAAAGCGTCAAAAGTTTCCCGTAAAAAAAGAAGGGGAAAGTGCCCGGCAGTACGCTTACGGCAAACAGCACCAAACCGCTTTTTACCGACCGGGCATAAACTTCCGGTTTCAACAACAAAAGGGCAAGCATCCCCAAAGCAAACGTGTAAACGAAAATCTTTTTGGCGCGCATACCTATTCTTATTCGAAAGATGCGGTTTTTAGGCATAAAAAAAGCCGCCCGAAGGCGGCAAATTCCGTTACGGATAAACAATGTCTCTGATTTTTGCGGCGTATTCGTTCAGGCGGAAGCTTTCGGCTTGCGTTTCGTCCAAATTTTCGACGTCTTTGCCTCTAACTACAAATTGGCGGTTGTTTGCCGCAAGTATTTTTAAAAGTTCTGCGTCCGATTCAAGCATATTGCAATACGGTTCGGCCGCCGTGAGCTTTTTAAGCGTTGCCTTGTCGATTCCCAGCAGAGTATAAACGAGTACACGCTTTATTCTGGCCATGGTAAAACGCTTTGTTTTTACGTTTTCGACAAGCGAAGCGTAGTCGGCGGACTTGTCCGCGGCGGATTTCAGGCGGTTTTCGAGGCCTTCGGAAACGTCGGGCAGATTTTCAAGTTCCGCTTTCGATTTTCCGCTTACGCCGTAAAGCACCAATGCCGAAAGATTTTTGTCGGTGTAGGCAGGGGAAAGAGTGTCGTAAACGTACGTCGGAAGGTACGGTCTGACGTTTTCCCGTTTGCCCGAAAAAAGTGCTTCTCTTATTGCGGTTGCCGAAGCGAAATCGCCTCCGAGCTGTGTCGAATTATAGTCGTTTTGACGTTTTACGGTGTGAAAATTGATGTTTAAACCCAGTTTTTTGGCGGCTTTAATGTACTCGACGGCTAAAATGTTGTTTGGCGCGGACAGCACTTCGGCCACCTGCGGATGGGTGTCGGCGAGGGCTTTGTGGCGAGCAAGAGGAAAGCTCATGCCGAGTTTGAGGTTGTCCTTTAGATGCTGTTTAAAACCGTCGGTTTCGTTGCCGACGGCTTCTGCCGCGCGTTGCAACAAACTAAGGTCGCCGCACTCCGAACCGAAAGACAGCGTCAGGTCGTGCCCCGAAAAACAGCCGATGATTTTCAGCGCGCCTTCCGAGAAGATTTCGGCATTTGCGACCGAGTGGCAAACGGGAAGTTCGATGACTGCGTCCGCACCGGCAAGGGCCGCCCAAGCGGCTCGTGTTTTACGGTCTGCTACCGCAAAATCGCCTCTTTCGGTGATGCTTCCGCTCATAATCACGACAAGTTTTTGCGCATCGGTTTCTTCTTTGGCCGCTCGAAGCTGAAAAAGGTGTCCGCTGTGAAGAGGGTTATATTCGGCAATAACGAATGTAATTTTCATTTTTCCTCAAAAAAATCGTCCGCTTTGTCGGGTTTGAGGGCGATTTCGGTTGCAATTTTTTTAGTTTATATTATAATTATAATGTGATTTGCCGTTTAAGGCAAACGAATTTTTACAAGGAAATACATTTTGGAGTTGAAATATGAGTAAATTTTTGGACAACCTGTTTCAAAGAGCAAAAGAAGCCGACAAAACCATCGCACTGGCCGAAGGTTTTGACAAAAGAGCGGTAAAAGCCGCCGAAATGCTGACCGAACAAGGCATTTGCAAAGTTGTGCTTTACGGCAACAAGGCCGATATCGCCGCCGCAAATCCTGACGTTAAGCTTGACGGAATCGAAATCATCAATCCTGCCGACAGCGACAAAGTAGGCGCTTATGCCCAAAAACTTTTCGAACTCAGACAGGCAAAGGGCATGACTCTCGAGCAGGCCACCGCATTGGTTTCCGGCAACAATCTTTATTACGGAGCCATCGCCTTAAAACTCGGCGACATCGACGGTATGGTTGCGGGCGCAACTTATTCCAGTGCCGACGTTTTGAGAAGCGCATTGCAGGTTATCAAGGCAAAACCGGGCATCAAGTCGGTTTCCAGCTGCTTCATCCTTGCTCTTAAAGACGGTTTCGAGTATTGCAACGAGGACGCAATGGTGTTTGCCGACTGCGCCGTCATTCCGGAGCCGGACGCAAATCAGCTTGCCGACATCGCTTTGGCCGCGGCAGACAGCGCAAAATCTATTTGCTGCATGGAACCGAGAGTGGCTATGCTTTCGTTCAGCACCAAGGGCAGCGCAAAACACGACAGAGTCACCAAGGTGCAGGAAGCCGTTGCAATCGCAAAAGCCGCCCGTCCGGAACTTATGCTTGACGGCGAAATTCAGTTGGATGCGGCAATCGTTCCGTCGGTCGGACATCAAAAAGCTCCGGGAAGCAACGTTGCAGGCAACGCAAACGTTCTTGTTTTCCCTAATCTCGAAGCAGGCAACATCGGCTACAAAATCGCTCAACGCTTCGGCGGACACATGGCAATCGGCCCGGTTATGCAAGGTTTGGCAAAACCGATAAACGACTTGTCCAGAGGATGCGTTGCAGAAGATATCGTGGCAACCGCCGCAATCACCGCTTTACAGGCAACGGAAGGTTAAGAATATGAAAATTTTGGTTATAAACGCAGGCAGCAGTAGCCTGAAATATCAAATCATCGACATGCAAAACGAGGAAGTTTTGGCCAAGGGTATTTGCGAACGCATCACTTTCCCGGGCTCGGTCCTCACGCAAAAAACCGCAGACGGCCGCAAAACCGTCATCAATCAGGACATGCCTACTCACAAAGAGGCGTTGGAACTGGTTTTGAAAGCGCTTTTGGACAAAGAAGGCGGCGCCATTTCGGACATTAAGGAAATTTCCGCAGTAGGCCACAGAGTGCTTCACAGCGGCGAAGATTTTTCAAGCAGCGTGCTTGTTGACGACGAAGTCATCCGCATCTGCAAAAAGAACATCGACCTCGGTCCTTTGCACATGCCGGGCAACATCGGTTGCGTTGAAAGTTGCAGAGAAGTTTTGGGGCCGGACGTTCCGATGGCACTTGTTTTCGACACGACTTTCCATTCCACCATGCCGCCTAAAGCATACCTTTACGGCGTGCCATATGAAGATTACGAGGCGTTTAAGGTCAGAAAGTACGGTTTCCACGGCACTTCGCACAAATACATAACGGGCGAAATTTCCAAGTGGCTCGGCACGGATAAATTCAAAGCGATCATCTGCCACCTCGGCAACGGAAGCAGTTTGTCGGCGGTTAAGGACGGACTTTGTCAGGACACCACAATGGGCTTTACACCGCTCGAGGGCGTTATGATGGGCACCCGCAGCGGCGACATCGATCCGGCGGCAGTCGAATTTTTGGCAAACAAAAAGGGAATGTCCCTTGCTGAAACCGTGCAATATCTCAACAAAAAGAGCGGCATGTACGGCATAAGCGGTTTTTCCAGCGATTGCAGAGACCTCACCTCTGCGGCAGAAGAAGGCAACGAAAGGGCCGCGCTTGCGCTTGATATGACGGCTTATCGCATCAAAAAATACGTCGGAGCTTTTGCGGCAGTGCTGGGCGGCGCGGACGCAATCGTATTCACCGGCGGCATCGGCGAACACAGTTCTCTTATCCGCGGCAAGATTTTGGAAGGCTTGGAGTACATGGGCGTTGACGTCGATTTCGACAAGAACGAAAATCCGGACGACGTGAACGTTTCGGTCATTTCCAAACCGACGTCCAAAGTCAAGGTTGCAATCATTCCGACCAATGAGGAACTCGTTATTGCCCGCGAAACCAAGTTTTTGAGCGAAAACAAGGCGGCTAAATTGTAAAATAAGCCTCTTTTTGGTTGACAAAAAACTTATAAATTTATATAATACAACTTGCCGTTTTGTGGAGGACATATGAAAATTGAGTTTTCAAAAGCAATTGAAGGGGAGTTTTACGAAGTTTCGGACAAATTCAAACCCGACGATTCACTTCTTGACGGACGGCCACAGGCAAGGTTTACGGGCGAAGCGGACGTTTCGGGCTGGTACGTAGTCACGGACGACAACGTAGCCGTAAAACTGAACGTAACGGTCCCTGCGGAGTTTTTGTGCGACAGGTGCGGCGACGTCACCGAAAAGGTCATCGAAGCGGAAGTGAAGGAAACTTTCTTCAAAAATCCGCCTGACGAAGATTCGTACACTTACTCGAATTACAGCATCGAGCTGGATCCCGTCATCGAGGAAAGGCTTGTGCTTGCGGTGCCTACGCAAATTTTGTGCAAAAACGATTGCAAAGGGCTTTGCCCTAAATGCGGGAAACGTCTCGAAGACGGCCCGTGCAACTGCGAAACCAGTCGGCTTGACAACGGTAAAAGCAATCCGTTCGCCGATTTATTAGATTTAATTTAACTTCGGGAGGTAACATAAAATGGCAGTACCAAAAAGGAAAGTTTCCAAGGCAAGAAGAAACAGCAGAGCAGCCCAGACCTACAAACTGACGGCTCCTAACCTCGTTGAATGCCCGCAATGCCACGAACTCAAGCTCAGCCACATCGTATGCCCTAAATGCGGTTATTATGACGGTGAGCAAGTTGTTGCAAAGAAGGACAAAGAATAATTTTTCGATTTGACAGAGGCAGACAAAAGTCTGCCTCATTTAACATATAAAAATTTAGGAGTCATCATGAAAATTATCGTTGATGCTTACGGCGGCGACAATGCTCCGGCCGAAATTATCGAAGGCGCGCTTATCGCACTTGAAAAGGATAAGTCGTTAGAAGTTGTTTTGGCGGGACGGGAGGAGGAAATCCTCCGGATTTTGGACGGAAGAACCGAACGTGTTTCCGTTTTGCCTGCCGAAGACGTTATCACCAACAACGACGTGCCGACCGTTGCGGTCAGAACCAAAAAGAACAGCAGTTTGGTTAAGGCTTGCTACGAACTGAAAAACAACGAAGAAATAGGCGGTCTTGTTTCGGCGGGAAGCACCGGAGCTTTGCTTACGGGCGCATATCTTATCGTCGGACGAATCGGCGGCATTCAAAAACCCGCTCTCGCGACGGTTTTGCCGCATCTCGACAGAAAAGGCGTGGTGCTTTGCGATTGCGGAGCCAATGCCGATTGCAGGCCTATTCATTTGGAGCAGTTTGCAGTCATGGGAAGTGCGTTTTGCTCGGCAATGCTCGACATCGAAAGGCCGAAAGTGGCACTTTTGAACAACGGTTCCGAGGAATGCAAAGGCGACGAAGTACATAAAGAAGCGTACAAAGCGATGAGCGAAAACGGAAACTTCGATTTTTGCGGCAACGTTGAGGGCAGGGACATTATTTCCGGTGCGGCAGACGTCATCGTAGCGGACGGTTTCAGCGGAAACGTTGCGCTAAAAAGCATCGAAGGCACGGCTCTCGGGGTGTTTGCTCTCATGAAAAAGGGCATGAAAGAGGGCGGCTTTAAGGCCAAAATCGGCGCACTTTTGTTTAAGCCGGTGTTGAGAAACATCAAGCATAAACTCGACTACAACGACGTTGGCGGCGCATGCTTTTTGGGTGTAAAAAAAGTTGTCGTAAAAGCGCACGGCTCGTCCGATCGCCACGCAATTTCGTCGGCGATATTGCAGGCAAAAAGCCTCGCCGAGGCAGGTATAATCGAAAAAATCAGGCAGGATTTGGACAAAATCAAGGAGTGATATGAGCGGTATCGAAAAAATCATCGGCTACAGTTTCAATAATCCACAGCTGCTGGAAACGGCGTTGACGCACCGTTCGGTCAAGGGCAAAACCTCCAACCAAAACATGGAGTTTTTGGGCGACAGCATTTTGGGTTTTATAGTTGCCGAGGTTGTTTTTCGTCGCAATCCCGACTTTGACGAAGGCAAAATGACCGAGATGCGCAAAAATATCGTATCTCAAAAGCCGCTTGCCGAAGCCGTTTCGGCACTCGGATTGCAAAACTTTTTGCGGCTCGGGCGCAACGAATTCGAGCATAAAGTTCAAGAAACCGACAAAACCAAATGTGACCTTTACGAAGCATTGCTTGCGGCGGTTTATCTTGACGGAGGCATGGGTGAAGCAAGGAAGTTTGTCGCAAAAACGTTGGGCGATTTGATGAAAAGGATGGAAGAGCATCGCGACCGCGATTACGATTACAAATCGAGGCTTAAGGAATTTGCCGACAAACATCGCCTGTCGTTGGAATTTAAGGAAGAAACAAAAGAACCGGGCGAGTTTGTTTTCACCGCCGTTTTGGAAGGCGACGAGCTTGGAACGGGGGTTGGAAAATCCAAAAAATCCGCACAGCAAATGGCCGCAAAAGAAGTTCTCGAAAAACTTGACAAACATCATTAAACAAATTTTAAGCGACAAAACGTATGCGTTAAGTCGCTTTTTTGTTGCAAAAAACATTTTGCCCGTTTGAGAGTCGGTCAATATTTCGGTTGTCGGATTTTTGTTGAATTTAACAAAACGCCGCATATATTTCAGGCAAATTCAAATCTTGCGGTTTCCGAAGCAAATCATGCTTCGGATTTTTTCAACCTGCTTTTTTACGTACAAAAAAACAAGCGGCATTTTGACGGGCAAAACAATAAATTCGGTTGAAAAAAACAATATTATGTGCTATAATTATACTAACTACATATTTGCGTATGCGCCGTGCGCGCACATGCAAGGGAGAAGTCACAGTGAACTTAAAGAAAATTGTACTTTACGGTTTCAAGTCGTTTGCAGACAAAACAACCATTCCGTTTGAATACAACATGACGGCTATTGTCGGTCCGAACGGCAGCGGAAAAAGCAACGTTGCCGATGCCATCCGCTGGGTTTTGGGCGAAAAGAGCGCAAAACAACTTAGAGGCACCAACATGAGGGACGTCATTTTTATGGGTACGGAGGCACGCAAAAGCCTCAGTTTTTGCGAGGTCGAGCTTTATTTTGACAACACTGCCCGCATTTTCCCGATAGAATTCGACGAAGTGGTCATTTCCAGAAGGCTGGATCGCAGCGGCAACAGCGAGTATTTTATCAACAAGGCCAAAACCCGTCTTAAAGATATCACCAGTCTGTTGCACGACACCGGCGTAGGTACCGAAGGTTACACGCTTATAGGCCAGGATAAGGTTAAGGACATCATATCTTCCAAACCGGAAGACAGGCGCATCATTTTCGAGGATGCCGCAGGCGTATCCAAATTTAAGGCGCAAAAGGCCGAAACGGTCCGCAAGCTTGAACGCTCGTCGGACAACCTTTCCCGTTGCAACGACCTCATCAACGAAATCGAAAACCGTCTCGGGCCGTTGAAGAAACAGGCCGAAGACGCAATGAAATATCGCGAACTGGCTGCCGAACTTAAATACAACGAAGTAAACTACTACGTTTACCGTTTTGAAAACAACAAAAGCCACGTCGACGGCATCAAGGAGCGTCTGACGCAAATTTTGTTGCAACTTAACGAAGCTGAACAGGCCTCGGCGAAAGCGCAAAACGATTACGACGCTTTGACTGAATCCATCAAAACGCTCGACGACAAGCTTGCCGACAGCAACAGCAGGCTTTTGAGCCTTAAGGTTTCGGAGGAAAGGGCATCGGGCACCGTGGGGCTTCACGAACAGCGCATTCGTCATTATACCGACGAACTCTCTAGGCTTGCCGACGAAAAGGCGTCCTTGGAAGCGCAACTTGCCGAAAAGGCCGACAGTCTTGCCGAGACGCTTAAAGAAAAGGAAGGAAAATCCGCCGAGCTTGCCGCCGTTTCCGAGCAATTTGCCGCCGAAAGCGATAAGCTCGAAAGGCTTGTTGCCAAAATCACCGCTGCCGAAAACAGCATCGAGGACAGCAACCGTCGCATGATGAGTGCCGCCGAAGAACTTGCTTCCATAAAGGGCAACATGTCCGCACTCGTCAAGGAAAAGGAACTTAACGAAAAACTTTTGGAATCCAAAACCGAAAACGTTCTTGTTAAGAAAAACGCTTTGGATGCCGAGTACACCGACCTTGCGATAAACGAAGCCAATTTGAAAAAGACAATTCAAAAGGGCAACGATTTGGCCGCCGAGTACAACGAAAACATCAACGAATACAACGACAAAAAGCACAGTCTCGAAACTTTGGCGGAGGATTTGACAAAACTCAACGGCCGTATTTCGGCACTCGAAACCAAGCACAATTTGCTTGTCAGCCTGAAGGAGGAATACGACGGTTTCGGCCTTGCAGTCAAACGTTTGATGCAGGACGCCAAAACCAATTCCGATTTATCTTCGAGGGTTCAGGGGGTTGTTGCGGAGATCATCAAAGCGCCGGCGGGCATGGAACTTGCCATCGAAACGGCTTTGGGCGGTGCGCTTCAAAACGTGGTTACCTCCAACGAAGACGATGCAAAGCACGTCATCGGATATTTGCAAAACAAACGTTACGGTCAAATAACCTTCTTGCCGCTCACCAGCTTTAAGCCTCGTATGCTCGAACCGGAGTACAAGTCCGCACTGTCGGAGCGCGGATGCTACGGCATTGCCAGCGAAATTGTCAGCTACGACAAAAAATTCGACAACATCATAAAAGGCCTTTTGGGCAAAACGGTTGTTGTGGACAACATGGACACCGCCGTCAGGATGGCCAAAAACTACCGTTACGGTTTCAAAATAGTTACGATGGACGGCAATCAGGTTGCAACCAGCGGTGCAATTCGAGGCGGTTCGGTTTCGAGAGCGGAAGGCAGCAGCATTTTGGGCAAGGAAAAGGAAATCGCCGAAGCGAAAGCCGCGTGGGATAAGGCAAAAAAGCAGTACGAACAGCTTATGACCATGCGCCGCGACTACGAAAAAGCCATGGCGGATGCCGACGACAAGACGGTCAAAATTAAAGCCGAAATGGAAGAAATCAAAATTGCCGGCGGCGTATTGACCGAAAAAATCAAAAAATGCAAACAGAACGTCGAGGTTATGGAAGAAGAAGTTCACATCATGGCCTCGGAAATCGAAACTTTGAAAAAGGGCGTAAGGGAAACCGCCGACAAATTGGGCTCCGTGGACAAGCTGGAAGCGGAAATTTCGTCGCAGAAAGCAATAAGCGGTGACCTTGCGGAAAAATCGAGGGCGCAAACCGACCTCAACAAAAAAGAGCGTGACGAGTTGAACAGCAACGTTATTTCTCTGCGAGTCAAGATTGCCGAACTTAAAACGGAAATCGAAACTTCCGAGCAAGCCGCATTCCGCTTAAAACGTGAAGGCGACGTTTTGAACGAACAACTTTTGGACGACGTCGCGCGCATGCGCACGATAGAAGGCGAAGTTAACGCCGAAAAACTCAGGGCGCAAACGGCGGTTATGAGCAGAGAGGACCGCGAAAAAATCGAAAGCCTCACCAAAGATATCGTCGACCTTACCGAAGCCAAACGCAATTCGCAAGCCGAGCTTCAAAACTTAAACAGCAAGCGTGTTCAAATCGGCGACACCGTAAGGGAACTGGAAGGGCAGCGTTACAAGCAGGAAGCCGCTCTCGAAAAGGCGGATAGCGACATCAAGTATCTCGAGGACCACGTTTGGCAGGAGTATTCGCTGACCTATCAAAACGCCGTCGAGCTTAAAGACGAGGCCTTCGATATCGAAAAGGCAAATTCAAACATCAACAAACTGAAGAGGGCGATAAATCAGCTTGGCGACGTTAACCTTCTGGCAATTCGCGACTATGAGGAAAACGGCAAGCGCTACGACGAGTTGTGTGCACAGCGTGACGACGTGCAGGCCGCGGTTGACGATCTGAACAAAATTTTGAAGGACCTCACCGACGAAATGACCACCAGGTTCAACGATGCGTTCGTCAAAATAAACGAAAACTTCAGGGTAACTTTCGCAGAGCTGTTTGGCGGCGGAACAGCCGAGCTTATTTTGCTTGACAGCACCACGGGCGATCCGTTGGATGCGGGCGTTGACATCAAAATGCAACCGCCGGGCAAAAAAAGCCTGCACCTGTCGCAGTACTCGGGCGGCGAGCAGAGCCTTACGGCAATTGCCATTTTGTTTGCTATTTTGAAACTTAAAGCTATGCCGTTCTGCGTGCTGGACGAAGTCGATTCCGCTTTGGACGACAGCAACGTAGCCATCTGCGCCGAATACATCAAAAAGCTGTCGAAGGACACGCAGTTTATCGTTATCACACACCGCAAACCTACCATGGAAAATGCCGACAGTCTGTACGGTGTTGCAATGGAAGAAAAGGGCATATCCAAAATACTGTCCGTAAACTTGGCCGATGCTTTGCGCTCGGCAGAGGGGGATTAAACTATGGGATTCTTTTCAAAAATCAAAGAGAGTCTGCAAAAGACCAAAGATGCCGTCGGCAAAAAGCTGTTCAGCGTTTTTTCGGGGCGCAAGTTGGACGACGAGTTTTACGAGGATTTGTCGGATGCGCTTATCTCCGCCGACTTCGGCGTGGTTGCCACCGACGAGATTATCGAGGAGCTTAAGGACCGAGTTTACCGTCAAAAGGTAACCGACACCGACGGTGCCAAAAAACTTTTGAAACAAATTATGACAGAAAGCATCGACTACGAAATTCCGCCTTACGAGTATCCGTTGGTGATTCTCGTTGCCGGCGTAAACGGAGTCGGCAAAACCACGGCCATAGGCAAACTTGCAAACAAGTTTAAAAAACAGGGCAAGTCGGTTGTGGTTGCGGCGGCGGACACTTTCCGCGCGGCCGCAAGCGAACAGCTTGAAGTTTGGGCTGAACGTGCCGACGTCAGGATTGTCAAACACGGCGAGGGAAGCGACCCGGCATCGGTGGTTTACGATGCCATTGCTTCGGCAAAGGCAAAGCACACCGACGTTGTTTTGGTTGATACGGCAGGCAGGCTTCACAACAAAAAGAACCTTATGGAAGAGCTTCGCAAAATTCACCGAGTTGTCGAGCGTGAATTTCCGGAGGCCGACTTCCGCAACTACATCGTTTTGGATGCCACCACCGGGCAAAACGCCGTTCAGCAGGCCGAAGTGTTTGGCGAAGTGGTTGACGTTGACGGCATCATTTTAAACAAACTTGACGGCACCGCAAAGGGCGGAGTGGTTTTGGCAATATCCGCCGAAATGGAAATCCCGGTAGTGTACGTGGGCGTGGGCGAAAAAATCGACGATTTGGAAGATTTTTCCGCATCCGAATTTATCGACGGCATTTTGTGATTTGCCGCTCAAATCAAATTTGCCAAAGGATTTTCAAAAACAATCCGTTCAAAAACAAATTTACATTCAAAATCGCCGTTTTAAGCAACAGCAAGTGGGGGATAAATTATGGATTTTGGTAAGTTTTTCAAAAAAGGCTCGTTGGCGGCAATCGTTGTGTCGGTCCTTTGCCTTATTGTGCTTTTTGTGGGGGTGTTTGCAATAATTAATTCCGGAAAGGAAAAGCCAACAGATGAGCAAAAAAAGCAAAGTGAAGAATTGAAGAAAAAATTGGAAGAGAAAAAACAGGATAAACCTGTGGACATTCCACCAAACGCCACCAACGAACAAAAAGAACAACTGCAATATAAGCAATTCAAACAAACGCTTGAGAACATTCTTAATCCTGTCCATTTGTCTCGTTTTACTGGATATGAACATGAAATCCTCAGCATAAAGTCAATCGACAAAAATGGATTAAATACTTTTTTTGTAAAAGCTGAAGTTGTGTGGACTGATGGAGAATATTATGTTAGTCGAGACGTTTTATATAACGTGCATATAAAAGTTTATCCGGACGAATTTAATCAAATGTCGCTTGAAGACTTAAACAATTATCTTACATCAAACAAAGAATATTCTGCTAAAGAATATAGAATAATTGAACCAGAAAATGAATTAGATAAAGAATTTTTGCAATTGTTGGTCAATCAATTCAAAGAAGACAAATCAATGAACAATGCTGAATATATTGATGGCGTTGTTTTATATCAAGGTAAAATAAATGATTCACACAGCAATTATTTCTTTTTCGCATTGAGAGATGCTGAAAGCCAAAAAAATTTTTATTATAAATTGATAGTTGACCTTGATTCAAAATCATTTGAAAATCAACTTGAACAACTTCGTCAGGGCGAAAAGATTGAATATATGATTGACGAAAGTTTTAAAGGTGAATATGGATGGCTCAATCTTGACAAGCTTGAGGGTCAAAGTCAACAAGAAAGCCAATAGAAGAGAAAACAATTTTGAAATAATAAGCAATCAAAAACGCAACGGCAGGTTGCGTTTTTTGTTGGGTAAAGAGATGTGTAAGATAGACACCTTATCTTATTCAAAGTTGCTGCACGGCAGCAAATGCGAACAAAGCGTGCCGCAGCTTGTTTTGTAGGTATGCAAGTCAAGGGTGCCGATTTGTTGAAGCGGGTTTGAATTGCTTAAAACGCAAGGCGTTTTAAAGGGCAACGTTCGTTTTGAAGTTGCCTAACGCAGTTTAACGCAACGTCTTTGTCGGTCAGGAGGCCGAGAGGGTGTCGGCAAGTTGTTTGAGATCGTCGTCATCAAAGTTCTGCTCGTCCGTGCTTATGCCCAGTCGCTTCCTAAGCGACGAAATGAGGTCGTAAAGTTTGTCGGAGTCGGGGGCAAGCCGTTCGGCCTCTTTTTTGAAGTGCTCCGCCGGAGCAGAGGTGGAGGTAAGGCGTATGCCAAACTGTTTGTTGAGCATTTTTTCGATTGACAGCGAAGCGTCAATTGCAACCGCTTGCAGGTTGAGTGCGTCGTTTCCGAAGCCGTATTTTTCGGCAAGGGTTTCGTAGGCGTTGGTCCATTTTGCCTGAAACAGTTTCAAGCGTTCAATTTCCATGGCGTACTGAAGCTTGAGGTCGGTTTCGATTTCGGCGGCCTTTTCGGCCACAACCAGCATAACTTCGGCAACGTCGTTTTCGCGTTTTTTGTAGTCGTCCAGCTGTTTGTTAAGCGAAGCTTCCGATTGCAAAAGGGAAGATATGCGCTCGCGTTGGTCGGCAAGAGCATTTTCGTAGTAAGCGGTTTGTTTTGAAAGTTGATCTTCAAATTGGCGGCGTTTTGCCGCACCGAATGTTTTTTTCATAGTCATCACCCTCTACGATGATAACACGCCTTAAGGTGCGAAAAATGCAAGAAAAGGGGAGAATCAGTCTTTTATTGAAATATTGTCGATAAGGTTGTTTTTGATGCAAAATTCCACCGTTTGGGGTATGACGGCGCCAAACTCGGGGCTGTCGTCGTAGACGGCGTAAGCAGAGGGCGAAATGCGTTCGTAACGATTGAATTTTCCGAAAAAATCCGTCAGCCGAGGGGCATCGTCCCGAAGCTCGGGCGCAAGATATTTCCGTGCCGCAAAAATGTCGCCGCTTTTTGTTGCTTCCAACAGCAGTGCAGGCAAAAGGCTTAGTTCGTAACCGCAGTTTTCAGAGTAGGAAAACTCGTCTTTTACCGAGCGAAAACCCTTGTCGGTAAAGGTAAAAAACGAACGTCTCGTCCGCCCCAAAAGGTCGCCGAAACGGGTGATTTCAACAAACGAATCGTCAAAAAATTCAAAGTCGTCCGCCTCGCCTTCGTACAAAAGTTTAAACGTTCCGTCAAAGCTTGCGGCGGCAAGATACTGCTTTTCGTACCTTGCGGTGACAACAATCAAAAGTGCAGAAGAGGTGGGTTGAAACATTATTTTTGCGTTGTTTAAGTTTTGTTTCGGGAAAATACACAACTTTTCGTCGCCGCAGCCGAGCACGACTTCGGTGCCGCCTCGGTCGTAAATCGAAACGTCCACTTTGTTGCCTTTAAAATGCCCGGAAGTGCTTATTTTTGCGCCCGCCGCTGTACCTCCCGACTGCTTTACTTTGTAGGTCAATCCGTAGGTGCCGTCGGCGTAGGCGATAAGTTTCAACCGTCCCATGGCCTCGGGCGATTTCCCAAGCACTACGGCCCCCGAAAGCGTTTCGCATTTTGCGCTACATGGGTAAACGGTCACCGGCCAAAACCCTTCGTCCAAAACAAGTTTTTGGTTTTTTTTAGGTCCTTTCACAACGTGGTTGCCGACGGTTAAGGTGTCACCCTCTTTCACGCTCAAAAAAATTTCAGGCATAACGCTCCTTTGCCCGAAAAAAAGGCACGGGCTTTATAGCCTATGCCTGTTTTAGGTTTTTTATAACCTATTCGATTTCGATTGTTTTAAGTTTGTAAATCACGCCGTTTTCGACAATTTCCATAAGCGGAGTTTTGACTTTTTTGCCGCCTATTTCGACGTCGTCGTTGGAATAGTAGGCGTAGTACTTAACGCCGGACACGTCGCTTCTTGAAAAAACCACCGTTTTGCAGGTTACGTCGCTTTTGAACGGAACGGATATCGTGGCCGCCGAGGAAGTGGATGCGCTGACTTTCACCGTTTGCCCTTCGACCGCAACGGGTACGGTAATTCGCCAGCTCGAAATGGTTTGACCTGCCGCACGGAACAAAGTGTAAAGTTCGGCATTGTCGTAGTACGGCGACGAAAGAGCAATTTCGGTAGGGGTTACGGTTTCGAGCGTTGCGTTCGGATCGGTGTAGAGATAGGCGTAGGCCTTTGCCGCCGCATTGTCGTAAACTACGGTTTGATAGGACGTTACGCCGTCAACCGTTTTTTCGCGGTAGCTTGCGATAGGCAAAAGTTTTTGCGTTTCGCTTGCCCCTCCGAACAGCAAAACTTCCACAATCTGAAAATCGCCAAGCGAAAATCGGGTGATTTGAAGTTGGTTGGTCACGTTTTCAAAATGCTTCAAGCCAACCGAAAAGGTTTGATTTTGCACAAGTCGCAGTTCGACGGTGTAGGTGCCTTTTTCTTCCGTGTCGGGAGCGGTGACCTCGTAGGTGTATTTTTCGTAGCCGAGCCAGTTGACGTCGGCTTCCATGGCATAGTTGGTGCTGTTGCAACCTGCAAGAATCCCCGTAAGTGCAATAACCGTTATTATCAAAGCAGAAATTTTTTTCATACTCAGCCTCTTTGTTTGATTTTTCCAAACAATTATAACAAATATCGCGCCCGAGAGCAAGCAAAACCGACTATTTTTGAAAAAAAGCCGCCAAAGGGGAACTTTGTTTTAAAATAAACTTGCCTCAGCGGCCGAACGGGTGCTACAATAATAATACAAATAATTCTTATTTTTATTATTAACCGAGGTTTAATATGGGCTGTAAATTGATTTTCGGCGACACGTTTAAACAGGAGTTTGACGGCGTTATGGCCGAACTTAAAAGGAACTATAACTCCGATCGCAGGGCAATGCACGTCGTTCTCGTGCCGGACAAATTTTCGCTTACCATGGAAAAAGAGGTGCTTGAAAGCTTGGGCCTGTCCGGAAGTGCCAACGTGCAAGTGCTGTCTTTTTTGCGCTTTGCCGGCCGAGTCATGAAAAACAAAATCAAAAACTGCCTCACGCCGCAGGGCGTGGTTATGCTGTTGGCAAAGGTTATAGGCGACGTTCGCGACAAATTGAGCGTGTATAAAAACGCTTCCTACACCGCAGGTTTTGCCGGCGAGATGTATGCGTCCTTGACCTCGCTTAGAAACAGCGGCATAACCGTGGAAGCTTTGAAAGATTCGATTCCTCGCCTAAAATCGGCGGTTTTGCGCGAAAAGGTGGCCGACATGGCCGTTATTTTGGAGGCTTACCTCGCCGAACTGGCAAAAGGTTACGCCGACAGCACGACGAGGCTGGAAAAGTTGGCAGAGTATATCCCGACGGCCGCAAATTTGTCGAGGACGTATTTTTACGTTACGGACATTTACAAATTTACCGCTCCCGAGTATGCAGTGTTGGAGGCTTTGGCAAAAACCTCTCCGTCGGTTACCGTGGGGCTTCCTTTGGGTGGCGGCGAAAACAAAAGGCTGTTTCCGTACAACGTGAAAGCGCATCTTGAAGCCGCTTTTGAGCGTGCCGGCGTTACGGTCAAAACCGAGCGCGTTTCGGGAGGCCTGTCGCCTCAGGCGCAAACGATTGTCGACAACCTTTATTCTTACAGGGGAGTGCTTCCAAAAACTGCGGATGGGAAAATCGAAATTTGTTTTGCCGCCGACGAGTTTTCGGAATGCGAGGAAGTGGCCTCAAAAATCATCGAAGCAGTTGTCGTGAACGATTACCGCTACAAAGATATGGCCGTGGTCGTCCCCGACGAAACGTACGTCGGGCCGCTTAAAGCCGCTTTCGACCGTTTCGACGTGCCGTATTTTGTGGACGAAAGCCGTGTTTTTTCGTCGACCATGCCTATAAAATATTTGCTGTCGATGCTCGATTATTCGATGACGCAAAAAGTGGACGACGCGTTGGAAGCAATCAAAAATCCGATGTTTTTAGAGTGCGGCGATTTGACTTACGACGACGTTGACCTGTTTGAAAATGCCGTTTTGCCGACAGGGGCCGAGCGCAGTAATTTCAAAAAGCCGTTTGACGGGGCGGACGCCCGGGCCGAAGAGGTACGGAAAAAATTTGTAAGCGTCGTGCCTCACTTCAAAAAAACCGATTCTGCGGGAAACTATGTTTCCCGAATCGAGGAGTTTTTGGCCGCCGACAACTTTTTTAACAAAATAGAGTGCTTCTGTAAAAGTATGGCCGCAGATGCGAAAACAGTCAAAAGCCTTGCGCAAACGGAAAGCAGACTGACGGCGGTTTTTAGCGAAATCAAAAACGCTATCGGCTCGGCGGAAATGGATTTCGAGGAGTTTTGCCGCATTTTTAAATCGACGCTCGAAAGCGTAAAAATCAGTTTGACGCCGTTGTATCTGGACTGCGTTTTCGTCGGAAGTGCCGCAGACAGCCGCTTCGAGGGCGTAAAGACGATGTTCGTAATAGGCGCAACCGCATCCGCCATGCCGGAAGGGGTGGGAAATCCTGCCATAATTTCGGCCGACGACGAGGTTTTGTTGAAGGAAGCGGGGCTTGTGGTATCGCCGTCGAAAATCGACGACGTTTTGTCGGCGATGTTTTATCTTACCGAGCTTGTCGTCAGACCGACCGAAAAACTTGTGGTGAGCTATCCGAAAACGCTTGCCGGGGTTTCCGTTCAGCCGTCTACGCTTATCGACCAGCTTTGCTTGCTGTTTTCCGACCTCGAAGTATCGGAGCCGAGGTTCGGGGCGCTTTACTCTAAAGCCGACATGTCCGACGAGGATTTGGCAAGAGAGTACGCTTTCAGGTTCGGCAGCAGAAAGAACGCTTACTACAGCGTGCTGTCGAATCTTTCCGAGTTGTCCGTTTCTAAAAGGGAGCGCAAGCCTTTCGATGCGGCCTTTTCGCTGCTTACCGACGACGAAAAATACACGGTTAATCGCGCGCTCGGCGGCAAGGAGGAGCAAAAGCTTCCCGACGGTGCGGATTTGTTTTTCAAGGATTTCAAAACCAACGAATACGTTACGTCGGTCAGCCAGCTTGAAAAGTATTTCACCTGTCCGCTTCAAAACTATTTCGCATACGGTTTGAGGTTGCAAAAAAGGGTTACCGACGTCATCGAAAACAGTCTGACGGGCAGTTTCGTGCACGAGGTTTTGGAAAAATATTTCACGCTGTTTGCCGAAGGCAAAAAGGACGTAACCGGAATTTCCGACAGCGAAATTGCTTCGCTTGTCGAAGAAATTGCCGTAAAGGCCTCGAGAGAAAAAGAATTTGCCGCATTCACCTCGTCCGACAAGCACAAAAAAAGTTTTTTGCGCCTTAAAACCGATTGCGTAAAAATATGCGTGGCACTCACCGATTTGCTTAAAGGTTCGTCGTACAGGCCGTACAAGCTGGAAGCGGCGTTTTGGAACGGCAACGTCGACCGTTTCGGCGAGGAAATCAAAAACGTTTACAAGCCGTTGACTTTTACGGTGGGCGGTCGCAACGTCGCGCTTAGGGGCAAGATTGACCGTATAGACGTTTTCGAGGACAAATTTTACATCATCGATTACAAAAGTTACGGAAAGTCCATCAAGTTTTCCGACGTGTTTTTCGGTACGGCGATACAGCTTGTGGCGTATATGACGGCGATTGCAAAAGAGGAGGGGTTCAAACCGACGGGCGTGTTCTATTTGCCGGTTACGGTGGGCTACAAGTCGGCGGCAACGGCAAGCACGGACGAAAACAGATTTGCCGCAAACGGATTTTTCGACTCGGCTTACGACCGCGTGTGCGAAATCGAAAATGCGGTATACGGCCTCAAAGCAGGCAAAAAAGCCAAGGGGCGGTTTTTAAAAACAACCTTTTCGGCATCCGCGGTCAAACCTTCCGACGACGGAAGCGGCCGTGAAAGGGTTGTGCTTGAAAACGAAGAAACGGGCGTTATGGAAGTGTGCGAGATAAAAACGTCAAGCAGCGGCGCCGTAACTTCGGACACTTTAGACGGCATGGGACAGTACGTTTCAAAGCTTGTGGAGGGTGCTATTTCGGAAATTAGCGGCGGCTACGTTCAGGCACGGCCGCTGCAAAGGGCATGCGAGCATTGCGATTACAAGGAGATATGTCCCGATCGCACGTCGGGCGGACGAGTTCTGCCTAAAATCGAAGCGGACGGCTTTAAAAAGGCTTTGGAGGATTTGTAAAAATGAGCGACAAGCCAAGATACACCGTAAATCAGCAGAAGGCACTTACGGCGGCAGGGAACGCCGCGGTTTCGGCATCGGCGGGAAGCGGAAAAACCACCGTCATGATTGCCAAAATTTTGCGCGATCTCGAAACGACCGACATCGACAACATTCTTATTTTGACTTACAACAATTCCATAGCGGCCGAAATGCGCTCCAAAATCATTTCGGCACTTTTCGAGGCGGTAAAATCGGCCGATTCCGACGCAAAAAGGTCACGCTACGCCGCCCAAATCGACAAAATTCAATTTGCCGACATAAGCACTATTCACGGCTTTTGCAACAGGTTGGTTAAGGCCAATTTCGAGGCGTTGGGCATCGATCCGACCTACGACATCCTCACCGACGACGAACTTTCGGCACGAGCGTTGAAGGAAGTTATGGACGAGTACTATGCCTCCGACGACGACGTGTTCACCCGTCTGACCGAGCTTTTGCTTTCCAAGCCTTCCGACGACTATTTGGACAAAACCGTGCTTCGCATTTATCGGCAACTCGAAATTCAACCTCGCCCGGAGGAAACCTTAAAAAAACTCAAACAAATTCACACGGAGGGCAGTGCAAAAGCGGCGGTCGAAACCGTTTTCGGTTATTACGCGGCGCTTTTTGCCGACTTCGAAAAAATGTTGTTGAAACTTTCGGACGACGTTGCGCTTTTTGACGACGGAAAATATCTTGCGGCAGTTCGTTCGGTCGTGGCGGATGCGCACGTTTTGGCATGCTCGAAAAACTTTGCCGAAATGGTTTCGTTTGCCGACGACATGGCCGAAAAGACAATCCGCTTGCCGTCGAAATCGGAGGCTCCTGCCGAGCTTAAAGAAAAGGTCAAAGCAATCAAAAGCTCGTTCGGCCTGTGCGTCAGGGAAATAACTTCGGCGACCTTGGCCGAAAAATACGACTTTTGTACCGCCGACGAATTTGTTCGGGACAACGGCAGCGAACTTAAACTCAAACTTTTGGAAATGGTGGAGCGATATGCCGAAAGATATTCGCTTTTGAAACGAAAAGAAGGCAAGCTCGACTACGGCGATTTGGAACATTTTGCCATAAAACTTTTGGACGATGCCGACAGGTTGGCGGCCGTTACCGACAAATACAAACTGGTGTTTGTGGACGAATATCAGGACGTAAACGCTTCGCAGGAGTACATAATCGACAAGGTTGCGTCCGGCGCAAGGGTTTTCACCGTCGGCGACGTAAAGCAGAGCATCTACGGTTTCAGGTCGGCAAATCCCGAAATATTTTCGGAAAGACTGGGAAGATACGCCTGCGGAAACGGAGGCGAAGCGGTTTATTTCAACGACAACTTCCGTTGCAACTACGAAATATTGGACTACGTAAATCGCATTTTCGACAGCGCAATGACGGTTTCGTCGGGCAGTGTCGATTACAAAAACACCGCTCGGTTCGTAACCGAAACCGCCGACGGCCAAAAACTCAGAGAAGGCGGAACGGTTCGCACGGTGCTGTTCCACAAGGAAAGCGGCAAGCAGGACGAGTGGAAAGTTTCGGGGATTTTCAGCCTCGAAAACTACGTCGAAAACGACAATGCCGAGGTGTGCGCCGCAAAGGCCGAAGCGCAGGCAATTTGTCAAAAAATCAAGTCGCTTGTGGGCAAGAGAATAGAGGGCGATCCGAAAGGCAAAATCTGCGACTACGGCGACATTTCGGTGCTGGTCAGGTCGAGGTCTGCCGGCAAAGAAATTTTGGCAGCCTTAAAGGCAAACGGTTTTCCGGTCAGTGCGGCCAAATTTGAGGGCGAAGGCTACACCGCCGAACGAGACGAAATCATAAATCTTTTGCGAGTTTTGGACAACGTCCGTCAGGACATACCGCTTGCCGGGTATTTGCTGGGTTATTTTGGAGGGTTCACCCGTGCAGAATTGGCCGACGTCAGGTTGTACGGCAAGTCGAAGTGCTTTTTCGACAACCTTAATTTGACGTCGCAAAGCGACACCGAACTCGGGAAAAAGGTCAGAAGGGCATTTGAAATTATCGACGAAAATCGCAAAAGGGCCGCTTCAAGCGACTTGTTTGAGTTCTTAAACTCTTATATTGCCACTTCGGGTTTCGAGGCTTACGTTCTCGGCAAGAGCGACGGAGCAGACAGGTTGGCCGCACTAAGGAAGTTTGTCTATTCCCTTAAGGGGCAAAACAAAGCAAAAAGTGCGCACGCTTTCGTCAAATATTGGGACAACCGCACCGAAACCGGAGCAAACGACGCGTCTGCGGTCGAGGACGGCAAAAGCATTGTCATGCAAAGTATGCACGGAAGCAAAGGTTTGGAATATCCTATAGTGTTTGTGGCTAATCTCGGCGTCGGCTACGTCTTTGACAAAGGAAACGTGGGCATCGACGAAAAACTCGGCCTCGGCATAAACGTTTTTGACGACGAATCCCGAACGGTGAAGCCTTCGATACTGTCGCATGCAATTTCTATTGCTCAAAAAAGCAGGCAACGCAGTGAGGAAATGCGCCTTTTGTACGTCGCTTTGACTCGTGCCAAGTATCAACTTTACGTTTCCGGAAGCGGCAACGTGACGTCGGACAGGAGGTTTAAGTCGATTTTCCGCGCTTCAAGCATGCTTGACGTCATAAACTATGCTTCCGTTTTCGACGAAGGGCTTGCCTCGACGTTGGAGGTTCGCTCGGCCGAACCGCAATTATCGGTGCCTCAAACACAACCTGTTGTGGTGTTCGGAAAGTCGGATACTATATATAATAAAATAATAAGTGAAATTATTAACCATAAATATAAGTACGCCGCACAGACGAAAGCGGAGCAAAAATACAGCGTAACCGCACTAAACAAAACGGAAGAGCAGACCGATGCGCCCGTTTTTTTCGGCGAGGACGATCGCAGGGGAGTGGGTATCGCATATCATACCGTCATGGAAAACGTCGACTTTTCGGTAAAAGACGAGGCCGCACTTGCCGAACAGATAGATAACATGGTCAAAGAGGGCATTTTGGATGCCGAAACCGCCGCTATGATAGACTTGTCCGAAATTATGGCCTGCGTTCAGAATGCGGAACTCAGAAAAATTTTGGGGCTGGACGGCACTCAAAACAAGTCGCCGCAAATTTTCACCGAGCTGCCTTTCACGCTTTTGGTGGATGCCGACAAGGTTCTCGACAAGCCCGGCTACTCGGACAAAATTCTCGTTCAGGGCGTTATTGACCTTTTGGTGATGGGCGACGAAAACGTTATCGTCGATTACAAAAACAGCCTAAAATCACCCGAAAAACTGGCCGAAACGTACAAAAAGCAACTTTATCTGTACAAAATGGCGGTTGAAACGTCGTTTGGTGAAAAAGTCGACAAAATTGCGCTTTATTCTTTCCCGAAAAAGACGCTATATTACTTGTAATTCGGCAAATTTTTTGGCGCAAGTAGCTATAATTTAGCAGTTTTTTTATAAAAAAACGCTTGATATTTTTCAACTTGCTTGCTATAATATGAGTGTACTATGTTTTAAGGAGACATCTTTATGGGTTATTTAGGTTATCTCATCCAACTTATCGGTGACAAATTGGGCGTTAGCTTCCTTTCCGAATTTTCGTTGCCTGAAGGCATCGATCTTTACGTTTGCCTCGGCGCACTCGGCCTTACTTTGGTGCTTTTCATTTTGCACCTCGTCGGCAACGGCGTAAACAAAAAGGACAGCAATGCCGCTTATGCTGCTTCCGTCAGCAAATATCTTGCCGACAACGGCGAAATCAACGACGGCAACGTCGCTCCGTTTACCGACACTTGCTTCGGTGACAAAGCTCCTGCCGCTTACAAAGACGGCTGGACCGCTTTCTTGGACACCCGTTTCGGCTATCCGAGTGAAAGCTTTGAAAAATCGCAATGCGTCAAAACCGTGAGAACCAAAAAATCCGTAAAAGCAAACGGCTTCCTGTTTGCGGGCATCACTTTGTTCGTAATCGCTTTTGGCCTTATTGGCGGAGCATATACCGACATTGACGACTTGGTGCTTATGTACACGGCACTTTATGCCATTCCTGTTTTGACCGCTTTCGGTTACTGGATGATCAACGTCAGAGCTCGCAAAATCGAAAACAAACTCGCCGGCAAGGAAGAGGCTGCTTTCGACGCTTTGATGGAAGACCTCGATGCAAACGTTGCTTTGCAACAATACTTTGATTATCAACGCGACACTTCCGATTTGTCCGAACTGGCAGACGCCATCAACGAAATCGCCGATTTCGAAAACAACAAACCGGCCGTTCACGCTGCTCCGGTAGAAGAACCTGTTGAGGAAGAAGTTGTCGAAGAACCTGTAGAGGAAGTTGAGGAAGAAGAAGTCGTCGAAGAGCCTGTAGAGGAAGTCGTCGACGAAGTAGTAGAAGAAGTAGTTGAAGAACCGGTTGAAGAACCTGCAGAGGTTGAAGAAGAAACCGTCGAGGAAGAAGTTGCTGCCGAAGAAGAAGTTGCAGAAGAACCTGTTGAAGAACCGGCTCCGCAACCGACTGCCGAAGAAATCAAAAACGCTCAAATTTTCGGGCCGTTTATGACCGTTCTCAACAAAACCCTTCGCAAAGGCTACAACCGTGCCACCCTCAAAAAGGTTGCCAAGATCGCTATCCTTGCTTATAAGAAATTCGACAAGCCTGAACAACGTGAAGAAATCAAGGATTTCATCCGCAAATTCATCGTTACATACAGCAAAGCTAAGGACTAAGTTTGAATTTTTATCCGCCCCGAAACGGGGCGGATTTTTCGTTTACGGCAAAGTGCGGTTGACAAGCGTGCGACCGTGTGTTAAACTGTTTAGGAAAATATGAGGTGCAACGTGAAAAGAAAAATTGCTTTGCTTATGTCTATCGTGACCGTAACGACCGTTTTGGCGGGCGCGCTTTGCGGTTGCGACAAGACGGTAAAATATAAGACGGGCGACGTTTATGTAAATCGCACGGGCTCATACGGGTTTACGTCGGCGCAAAAAATTGCCGAATTCGGAGAAGGTGTCAAGCCTTACGGCGGGAAGAGCTCGAAGGCAAACTATGCCAATGCCTATCTTTCCGACGTCAAATTGCTTATGGTTCAAAAAACCGAGGGCGACACAAACCTTTACGGACTTTATTCGTTGACGGGCGAAGTGGTTTTGCCTGTCGAGTACACCGAAATTTCAACCTCGTACGGGTTTGTTTCGGCACGTCATTCGGACGGGACGATCGTTTGTTTGCGACCAAGCGGCGAAACGGTGCTTAAAGCCGTTCCGGAAAGCTCGGGCTACAAAATTTCGGACAAAAACGGAAACCAAGTGGTTTTGTCGTTAAACTTTGACAAGACAAACGCAATCAACCTCTTAATAAGGCCTGTTTCCGACAAATACATTGCCGTCAGAAGCAACATCGGCAAGCTGCTGCTTTTCGACGCAGAGGCCTCGGAGGCCGTCAAAACGGAGTATTCGGGCAACATGTCCGAATTTAAAACCGTCGACGACTACCTTGTACAGAACTTTACGGAAAATTCGTTGCCGGCCGTTTGCATTTACCGTATCGGCGACAAGTCGCCTGTGAGCGGCGGCAGGATAGTGGGCTCAGACGAGGACGAAGTGGTAAACGTAACGTATCTCGGCAACGGCAATTTTTACTGTGCAAAAATGCTTAAACTGTCCTCCACCACGGTTTCGACCGAAGGTTCCGCCGACACCGAAGGGGAGACTGCCGAGGAAGATTACGACTACGTCGACCTGTCCGGCAACAAGTGTAAAATAGACATTTTCATGTTCGATGCAAAAACCGGTAAATCGAAAACTTTGTCCGACGAAGTGATTTACAGCAGCATCGTAAACCGCTACTACGAAGTAGAATCCAGTCTCGAGGTGTCGAAATATCTTAAGGACGGTTTCAGCTACGTTTCGGTCGGCCTTATAAAAACGGACGAAAAAAACACCCAGTTCGAAGCGTTTATTATTGACAGCGAAGGCAATGCGGTGGCCTCGATGACCAGCGAATACGGCTACATCAATCCGAGTTCGGACGGCGCGGCTTACAGAGATATGTTGATAGAGTACGTCGACGGTATCGGTTTGGGCGTGACCAACGAAAAAGGACCTTTGGCCGTTTATGACAGAAACGGCAAACTCATTTTGTTCAAAAGCGACGCCGATTATTCCAAGGCGCAACTTAACGGAAACGTCGTTACCGCTTTGCGCACGGATTCCAACGGAAATTCTTACTACGTCGCATACGGCCTCGACGGCAGCGAAATAGTGTCGGCCGAACAGTGTTTTACCGCACTGACCAAGTTTACGGGCGGATACGCGATAGGTGTTTCAAAAGGTATGTCGTCGTCGACGCAGTGTTCGATCATCGGCTCCGACGGCAGAGTTTACCCGAGCAACACCTATGCTTCCAAGAGCACTTACTACTATTGTGCAGGCGCGCAGGTGGTCAAAAATTCCGACGGCAAATACGGGCTGTTGTCCGTAAGTTCCGAGCCTGTTGAGCTGGTTGGTTTTGTGGCCGACAACATCGTGCTTGCAAACTACGAACCTAACACCGTCATCTACTACACCGTGATTGACGGAATATACACGGCATATTTTTTGAAATAACCAAAAAGTGCCTTTAAGTGTAAAAAATTCACACTAAAATCGGTTTTATTGTATGAAGACAGAAATTTTGGGTGTCGACGGCATCGAAAAAGCTGCCCGAATTTTAAAGGAAGGAGGGCTTGTGGCCATCCCTACCGAAACGGTTTACGGGCTTGCCGGAGATGCTTTGAGAAGCGACACCGTCAAAAAAATTTACGAGGCAAAAGGCCGTCCGTCGGACAATCCGCTTATTGTTCACATCGCCAAAACGGAGGACGTTTTCAGGGTGTCGGACGAGGTGCCGGAAGCGTTTTTTGCGCTGGCCGAGCGTTTTATGCCGGGGCCGCTTACCGTTGTCGTGCCTAAGGGCAAAAACGTACCGTATGAGGTTACGGGCGGTGGCGAGACCGTTGCGGTCAGAATGCCGTCTCATCCGTTGGCAAGGCGCATTATCGAAGAGAGCGGCTGTTTGCTTGCCGCACCTTCGGCAAACGTAAGCAAGCACGTTTCGCCAACTTCAGCCAAGCACGTTTTTGACGATTTGCAGGGCAGAATACCGCTTATTATAGACGGCGGCGAATGTTCGGTGGGCATCGAATCGACGGTTGTCAGCGTGGTTACGGACGTTCCGACCGTGTTGCGCCCGGGGTATATAACCGCCGACATGCTGAGCGAAGTTTTGGGCGAAGTCAAAAACTTTCAGGGAAAAGTCATAAAAACCGCTCCCGCGCCGGGGATGAAGTACAAACACTATGCTCCGAAAAAGCATTGCGAACTTGCCGATAACGCACAGGCCGCTTGCGACGTTTACCTTAGGGCAGAATGTGAGGGGCTTAATCCCGTTATTTTGGCGTACGGCAACAATAAGGCCGAGTACGTCGGCAAAAACGTTATCGATTTGGGCGACAACGCCGTTGAAGCTGCGCACCGAATTTACGCCGCACTCAGGCAGGCGGAAGATTCGTTTGATTTTATCATTGTCGACAGACTTCCGTGCGAAGGTCTTGCCGAATCGGTTATGAACAGAATTTCCAAGGCTACCGCCAACGAATAAAGGTGAAGGATGAAAATTATTTTCGTATGCACGGGCAACACTTGTCGAAGCCCGATGGCCGAAAAATTGCTTAAATACAAATTGAAAGCAATCGGAAAAAAGGGGATATCCGTCCACAGCTGCGGTCTTATGCCCGTCGAGGGCAGTTTTACCGAGGACAAAGCCGTTGAAGCGTTGAAGACGGTGGGTGTGTCCGCAAGGAAAAAACGTGCCGAAAATCTCGATTTTAAAAAAGCTTCGGAGGCGGATTTTTTGATAGGGATGACCGTGGGACACAAATCGAGTATGCAGCGGGCAGGCCTGTCGCATGCTTGCACGTTGGGCGAACTTACCGGTTTCGGCGACGTTTCCGATCCTTACGGATGCGGACAGGAAATTTACAATTTGACCGCATTGCAGCTGTCGACGCTGCTGGACGTGTTTGTTGAAAAATATCTTTAAAGGCGAGCCTTCGGGCTCGTTTTTTTGTTTAAAAACTAAACTTTTGTGTAAAAAACAGGCTTTTTTTGTAAAAAACGGTACATTTTGCAATCAAAACCGAACGAATTTCGGTCAAAAATGTTGAAAACGCAAAGGAATTGAGTTATAATTTTGATATAGTGTATAAGTCTACGCTGACGCGCAGGCGCATAATTAACTGTTTTTTGAGGGGGCAATTTTGAATACTTCAACTTTAAAACGTTTAAGAATTTTGCTTGTGGCAACGGTGGTGCTTGTTGCCGTGGCTGTGGGAAGTTCGGTCGTTCCGTTTGTTTCGGGATCGACGGATACGGCCCGTGCCGATACGGCAAACAAACTCTGGAGCGAAGTTATCGAGGAAAAACTCGACAGCGGCTATTCCGGCAAAACCATTTGGCCGTCGCTTTACACTGCAAAGGGAACCGAAGAGGATCCGTACGTCATAACCACTGCCGAGCAGTTGGCGTTTTTTGCGTACGTCGTAAACAACAGCAAAATGAATACGGCTGTGGTCGACGATGCCAAATTGAATTTTGTGTACGTTGCGGACGATCCGGACGGCATAAACGACAACGGCTACAAAATCGGCAACTTCAGCTTTGCCGGCAAAACCGTTTGTCTGAGGGCGGACATCGACATAAGCGCATACTATTGGGTGCGCATCGGCTATCAATATTATGCCGAAAAGGACAACGCAAGCACTCCTCAGTCTTCTGCGGACGAGGGCGCAACGGGCAGCAGCGACAGCAATAAAACCAGCCGTCCGTTCCTCGGTACTTTTACGGGTGCTAAGTACGACGGCGACGATTTGGTCGGAATATACACCATTTCCGGCCTTACCATAGACGAAACTCAGGAAGCTTACAAAACGGTTTCGGAAGCAGGCCAAGTCGTTTCGACGGGTTTGTTCGGATACGTCGGCGCACGTTATGACGCCGCCTACTACGACGAACTTGCCTCGGACGAGGAAGTCGCCACCAAATACAACGAAAAGAACTCCGAAAACCAATACCGAAACAAAACCGTTATCGCAGGTACGGTAAGCAACGTCAGAATTTCGGACGCAAAAATCAACGTTCGCTACAGTGCGTACGTGGGTATAGTCGCAGGCGTCAACGCAGGCATCATTTCCGACTGCTACACTTACGGCAGCATAAGCGGCAACAGCTTTTTGAATTCGCCTGCAATGGGCCCTTATTTCGGCGGTATCGCAGGTTACGTCAGAAACGGTGACATAATTCAATGCTCCAACCACGCAACGGTCGACGCAAACCAATACGTTGTCGGCGGCATCGTCGGCAGGGCGAGCGTGGACACTATCGGTATGGAACCGTTCTCAGGCGTGAGAAACGCAAGCATCATCGGATGCACCAACCTCGGCGACGTGACGGGCGGCATCTCGGTGGGCGGCATCGTAGGCCACTCCACGGGTATGGTCAACAGCGCAAACAAAGGGCAGTACGTCATCAGTTCGTGCCGTAACGAAGGCAAAGTTTTGCACTCGGGCAAAACTTACAATGCCACCTCGGCCGCAGGCGGCCTTGTGGGCTACTTGCAATCGGGCGTCGTGACGGGATGCTACGCTTATTATCCTTCTCGCACCGAGGCAGGCGTCGTGCTGGCTTCGGATACGACTTCAAAATCAATCCCTATCGGCGGATTGGCGGGCATTGCAAACGGTACCGTCAACGCAAGCTATGCGTACGTTAACGTTGCAAACGACGTGTCTACTTCGGCAGGCGCATTGTTCGGCAGTGCAGTCATAAACGAACCGAAATACGACTCCTATTATATCGTTGACGAATACACCTCCTCGTACGCCGACAAATATTTGCCGGGCAAAGAAGATACGGCCGTCGGAACCAAAGGTTACCGAAAAATGTCGCTTGCGGACGTTACGGGAAACACTTCCGACGTCATCGCATCCGCATTCTCCGGCTGGAGCAACATCGAAAGTCCTCTGATGCCGAGCGATAAAAACTGGGTGTTCACGGCAGGCAATTTGCCTTCGCTTTCGATAAGGACGCTGAAAATCCGTTACGAAAACGTCAGCAACACCAAGTACGTTTACGACGGACTCAACAAAGAAATCACCGTCGAGTTTTATCCTGCCGCCACCGAGTACGTTAGCGGCGAAAACTACGATTACGCTTACAACATCAAAGTTTTTTCGGGCAACAAAGTCATCCCTGACGGTTCGGGTTACTCAAACCTCGTCGAGGGAGGGAACATCGACGCAAAAGTCTCGGACGGCAAAATCACCTTGCCTATTAAGGACGCAGGCGAATATCTTATCGTCGTCCGAGTGGTAAGCGACGATTTGAAAGGCTATTTCTACGGCGAGTTCGACTACACCGTGGCAAAGAAAGAACTTAAGGTTTTCATCGATTCCAAATCCGCTGTTTACGGCGAATCCAAGGATGCTTTTAACGATTTTACCGTCGACGGACTTGTCTCGGGCGACGTTTGTGGCGGCACTATAACCAGAGCCGACGGCAAAAACGCAGGCGTTTACAGCTACAATCTGTCAACCGTCACCGTAAAGGATTCAAACGGAAACGACTCGGAAAACTACAATTTGGTTTTGCAAAAAGTTAACGGCAAAACTCCTGTTTACACCATAAACAAAAAAGAGGTTAAAATCACCGATATAACTTCGTTGACCATGCCTTACGGTCATCGCAGTGCCAACTACTTTGCCGATCAGGCGCATGCTCAAGCGGTTGCGTCGGTGCAGAGCGGCGTTATAACGGGCGACACGGTAAACATCAAGGAATTGCGCTTTACCGATGCCGAATCCGCCGTTTTGGATGCGGCCACCTACGAGGGCCGACTGCACTTGTCCGAAGTTGTTTTGACCAACTCAAACTACTACGTCAACGTTTCTTCGGCAAAGGCCATCGACCTTATTGTTTCCAAGGTGCAATTGCAGATAGCCTCTACCGCCGCCGAACGCACGTACAACAAGCCTTACGGCACCGATTACGTTTCGTTCGAGAACTACGGCTACAGCGTTACCACGCAAGATAACGAAGTTATCCCTGAAAGCACGGCGCGCCTGTTGGGCATAACGTTCGTGTCGGAAGGTGCGGCAAAAACCGCTGCATACGATCAAAAATATCCTGTTTACGTTGCGGGAATTCAAAATCAAAACTATACGGTTTCGACCGAGGAAGTTGTCGGTTACATATTCGTCAAAGCTCCTCCTACGATAAGCTTGCGCGACGACGCTGCCATCGAAATCGCAACCAAGTATTACGACGGAACCAATTCGGCTCAGCTTTCCGACGGCTTTACCTTGCAAAGCGGAATGTTCGAAAATTGGGACGGCAGCATTATGACTGTTTTGCCGCAGGCGGAATTTTTCTTCCAAAGTGCAAACGTGGGCGAGAATATTTCTGTTGACGTGGTGTTCACCGTTCCGGAGGGCAGCCCGTACGGCATGCTTAAAACAAAATATACCGCCGTTGCAAAGGCCGACATCGCAAAGAGGGAAGTTACCGTAAACGTAGCCGATTGCTCAGTTGTTTACGGAACCTGGAACGTCGAAACGGGCGCGTATGCGATACCTTACGTGCTTGATTATACCTTCGCAGGGGACGGCTTGACCGCAGAGTCGAGCGCAAAACTGGGGAGAGAATTGGATGCGGTTCTTCTTTCCGGACACACTTTAAGCATCACCGAAGGTGCAAAATATGCCGGCGAATACAAAGTGTCCGGCGACGTAAACTTCGATGAAGCGTCGCTTTCAAACTTCTTCCTGAAGCGCGGCAAAACCGTCATCGAGGGCAGGGATGACGCGGATTCGGCGACGGTTACCGTATCGAAACGTACGGTAAGCATTCCGTCCGACTTCCTCACGTCCTCGTCCAAAGAATATGACGGCACCACCGCTATCGCCATCAAGGTGAACGGCGAAACCAAGGTCGCCGGCGAAAATTGCTATTTTGTGCACTCGACGGGCGTTCTGGCCGAAGATTCTTCCGACCACGGCGATGCAACCGGACTTTATTTCGTTTTTGCTTCCGAGTTCACCAGCCCTAACGTAGGACAGGCGGCGGCAAAGGTTAAGTTGACGCTTATGGGACAAAACAAATCGTCCTATGCTTTCGAAAACGGTTCGGACGTGTACGAGCTTACCATTCAGGGCGTTGAAATCACCCCGAGAAAGTTGACCTTGACTTACACCAAACGTATGTTCGAGGCGGAATTCGGCACAAACGTTTTGTCGGTTTTGGAATACGACCTCGTGGGCATTGACGGCCTCGAAGCCGAAAGAGCGGAAATCAACGCCGCCTTGAACTTCGGCGTCGAAGGGCACGAAAGCGGCGAAAAACTGCTTCCGGGGCTGTACAACGTAACCTTCAGTCAAAATGCAAGCCTCAAAAATTACGTAGTTACTATCGACGAAGGCAAAGAAGCTCAAATCAAAGTGGTTACGGCGGTTGTGGGCAACTTGACTTTTGAATCGTCGACGTACGAATTCGTTTACGGCAACAAGGTGGACTATCCGTCGCCGATGCTTTCGAAAGGCGGCTCGCTGGGCGTCGTGGACAATTCGAAGATGTCCGTTTCGTTGGAACTTAAACAGGGTGGCAACACCGTTTCGATGACCGGCACGCTTAATGCCGGCGAATACGTTCTCGTGTGCTCGGCAACGGCAAAAGAAGGCTATTCCTTCACGGGCGGCAGCAAAACCACCACTGCCGAGTGCCGTATCAAAATCGCCAAAAAAGACGTTTACGTTTCCGCACCTAATTTGACTACGGTGCAGGGTAAACCTGTGGAACTTGACGACGTCGAACTTTCCGACCTCGTTTACTGGACGGTTGAAGACGGCGCTCCTTGCCGTATCGAATACTCTAAACTCGGCGAAGTGGGCGGAACGTTTAAGTTGGCCTCCACAAATGCCGCCGCAGACAGGGCCGGAAGCTTCAACATCACTTTCGTTTCGAGCGATTTCAACCTCAGAAGCACCAACTACAAATTTACGGCAATCACTGCCGAAACCGTCGGATTCGGTTCGGATTACGTGGGCAAACTTACCGTAGGCGTCAACGATTTCACCATAGTCGAGGACGACGAAACGGGCATTAAAGTCAGCGATTTCAACGATAACTCGACGGGCGAACTGGAAATGACCATATCAAAAGTGACCGACCTTACGGCGTTGAAGGCTCAGCTTACGTCCAAACAAACCGTGGTTGCAAGCTTTGAAATTTACGTCGAAAAGGACGGCGAAGAATATACCTGCAAAAATGCGTTTACGGTCAGAATTCCTGTGCCGACCGCTTACGTGGACGGCGAACGTTACGAAATAGACGTAAAAGTTTTGGGCGACGACGGAACCATCGTGGACACCAAGGGCATCATTCTCGAATCGGACGATGGCGGATATTATGCAAAATTGACAATCAAAAACAACGGCAGCTACGTTCTTATCGTAAAGGAACTGGAGGCTCCTCGTCAAGGCAACGAAAACCTTGTCAAAATGCTTATTGCCGCCGGTGCCGTGCTTATCTTGATCGCAACCGTCGTTACGATAGTGCTTATCAAACGTTCGCAAAAGGCGCAAAAGGATTCGGAAGTTTTGGCTCAGAATGCGGTGGAAAGCGTCAGAGACACAAGGGTTACAACCCCTGAAGATGCCGCAATCAGAGAAGCGCTCAAATACAAAAACGCCGAAAATCCTATGGCTCCGCAACCTTCGGCAAACGTTCCTTTGCAACAACCGTCGCCACAAGCGGCCGTGCAACAAAACGTTCGTCCGCAAGTGCAACCTCAGGCTCAACAAAGGCCGACTGCTCAGCCGCAAATGCAACCTCAGGCTCAGCAAAGGCCGACGGCTCAGCCGACTGCGCAACCGAGACCGCAACAAGCTCGTCCGACCGCTCAACAGCCGATGCAACAAAGGCCGCAGGCCCGTCCTCAGCAAATGCCTCAGGCACCTCAAAAGATGACTGCGGAACAGCGCGCGGAAATGATTCGTCGAGCAAGCGGAAACGGCGATCAGAACGGTAAAAAATAAAAACATAACTTTCGGCGACGGATTTTAAAGGTCCGTCGCCGTTTGTATTAAGGTTATATTAAGAATTGTATTGTATACTAATTTTTGTTGAATAATTGTAGACAATAATTGTTGTTTGAGGTATAATATCCTTAACAAATTTTAGGGGGAAATTGTCATGAAAATTGCAATAGGAAACGATCACGGCGGCCTTAATTTGAAAGAAGCCGTTATAGAGGTATTGAAGGCGGAAGGTGCGGAGGTTTTGAATTTCGGAACCGACACTCCGGACAGCGTGGATTATCCCGATTATTCCGTGCAGGTTGCAGAAGCCGTGGCTTCGGGAGAGGCGGATGCCGGCGTTTTGCTGTGCGGAACGGGCATAGGCATTTCCATTGCCGCAAACAAAGTTAAGGGCATCAGGTGTGCCGTTGTCGTCAACGAGTTTACCGCCGAGGCCACAAAAGAGCATAACAACGCCAACATCATCGCTATGGGCGGACGTGTAATAAGCCCTGAAATGGCGGCAAAATGCACCAAAATTTGGCTTGAAACCAAGTTTGCAGGCGGCAGACATCAAAACAGAATCGACAAAATTTCGAAAATAGAGGAAAAATATTTTAAATAATCCGACGTTGTCGGACAATAGAGGTAACAAATGGGTATTGAGGAAATCATCCTTTCCATACACGAGGCCGAAATGAAGGCCGACGGCATCCTAAACGATGCGGCCGAGCAGGCCAAAAGCGTACGAATGGAGGCGGATAAGGAGACGGAACGAATTTTGAAGGAAATGTCCGAAAAGCAAAAAAGTTCCGCAAGGCTTATGGCTTCGAACGCCGAAGTCGCCGCTGCCGCAAAAGGCAACGAACGGCTCAACTTGGGCAGAAAAGAGGCTAAAAAAGTTTACGATGCCGCTATGACAAAGGTCGATGAGGCCGCAGAATATATCGTGAGGAGGTTTGCGGAAACTTATGGCGATCGTTGAGATGAAACGTCTTCTTCTCGTCGGCCACAAGTCTGTGCGCGGTCAGTTGCTTACGGCTCTGCATAAAACGGGAGCGGTGGAAGTTTCCGTTACAAAGCCGTCCGAAAACACTCTTCCGGCAAAAGTCGACGACGCCATAAGGGAGGCCGACGTCAAACTCGGACGACTTCAGGCGGCGTTTGATTTTATTAAGGAGCAAAAACGGACTGCCGAAAGAATGGGTAAGCACGGCGAACTCGATTACGAACCCGAGAAGAAACAGCTTTTTGTGCCGACTCCGAGGTTTTCGTTCGACGAGTTCGGGCTTATTGCCGCCGAAGAGAATTCCGTTATGCAATCGGTTGAGGAAATCGAAAAGCTGTCGGCTCGGTTCTCGGAGCTTGACGGCATAACGGCAAAGCTTAAAACCGAGGCGGAGCAGGTTGAACTGTTCAGGCCCGTTCTTGCGCCGCTGTCGGCGTTTAAGGACACAAAACGGGTGTCGGTTATGCTTGGCGGCTGTCCGTCGGATAAAGTGGCGGAAGTTGAGAAAATCGGGGAGCAAAACGAGTTCTTCTACGTTTACAGGCCCGATTGCTCCGGTCGAGTGGTGCCGATTGCGGTTTTGTGCTTAAAGGCGGACTCGCAAGCGGTGAACGTTAAACTTGCGGACTTGGGATTTGTGCGAAGCACCCTCTCGTTTGACAAAACCGCCGAAGAAAAGGCGACCGAATATGCTGAACAAATCAAATCGGCAAATGACGAAAAACACAATATTATCTTAAAAACTGTCGAAATTTCGCAAAAAATCGACAAAATGAGGCAGTTTTACGATTATGTTTTGATTGAAAAAGCAAAACTCGAGGCCGTAGAAGGCATGGCCGACACCAAAAAAGCGTTTATTTTGGAGGGTTGGCTTCCGGCAAGCGAGGAACAAAAGGTTTCCGAGGCGATAAACGCCGTTTCGGAAAATATCGTTTTTGAAATAAGAGATCCGATCGAGGGCGAAGTTATCCCGACCTTGGTCAAATCCAACCCGGTGGTAAGGCCGTACGAAAGCATAACCAACATGTACAGCGTGCCTGCCTACACCGACCTCGATCCGAACCCGACAATGGCGTTTTTCTACTTTTTGATGTTCGGCGTGATGATGGGCGATGCGGGTTACGGCATACTGCTTGCCGTTTTCGGCTACACCTTCTACCGACTCAAGAAGCCCGTTCCGGGCAAGGGAAACCTGTTTTTGATTGTGGCGATGGGCGGCATCTCGACGGTGATTTGGGGTGCGTTGTTCGGAAGCTGGTTCGGACTGGACGTTTCGGGTACCTTCCTTGAAAAAATCAAGTGGTTCAGCCCTATGGACGATCCGATAACGATGCTTGTGCTGAGTTTGGGGCTGGGATTGTTCCAGTTGCTGTTCGGCATTTTGCTTAAAGGCGTTCAGCTTGCCAAGCAAAAAGCATGGCAGGGCGTTTTGGGCGAATCGGTCAGCTGGCTTATGGTTTTCGGCGGACTGGTCGTGTTCGTTTTAGGCTCGTTTATCGACGGGCTGTCGGCGGCGAAAAACGTGGGCATATATATGGCGATTATCGGCCTGGCGCTCATCATAATTTTCGGCGGTTGGCAGAAAAAAGGCTTCGGCAGGGTTGTCGGCGGCGTACCGAAACTTTACGGTGCGGTCAACATTGTCAGCGACATATTAAGTTACAGCCGACTTTTCGGCCTCGGCCTGTCGGGTGCGGTCGTGGGATTGGTTGTAAACAAAATATGCGAAGTCATAATCGATCTGTTGACCTTCGGCGGCGTGCCTGTAGGAATAGTGGTGGCCGCTCCGATCTTTATTTTCGGACACGTTTTGAACATCGGCATAAGCGTTTTGGGCGCATACGTCCACGATTCACGATTGCAATATATCGAATATTTCGGCAAATTTTACGAGGGTTCGGGACATCAGTTCCTGCCGCTCGGACACAACACAAAATACACTTACATCCAACTTCAGGAGGACAAATAACATGAGTTTAGGAACAGTTTTGGCAATAATCGGCGCAGCTTGCGCATCAATCTTTGCGGGCCTCGGCAGCGTTTTCGGAGTCAGCATGGCAGGTAGAGCCGCAGCAGGCGTTACGGCAGAAGATCCGGACAAGTTTTCAAAGTGCCTTATTTTGCAGCTTTTGCCGGGTACGCAGGGCATTTACGGCTTGTTGGTTGCATTTTTGGTGTTCTTGAAAATCGGATTGTTCAGCGGTATGCAGGCTTTGACCACCGAATGCGGTTTGGGCATTTTGGTGAGCTGTTTGCCAATTGCCGTTGTCGGTTTTATCAGCGCAATTTATCAGGCGAAAGTTGCCGTTTCGGGCATCGCAGTGGTTGCTAAGCGTCCGGAAGAAAGCGGTAAGGCAATCATTTTGGCGGTTATGGTTGAAACCTATGCTATTTTGGCATTGCTTATCAGCTTCCTCGGCGTATTCATTCCGGAACTGTCCGTGATCGCCGCATAAAACAGAGGTCAAAATGGACGGGCAACAAAAAATTATCGATAAAATTATTTCCGACGCAACCGCCGAAGCGGGCGAAATTTTGTCCGAAGCGGTGAAAAAAGCCGAAGAAATTGTCGAAAAAAGTCGTGGCGAAGCACAGGCCGAGTACGATGCGTTTGTGAAAAAAGCGCAAAAGAGCGGAGAGGAAACGGTAAAACGTCGCCTCACCGTCAGCGAACTCGAGGTGAAAAAGATAGTGCTTTCGGCAAAAAAGCAGGCGGTTGACAACGCATTTGATGCTGCCGCCGAACGCTTGTGTTCGCTGCCTAAGGACGAATACGTTGCGCTTGTCGGGGCGATGATTGCTTCGGCCGCATCCGACGGCGACGTCGTAACGGTTGCTGAAAAGGACAAAAAACTTTTCACGAAGGCGTATTTTTCCGAAATTTCCGAAAAAATCGGCAAAAAGCTGATTCTTTCCGATACGTTCGGCGATTTTTCGGGAGGGGTGATTTTGTCGGGACACGGTGTCGACAAGAACCTTACTTTTGAATCGGAACTTAAACTTTTGAGGGACGAAATCGAACCCGAAGTTGCAAAAATAATGTTTTCAAACGGTAGTAAATCATGACCGACGCAGGGCTTTTATATTCAAACGCACGCATAAAAACCATGGAAAAAACGCTAGTTTCGTCTTTGCAGATGGAGCGGCTTTCCGATGCGAAAAATATGGCCGAAGTTGCGGCAATGCTCACCGAGTTCGGATACGGTGCAGGGACGGTTGCAGGCGATGCCGCATCCGTCGACAACGCCTTAGAGGCCGAACGTGCGGTCGCAACCGGGTTTTTTAAAGAAAACATATTCAAAAAAAGCGGACTTGAAACCTTGCTTTTGCCGCACGATTATCACAATTTGAAGTCGCTTTTGAAGGCAAAATACGCAGGAGTCAAGGACGTTTCCGCCTTGCTTTTTACCGACGGATTTGTGGATGTGAAAACACTTAAAGAGGCGGTTTTCGGCGACGAGGACGCAAAGGGTGAACTTCCCGAAAGAATGCTTGCCGTAATCGACACCGTCGAAAACGAGTTTTCGGACAAAACTCCGTCGGGACGTTTTATCGACAACGCGGCGGACAGGGCGGCATACGAGGAGATTTTTTGCATTTTGAAAAAGTGCAATTCCGAGTGCTTGACCAAGTATTACGTCGTCAAAGTAGATTTGTTGAATTTGAAAAACCTGTTCAGAGTCAAGTCGGCAGGGCTTAGCTTTTTGTCGTTTGAGGAAGGATATTTGCCGGAAGGTAAAATTTCGAAAAACTATTTTGAACAGATTTTCGAGCTGCCGTCAGAAGAAAAAGCAAAGAAAATCGCCTTTGATTTTTCCGATTACGCACGTGCTGCCGAAATTTTGCTTGCCGACGACGCGGCAACGTTTGAAACTTATGCGGCAAACGTCGGCTTGAAAGTTTTCAGAGACGACAGAAACGACATGTTTTCGGTTGCTCCGATAGCAGGTTTTTATCTTGCAAAAATCACCGAACTCGATTCGGTGCGGCTTATTGTCTCGGCGGTCAGAAACGGCGTGGACAAACAACAACTTAAAAAGAGGCTGAGAGAACTTTATGCGTAACGACAGAATCGCCGTTGTGGGCGACAAGGATTCGGTTTTGGCTTTTAAAGCCGTTGGATTGGACGTGTTTCCGATAAACGACGTTGCGGAAGCGGAGCATACCGTCAAGGTGCTTGCTCGCGATTATGCAATCATTTTCGTCACCGAAGAGGTTGCGATGGCCGCCGCCGAACTTTTGAAACGCTACAAATCGCGTCCGTATCCCGCAATAATCCCCATTCCGTCCAATGCCGGTACAAACGGCTTCGGAATGCAGGGCGTAAAAGCGGACGTCGAGAAGGCAATAGGCGCAGATATTTTATTTAACAATTAACGAGGTATCGAGGTATATATGAACAATACAGGTAAAATCGTCAAGGTCAGCGGACCGCTTATCGTTGCCGAAAACATGGCGGACGTTAAAATGTACGACGTGGTGAAGGTTTCGGACAAGGGACTTATCGGCGAAGTGATCGAACTTAGGGGCGATAAGGCTTCCATTCAGGTGTATGAGGAAACAGGCGGTTTGGGCGTAGGAGAAAAAGTGGTTTCGACGGGTATGCCGCTGTCGGTCGAACTGGCACCGGGGCTTATCGAGGGCATTTACGACGGAATTCAGCGTCCGCTTGAAAAGCTTGCCGCCGCATCGGGCGACAGAATAGGGCGAGGTGTAAGCGTCAACGCAGTCGATCACGACAAAAAATGGCTTTTCCATCCGACCGCAAAAGTCGGCACCAAGGTTTCGGCCGGCGACATAATCGGTTACGTCGACGAAACCCCTGCCGTTAAGCATCGTATTATGGTTCCGTACGGCACCGAAGGCACCCTTACCGATATTTTCGAGGGCGAATTTAACGTGACTGAAACGGTTGCCGTTTTGGACGGCAAAACAAACGTAACCATGCTTCAGCGTTGGCCGGTCAGAAAGGGACGTCCGTACAGGGAAAAACTGACTCCGACCATGCCTATGGTTACCGGACAGAGAGTTATCGACACGCTGTTTCCTATAGCAAAAGGCGGCGTGGCTGCCGTTCCCGGCCCGTTCGGAAGCGGAAAAACGGTGGTTCAGCACCAGCTTGCCAAGTGGGCGGATGCGGAGATAATCGTGTACGTCGGTTGCGGCGAGCGCGGCAACGAAATGACGGACGTTTTGAACGAATTTCCGCAACTTACCGATCCGAAAACCGGTTATCCGCTTATGAAACGCACCGTGCTTATCGCAAATACTTCCGATATGCCTGTTGCGGCCAGAGAAGCGTCCATTTACACGGGCATCACCATTGCCGAGTACTTCAGGGACATGGGCTACAACGTGGCAATCATGGCCGACAGCACAAGCCGTTGGGCGGAAGCTTTGAGAGAAATGAGCGGTCGCTTGGAAGAAATGCCGGGCGAAGAAGGATATCCTGCTTATTTGTCCTCGAGACTTGCCGAGTTCTACGAGCGTGCGGGCATAGTAAAAACGCTGGGTTCGGAGGAACGTGTGGGCAGTGTCAGCGCAATAGGTGCGGTCAGCCCTCCGGGAGGCGACCTTTCGGAACCTGTAAGTCAGGCAACGCTTAGGATAGTCAAAGTGTTTTGGGGCCTTTCGGCAAGCCTTGCGTATCGCAGACATTTTCCTGCAATCGATTGGTTGCAAAGCTACAGCCTTTATGCCGACCGACTGAAAGGATGGTATGATTTTAACCTCGGCGAAAAATGGGCAAAAGACCGTGCCGAGATAATGAAAATTTTGCAAGAAGAGGCATCGTTGGACGAAATCGTTCGACTTGTCGGCATCGATGCGCTGTCGCCAAAGGACAGATTGGTTATGGAAACCGCAAAGTCCGTCAGGGAAGACTACTTGCATCAAAACGCTTTTCACGAAGTCGATACCTACGCTTCTTTGCAAAAACAGCTTGAGATGATGGAGCTTATTTTGGGTTGGTATCATCTCGGTTTGGAGGCGCTCGAAAACAACATCGACGTCGAGGATTACCTTGCACTTCCGATAAAGGAAAAAATCGGTCGCGCAAAATATATCCCGGAAAACGAAATCAGAAAGTTCGAAGACATAACAAGGGAACTCAAAGAACAGGCCATCGCTTTGGCCAACGAAGGAGTTGAAAATGCTTAAAGAGTACAAAACAATCCGCGAAGTGGTCGGGCCGTTGATGCTTGTTGAGGGCGTCGAGGGCGTAAAATACGACGAACTTGTGGAAATAGTTCAGGAAAACGGCGAAACCAGAAAAGGAAAGGTTTTGGAAGTCAATCGCGACAAGGCGCTCGTGCAGTTGTTCGAGCCGTCGCAAGGGCTTAAAATCGCCACCGCAAAAGCCAGATTTTTGGGGCGCAGTTTGTCGTTGGGCGTTTCGGAAGACATGCTCGGCCGAGTTTTTGACGGCATGGGCAACCCTAAAGACGGAGGCTCGCCGATTATCCCCGAAATGCGTCTGGACATCAACGGCAGGCCGATAAATCCTGCTGTCAGGGATTATCCTAACGAGTTCATTCAAACGGGAATTTCGGCCATTGACGGCCTCAATACGCTGGTTAGGGGGCAAAAGCTTCCGGTGTTCAGCGCATCCGGTTTGCCGCACAGCGAATTGGCGGCGCAGATTGCACGTCAGGCAAAAGTTTTGGGCACGGACAGCAAGTTCGCCGTTGTATTTGCCGCAGTGGGTATCACGTTCGAAGAGGCGGAATTTTTTATCAACGATTTCAGAAAGACGGGAGCAATCGAAAGGGCGGTTTTGTTTATCAACCTCGCCAACGATCCTGCCGTCGAGCGTATCGCTACGCCTCGTATGGCGTTGACCGCGGCCGAATATCTTGCCTTTGAAAAAGGTATGCACGTTTTGGTCATAACCACCGACATAACCAACTATGCCGAGGCTTTACGTGAGGTTTCGGCGGCCAGAAAAGAAGTTCCGGGCAGACGCGGATATCCGGGTTATTTGTACACCGACCTCGCTTCGATGTACGAAAGAGCCGGCCGAATCAGAGGCAAAGAGGGAAGTATCACTCAAATTCCCGTTCTCACCATGCCGGAAGACGACAAAACGCACCCTATTCCCGACCTTACCGGCTACATCACTGAGGGGCAGATTATCCTCAGCAGAGAGCTTTACAAAAAGGGCATAACCCCTCCTATCGACGTACTGCCGAGCCTGTCCCGTCTTAAAGATAAGGGCATTGGCAAGGGCAAAACCAGAGAGGATCACGCCGACACCATGAACCAGCTGTTCTCGGCGTACGCTCAGGGCAAAGAGGCAAAGGAACTGTCGGCCATTTTGGGCGAAAGCGCACTTTCGGAATCGGACAAAAAGTTTGCGGTTTTTGCCGAGGAATTTGAAAAACGCTACGTTTCGCAGGGGTTTGAAACGGACAGATCCATAACTGAAACTCTTGATTTGGGTTGGGAACTTTTAAGGCTTTTGCCTAAATCCGAACTCAAACGTATAAGAGACGAATATATCGAAAAATATTTGAACAATGACAAGGCTTAACGTTAACCCGACTCGCATGGAATTGAGGCGTTTGAAAGGACGTCTCAAAACCGCCGTACGGGGGCACAAACTTTTAAAAGATAAGTCGGACGAGATGGTCAGACAGTTTATGGTGTACGCTCGCCGCAACAAACAGCTTCGCGAAGAAACCGAGGCTGCGCTTTCGGATGCCTTAAAAGGCTTTATGCTGGCCCGAGCGGTTTCGGACGACAGAATAATCGAGGAAGCGGTGTTGATGCCTGCGGCACGGGTGGAAACCGAGCTTTCGACAAAATCCGTCATGAGCGTTGAGGTGCCGGAAATTAAAATCAAAGAACGCCGGCAGGAAGATATGTTTCCGTATTCTTTCTCGTCGGTAACCGCAGAACTTGACGGAAGCATTGTGACTTTGACGGAATTGGTGGCCAAAATGGTCGAGTTGGCAGAGGTGGAAAAAACCTGCAACATGCTTGCCGACGAAATCGAAAAAAACCGTCGCCGAGTCAACGCTTTGGAGTACGTTATGATTCCGCAACTGGAGGAAACCATCAAATATATTTCGATGAAACTGGAGGAGCAGGAACGAAGCAACGTGGTCAGACTGATGAAAGTCAAGGACATGCTTGAAAACAAATAACCGAATTTAACATTTTTTTACCGCGGCCTAAAGCCGTGGTTTTTTTTACAAAAACGGAATAATCGCACCGTTTCGGGCATTTATAAAAACGAGGTGATTTTATGAAAAAGATGTTTTTGGTGCTATTGACCGTGTGTGTTCTTGCCGCTTGCTTTACGGCATGCGGTCCTAAAAGCGACGAAACGATTCCGTATATCGAGAACGTAAGCCACTATCAGACTCATGCGTACAGGGCGGACACCGAGGAATGGTCGGTGGAAATTTCGGCAGGGAGAAGAGAAAAAGATTTCAGAGCCGACGGAAAAGTAGGCGAAACCGCCGATTTTCAACTTGTAAAAATAAGCCCGAAAAGCAAATCCGAGGCAAAGGAATTGGATTTTGTGCTTACTTATTCGGGCGGCGAAATTTCCGCTAAGGCTCAAAAGGACCGCTTTGGCCCGGGATATTCCGCCTACGTCGACGTCGGAGAGGGCATGGACGGATTGGAAAAGATAAAAATCGGGGATTCGGATGCGGTCGAACTCGAAAATCTGCTTGCCGACAAAATCGGTTGGACGGACGCTTTTAAGGTCGCTACGGAGGAGCTGAAGGATTTTATCGCCGCCAACCTCGACGAATCCGGAAACTTTAAAAAGGAAATTTGCGTAAAGTATCTTTTGAACCCGTACGACGGCAGCGGCGAGTACTATTGGTACGTCGCATTTATGGGCGAGGGGTTTGATTATACGGCAATTTTGATCGATCCGACAACGGGAAAAATCGTTTCGAAGTAGTTAAATCGGCAAAAGTTTAACCGAAGGACGGACGTAAAAGATGACTATTGTTGTTTTGACTGCGTTGGGAGTTGGCGGCGCAACCGTATTGGGCGCAGTGTTCGGATTTTTGTTTAAGGGTACGTCGCAAAGAACAAACGATGCCATGCTTGGTTTTTCCGCCGGTGTTATGCTGTCGGCGGCGGCCACCGGGCTTATTGCGCCGTCGCTGGATATGGGCGGAAAGTGGGCTGTAGCCGTTACCGTCGGGGGAATTTTTTTAGGTAGCGCCGCAGTCGGATTGGCGGAAACGTTTATCGACAACAAGATGACCAAAAAACTTGGCAAAAACGACGTTTATGGCAAAAAAATGCAAAAAACGATGCTTTTTGTGGCCGCTATTGCAATCCATAATCTGCCAGAAGGCATAGCTGCAGGCGTAGGCTTCGGCGGTGGAAACACCTCGAAAGCATTGACCGTGGCTGTAGCGATAGCGTTGCAAAATTTCCCCGAGGGAATGGCTGTTTGCGCGCCGATGATTGCCGCAGGACAAAAAAAGGGCAAAACCTTTTTGATTGCTTCGCTTACGGGATTTGTTGAGGTCGTAGGCACGTTCATCGGCTATTTTGCCGCCGCACTGTCCGAAAAACTGTTGCCGTTGTTTTTGGCGTTTGCAGGGGGGACCATGGTTTACGTCATAACCGACGGACTCATACCGTCCGCGCACGAAAACGGCAACGGCAAAATTGCGACTTGGTGGCTTATCGCAGGATATTCGTTGATGCTTGTTACCGACTTTGTTTTTGCATAAAACAAGCCCGCCGTGCGGCGGGCTTAAAACTTTTTATTTGTTTTTCTTTTTGAAGCCGGCGCAGAATTTTCTGAAGCCGCCTTTTTCTTTGTTGAGCATCATCACAAGTCCGTCGACGGTCATAGGGGACAGGATGCCGCCCGAATAGCCGCTGAATGCCCTCAAAGGCATGGTTTTGATGGACTCGACGATCATTGCGCTGTTGGCCGCACTGCCTGCAACCAGCTTGCCGCCACCCGACAAAACGTTGTAGAGGAATTTGCCCAGCGGCACCGATTTGACGTCGGACATCGAACTGTTAGGGGTAAATTCGCCGCGTTGTTGCTGATGGTTTTCAGGGATGGCTTGTCCGTAGAGAGCTTCAAATTGATCTTTCGGCCAATCCTTGACGTTTTGGACGTCGAAGTAAACAGGGGCGATTGCCTTGTAATCTCTCACCGGTTGTTTTTCGGAAGTGAGGGTAACTTCGCCGCTCAGGCGGATGTCACGGGACGAGGCACCTACGAGAATTTCGTATTTGCCCGCTTCGGCGTACCAGTCGTTGGTTTCGGTGTTGTAGAAGCTGAAGCTGCGCTTGTCGAGGTTTATGGAAACGGAAACCGTTTCGCCTGCTTTAACAAACACTTTGTCAAAACCTTTAAGTTCTTTTTCGGCCTTGAAAACGGAGCATTCCGGATCGCGGACGTAAACCTGAACAACTTCCTTGCCGTCAACTTTGCCGGTGTTGGTGACGTTGAAGGTTACGGTGAGCGTGTCGCTGTCGGAAACGGTTTGTTTGTCCAGTTTCAGGTCGCTGTATTCGAACGTGGTGTAGCTGAGGCCGTAGCCGAACGGGAAGCGAACGTCGAGTTTTGCGCTGTCGTACCAACGGTAACCGACGTAAATGCTTTCGCGGTATTCAACGTATTGCGGTCCCATCGGGAACAATTTTGCCGCCGAGCAGCTTTCGTTTGCATACGGATAGGTTTCGGCCAGTTTGCCGGACGGATTGACTTTGCCGAGCAGAAGGTCAACCGTTGCTTCGGCAACTGCCTGTCCGCCGAGATAGGTGTTCAAAACGGCCTTTGCGTCGTCGAACCAAGGGAGAACGACAGGGGAGCCGCCTTGCAGCACGAATATGGTGTCCGGACGGATTTTAAGAAGTTCCATGGCCAATTTGTTGTGGCCCAAAGGAAGTTCCATATGAGTTCTGTCGAAGCCTTCGCTTTCGTAGATGTCGGTGAGGCCGATGAAGCAGACCACTTTGTCGGCAGTTTTTGCGCTTTCCAGTGCTTTGTCCAAAAGTTTTTGGCTGAAGCCGTCCTTTTTGAGGCTGTAGCCTTCCGAATAAGTGAAGTTGACGCCTTCTTTAGTCAGAACGTCAAGCACGCTGTTGAGGTAGGTAGGGACGATGTGGCTGGAGCCGCTTCCTTGATATCTTACCACTTCGGCCAGTTTGCCGATGACGGTGATTTTGTCGGTTTTGGAAAGAGGAAGCAGGCTGTCGTCGTTTTTAAGAAGCACCGAGCTTTCGGCCGCAACCTTGCGAGCGAATTCGTGATGTGCTTCGTAATCGGCTTTTTTGCCTGCGTTTTCGGCTTTGCGGTCGGCGCATTCGCTTATGTAGCGGAGCATCCTTTCGACAACGACGTCCAATTCCTCCATAGTGAGGGTGCCTTCGTTTACGGCTTTGACGATGCGGCGATCGTTCATGCCTTTGTTGCCCGGCATTTCCAAATCCAATCCGCCTTTCAAGCCCAAAACTCTGTCGTCGGTTGCGCCCCAGTCGGAGACAACGATGCCCTTAAATCCCCATTCTTCGCGGAGGATTTCGGTGAGCATGCGTCTGCTGTCGGAGACAAATTCGCCGTTCAACATATTGTAACTGCACATAACCTGCTGAGGTTGAGCGCGTTTTACGGTGTTTTCGAAAGCAGGAAGATAAATTTCCCTCAAAGTGCGTTCGTCGATTTTGGCGTCGATGGACATGCGCAGATATTCCTGGTTGTTGCCTGCATAGTGTTTGAGGCTGCAACCTACGCCGGTGCTTTGCAAACCGTTGACGTAAGCGGTTGCCATTTCGCCCGCGAGGAACGGATCTTCCGAGAAGTACTCGAAGTTGCGGCCGCAAAGAGGGCTACGCTTGATGTTGGTGCCCGGGCCGAGGACGGTGGATACGCCCTGATCGATGGCTTCTTCGCCGATGGCTTTGCCGACGCCTGCCACAAGCTGTCTGTCCCAACCGGATGCCGTGGTGACGGCGGTAGGGAAGCAGGTGGAAGGTTGACTGCCTTTCATGATGTTGGTGCCGCTGCTTTTTTGGATTTCTTTTCTCAATCCGTGAGGGCCGTCGGTCATCATGACGGAAGGTACTCCCAATCTTTCGACGGCTTTGGTCAGCCAGAAGGTTTTTCCGGAGCAAAGGCCCGCTTTTTCTTCGAGGGTAAGCTCGGACAAAACTTTTTTGATGTCAATCATAATTTGCCTCCAAGGTGTGTATTTAAAACCAAATTGAAAAAACCGGTTTTGGTGCGGTTAAGTAAATTATACAACCGAGGCCCGATCTTTTCAATAAAAATACGGTTTAGTTTTATAACTATTTTATTGTAGCAAAAATAACGTTTGTTTGCAAGTGTTTAAATGCTTTGCCTTGACACAATCGAAAAAAACGTCGCAAAAATGGCCGACTGTAAAATATCGGCCGCAACCCGACGGCTATTTGTTTGACTTTGGCTCGCAAATGCGTTACAATTTTGTTTGCAACATTATTTTTTAGGAGTGTTAAATTATGGCAAAACATAAACGCCAATTCGTTTTCAAAAAGGAAGAAGCACTTTGGGTGCCAAACCTTATCACTTATTTCAGAATGCTGTGCATTCCGGTATTTTGCGTCCTGTGCCTCGTCGGAGGACTTACCGACAGAATTTCGTTGGTTTACTGGTCGCTCGGCGTGTTCGTCGTTGCGGCTGTCAGCGATTTGTTTGACGGCAAAATCGCCAGAAAATACAATCTTGTCAGCGACATCGGCAAGGTGTTCGATCCGCTTGCGGACAAGGCTATGCACATTTGCGTTTTGGTTTGCCTGTGCATCATCGGATATATTCCGTGGTACGTTGTCGCTTTCATCATTTTGAAGGAACTCGTTATGGTTTGCATGAGCCCTGTTTTCGTTTCGAGGGGCATTGTTATTCCTGCCGTGTATGCAGGCAAAATCGCTTCGGCTTGGATAAGCGTTTCGGTTGTGGTTACGTTTTTCCACGAACTGCTTGTTCAGCACGTTTCTTTCAACGTGGGAAGCTTGCTTGTTACGCCTGATTGGATTATGCTTATCATCGGATGCGTGCTTGCAGCATACGCCGCCGGCACTTACATCGTTATCGGCAACAGAAAAATGCAGGAATACCGTCGCCGTCGCAAGGCAGGCGAAATCGACCGCTATGGTCAACCTCTTAATAAGGACGGGGACGTCGTCGAAAACACCGCCGGCGAAGCTCAGGCATAAACATCGGAGATTAAGTTATGGAAAAAACCTATCAACCTCAATCGTTTGAAAAAAAACTGTACGATTTTTGGTGTGAAAACGGCTATTTCGGCGCAAAACCGAACCCGGATAAGGAGCCGTTTACCATTGTTATGCCGCCTCCAAACATCACGGGGCAGCTGCATATGGGGCACGCCTTGGACGAAACCGTTCAGGACATCATCATTCGTTTCAAACGTATGGACGGTTACGAGGCATTGTGGATTCCGGGCACGGACCACGCAAGCATCGCAACCGAAGTTAAAATAGTCGACAAATTGAAGGCCGAAGGCCTTGACAAGCGCGAAATCGGCAGAGAAGAATTTTTGCGTCGAGCATGGGAATGGAAGGCTCAATACGGCGGCCGCATAGTCGAACAGCTTAAAAAACTCGGTTCGAGCTGCGACTGGTCGAGAGAAGCGTTTACCATGGACGACAATCTGTCGGCGGCGGTCGGCGAAGTTTTTTGCAAACTTTACGACAAAGGCCTTATTTACCGAGGCGACAGAATAATCAACTGGTGCCCGACTTGCGGCACGGCTCTTTCGGATGCCGAAGTCGAATATTCGGAAAAAGACAGCTTTCTGTGGCATTTCAGATATCCGCTTAAAGACGGCTCGGGCTATATCGAAGTTGCGACAACCCGTCCCGAAACCATCCCGGGCGACACCGCCGTTGCGGTAAACCCTAAGGATGAAAAGTACAAACATCTTGTCGGAAAAACCCTCATTTTGCCGGTAAACGGCAGGGAAATACCTATTGTTGCCGACTCTTACGTCGAAATGGGCTTCGGAAGCGGTGCGGTTAAAATCACCCCTGCACACGATCCTAACGACTTTGAAGTGGGCCTTAGGCACGATTTGCCGGTCATCAGAGTTATGGACGACCACGGCGTTATGAACGAACTTGCCGGCAAGTACAACGGCCTCACCCGTGACGAATGCCGCAAGCAAATCGTCGAGGACTTGAAAGAGGGCGGATATCTCGTAAAAATCGAACCTTACAAACACAACGTCGGCGAATGCTACCGTTGCGGAACCATAGTCGAACCAATCGTAAGCAAACAGTGGTTCGTCAAAATGAAACCGCTTGCCGAACCGGCAATTGCGGCGGTAAGAAAACGTAAGGTGGAGTTTATCCCTAACCGCTTTGAAAAAATTTACTTCAACTGGATGGAAAACGTCCGTGATTGGTGCATAAGCCGTCAGCTGTGGTGGGGACACCGCATCCCGGCATACTACTGCGACGACTGCGGCGAAATGACCGTTTCAAAAACCAAGGTTGAAGTTTGCCCTAAGTGCGGCGGACGTCATATACGTCAGGACGAAGACGTTTTGGACACCTGGTTCAGCAGTGCACTGTGGCCGTTCAGCACACTCGGCTATCCTAAAAAGACAAAGGATTTGGAGTATTTTTATCCGACAAACGTCCTTGTTACGGCATACGACATCATATTCTTCTGGGTTGCCCGCATGATTTTCAGCGGCATCGAAAATATGGGCGAAGTTCCGTTCTCGGAAGTTCTTATTCACGGTTTGGTTCGTGACAGTCAGGGCAGAAAGATGTCCAAATCGCTGGGCAACGGCATCGATCCGTTGGAAATTATCGACAAATACGGCGCAGATACTTTGCGTTTCAGCCTCGCAACAGGCATCGCTCCGGGCAGCGACACCCGCTATTCGGAAGAAAAGGTCGAGTCCTGCCGCAACTTCATGAACAAACTTTGGAACGCAAGCCGCTTCCTCGTCATGAACATGGAGGGCAAGGAACTTAAGGATATTTCCGAACTCAGGAAGCTTCCTGTCGACAAGTGGATTCTTACAAAACTTCAAACGCTGATTAAGGAAGTTACCATAAACCTCAATAAGTACGAAATCGGCCTTGCCGCCGCAAAGATTTACGACTTTGTTTGGTCGGATTTCTGCGACTGGTACATCGAAATGGAAAAACCGTTGCTTTACGGCGACAACGAAAAGATGAAGATTCATGCGCTCAGCATGCTTCGCTACGTCTTGGACACCGTTTTGAAACTTTTGCATCCGTTCGTGCCGTTTATAACCGAGGAGATTTATCAAATTCTGCACCCGGGCAAAGCGCTTATCGTAGAGGAGTGGCCTAAATACAACAAGAGGCTTGCTTATGCGGCCGAAGCAAAGGCGTTCGAGGGCGTTATGGGGCTTATAAAGGCCGTAAGAAACATCCGTGCCGAAATGAACGTCGTGCCTTCCAAGCGCGTTACGTTGCTTATTAAGGACAACGAGCGCAGGCCGTTCTTTGAAAAAACGTCCATGTTCATCGAAAAACTGGCAGGGGCGTCGCACGTCGAATTCGTAAAAGAGAAGCCGACCGACGTCAAGGTTTCCACGGCAGTTTCGGACAGCGTCGAAGTGTATATTCCGCTGGGTGAACTCGTCGACACCGAAAAGGAAATCGCCCGTCTTAGCAAGGAGCTTGAAAACACCGAAAAGGAAATTGCCCGTGCCGAAGGCATGTTGGCAAATCAAAAGTTTATCCTCAATGCTCCAAAGGCTTTGGTCGAAAAGGAAAAAGACAAGCTCGAAAGGTATCGCCAACTGCGCACGAAACTTGCCGAGCAAATCGAAAATCTTAAATAAAAAACTAAAAGACCGACAAATTTTTGTCGGTCTTTTTGTTTCGTGTGTATGTCGGCAAAAAAAACGGTTTTGAGAGTTTAAAACTCAAAATTGCTTCTTAAACGGCGGAATGAAGCTTTCTTCTGCCGAACCGAGGTCTTGCGTGAAACCGTCTGTGATGCCAAGCGAAAGCATCTCGGCCGTCGCTTTTTTGTACTCGAGCGGCTTTAAGGTGCGGTTTATTTCGGTATAGGCCTCGACGTCGACGGGCGTGTACTGTCCCATAAGGCTGAACAATGCTTTTTTGCCGATGTGTTCGGCGTAATATTTTAAGACGTCCGAGGTGTTTTTTAGGTTCCCCGGCAAAACGAGGTGGCGCACTATGACGCCTTTTTGCATGATGCCGTTTTGGTCAAAGACGGGGCTTCCGACCTGACGTATCATTTCGTCGATGGCAGGGGCGGCAAAACGGAAATAGTTTTTCGTGCCGGAATATTTGACGGCGATTTCGTCGTCGACGTATTTCAAATCGGGAAGATATATGTCGACAAGCCCGTCCAAAAGCCTTAAGGTTTCGACGGTTTCGTAGCCGGACGTGTTCCAAACGACGGGAATTTTCGGCTTGTAAATTTTGAGTGCGTTCGCAATAAGGTCGGCATACGGAGTCGGGGATACGAGGTTGACGTTGTGCGCGCCCGAGTCCTCGATTTGTTTAACGAGGTCGACAAATTGATTTATCGAATAGCGTTTTCCCACGGCTTCTCGGCTGATGTCTTTGTTTTGACAGAAAACGCAACGCATGGTGCATCCCGAAAAAAACACCGTACCGCTTCCGTTTGTGCCTGACAGCGGCGGCTCCTCCCACATGTGCAGATGATGATACGCCACCACAATTTCGTGCGGAACTTTGCATTTGCCGAAAACGCCGTCGGTTCGAGGACTGCGGCAGGCGTTAGGGCACAAATTGCACTCAAATTCGTTGTTAAAGGTTGCCTTAATCATAATTATATATTATAATATAATCGTTCGGTTAAATCAATAATATTTCGGAGGTAAAAACTTGAACAGTTTGAAAAAGGCGTTTAATTACGCAAATTCGAAATTATTTTACCTATTGATTTTTTCCCTGTTGCCGGCGGCATTTTGCTCGGCCTGTTTTCCTATAAGCAAAATCGTCAATTTCGTTTGCCGCTACGACGGAACGCCCGTTATCGGTTTTAAGGACATATTTGCTTTCAGCTCGCACATCCTCGACAAGTGGTGGTGGATTCCGTTTGCGATGTTTTTGTTTGCCGTTTTAAGCTTTTGCATGCTGTTCGGAGCCATCGACAGACACATGCGCATAGGGCATTTTACGGTAAGTTTCAAAAGCCTCGGCTCGCGCGCAAACTACAATTTTGTTTCGGCAACGCAGTTTGCTTTGCTGGTTACGGTTTGTTTTTTGCTTGACCAATTGTTGTTTACCTGTTTTTCGGCGGTGGCAGTCAAACTTTGGACGGGAGTCAGGTTGACGGTTGCGCTTGCGGTTATTGCGTGCATTGCTTTTGTCGGGTTGGAATTCGGTGTTTCGCTGTTGGTGCTGTGGGTGCCTACCATGATGCACACGGGCCTGAAAAGCGGTGCGGCGTTCGGTCTGAGCGTAAAGCAGCTGGGCCGAGATTATTGGAGCGTTGCCGGTTCGCTGACTTGCGTTTCGGCGGCAGGCTTGGTGTTTTTCGTTTTAAACGGATTGCTCGAACTTAGGTTGGGCGTTCTGTTGGATATGGTTTATTACAGCTTTATCGTGGTTTATTATATTGTCGTTTCGTTTACGCTGTTTTTCGAAAAGAACGGAATCGAACGGCTGGACCTCAAAAAAACGAGCATTTGGGAGAAATAATTTATGGAATTTAAAAATTCGATTTCCATCATAACCGTTAAGTTCGGTGTTGTTTTTAGGGTTATCGTTTATCTGGCGTTGGTGGGCCTTATCGTTTTGGGAATTGCGCTTTTGGGCATAAATCCTATCCTCGACGACATCGAAAACAGCGAGGCAATCCGAAGCGGATTCGTCGACATCGGAAACGACGTCAGAGACCTCTTGTCCAGTGAGTACAGCGTTAAGGAAGCGTTGGACAACATCAAAGAGGACGCATCGTTGATTATCGGCCTCGTGAAGGACGAAACCAATGCCTTTGCGAAAATAGCAGGGCTGTCGTTGTTGCTGCTTGCCGTGTCGAGATTCCTCATGGCGTTGTGCTACATACCGCTGGGCGACATAATGGGGCAATATATGCAGTCGGGGATGAGGTACGACTTTTTCTCAAACTTTGTCAAAAACATCCGCCAGAGCCTCAATTTCAGCTGGGGATATACGTTGTTCTCGACGGCGTTGGACGTTTTGGTGCTTGCGATAACGGGAGTGTTTTTGTACCTGACCTTCAGCATTTTCAATATAATTGCTTTGATGATTGCTTGCATTTTTATCGTTGCAATTGTGTCGCTTAGGTTTACCGTAACCGCAGGAGTCATCCCGTACATCTTGTTCGAAGATTGCGGAAGCAACTTCTTTGTTGCGCTAAAACGTAGTTTACCATGCGTAAAATCAAACTTAAACGGTTATGTGCGTTGTTTTGCAATGGCCGTGTTGCTGTTTTACGTTTTGAATGCGGCTTGTGCGATAACAACCGTTTTTATCATAACGATATTAAGTTTGGGCATGTATTTGTTGCTTGCAAGGCTGTTGGAACTTTGTTTCTATTTCAAATTCAAGAAGATGAAATACTACATCGACGACAACACCGTAGTGGACACCGCGCCGTTTGCCGAGCGTGCCGACCTTGTTGAATTGGACAAATAAAAGATTTGTAAGTTTCAATTTAAAGCCTTTCGGCTTGCACGATAAAAGCTTTTTGCATTCACGGAAAAAGCTTTCGGACTTCAAAATATGAAATTTTAGCACTTAAAAACGCCGCAAAACGCGGCGTTTTTTTGACGTTGTTTCGGTTGTTATTTTACAACTCTGACTTTGTAAACAAAAGGTATTTTTTCAAATTCGGCCGTGGAAATCGGCTTATCGCTGTCAAAGGCGCCCACTGCGGTGCCGGTTTTGCCGACGGTAAATTCGAGAGAAGTGCCTAAGCTTTTGGCAAGTTCGGCGACTTGGGACGTAGCCGATTGGTCCATAAGCAACAGCAGCCTGTGTTCTTTTGTCGGAGCGGTGGTAAATGCAGGGTAATTGACGCTGTTTTTGACCGTGCCGCACAAAATGTACTGTTTGATTTGGTCGGCAATCATAAGTGCGCAGTTGTCCTCGGCTTCGACGGTAGATGCGCCGAGGTGCGGCGTTACGATTACGTCCGATCTGTTCAAAAGCTCGGCTGAGGCAAAGTCGGTGACGTAGCAACACGGCTTTTTGTTTTCGAGAGCGGCGATAAGGTCGGAGTTGTTTACAAGCTCGCCCCTTGCGTTGTTCAAAAGAACGGAGCTCGTTTTCATAAGGTCCAGCTTGCTTTTTGAAACAAAACCTTGAAGCTCCTTTGAGTAAGGGACGTGCAGGCTGACGTAGTCGGCTTCGGCAAAAACTTCTTCGGGAGTGGTTTTGAATTTGACCGTTGAAAAGTTTTCTTTTTCAAGCATGGCACTGTCGTAGAAAGTGCGATTCCAAACAACAACTTCCATACCCAGCGCAAGAGCGGCGCGTGCGGTAAGTTTTGCGATGGCTCCAAAGCCTATAAGTCCCAAAACTTTGCCCTTAATTTCGGTGCCCTGAAAGTTCTTTTTGCCTTTTTCGACTGCGGTTTTGATGTCCGCTTGCTCGGACAGTGTTGCTGCCCAGTTTATTGCGGCGGCAACGTGCCTTGCGGACATAAGCATGCCCAAGACGGTAAGTTCGGCAACTGCGTTTGCGTTTGCGCCCGGAGTGTTGAACACCACCACGCCTTTTTTGGCGAGCTCGGCGTGCGGTATGTTGTTTACGCCTGCGCCTGCGCGACCTACTGCCAAAAGTTTGTCGCCGACAGGGTAGTCGTGCATGTCGAAACTGCGCAACAGGAGCACTTCGGGATTGCTTTCGTCCGGATTATTGACACAGTTGTCGTCAAACATGACATTTATTTTGCTGCTCATGTTGTTTAAGAGTTTGACGGTTGTTTTCATTTGTGTTCAACCTCGAAGCGTTTCATAAATTCCACAAGAGCCGTAACGCCTTCCATCGGCATGCCGTTATAGAGGGATGCTCTGAGGCCGCCCACCAGTTTGTGGCCTTTAAGGCTTCTGAGCCCTTGCGCTTCCGCCTGTTTGACAAATTCGGCGTCCGTTTCGGCATTAGGGGTTACAAACGGAATGTTTACAAGGCTTCGTGCCTCAACCGCATTCGGGCAGGTGTAAAAATCGCTTTGGTCGATAAAATCGTAAAGGATGCCCGATTTTTGTTTGTTGAATTTTTCCATTTCGGAAATTCCGCCAAACTTTTTGAGGTAGCGCAAATTGAGCATCATGACGTAAATGGCAAACGTCGGCGGCGTATTGTAAAGGCTGTTTTTGGACGCATGCGTCGAATATTTCATCATTGTCGGGCAGGCGGCCGATTCTTTGCCCAAAAGGTCTCGTTTGACTATAACCACGGTAACGCCGGCGGGGCCGAGGTTCTTTTGTGCGCCTGCAAACAGCAGGCCGAATTTTGAAACGTCGATGTTTTCGGCGCAGATGTTGCTGCTTGCGTCGCCAACCAGCGGAGCGTTTGGAGTCGGCAAAGCGGTAAAATGAGTGCCGTAAATGGTGTTGTTGAGGGTTATGTAGGCATAGTCGATGCCGTTGCGGAAGGAAATTTTTTCGACGTCGGGAATGTAGGTGAAGTTTTTGTCTTCCGACGAAGCGGCCGCAACTACGTCGCCGTAGCGTGCGGCTTCCTTAAACGCTTTTTTCGACCATACGCCCGTAAGAACGTAGTCGGCTTTGCGATTTTCGGTCATAAGGTTAAGCGGAACTGCCTCGAATTGCGTGCTGCCGCCGCCTTGCATCAAAAGTATATCGTAGTCATCGGGCACGGACATAAGTTCGCGCAAAAGGGCGATGCATTCGTTGTGGATTTCGTCGTAGAATTTGCTTCTGTGGCTCATTTCCATGACGCTCATACCGCATCCGTTGTAGTCCAAAAGTTGCTTTTTGACTTCTTCCAAAACTTCTGTCGGCAGTACGCTCGGGCCGGCAGAATAGTTAAAACATCTCATAAAAATCTCCTTAAAGTTGATTGTAGTTTTATTATACATAATTTCGGCGACGATTTCAATGTATTTTTTAAAATAAAACATATTCGGCCGAAGAATTTTGTATAATTTGGTATGAAAGCAATTGTTTTGGCAGGCGGTTACGGAAAAAGACTCAGGCCGCTGACCGATGATAAATGTAAACCTATGGTGCTTTTGGGCGAAAAACCTCTGGCATCGTACGTTGTTGAATCGCTTGTCTCGTCGGGAATAGTCGATTTGATTTTTGCAACGGGCTACCGTGCAGACGACGTCGAAAATTATTTTGGCGACGGAAAAAGATTCGGCGCTCATATAACGTACAGCAGAGAGAATTCGCCGCTCGGTACGGCAGGCGCGGTAAGAAGACTTAAAGACGTGCTCGGCGACAGGTTTTTGGTTGTGCCTGCCGACGGGTTTTCGGACGTCGATTTGAAGGCCTTTTCGGAGGTAAAACTAAACGGCTTAGTGGGGGCGCTTGCGGTTTGTGAAAAAGAAGTCACAACCGGTTTGGGAGTGGTTGATTTCGGCGCCGACGGGCTGTTGTCGGAATTTGTCGAAAAACCGCCGATTTCGACAAAATCGTATGTTAATACGGGCATTTATATGTTTTCAAGCAAGGTTTTTGATTATATTCACGATCCCGTTTGCGATTTCGGACGGGACGTTTTGCCGTTGCTTTGCAACAAAATGAAGGTGTACGTTCACAGGGGTTATTGGTCGGACGTCGGCACCGTCGAGAACCTTATGGCGGCCGAAACGTTTTTGAAAAAAGCAAAAAATTAAACTCTCTGCAGTGCAAAATACTGCCGCCGTCGGCGGCTTTTTTTGTTTTTAAAATTTGCATTTCGGGCTTAAACTGTTGTCAAAATCGCAATAATAAGTTATAATCATTACATAATAATTTATCGTGCAGGCCTGCACACGGAGGAAAATGAGCAAAACCGACAAACTTTTGAAAGTAATGTTTTTTGGCGGTGTCGGCGAAATCGGCAAAAATATGACCGCCTTGGAATTTAGCGATTCGATAATCGTCATCGATGCGGGGATGGGGTTTCCTAACGAAGCCACGCCGGGCGTTGACGTTGTCATTCCGGATATCGAATATTTGAAAAATAACATCGAAAAAGTTAAGGGAATAGTGCTGACGCACGGCCATGAGGACCACGTCGGCGCTTTGCCGTACATTTTGCAAGATCTCCCGTCCGTGCCTGTTTACGGCACTAAATTCACTTTGGGAATTGCCGCTCACAAACTGGAAAATCAGCAGATGTCCGTTGACGTTTTGCACGTCGTGGAGGAGAACGGAACCGTTGACGTAGGGCCGTTTTCGGTGGAATTTATCAAAGTTTGCCACAGTATTGCGGGTGCGGCCGCTTTGTCGATTACGACGCCTGTCGGGGTGGTGTTTTTTACCGGTGATTACAAAATGGATTACACCCCTATCGACGGCAAACTGACCAACATTGCACGAATCGAAGAAATAGGCAAAAAGGGCGTTTTGCTTATGCTTGGCGAAAGCACCAACGTCGAACGTCAAGGCCACAGCAAGTCCGAAAGGCGAGTGGGGCAGAGTTTGGAGCAGGTGTTTGTTACCAACGGTTCTCGCCGCATAATCATTGCGACGTTTGCGACCAACAACTACCGTGTTCAGCAGATTTTGGACCTTGCCAAAAAGTACGGCCGAAAAGTTTTGCTCAGCGGCAGAAGCATGAAATTTATCACCGAACTGGGATTAGAAACGGGCGAACTCCATTTTGATCCGTCGCTGTTGGTTGATGCGCCTACCGCCAAAAAAATGGACGACGGAAAGGTTTTGATTATAAGCACAGGAACGCAGGGCGAACCTATGTCGGCGCTTGCAAAGATGAGTCAGGGTGAATTCGACAAAATCATCGTGGGCGAAAACGACACCGTGGTTTTGTCATCGAGTCCTATTCCGGGCAACGAACGCAGCATTTACACCGTCATCAACAACCTTTACAAAAAGGGTGCCGAGGTTATGTACGAAGCAATGTACGACATTCACACCACGGGGCACGCTTTTCAGGAGGAACTGAAGCTTATGCTTCAACTTGTCAAGCCGAGGTATTTTATCCCGGTGCACGGCGAGTATCGCCACCTCAAAAAGCATGCGGAATTGGCAAAATCGTTGGGCATTGCTCCGGGCAACGTGCTTATTTGCGAAATCGGCAACGCGGTTGCTTTGAACAAAAAACAGTTTAAGCGCATCTCCGACGTTCCGTCGGGCAACAGCTTTGTGGACGGCACCACTTTGGGCGAAAACGCAGATGGCATTTTGCGCGACCGCATAAACTTGTCCAAGGACGGCATGATTATAGTTGTCGCCACCGTCGAAATGAAATCCGGCCGCATTTTGAACGGCCCTGAAATCATTGCAAGAGGCTTCGATTTCGACGAAGACAAGGCCGAGGAAACCAGACAGGAGGTTGTCAAAGCCGTTTCTGCGCTCGACTACGAACTCGTCGAGGATTACACCGAAATCAAGGCCGCCGCAAGAAAGGCCGTCAGACAGCTTCTGAAACAAAAATACAGGCAATATCCTATGATACTTCCTATAATTATCGAGGGCTGACATGTTTGAACAAATTTACGGCTTTCAAAAGGAATACGCCGCCCAAAACAAAGTTCCGATAATGTTGGACGACAGCATGTCGTTGTTGCAGACCGTTGTCGCCGCCGCAAAGCCTAAAAAGATTTTGGAAATAGGCACGGCGATAGGTTACAGCGGACTGAAAATGTTGGAGATGGCCCCCGATGCTCATTTGACCACCGTCGACAAGGATGCAGACAGGCTGGACGTGGCTCGCGAATGCTTCGAAAAGGCAGGCGTTACGTCTCGGGTTACCGTTTGGGAAGGGGACTCGGACGAGATTGTAAGATATGCCTCGGGCAGTTTCGATTTTGTTATGTTGGACGGCCCGAAAGGGCAATACGCCAGATATTTTCCGTATTTGGCCGAACTCATAAAACCGGGTGGGGTGTTGTTTGCCGACGACGTTTTGTTTAAGTGCAAAACGGGCGAGGACTTCAATCCGCTCCACAAGTTGCGCACGATATCCGTGCAACTTAAGGTGTTTTTGGATTTATTACAAAACGACAAACGCTTCGTGACGTCGCTGGTTCCCGTCGGTGACGGAGTGGCCGTAAGCGTAAAGAAAGGATGAAAATGGTTGAACTTTTAGCTCCTGCGGGGAGCAGAGAAAAACTGAATACGGCGTTGCACTTCGGTGCCGATGCGGTGTACGTGGGCGGAAGCAATTTCGGGCTTAGGGCGTACGCTGACAATTTTGACGAGGCGGCGATGAAATCCGCCGTCGATTATGCGCACGGCTTGGGCAAAAAGGTGTACGTAACGTGCAACGTTTTTGCCAGAAACAGCGATTTTGCTCCGTTTAAGGAGTACCTTGCCTGCCTCAAAAAAATCGGTGCGGACGCAGTTATCGTAACCGACACGGGTTTGGTTTCAAAAACGCTTGAATGGCAACCCGATATGGAAGTGCATCTCAGCACTCAGGCAAACACCACAAACGGGCATACGGTGGCTTTTTGGGCGAAACAAGGGGTTAAGCGAGTTGTTTTGGCCCGCGAACTTTCGTTAGACGAAATTAAGGAAATCAAGGACATTGTCGGCGACAGCGTCGAACTTGAAACTTTCGTGCATGGGGCCATGTGTATAAGTTACAGCGGAAGATGTCTGCTGTCAAACTATCTGACCGGTCGCGACAGCAATCGCGGCGAGTGCGTGCAGGCGTGCAGGTGGGAATATAAAATCGCCGAAGCAAGCAGAACGGAAAATCCGTTGACTTTGGTCGAGGACGAACACGGCAGCTATATCCTAAACAGCAGAGACCTTAACATGATAGGTCACGTTAAGGAGCTGGCGGAAGCAGGCATCGACAGCTTTAAAATCGAGGGCAGAATGAAGTCGGAATATTACGTCGGCAGTGTCGTGAACGTTTATCGCCGCGCGCTGGATGCGTATTACGCCGACACCGAAAACTACGTTTTGCCGTCCGAACTTTTGCGTGAGCTTGACAAAACAAGTCATCGAGGCTACACCACGGGGTTTTATTTTAAAGGCGAAAACAACATTTGTATCGAAACTTCCAAACCGGTGTGCGACTACAAGTTTATGGCAAGGGCGCTCGGCTACGACGAGGAGAAGAAACTGCTTGTTCTCGAGCAACGCAACCGCTTTAAAGTCGGCGACGAATTGGAAGTGCTTTCCCCGGGCGAAAATTTCAACAAAAAAATCAAAATCGAAAAAATGTTCGACGAAGAAGGCAACTTTGTGGACGATGCAAAAATCGTGCAGCAAAAACTTTACGTTCCTACCGACGTCAAGTTGTCCGAAAACGACATATTGAGGAGGGATTTCGGCAATGATGCTTGAAAAGAAAAACGTGGTGTTTCTGGTTTCGTCGGCCGATGACCGTCGAGGAGTCGATTTGCTGGTAAAAACGCTTGAGGCCGAGCATCCCGAATGCCTGCCTTTGGTTTTTGACGAAAGCACTTACGCCGACAGCAGAAGCAGTAGACTTAAGGCAAACGTAAACAAATTGCTTAAACCTTTGGGCTTGGGCGAATCGGTGCATTCGTCCGAAAAAAAGCCGTCCGGCGACGGCAAAGTTAAGCACAGAAGCGCCGAATTTAAAAAGATTTACAGCATAATCATCCGTTTCGATCCCGTTTGCGTGGTTGCGACAAACGCAAAGTTGTTGGATTTGGCGGTAGCCGCCAACAAAAAACGCAAGAAAAGGGCAAAGATCGTCGGCCTTTACGGCGGATTTACCTACAACGGCCGTTTTTACAACAAGCACGCCGACGCTTATATAGTTGACAACTCCGACGTTAAGCGCAGTCTTTTAGGCAGAGGCGCTCAGGCTCGCTCGGTGCTGGTTGCAGGAGTGCCTTGCGTGGAGGAAAAATACGACTTCGAAAAGGTGTTCGAGGCAAAACGGGAAATGGTTTTAAACGACAAACCGACGGTATATTTGTCGGGCGGCGTGTTCGGAAACGACCAAATAAAAGAGGTTTTGAAGCTTTTGCTTGACCAAGGCGACTACATAAACGTGGTTGCATATTGCGGCGAAAACGAACAGCTTTACACCAGAGTGTGCGAAGAGACGGCGAAAGTCGGTGCGGAAAACGTTAAAGTCATTATGAGCGGCGAGATGGAGCACGTTGCCGAACTTGCCTCCGACATTGTGATTTGCACCTACGATTCAAAACTTATCGCATCGTCTGTTTTTAGGCGTGTTCCGGTGATAGTTTTCGGGCCGAAGTCGGCAGAGGAGCAGGCGGATTTCGAGTATCTGTCACAAAAGAGAACGGTGTTTTATGCTGAAAATTTCAACAAGGTAATAATCGACCTTTACAAAATTATTCAAACGGACGTCGCTCGTTTTTATCGCACTTCCGACGACCTTGTCGAAAAGGAGCCGAGGCTTAGAGTCAGTGCCGATATGATTGCAGGTATTGGCGAATAATTATTCAGACAAATTAAAATTTATACAAAATCGGTTTTACGGAGGAAATTATGATTCAACACATAGTTATTTACAGGTTCAAAAATCCGTCGCCAAAGCTTTTTGAAACGATAAAGGACAAGTTTTCGACCATAAGAGGAAACGTAGAGGGGCTTTTGAGGCTGGACGTCGGCGAAGATATCATGCACTTGCCGAGAAGCTACGACCTTGCGCTTTATTGCGAGTTTTCTGACCGCGCCGCATACGACCGTTATCAGGGGTGCGACTTGCACTTGGCCGTCAAGGCTTTTATGAAAACCGTCGTCTCCGAAAGCCATTCGGTCGATTTTGAAAACTAAACCGATATTTTGTCCGTTGCACTGAAAGGCTTTGGAAGTTTTTAGGCAAATTTTTAAAACGGACTTTAAAATTTTGGCAAAACGATGTTGCCGAACAAACACTTTAAATTGGTGGTATGTTATGTTAAAAATTCTTTCTGTCGATAAATACGGCTACGGTGCACGCATGGGGCTTAAACCCGGCGATGCCGTCATTAATATGGGCGGCTACCCGGTAACCGACGTGCTGGATGCGATTTTTTATGAAGAAGAGGCCGAATTCGACATCGATTACGTTACCAAAAAAGGCGATAAAAAACATGCGCACGTCAAAAAGGATCCTACCGAGCGCATGGGGCTGGAATTTGAGGAAATCACCGCAAAACGTTGCAAAAACAAGTGCAAATTCTGTTTTGTCGATCAGCTTCCTAAGGGCATGCGCGAGACGCTTTACGTTAAGGACGATGACTACCGTCTCAGCTTTATTGCGGGAAATTACGTTACTCTCACCAACCTTACGGATACCGATTTGGACCGAATAATCCGCTTGCATCTTTCGCCGATTTACGTTTCGGTGCATGCAACCGACGACGAAGTCAGGCGCGATATCGTAAAAAATCCAAACACCTTAAACCTTATGAAATACATAAAACGCTTGGCGGAAAACGGCATAATTACGCATTGTCAAATTGTTTTGTGCGAGGACATCAACAGCGGCAACGTCCTGAAAAAATCGCTTGACGATTTGTACGCGCTTTATCCTGCGGTGCGAACCGTTGCGATAGTTCCCGTCGGCCTCACCGGTCACAGGCAGGGCCTTTGCAACTTGAAACCGCTTAGCGACAAGTGCCTTAACGAAACCATCGACATGGTTGAAAAATTCAACGAAGGCAAGGAATTTTGTTTTTGCAGCGACGAATTTTACGTCAAAGCGGGCCGTCAGATGCCGTCTTACGAAAGCTACGGCAGTTTCGACCAAATCGAAAACGGCGTCGGTTTGGTGGCTACCTTCAACAAAAACGTCGAAAGAAGTCTCGAAGAGCTTAAAGGCCGTGACGCTTTGGGCAAAAAGGTGATTATGATAACCGGCGAAAGCTTTTTCGGCAATTTGTCGCAGGTGGCAAAAAAGATAGAAGCCGAAATCAAAAACGTAAGTATCGAGGTTGTAAAAATCAAAAACGATTTTTTCGGTGGAGCAATAACCGTTGCCGGACTGATAACCGGCAGAGACCTTTTGGCTCAAACGCCGAGGGGGGCGGATTTGTATCTTATTCCGCACAACATGCTTAAAGAGTTTGAGGACGTTTTTTTGGACGGAATAACGCTGAAAGAGGTTCGTGACGAGCTTGGAAAGGTTGCCGTCGTTGACGGCCTCGGCGAAAACCTCGTCAAATGTCTGTTGTGACAAGCGTCGGGCGGCGTCATAAACGTTTGACAGGCATACTTTTATTTTGTATAATCTTGTAGATAAATTTTAGGCGGTGCAATATGGCTAAACCAACCGTGGCCATTGTCGGCAGGCCAAACGTCGGTAAATCGACGCTTTTTAACACAATTGCCGAACGAAGAATATCAATAGTAGAGGACACTCCGGGCGTCACTCGCGACAGACTTTATGCCGATTGCGAGTGGTGCGGATACGCATTTTCGCTTATCGACACCGGCGGTCTTGCCTTAAAGAGCGAGGACGAAATGTGGCTTCACATCAAAAAGCAGGCGGAAGTTGCCACTTCGACTTGCGATCTCGTCATGTTTGTCGTTGACGGCAAAACGGGGTTGTCGGCCGAGGATTACGACGTTGCAGACTTTTTGAGACGAAGCAAAAAGCCGTGTCTGTTGGTTGTCAACAAGCTTGACAATTACGAAACGGAAAATCTTTACGATTTTTACGGTTTGGGAATAGGCGAGCCTATTGCCATATCCGCTCAGCAGAAAAAAGGTTTGGGCGATTTGTTGGACGAAGTGGTTGCCAACTTGAAAGAACGCGTCGAGGCATCGCCTGAGGACGAAGACGTAATCAAGGTGGCGTTGGTAGGTCGTCCGAATGCCGGAAAGAGCAGCATCACCAACCGCCTTTTGGGCTACGAACGCGTTATCGTTTCCAATATCGCAGGCACCACGCGCGACGCCATAGACACTCCGTTCGAGTTTGACGGACAAAAATATATCCTTATCGACACCGCCGGCATCAGGCGCAAAAGAAGCATCGACGAGGACCTTGAAAGCTACAGCGTAATGCGCAGTTTGGCGGCCATAAGGCGTGCCGACGTGGTTTTGTTGGTTTGCGACGCAACTCAGCCTGTTTCCGAGCAGGACGTGCGCATAGCCGGCTATATTCACGAGGAAGGCAAACCGTCCATCGTGGTTATGAACAAGTGGGACGCCGTCGAGAAGGACACTTTTACCATCAATAAGTACAACAAACAGCTGGCCGAGGATTTGAAGTTTATGGACTACTTCGTTCCTATTTACGTCAGCGCGTTGACGGGCAAGCGTTCGGACACCATAATTCCGACAATCAAAAAGGTTATGGAAAACAACAGGCGTCGCATCACGACGGGCCTTTTGAACGACGTTTTGCAGGAGGCTATTTTGACCAACGAACCTCCTTCCAAAAACGGCCGCCGTCTCAAAATTTATTATGCGACCGAAGTTTCCGTTTGTCCGCCGACTTTCGTGTTGAAGGTCAACGACGAAACCATAATGCATTTTAGCTACAAGAGGTATCTTGAAAACGCAATTCGCCGAAGTTTTGATTTTTCGGGTACGCCGATAAAACTTTTGGTTCGAAACAAAAACGAAAAAGAGGATAATTGATGAAGTATTCCGAATTGACACTTAACGAACTCCGTTCGTTGCAAACCGAATACGCCGAGGCTTACGAACAGGTTTTGAAAAAAAAGTTGTCCGTTGACGTTACGCGCGGCAAGCCGTGCGTCGAACAGCTTGCGCTTTCCGACGGTATGTTTTCGATGGAATGGAACGATTTCAAACTCGAAAACGGCTCGGATGCCAGAAATTACGGCGGCGCAGAGGGCATACCCGAGCTTAGGAAGCTTTTTGCAAAGGTCTATGACGTTAAGCCGCAACAGCTTATCGTTGCCGACGGAAGCAGCCTCAATTTGATGTACGACGTTTTGCAATATGCCATGCAGTTCGGCGTTTCGGGCGGCGAGCCTTGGAACGGCAAAAACATCAAGTTTTTGTGTCCGGCACCGGGATACGACCGTCATTTTGCGATAACTCAGGCGTTCGGCGTGGAAATGATAACCGTTCCGATAACCGAAAACGGCCCGGATATGGATTTGGTTGAAATGTTGGTTGGCACCGACGACAAAATCAAGGGCATGTGGTGCGTTCCGAAATACAGCAATCCTACCGGCGTCATATACAGCGATCAGGTGGTTGACAGAATAGCCAAAATGAAAACCGCGGCGGCGGACTTTAGGGTGTTTTGGGACAACGCCTATTCCGTTCACGGTTTGTACGACAATCAGGACAAACTTAAAAACGTCATCGCGGCGGCGGAAAAAGCCGGCAACGGCGACAGAATTTATATGTTCGGCTCCACGTCCAAAATCACTTTCCCGGGCAGCGGCGTGAGTGTATTCGCTTCTTCCGAAAAGGGAGTGGAGGAATTTTTGTCGCACCGCAAATTCCAGACGATAGGCCCAAACAAAATCGTTCAGCTGGCGCATTATAAGTTCATTAAGGACGAAAAAAACCTTATGGCGATTATGCAAAAACACGCAGATATTCTTCGCCCGAAATTTGAAAAGGTTTTGCAAATTTTCGAGGAAGAATTTGCCGATTCCGACGCTTTGGAATGGTCCAAACCGAAAGGCGGCTACTTTATCAGCGCAAACACCATGCACGGTTTGGCAAAGCGAGTGGTTGAAATTGCGGCAAATGCCGGAGTTAAATTCACCGAAGCGGGCGCAACCTATCCTAAGGGGCACGACGATATGGACCGAAATATCCGCATAGCCCCGTCTTATCCGTCGGTTGAGGAATTGGAGCAGGCGATAAAGGTGTTCTGCCTCGCCGTCAAAATGGCAACCGTCGAAAAATTGATTGCCGATGCCGAGTCGACAACGGTTGTTAAAGAACTGTAAAAACAATTATACAATAAAATAACATATTAATAAAAGGCGCAGCCGTCGGGCCGCGCTTTTTTTGTCGAAAAATTGCCGTGTGACAAGTTTTGCCGTTGCGTTCTAAAAGGCTTTGGCGGCAAATATATTATACCAAACGTCAATTTGGAGGATGATATGGATAATTTTGACATTTACCGAGATATTGCCGACCGCACCGGCGGAGATATATACGTCGGCGTCGTGGGGCCCGTTCGCACCGGAAAGTCGACCTTTATAAAGAGGTTTATGGAAAACGTGGTTTTGGACAACATAACCGACATCAACGTTCGCACCCGTGCCGTTGACGAATTGCCGCAGTCGGCGGACGGACGAACAATAATGACTTCCCAACCCAAATTCGTGCCCAACGAGGCGGTGTCGGTAAGCTTCGGGGAGGGCGTTCGCGCAAACGTGCGCCTTATCGATTGCGTCGGCTATTTGACTCCCGGGGCATTGGGCAATTTGGAGGACGGCAAGGAGCGTCTTGTCATGACGCCGTGGTCGGAGGAAGAAATGCCGTTTTCGGAGGCGGCGGAAACAGGCACGAGAAAGGTGATTTCCGAGCATAGCACGGTTGCGGTGTTGGTTACCGCCGACAGTTCGGTTTGCGGCATCGACCGCAGCGATTACGTCGAGGCGGAGGAAAGAGTGGTTGCCGAATTGAAGGCCTTGGGCAAGCCTTTTGCGGTGCTTTTCAACACCGCCGACCCGAACAGCGACGGGGCACTTGCCGTTGCGGATTCGCTGAGGAAAAAATACGGTGCCCCCGTCGTTACGCTTGACGTGCTGAACGTCGACGAAAAGGGCATAGCACAAGTCATGAACGAGATTTTGTTGGAATTTCCGGTGCGCTCCGTTGACGTCAAAACGCCAAAATGGATGCAGGCTTTGGACAAAAACAACTGCATGATCGATTCTTTGTTCGAGCGCATAAAGCTTGGTGCGGACAACGTAAAAACCATGAAAGATGCCGACAATTTCGTTGCCGCTTTTGACGGGCTGGAAATATTGGAATCGGCGCCCGAAGTGGTTTTGGACATGGGCAAGGGCCGAATGGAAGTCGGTTTGAAAGTGAAACGGGAGGTTTTCCATCGGGTGCTGTCCGACGAGTGCGGCAAAGATATTTCGGACGATTTCAACTTGCTTTCCTACGTCAAACGGCTTAACAAAAACGAAAACGAGTACGAAAAAATCCGCTCCGCTTTGGACGACGTCAAAAAGGGCGGCTACGGCATAGTGCTGCCTCGGGCGGACGAAATGGTTTTGGAAGAACCGCAAATCGTAACCAAAGGCGGACAGTACGGCGTGCGACTGCGTGCGACGGCTCCGAGCTTGCACATCATGCAGGTTGACGTCGAAACCGAAGTCAACCCTACCGTCGGCAGCGAACAGCAGGGCAAAGAACTTGCCGAGGAAATGCTTTCAAGTTACGAAACCGACAAAAACGCTTTGTGGAAAACAAACCTTTTCGGCAAAACGCTCGATTCGCTTGTGGGCGACGGCCTGAACAACAAGCTTTACAACATGCCGCAGGAAGCGCAACAAAAAATGCGCAAAACTCTCGGACGCATCGTCAACGAGGGGCGCGGCGGAGTGATTTGCATATTGCTTTAAAAAAACGCCTTCGGGCGTTTTTTTGTTGCCGAATTGCGTTAAAATAAAAGAGTTTT
>CAZBVO010000005.1:0-86267 GCA_964495385.1 uncultured Faecalibacterium sp.
GCAGGCGTTTTCGATTTTCGGTTGCAAATGCGGCAAAGGCGTGGTAAACTAAAATAAAAAAGGAGTTTTTATGGACAGAGTTTTTGAAAATATTTTCTCGCGCAGAAGCGTGCGCAGTTTTAAGGACGAAGCGGTTCCCGAGGGTTTGTTGGACAAAATTATTCAGGCCGGGTTGTATGCCGCAAGCGGTATGAACAAACAAACTCCGATTGTTTTGAAAATAACCGACAAGGCACTTAGGGACGAACTGGCATCTTTGAACGCCGCCGTCGGAGGCAGAGAGGGGTTCGATCCGTTTTACGGGGCTCCTGCAGTTCTTGTAGTGTTGGCGGACAAAAGCTTTTTGACTTACGTTTACGACGGAAGCCTCACTATGGGCAACATGATGCTTGCCGCAAACGCTTTGGGGCTGGGCAGCTGCTGGGTGCATAGGGCGAAAGAGGTTTTTGAAAGCGAACGCGGCAAACAGATTTTGGCCGAACTGGGGGTTTCGGGCGAGTATGAAGGCATCGGCAATCTTATCGTCGGATACGCCGACGGCGAACCTAAGCAGGCGGCTCCGAGAAGAGAGGGGCGTGTGTTCGGAAAATAAGCCGACGAACCGTTGACAAACAAAAGGGCGAATAGTAAAATTTTAGGTGCATAGCCAAAAAGGAGACCGGATTATATGTTAAAAACACCTGTTATGAGCAAAATTTTCGACGTTGTCGAAGCAAGCAGAGCCAAACCGAACGGCCGCTCGCCGTTTGTGGACGAAATAGAGGTTTTGCACGACGTCGTTTATAAAACCGTTGACGGAAAAGATTTGGTGATGGACATTTATCTTCCACCAAAATCGGACAAAAAAGCACCGGTCGTGCTTGAAATTCCGGGCGGCGGCTGGATGATTCACAACAGAAAAAGAAGAGACGGTTATGCAAGGCTGTTTGCCGTTATGGGCGCGGCCGTTTGTGTCATAGATCACCGACTTTCGCCGGAAGTGTTTTTCCCTGAGAATTTGAAAGACGTAGTCGATGCCGCCAACTTTATTGCCGACAATGCCGAAAAGTACAATTTCGACGCCTCTAATCTTACGGTCACGGGCGACAGCTCGGGCGGACATCTGGCCGCCTGCCTCGCTTGCGCATCGTCGGTTGAAGGATACGGCGAAAAGCTGGGGCTGGCTCCGCTGAAAACAAAGGTTTCAAACTGTATATTCATTTCGGGTGCTTTCAGCTTCGAAACAATGTACCGCATTCCTTGCACGCACTTGTTGATGGTAAGGTATTTCAGCGGTCAAAAAACCAGAAAAGCATTCAGAAAGTGGGAGTTTTACCGTGAGGCCGATCCGTACAACTACATAACACCTGATTTTCCGGAATCTTACAACAACGGCGGCGGAAGCGATTTGCTGTGCCTCGGCGAAGCAAAACGCATGGCAGGTTATCTGAATGCCGCAGGGGTTAAAAACCAATACAACGTCGGCAAAAATATCTTCAACAACGCGCACTGCTACGTTTTGCGTTTGCCGTTTAAACCTGCGCGCAGGGACATGCTGAAAATTATGGAGTGGTATGCCGAAAAACAGGCCGAAAGAGGAGTGAACCTCTCGGAAGGGCTTGTAAGGGTGACCACCTTCCTTGTGGATTACAAAAGAGCGCTTAAGGGCGAAGTCAAATGCTGACGGCCGTTCAAAAACGACATTTTTGAACAAATAGCACGATTATTTTTGAATTTGTGCCTAAAAAGCGTTGATTTTGCAAACTTAATTGTGATATACTTTTGGCAAATCACGAGGTAATTATGCAATATAACGTAGTCGTAACTTCAAAAAACGAGGGGCTTTCCGACCGCATCGCCGCACTTGTGGCTGAACGGTTGGAACTTTTCTATTTGTCCTTTTCCGACCTCATTTTGTACAACGCAAACCGTCCGTCGAGAGAAGCGATAATCGAAGACGGCGGCACTGAATGGTTTTATCGGTTGCATCACGGCGCGGCGTCCGATTTGGCGGAATACGAAAACACCGTCATCGGCATTGCGGTGGACGATTTCGACTACGAAGTTTACTTGGCGGTTCGTCCGCGTTCCGTTCTTTGCTATGTGGCAACCGAGGGCGACGACACCGACACCGACGGATTCGACGTGGTGGTAAACGCTTCGGAACGAAACGTAGGCGAAACGGTCAAACTGATGACCGAAAAAATATGCGAACTGAGTCGCGTAAAAAACTGACGGTAAATCGGCCGAACCGATTTTGATTTAAAGCAGGCATAATGCCTGCTTTTTGTTTTGTCTTAACCACGGCACGAATTTCAAAACGGTGCAAAACGGGGGAATTTCCGTGGGCGAGGTTGTTTTTTTGCGCTTTCACCGAAAAATATTCAATTTTGCGACACAGATTATTGAAATTTCTTTTGCATTTTGCTATAATATCATTGAATAATATTATATTTGAGGTAAGTTATGGACAAATACGGCACCGACGTTCCCGTTTATCTTTTCGGCGAGGGTACCAATTATGAAGCCTACAAGCTGTTTTCGCCTGCCGAATACAGCGAAAACGGCGTGCGTAAATGGCGGTTCAGGGTTTGGGCTCCGAATGCGGACCGAGTCAGCCTTGTCGGCGATTTTAACGACTGGAACACCGAAACGACGCCGCTATTGAAGGGTAGCGGAGGAATTTGGGAGACTTCCGTTGAAGGGCTTAAGCAGTTTGACGTCTACAAATATGCCGTAACAAAAGGGGGCAAAACAACCCTTAAAACCGATCCGTACGGGCTTCACTTCGAGACGGCGCCTTCAAACGGTGCAAAACTATATAAACTTGACGGCTACAAGTGGAAAGATTCCGAATGGATGCAAAGCCGAGAAAAGGTAAATCCGTATCAAAGTCCGATAAACATCTACGAGGTGCATGCAGGCAGTTGGAAGCGCTATGAGGACGGCAACGTGTTGGACTACAAAAAACTTGCCGACGAATTGGTTCCTTACGTCAAAAAGATGAACTATACGCACGTCGAGCTTATGCCCGTCACCGAATATCCTTTTGACGGAAGTTGGGGCTATCAGGTTACCGGGATGTTTGCGCCGACAAGCCGTTACGGAACTCCGAAAGACTTTATGTATTTCGTTGACAAATGTCACAGGGCCGGCATAGGCGTTATTTTGGATTTCGTGCTTGCGCATTTCCCGAAAGACGAACACGGGCTGGCATTGTTTGACGGCACTCCGTGTTACGAATACGCCAACCCTAAAAAGGGCGAGCATAAGGAATGGGGAACAAAGGTTTTTGACTATTCAAAAAGAGAAGTCAGAAGTTTTCTTATTTCGGCAGTCAATTTTTGGTTCGAAAGGTACCATATCGACGGAGTGCGCTGCGATGCCGTTGCGTCGATGCTCTACTTGGACTATGCCAAAAAACCGGGCGAGTGGGAACCTAACTGCTTCGGCGGAAATCACAATCTCGAGGCAAAGGACTTTTTGAAACAACTCAACACCGCCATCTTGACCAAGCATAAAGGTGCGTTGACCATTGCGGAGGAGTCGACGGCTTACCCGATGGTTACCATGCCGCCGCAGGTGGGAGGCCTCGGGTTCAACTTCAAATGGAACATGGGCTGGATGAACGACGGGCTGTCATACTTGAAAACTGATCCGTTTTTCAGAAAAGGGTGCCACCACAAACTGACTTTCGGCATAACGTATGCTTACAGCGAAAATTACATCCTTCCGCTGTCTCACGACGAGGTGGTTCACGGCAAACTTTCGCTTATAAACCGCGCCCCGACTTCGTATGAAGACAAGTTTGAAAACCTCAAAACCTTTTACGGCTATATGATGAGCCATCCGGGCAAAAAACTGCTGTTTATGGGCGGCGAGTTCGGTCAGTTTATCGAGTGGAGGTACGCCGAGCAGCTCGATTGGTTGCTGTTGGACTATCCTAAACACAGAGAACTCAAGGCTTTTGTGAAGGATTTGAACGCCTTTTATTTGCAAACGCCTGCGCTTTACGAATTGGACACCGAGGAGAGAGGCTTCAGATGGTCAAGCGTGGACGACTGCGAACAGAACGTCTATTCCTACGTCAGATTCGACAAGGCGGGCGAACCGTTGCTGGTTGTTTTGAACTTCGGTTCCGTCAAACGCGAGCGCTACCGCATGGGCGTGCCGCACAAGGGAAAATACAAGGCGGTGTTTACGTCGACCTTGAAAAAATACGGCGGAAACTCGGACAAAAAACCTTGCTATTCGTCCAAAAAAACTCCGGCGCACGGTTTCGATCAAAGCATAACGGTGAACATTCCGGCTTTTTCGGTAACGTATTTTAAAGTTCAAAAAACAGATTCGTCTTCGGACGACAAAGCATAAAAGATAAGGAGGAAAGATTTTATGCAAGCAAAAAAAGAATGTCTGGCAATGCTTCTTGCCGGCGGACAGGGCACCAGGCTCGGCGTTTTGACAGAAGATATGGCTAAGCCGGCCGTGCCTTTCGGCGGAAAATATCGAATCATCGATTTTCCTATTTCAAACTGCATAAACAGCGATATAGACACGGTGGGCGTGTTGACGCAGTACCGTCCTTTCGAACTGCATCAATACATCGGAAACGGACAACCGTGGGATTTGGACCGCCTGAACGGAGGTATTTTCGTGTTGCCGCCGTACATGAGGGCAAAATCGGGCGAATGGTACAAGGGTACCGCAAACGCCATTTATCAAAACATCGATTTTATCGACCGTTATAATCCGGATTACGTGGTGCTTTTGTCGGGTGACCACATCTATAAAATGAATTATGACAGGATGCTGGATGCGCACAAGAGCAACAATGCCGATTGCACGATAGCCGTTTTGAACGTTTCTATCGAGGAAGCGCACCGCTTCGGCATTATGGAAACCGACGACAATAATCGCATAGTTGCCTTTGAAGAAAAACCAAAGCAACCTAAATCCACCAAAGCGTCCATGGGCATTTACATCTTTACCTGGGACAAACTGCGCAGCTATTTGATTGCCGACGAAAATAATCCGGAAAGCGAAAACGATTTCGGCAAAAACGTTATACCTGCAATGCTTGCCGACGGACAACGTATGTTTGCGTACGAGTTTGACGGCTACTGGAAGGACGTAGGGACTATAAGCAGCTTGTGGGAAGCAAATATGGATTTGCTTGACAGCGCAAGCGGATTGGACATCGACGATCCGAACTGGAAAATTTATGCGCGAAATTCTGCCGAACCGCCTCAATACCTGGCGGCGGACGCTACGGTCAAAAACTCGATAATCAGCGAGGGCTGTCTCATCGAGGGCGAAATCGGACACAGCGTCATCAGCCACGGCTGTACGGTCGGAAAAGGCGCGGTTGTTTTTGACAGCATTTTGATGCCGGGCGCAACGGTTAAAGCGGGCGCAACGGTCAGACACGCCATAGTGGGCTGGGATGCAACGGTAGGCGTCGGCGCAACGGTTGGCAGCGAGCAAAAGGCTCCTGTAGGCGGCGAATGGAAAATCGCCGTGGTTGCACCGAATCTTTCGATTGCCGACGGCAGAGTTGTCGGCGAAGGCCAAATGGTAAGAGAATAGGAGGCGGAATATGTTAAACAACACAATGAGCATCATTTTTGCAGGCACTACCGAAAGTCATCTCAACGAACTTACCATTCACCGCACCATAGCTTCGCTTCCGTACGGCGGCAGATACCGTTTTATCGATTTTTCGCTTTCCAACCTGGTAAACAGCGGCATCGACAAAATCGGTATCGTAACCAAAAACAACTACAACAGTCTTATGGACCATCTCCGCATGGGCAGGGACTGGGATTTGAACCGTAAAAACGGCGGCATTACGCTTTTCCCTCCGTTCGGACTCAACACGTTGCGTGAAGTGTATCGCGGCAAAATCGAAGCGCTTTATTCAATCCGCAACTTTATAAGAGATTCCAAAGAGGAGTACGTCGTCGTGGCAAACGCAAACTGCGTTTATACGGTCAATTACGAAGACGTCGTGAAAAAACACGTCGACAGCGGCGCGGACATCACGATGCTTACATATCGCACAACGGAGTTCGGCGGGCACAAAATGGTTGTCGAAACCGACAAAAACGGCATGGTTACCGATTTTGCCTATGCAAACGAATTCGACAAAACCGAAAGGCTTGCAAACATGCTTATCTACGTTGCCAGAAAGGACATTTTGCTGTCGTTGGTTGAGGCGGCGTACACCAGAGGCCTTATCGATTTCGAGCGTGACATCATCTTTAGAAAACGCGACGAGCTGAAGCTTTTTGCTTACGAGGTCGCAGGATACGTTGCCGTCATCGACGATATTCCTTCTTACTTTAAGCACAATATGGACCTTTTGGACGGCTCGGTCAGGGAAAATTTGTTCCGTGACGAAAACGGCCCTATCCGCACCAAGGTTAAAGACAGCGTTCCTACAAGGTACCTTGAGGACGCTTGCGTCAAAAACAGCCTCATCGCAGACGGCTGCGTAATCAACGGAACCGTCGAAAACAGCATTTTGTTCCGTGGCGTTACCGTCGAAAAGGGCGCACGGGTCAGAAACAGCATCATCATGGAACACGGCGTTATAGGTATGGATGCCAACGTGGACTACGTTATCACCGACAAGAGCGTTGTGGTGCAGAAAGACAGACATTTGTCGGGATACGAAACCTATCCGATAGTTATAGTTAAAGGCAAAACCGTTTAATTTGTTCGGCTAAGGCAGATGCCGACACAAAACAAGGAGACTTTATGAAAATTTTGTTCGTTACAGGCGAAGCCGCTCCGTTTTTGAGGACGGGCGGATTGGGCGACGTTGCAGGAGCATTGCCTCAGGCGGTAAAGGCTTTGGGGCACGACATCCGCATCGTTATGCCGCTTTATCAGGGCATTTCCGAGGAAAACCGCAAAAAAATGCGCTACCTCGGCAACACCTTTGTGGACGTCGGTTGGCGTAGGCAGTATATGGGCGTTTTCGAAGCGGAAGCGTCGGGCGTGACCTATTATTTTATCGACAACGAGTACTACTTCAACAGAAGCGGCCTCTATGGTCATTTCGACGACGGCGAAAGGTTTGCTTATTTTAGCAAAGCGGCTTTGGAAATGACCAAAATTACGGGCTTCGAGCCTGACGTCATCCATTGCAACGATTGGCAAACCGCTCTCGTTCCGGTGTTTTTGGATTGCTTCTACAGGGGAGTGGACTCATACAAAAACACCAAAACCATGCTTACCATTCACAACATCGAATTTCAGGGACAGTTCGACCGCTTTATTATAGGCGACATTTTGGGAGTTCCGTCCGATTGGGAAAGCGTTTTGGAATGGCGCGGAGCTTGCAACTATTTAAAAGCAGGCATCGAGCGTGCAAATTTGGTGACGACGGTTTCGGAAACTTATGCCGACGAACTTCAACACAGTTTTTATGCGTTCGGGCTTGAAAGCATTTTAAGCGACAGAAGATACAAGCTTAGGGGCGTCATCAACGGCATCGACACAAAACTTTACGATCCGGCCTCCGACAAAAATCTTTACGTCAACTACAATGCCGAAACCGTGAAAAAGCGTTTGCAAAACAAAAAACGCCTTTGTAAGGAATTAGGGTTGGAATATGCGGAAAACAGACCTGTTTTGGCAATAGTGTCCCGCTTGACCGAGCAAAAAGGCCTTGATTTGATTTCGCCTGTTTTGGACGAACTTTTGAAGGCCGATTTGCAACTTGTCGTTTTGGGAACGGGCGACTGGCGTTACGAGCAGATGTTCAAAAACGCCGCCGAACGCTATCCGGATAAGGTGCGTGCCATAATAAGTTTCAGCGGCGCGTTGGCACAAAAAATTTACGGCAGCGCAGACATATTCCTGATGCCGTCCAAGCAGGAGCCTTGCGGACTGGGACAGATGATTGCCATGCGTTACGGGGCAGTGCCCGTGGTCAGAGAAACCGGCGGCCTTAAAGACAGCGTGCGTCCGTTTGACGGCAGCGAAGGCACTGGCTTTACTTTCAAAAGCTACAATCCGTACGACATGTTGGACGCCATTTGGCGCGCAGTAGGCGTTTATTTTGACAAAAAACAATGGTCAAAGGTTCAACTCGGGGCAATGAAGTGCGATTTTGGTTGGGAAACGTCGGCAAATAAATATTGCGAATTTTACCAATCGCTTTAAACCATCAACAAAATTATCATATACAGGAGAACACGACTCTAATGGACTATTCTAAACTCAACTCTTCGGACATCAAAAACCTTATTGCCAAAAAATGCGAAAACAGTTTTGGAATAAAAACCGAAGAGGCCAGCAAAAATCAGATATATCAATGCGTATGCTTTGTTGTCAGAGACCTTTTAACGCAAACTCGCTTGGAGTTTAAAAAGAAAGTCAGAGAACAAAATTTGAAGCACGTTTACTATATGTCGATGGAATTTTTGCTGGGCAGATCCTTGAAAAATCACATCTACAACATGGGCATTCAAGACAAAGTCGTCGATGCGGTGAAACAGCTCGGCTTCGATATGGAAGACATTTACGTCATCGAACCGGACGCGGGGCTCGGCAACGGCGGTCTCGGACGTTTGGCGGCGGCTTATTTGGACAGTTTGACCAGTTGCGGTTACGTTGCCAGCGGATTTTCAATCCGTTACGATTACGGCATCTTTAAACAAAAAATCGTTGACGGCTATCAAGTGGAATTGCCGGACAACTGGCTGGAAAACGGCAGTGTATGGCTGGCTCCTCGCACCGAAGATACCTTTGAAGTGCACTTCGGCGGAACCATAAACGAAACCTGGATGGACGGTAAATTGCACGTCGAACATAAAGATTACACCACCATTTTGGCCGTTCCGTACGATATGAACGTATCGGGCATTATGCCGGACGTCGTAAACAGATTGAGACTTTGGAGCAGCAAGGCGCCTACCGATTTCGACATGACGCTTTTCTCGCGCGGCGAATACGTCAAGGCTATGGAAGCAAAGGCGATGGCCGAAAGCATCAGCAAGGTTTTGTATCCTGCCGACGACCACATCGAAGGCAAAGCGTTGAGGCTTAAACAGCAATATTTCTTTGTTTCGGCATCCATGCAATCCATCATCAAACGCCACCTGCAAACCAATCCCAACCTCGACAACCTTGCGGACAAGGCGGCAATACACGTCAACGACACGCACCCTACGCTGTGCATTCCTGAGTTGATGCGTATCCTTATGGACGATTACGGTTATGAATGGGACGATGCGTGGCGCATCACTTGCGACACCGTTTCTTACACCAACCACACGGTTATGGCGGAAGCTCTCGAAAAATGGCCGCAACATCTGTTCAGCAGTCTTTTGCCTCGCATTTTCCAAATCGTATGCGAAATCAACGCCCGTTTTTGCGGCGAACTGTGGCAGAAATTCCCAGGGGATTACGGAAAAGTCAGCTACAATTCGATTATGGACAGCAACCAAATCAAAATGGCCAACCTCTGTCTTGCGGCGTCGCACACCATCAACGGCGTGTCCGAGTTGCACAGCAACATCTTAAAAGACAGCATTTTCCGCGATTACTATTCCATTCATCCGGAAAAATTTACCAACGTCACCAACGGCATAACCTATCGCAGATGGCTTAATCAGGCAAACCCGGGATTGGCGGCACTTGTCAACGACCTCATCGGCGACGGCTACTACAAAGATGCGGACGAACTGAAAAAACTTGAAAAATTTGCCGACGACAAGGCGGTGTTGGACAGACTTCACGACGTTAAGCGCGAAAACAAGGTTCGCCTTGCAAATTATATTTTGCAGGCAAACGGCGTTTCGGTGGATCCGGACAGTATTTTCGACGTTCAGGTCAAGCGTTTGCACGAGTATAAACGTCAACTTTTGAATGCTTTCAACATTCTCGATTTGTATTATCGCATTAAGGCAAATCCGAATCTCGACATCACGCCGAGGACCTTTGTGTTCGGTGCGAAAGCGGCTTCCAGCTACTTTATGGCAAAGGAAATCATTCGCCTTATTTACGTCATCGGGCAGATTATCAACAACGACAAGTCCATTGATGGCAAAATAAAAGTAGTTTTCCTTGAAAACTACCGCATTTCGTTGGCCGAAATTATTATACCGGCGGCGGATATTTCCGAGCAGATAAGCATTGCTGGCAAGGAAGCGTCCGGAACGGGCAATATGAAGTTTATGATCAACGGCGCCGTAACCGTCGGAACCTTGGACGGGGCAAACGTCGAAATTCATCAACGTGTCGGCGACGACAATATCGTGCTGTTCGGACTTCTGGCACACGAAGTGGAAGATTTGTTCAGACGCGGCTACACCGCAAGCGAATACTACATCAAAGACCAACGCTTGCGCCGCATAATCGACAGCCTGCGCGACGGCATCGGCGGCAGTAAATTTGCCGAACTCGCCGACAGCCTCACCGTCGGACGCGGCGGAATTGCCGATCCATATATGGTTTTGGCCGATTTCGACAGCTACGTCAATGCGCAAAACAGAGTTGACGGTTTGTATAAGGACAAATACCGTTTCGGCCGTATGAGTCTTATGAACGTCGCAAACTCGGGATTCTTCTCTTCGGACAGAAGCGTTAAGGAATATGCCGACAGAATTTGGCACCTTACTCCGATCGATTCAAACAAATAGACATGAATTTCAATTCGAGAAACGAAAAATTTAAAACTCCGAGGGGAGCGGTTGCGACCGATGAAGAATTTACCATTCGCTTTCCGCTTCCTAAATGGGTTGAGGTGAACGAGGTTTTGTTTTGCCTCCGAAAAAGCGAACGCAATTTTTATCCGATGGCGTTCAGTCACTCCGAAGGCGCCGACAACATCTACACGGTTACACTGAAACTGTCAAAAGAAGGCATCTATCATTACAGCTTTAGGGTGTTCAACGAGTTTGGAATGTGGCAGTACGGCGCAGACGAATATATGAATGCCGTTTGTGGCGAAAATTTGCCGGAATGGCAGTTGACGGTGTACAAAGCGGGATATAAAACCCCCGATTTTGTAAAAGGCGGCATAATTTATCATATTTTTGTCGACCGATTCAACAAGGCGGGCGACGTGGACACCGGCGACAGGCACTATCGCTTGCACGGAAACTGGAACGAGGATCCTGAAATTGTCGGGCCGGACGGCGTGTATCGAGCGGACGACTTTTTCGGCGGAAACTTGCGAGGGATAATCGAAAAGCTCGATTACCTTAAAGGCCTCGGGGTTACGATTATTTATCTGTCGCCGATTTTCGAAAGTTCGTCAAATCATCGCTACGACACCGGCGATTATTTAAAAATCGATCCGCTTTTAGGCACTGAAGACGACCTTATCGAACTTATTCGCAAGGCAGGGGATTTGGACATCGGCATCGTTTTGGACGGCGTTTTCAATCACACCGGCAGCGACAGCATTTACTTCAACAAGTTCGGCAGGTACGACAGCATAGGCGCATGTCAATCGAAAAATTCACCGTATTTTAAGTGGTATTCTTTCCAAAATTATCCCGACCGCTATACAAGCTGGTGGGGCGTGGATTGCTGTCCGACGGTGGTTCACACCAATCCGAGCTACAAGCGGTTTATAATGGGACCGGGCGGAGTTATCGAAAAATGGACGAAACTCGGCATCAAAGGCTGGAGGCTTGACGTGGTTGACGAACTTCCTATCGAATTTGTCAACGAACTTAGAAAAAGCGTTAAGGCGATAAATCCCGATTGCTACATTCTCGGCGAGGTTTGGGAAGATGCGTCCAACAAGGTCAGTTACGACATTTTGAGGCCGTATCTTTTGGGCGATCAGCTGGACGGCGTTATGAATTATCCGTTCCGAGCCGCCGTGTTGGATTACGTCAAATACGGCGATATAGTCGCTTTCAAAAACGCAATTTGGACGGTGCTTGAAAATTATCCGCGCCGCTCGGTGGATTGCTTGATGAATATGTTGGATACGCACGATACCGTAAGGGCAATAAATATGCTGTCCGACGTGTCCGTCGAGGGAACCACCAAAGCGCAACGCCAAAGCAAAAAACTTGTCGGCGCCGACTACGACAACGCAAAACTTCGGCTGTGTATGGCCGTGGCGTTGAACTATATGCTTCCGGGTGTGCCTGCCGTGTTTTACGGCGACGAGGCAGGGGTGCAGGGCTACGAAGATCCGATAAACCGCCGCACTTATCCGTGGGGCAACGAGGACGAAAAACTGATCGGATTCTATCGCAAAATAGGCGGAATCCGAACCAATAACCGTGATATTTTTACGGGCAATTTCGAAATTTTGGACGACTACAAATTGCTTGCAACCGAGTGGACGAAGGGTGACAAAAAGCTCACTTTCGTTTGCAATAACAGCGCAAATTGGGAAACGTTTAAAGTTGCGTCCGACAGCATCAATCTTTTAAACAACAGGGCCGTACTGAAAGGGAACTATTCTCTTGCTCCGTATGAGTTTATGATAATCAAAAAGTTTGACGGCGACGTCGACAGCATTTAAAAACTAAAAACAAAAACGCTCGCACTCGCGAGCGTTTTTTTGACCGATTGTAGTTTGTGTCGTTTATTTAAAATATCTGTTCAAAAGGCCTTGGAATGCTTTGCCGTGGCGAGCTTCGTCGCGAGCCATTTCGTGAACGGTGTCATGAATTGCATCGAGGCCGAGTTCTTTTGCACGTTTTGCCAAGCGGTTTTTGCCTTCGGTTGCGCCGTTTTCGGCTTCAACACGCATTTGAAGATTCTTTTTGGTGCTGTCGGTTACGACTTCGCCCAAAAGCTCGGCAAATTTTGCAGCGTGTTCCGCTTCTTCGTAAGCGGCCTTTTCCCAATAGAGTCCGATTTCAGGGTAGCCTTCACGGAAAGCAACGCGAGCCATAGCCAAGTACATTCCCACTTCCGAGCATTCGCCCTCGAAGTTCATTCTCAAATCCTTAATAATTTCTTCGTCAACGCCTTTTGCTACGCCGACAACGTGTTCGGCAGCCCAAACCATATCGCCGCTTTGCTCGGAAAATTTCGAGGCAGGAGCCTTGCAGATAGGGCAGGAATCAGGAGCAGAATCTCCTTCGTGAACGTAACCGCAAACAGTGCATACAAATTTTTTCATAATAAAATATCCTCCGATTTAATCTTTTAATGTTATATTTTGGACGGTAAACCGTCTGTTGTGTCATTTTTGTTTTGACAATCCTTGCAAAGTCCGGTGGCCGTGAGCTCGGCGGACGAAACTTTAAAGTCGGTGCCTAAAAAGAGTGAATCGATTTGTTGAAAGTCAAAAAACAAGTCCGATATCTTGCCGCACGAGGTGCAAACGAGATGTGCGTGAGGGCTGACGTCGGCATCGTAATGCTCGGTGTCGAGCGTCGTGCTGACTTTTTTTACAAGCCCCGCAGCTTCGAGCATCCCCAGATTGCGATACACCGTGCCCAGGCTTACGTTTGGCAAAATTTTTTTGGTTTCCGAGTAAATCCATTCGGCCGACGGGTGCGATTTTGTCGATTTCAACACGCCGTAAATGGTTTCTCGTTGCTTGCTGTAATTCATAGCTCTCCAAAATCAGTAATCATTCTTGATTTTAGTATAAAGGAATTTTTTACCGTTGTCAACCGTTTTGACAAAAAAATCAAAAAAAATTTCAGGATAGTTTACTTTGCGACATTTATTTGTTATAATTATCTTATCTTTATAATGGGAGATATGTTATGAACCTTAAACTTGACTACAAAAAGACAATAAAAGTCGGTTTTGCGTTTGCAATCATCCAATGTTTTTGGGTTGTTTATGACTACGTCGTACCGCTTTTGATTGACAATGCGTTCGGCTTGTCCAACGCTATGCGCGGCCTTATCATGGGCTTGGACAATTTGTTGGCATTGTTTATGTTGCCGCTGTTCGGCAAACTTAGTGACAATTGCAAATCCAAGTACGGCAGACGCACCCCGTTTATCGTGCTGGGCACTCTTGCCGCAATCATTTTGATGATATTTATCCCTGTGACCACTTCAAGTCAGCTGAAAGAGGCCAACGCCATCAGAGACGATTTGGAGGTTCGCTTTGAAACTGATGCCGATTTCAGACAGGAAAAGTTGGGGATGTTTTACGACGACGCACAGAGCGGCGAAAACAACTACATTTCCAAAATCGTTTTTGACGAACTCAGCGGTCAAATAACCAGAGAAGAATTTGTCAATCTCGAAGTCGGAGACGAAGCCGGTCTTTTCAATCGTTTTGCCAAAGAGGGTGTAAACCGCTACATAAACGATCAGGTTTACAACAACGTAACCAAACAGAACAGCATAAGGCTTGTGTTCTTCATTTTGGTTCTGTTTTTGGTGTTGGTTGCCATGGGCACCTACAGAAGCCCGGCCGTTGCACTTATGCCGGACGTTACGCCTAAACCTTTGAGAAGTCAGGCCAACGCAATTATTAACCTTGCCGGCGGCGTGGGCGGCGCAATCGCAACGCTTACGTACATGATAGGCTTTGCCATCAACGAAAACGGCTACGTCGGAATTTACATTGCCAACGCACTGTCGATGGCCATATTGCTGTTCTGCTTCATCAAGTTCGTTAACGAACCTAAGATGGTTGACGAATGCCGTGCCATCTGTGAAGAATACGGCATCACCGACGAAGACGACGAAGAAGCCGACCTTAAAGCTTTGGAAGCAGAAGACGGCGTTAAAGCGGACAGTTTGAACGATGAAGCCGTCATTTCGGAAGAAAAGAAAAAACTTAAGAAAGCAAAATTCAGAAGCTTCTTGCTTATTTTAGCCTCCATTTTTATGTGGTTTATGGGCTACAACGCAATCTCGTCCAACTTGTCGATTTACATCGTAAACGTTTTGGGTTGCTCGGCGTTTGTCGGCACCGTTGTATCGGCGGCGAGCATGGCGGTAAGCGCGGTGGCATTTATTCCTGTCGGTGCGCTGGCAGTTAAGATTGGCCGCAAAAAGAGCATATTGCTGGGCTTGCTGTTTGCAACGGTTTCGTTTGTTTGTGTGTTCCTGTTCATCAAACCGCAATGGGGAATGTCGCTTAAAGCCGTTATGTTTGCTTTGTTCTATCTTATCGCAGGTTTCGGCCTTATCGTTGTAAACGTAAACACCTTCCCGATGGTCGTTGAACTTTCGTCGGAAAAGGACGTTGGCAAATACACCGGCTACTACTATATGGCTACCATGAGCGCACAGGCGATAACTCCGTACATCGGCGGTTTGTTTATGGATCATATCTCCAACCGCAGTCTGTTTGCTTACTCGGCCGTTTGCGTTATTCTGTCCATGGTTTTGATGTCCCTTGTAAAACACGGCGACAGCAAACCGCTTCCTAAAAAGAAAGTTTACGAAATGATGGAAGACGTTGACTAAAATTTGATACTAAAAAGGCAGTAGCGATACTGCCTTTTTGTATATAAACCAAAATGTCCGAAAAGAAAAAATTTTGCTTGATTTATATCGCACGTTAAGTATATAATAACTATAACGAAACATTAAGGAGAGTTTTATGTCAAAAACGCTTTTGGCCGGCTATACCGAACTTAAACTCGGTCAGATTCAGCCTAAAGGATGGTTTCTTTCTGAGCTTCGCACGCAGGCGGACGGGATCACGGGAGATCTTATGAACCATTGGGGCGAAGTGTCCGAAAAATCCGCCTGGCTCGGCGGCAAGGGCGAAGCATGGGAACTCGGGCCGTATTATGCGGACGGGCTTGTTCCGCTGGCATACCTCCTCGGCGACGGAAAACTGCAACAAAAGGCAAACCTTTGGGTAAAGGCGATATTGGACAGTCAGCGTTCCGACGGCGATTTCGGGCCGCAGCGCACCCGTGATTGGTGGCCGCGCTGTGTTGCGCTGAAGGCACTTATGAGCTATTATGAAGCGACTTCCGATGCTCAGGTCCTGACCTTTATGCGCAAGTTTTTCAAGTATATGTACAACACCGTCGACGAAAATCCGCCTCGGTACTGGGCCGCCGCAAGGGCGTTTGAATATATTGTCCCCATCGAATTTTTGTACAAAAAAACAGGCGACGAGTTTTTGACGGATTTGGTTGAAAAAATCAAGGGTTACAGTTACGATTGGACGGGCTATTTCGAAAATTTCCGTTTTAAGCGCAGGGCGGGCAAATATTTGTCAAGACCGCTTGTAAATTTCGGCAGAAAGGCGGGCGCCCGTTCGGACTATAAGAAAAAACACGGCACAAAACCGCTTTCGCCGCACAGCGCGTCATCCACCGTCCGTTTTAACAAAAAACGCATGGTAAAAAGGCTGATGCTTACTCACGGCGTCAACGTCGCTATGGCGATGAAATACCCGGCAATTTACGGCAATTTGTACGATACGGATTCGACGTTCGTGAACCTTAAACGGGGCATTCAGAGCTTGTATAAGCATCACGGCACGGCAATAGGCATGTTCACTTGCGACGAGCATTTGAACGGCACCGATCCTACACAGGGCGTGGAACTTTGCGCCGTGGTCGAGGCGATGGGCTCGTTTGAGAAGCTGTTGGCGGTTACTGGCGATCCGTTTTATGCGGATATGTTGGAATTGGTTGCCTACAACGCACTGCCTGCGATGTTTACGAAGGACATGAGCGCGCACCAGTACGTTCAGCAAATAAATCAGCTTGAAGCAAGTGTCAAAAAGCGCAAATTCTTTGACGTCGACAGCGATGCCAACACCTTCGGTTTGGCGCCGAATTACGGCTGTTGCACGGCCAATTTGCACCAAGCACTGCCTAAATTTACAAAAAGTTTGTGCTTTAAACGAAACGACGAACTCGCATTTTTCTTGTATGCTCCGTGTACGGTAAAAACAGCCGTCGGAGAGGGCGAAGTTACGATAGAGGAGCAAACCTCCTATCCGTGGGGCGACGAGGCGGTGTTCAAAGTTGCCGACGCGGTGGGGAATCCGCAGGTTACCTTTGCGTTCAGAGTGCCGAAGTACACTTCGTTGGAGGTTTACGTTGCCGGCAAGCAGGTGGCAAAGGAAAATAAGGGCATTATAAGGCTTAAACGGTTGCTCAGGACGGGCGACGAGGTGCGATTGAAATTTGTTGCCGAGCCTACGGCCGTGGTAAACCCCGACAAATCGGTCAGCATCCGATTGGGACCGTTGGTTATGGCGTCGAAACAAAAATACGTCACGCAGCTTTTGGGCGGCAACGCTCCGCACTGTAATTATTCCTTCAAAAACGTTTCGCAGTGGCGGCTTGCACCCGTTGTCGCAAAGGACGGCACTGTGGAAGTTAAAAACGCCACAAGGCGCGATATCGGCGCAACGCCGTTCGATCCCGACAATCCTCCGATAGAACTGGAGGTGGCCGCAGTTCCGGTGGCAGGCTGGGAAGAAGACGACGGAGATGCGGGCAAAATCCCTAAAAAAACCGTCACCGCCGAACCTAAAACAATGACGTTGATGCCGTACGGCGCAACGCTTGTGCGTATAGCACATTTTCCGAGCATAAAACAAAAATAAGGAGAGAATTATGAAAATACTTACCAAATGGGGCGAAAATTTTGACAGAAACAATCCGCTTCCGGAATATCCGCGTCCTCAACTTGTCAGGGACAGCTACTTAAATCTTAACGGCGTTTGGAATTATGCCATCACCAAAACGGCAACCGAACCTCAAAAATACGACGGAGAAATTGTCGTTCCTTATTCGCCGGAATGCATTTTGTCGGGCGTAGAAAAGGTTGTTATGCCGGACGATTTTTTGCATTACGAGCGCACTTTCGACGTGGCGGAAAGTTTTTTGAAAGACAGAGTGTTTTTGCATTTCGGAGCCGTTGACTATAAGTGCGAAGTTTGGCTTAACGGCGTTTGCGTCGGAAGTCATACGGGCGGATACAATCCGTTCTCCTTTGAAGTTACCGACGTTATAAGGCCGGGACAAAACCAAATTAAACTTACCGTAACCGATCCGACCGACCTCGGATTTCAGGCTCGGGGCAAGCAAAGTTTGAAACACGGCGGCATTTGGTATACGCCGTCAAGCGGCATTTGGCAGACCGTTTGGATGGAAAGCACCGCACGCAATTACATACAAAAAATCCGCATAACTCCGGACATCGACCTTGGCGAAGTCGTAATCAAGGTTTTTGCCGACAACCAACCGAACAATGGCTTAATAACCGTAAAATACGGTGATAAAGTGGTTACCGAGTCAACATATACAGTGGGCGAAGATACACATATACCTGTTGAAAATGCACGTCTGTGGTCGCCTGAGGATCCGTTTTTGTACGACGTCGAAGTCACTTTGGACGACGATCGCATCACGGGTTATTTCGGTATGCGAAAAGTGGGAGTCGGCACGGACAAACAAGGCTATCGCCGTTTGATGCTAAACAACAAACCGTATTTCCACAACGGCCTTTTGGACCAGGGATATTGGTCGGACGGCATGTATACGCCTGCAAGCGACGAGGCTTTGGAATATGACGTCAAGACGGCAAAAGACCTCGGCTTCAACATGCTCAGAAAGCACATAAAAGTCGAACCGGCAAGGTGGTACTATCATTGCGACAGACTGGGCGTTTTGGTTTGGCAGGATATGGTCAACGGCGGAGGAAGCTACAATTTGTTTACCAAAGCGTTTGGCGGCGGCAAATACAATATGTTTACAATCGGGGTATGGCCGTTTTTCCACATTAAGCTTAAAGACACCGCTTATTGGCGTTTTTCGAGAAGAAACAAGCTCGGCCGCGACGAGTACTATAAAGACCTCGAAGAAATGGTTGACGCACTTTACAATGCGCCGTCAATCGTGCTTTGGACCATATTTAACGAAGGCTGGGGCCAGTTCGACAGCCTGAAGGTTTACGATTTCATCAAAAAACTCGACCCGACCCGTGTGGTCGATCCTGCTTCCGGCTGGCACGATCAGGGCGGAAAAGATTTGCTCAGCATTCACCGCTATTGGTATCCGTTCCGCATCCGTCACGACAAAAAAGGCCGTGCCGTGGTAAATTGGGTGCCGGGGTTTGTTAAGGACAGGCATTCTCGCCCGGTGGTTTTGTCGGAATACGGCGGCTACAGCTATCAGGAAAAAGGGCACGTTTTCTCCAAAAAAGCGTTCGGCTATCGCATTTACGGCAGCAAGGACGGCCTTAACGGCGGGCTCAAAAAACTGTTTGAGGGCGAAGTGGAAAAAGCTATGCACAACGGCCTTGCCGCAGCGGTTTACACTCAGCTTACCGACGTCGAATCGGAAATCAACGGCCTTATCACCTACGACAGAAAGGTTGTTAAGGTTGACAGAGATATGATAAAAACCGTAAACAACAGGCTTATTATCGAGGAATAACAACCTAAAGTATATAAATTAAACTTTATTTATTGACAAATCGAGGCGTACTGTGCTAATATATTAGTATTGCTTGGAGGAATCACCGTATGAGCTATCTTGAAAGACAATTGAACAAAGGCGAGAAAATCGTCATGAAAACACGCAGGTCCAACTGGATTTTTATGCGAGAGTTTTTGATGCTTATCATCACCGCTGCCGCATATTTCGGCGCATCCAAACTTGTGCAAATCGACAAAATTGCCGCAAAAATCGACACAACTCCGTGGTTGGCGTCGCTTCCGTTGTATTGTGCAATAGCGTTCGGCGCACTTACCGTGTTGATGTTTATCGGCCATATCGTTTCGACCACACGCACCGAAATAGTGCTTACCAATGCAAAAGTTGCAAGCAGACAGGGCGTTGAAACGGTGGATATAGCGTTGAAGAGCATTGACAGCGTAACGGTAAATTACGGGGCTTTTGGCAGTATGCTGGGCTACGGCAATCTTTTCATCAACACTTCCGGCGGCAAAACCTATGTGTTTAAAAAGATTTCCAAACCGTCCAAATTCGTTCAAAAACTCAACAAGCAAGTTGCAAAAGCAAGCAAACAAACCGTTGTCGTCAACAACAACATCGAAGGTATGGATCCGATGCTTGCGGCACAACAGGCCGAACAACAAGGCTACGTTTATGCGCCTACTCAACAAAACGGCGGCAGGTCCAAAAACATCACCATCACTTTCGGAGTAAGCAAACAACAGCAAGCTTTGGCGGATGCTTTTTTGGGTAAGCGAGTCAAAGAGATGGCCGACAAGGTTCCGGAAATCCCTGCAATTAAGGCAGAATAAAATCGATTTTACAAAACAAAAAAAGCCCTCGCAAAGAGGGCTTTTTTGATGCCTTTTTGAGCCGAAACAAAAAAGAACATCCGCAACGATTTGTGCGGATGTTTGCGTTTATGTGTTAAAATATGGAATTTAAAGTGCCTTTTATGTTAAATTATGCCCCAACTTCCGGGCGTCATTTTGAAATAACTTACCAGCATCAATATGCCGTAAACAACCACCGGTTGCCCCAGATAAAACCATATGGTGTAACGCCCCATGGCACATAGCGGTTTGTTCCATTTTCCGTCGAGTCTCGGCAGAAGGCTTTTTTTGTCTGCGTAAAATATTTTTCCAAACGAAGCACCGAACATAAACACCGCCAGCCACGGAAGCAGAGGGAAGTAGTCCGTCGGCGAAAAGTGCAGAGCGTTGTTGTAACTTGTGGTCGGGTTGAAGTGCGCGCTGTTTTTGGTGTTGAACAAAACGTTTTTGAAAATGCCCGTTTCCGCATTATAACTGTCCAAAAAGCTTTTGCTGTTTCGTAAAACCAAAAACAATACGGTCAAAATTACACACAGCGCCGCCGAGGTAATCGCAAGGCTTCGTCGGTCGCCTTTAAATAAGACGTTAAGCAGTTCAAACAGCAAAATCGCCACCGACAACAGATGCAATACGCCAAAGTTTATCACTTCGGGCTTGGTGAATAGGTTCGAACCCAGCGTCAGCAAATCGGCAATGCACAAAAGAATAAGGCCACGTTTCAAATTGTTGTGCGACAGGGTGCAACTTACGCCGCAAATGGCGATAAAAATCCCTGCAAACAGCGGTTGAGCCACGCTTCGCAAATTGCACACCCACCAATATTTGGAGAAGTAGCACAGCCTGAGCGCAAACGATTCGCCGCCGAGAATTTGCCCCGAGGCCATAGCTTTTATCATTTCGAAAAAACCGTAGCCGCGGACGGTGGCCGACATCGACATTTTGGCTATCGGAAACCATTGTTCGCCAAAGGTGTACAGCGCACAAAACGTATGGTCAAACAGCAGCAAAAATATGCTTAGTCCGCGCAGGAAATCGATTTCCCAAATACGTTTTTTGACTTTTTCAACTTTTATAACTTTTGCATTTTTCATTATTTATACTCGGTCCTCAAAAAGCAAAGCCGCCCGTTTTCGTCCCTGAACAGATCGTAGCGGTTGTGATATTCATACACGATAAGGTCGGGCCTGACGGAACTTCTGTAAACCTCCGGCGTTTCCGGAACGTCCCTGTTTTGACGGATTCGGCCGTGCGAAGCCCCTTTCAAAAAGGCAAAAACGCTTTTTAGCGGCTTCGCCACAAGGTTGCGCACGCAGATGATGACCGTGCATCCGAAACACTCGACAAGCCCCAAAACGTACAGTTTGCCGTTTACGTCGCCGCCAAACGGATCAAAATCGAACGTAAGGTGCAAAACAAGCCCGAACAGCAAATACAGCAGAGGAACGTACAAACCGAAAAAGGAAAGTATCGTCCCCAGTCCTCTGAGAACGACTCCGCCCAAAAATTTAAAAAATTTCAGCAGCCATCCGCTAAGTATTCCGCCGATGGCAAAGAGCGCGGCTTTCATTACTTGTCTCCGATTTTGAACTTTAAAGTGTTGTTTCAAGCGATAAACGTCGTTTTGCGTTGTTTTTAAGTATACGGGTTCAAGCCTGTTAGGTGCGGGACTTTTGAACCGTACACACAAAACCATTTTATATTTTAGCACATAATTTTTGCTTTTGCAATAAAAGTGCAGGATGTTTTAAACAAGAAAATGAAGCATTTGCAAGGTGCCCGGTTGTCGATTTGCGGACAAGAATCGAAGGTGAACGCTCGCGCCGACCAAGGTTGCCACCCGTCGGCCTGGGAAGAAGAATTTGTTTTGAAATCGGTTTGTTTGGGCTGTTTGCCGACAAAATCCCAAACGTTCGGCACAAAGCAAAACAAAGTGCAAGCCGCGGGAATTTGGCGATATTTTGTAGGCATCTGTCTACTAAATGGCCTTTTGTCTACCCGAAAGAGTGGTTTGTTGACAGTTTAGGGGGCGTCTTTGAAAAAAATTGGTCAGAAACATTGACTTTTAGGTGTTAGATAAGGTAAAATGTAAACGTATAATTATGTGGCGTATGCCTGCATACGCGTGCACACACATATAATGTGATATGTGCGATGCAAATAGGAGGCTAATTTATGAAAAAGAGGATTGACTTTTCCAAGTTGATTTTGGTGGCTGTGGTCGTGTGCTGCCTGCTTGCGGTGTTTGCCGCATGCGGTTCTAACGACACGCCTGCCGGCGGAACTCCGTCGGGCAGTGCAAAACCGCCTGTCAACGATTCGAAGGGAGACGACGTCATCAGTTCAACGCAAAACATCAACAACGGTCTTGCGATGCAGATGATTTTCGATTCCATCGACAAGTCCAAGGCTCAGGGACAAATCGGCAGCAAGTATATGAACTTCGCCATGAGCACGTTCCTGTTCCTCGAACACGAGAACACGGCAAAATACATATATCTTGACGTGCAAGCCGCTTTGGACATCGAAAACGAAAAGAACAGTAAGTTCCGCTTTGACGTCAGACTTGTGGACGAAAACGGCGACGAAACGATTTTGATGAGTTTCTACAAAATCGACGGTTACTTCTATATCGACACCCGCAATGCGGCCGGCGAAGTGACCGAGGCAGACGGCGTTCACGTTTACAAGAGTGACGATATGGATTTGGAATGGGTTGCGCAGTTTGCCCAAAAGATGTTTGACGAACTCGACATCGGCGGATTTTTGAAACAAGACGGTTTCGGAGATCTTATTGCCGGATTGTTGGGCGATTCGTTGGGCTCGCTGTCGGGCATGATTTCCGGTTTGTTGGGCAACACCGTTCTCGACACCATCACCATGCTTGCCGACCCTAAGGCATCCAACGCTATACTTACCACCACCGAAACGGGCGAGCAGCACGTTTACGTTCCGCTCAGCATGCTCAACAGCTTGCTGCCTACCGTAATGGGCCTTGTTCCGTCGCTGTTGGGTGATTCTCTTACCGACATAGCCGAACTTTTGGAACTTGCGTTCGGTTGGGACCTTGACACCATTTTGTCCAGCCTTTCCGGCGACGTGCAGTTCGGTTTGGCCATCAATGCGATAATAAAAGACGACATGTTCCAGAGCATGGACTTTGCCGTCGAAATCAACGACAACCGTTCAAACGTGGGCGACGACGATGCCCCGTACAACGATTTGGACGTTCGCCTCGGCGCATGCGACTTCAACCTCGGTGTGGAGCCGGATTTCGACATGCCTGATTTTTCCGTAATAGATACGATCGATTATAGCCTCACGACCTTAAATGCGGATGTCAACATCGAAATCAATGCAAAAGAACATACTTACACCATCGACACTCTCGATGCCGGTTTGGGCAACCTTATCAGCGGCCTCATCGGCGAAGGCTTTACGTTCTCTAATACCTCTTTCGGAAACCTTCCTATCAACGTCGATCGCACAGTTTTCAGACTTCACCTTAAGATTCGTTTGGAATTGGATTTGAAGGACAACTCCAAAACCAACGGCCTTATCGAAATTTACGGCTCGGAAGACGACACCCTCAGGGCAGGCGTTTACTACGTCGGTGCGGACGAAACCATTTACGTTGACTTGTCCGGCATCGGCAGTGGCCGTTATAAGATGAACAACTACATAAAAACCGACAAGCAAACCGTTGCGGTTGTGGATCCGAACGGCGACGTTGTGTTGGACGGCGATTATTACGTACAATACGATGCTTCCAAGCACGCCGGAATGACCAGATACACCCTTAAGACGGTTGAAACCTCTTCCACCACCAGCCTTAACCTCAACACCATGATTAAGGACTTGCTGGACGACCTCGTGGCGGAAAAGATTCCGTCCATTTCCCGTCTTATTTCGGGTTACGTCGCAAAAGCGGATGCGGTTGTATCGTCCGAAGAAGGTGAAGATTCCCTTTACGACGAAGCCAAAGGCCTTATCGAAAGCGGCGACGTGAAAATTTATCACTATTTCACTTCCGACGGCGCTACGGCTTCTTCCGAAACCAGCATCAACGAAGTTGACGTGTTTGCTTTGATTAAGCAGATTTTGGCTCGCATCGAAGTAGAAAAAGGCGAAGGCAAATACAACCTCGCAAGCCTTTCGATGGATTTGACGGGTGAAGTTTTCGACACCATCATGTCCATGATCAAGCCGGGACTCACTTTGCCTGTTACCAAAGCGGACATCAGCTACATACCTGATCAGACGACTTGGGGCAAAGCCGCTTTGAGCATCGATCTTGCTCTCGGCAACGAAACGGACGGCGACCTGTTTGGCCTCAGTCTGCCTATCGAATTTACATACGGCCTCCATCTCGACGATTGGGAGATGCCTAACTTCAACGATTACAGCAAGCCGTATTCCGCAATCACCGTCGACAGCCTCAGCGACAGCCTCGGTTTTGACACCATAAGCCTCGCTTTGGACGGCGCGTTCAGATTGCAAATGGGCAAGAGCACCTTGGAATTGACCGAGTTGCAACAGCTTCTGTACGGAATTTTGATCAAATTGGACGTTGAAAACAACGTTGATTTGAACTATGAATTCAGCATCGAAGCAAATCTTAACATCAACACCATTTCTTCCGATTTGTGGAACAGTATCGAAGCGAAAGTGCAGATTACAAAAGTTTCCAACGGCGGAAGTTTGGACATATTCCTCGTGGGCGGCAAACTGTACGTCGACGCGTCGGCAATTGGCATTCCTAAGCTGTCCATAAACCTTGTTGACCTTATCGAAGGCAACACCAAAATTGAAATATTCGGCAAAGCAATGGCTACGGCCGACGAGACGGCGTCTGAAGAAAGCTCTGGCATGAGCACCGAGCAGATTCTCGGCATCGTGGCGGCGGTTATCAAGGGAGTCAGCATCGACAGCTCGGCAATCGAAGTCAGCCTCGCAACCGACCTTATCGGCGCACTCGTTACGGCTCTTGCCGGCGACAACGAAACGATAACAAGCATCAAACCGTTCCTCGAAAGCTTTGAAGTGACCGACGGAAGCGGCCTCAAGATCAGCCTTGACGGTTTGAACCTCAGTGAACTTTACATCGACGTAAATCTCGGCGTAAGCAAGGACGATTTCGGCCTCGATCTCGGCCTCGGGTTGGGACACATTTTGGTAGGACTCGAAGCGCTTGATCTTGCTCCGACAAATCCGGACACTTATGAAGACGTGCTGTCCAACATGCAGTTCTATCTTGCTTTGACGTTGGAAATCGGCATCGAAATGTCCGAAAACGAAATAGATTTGTCCACGGCGGCAGGCGGTCTTTTGGGCGACTTGTTGGTAGGACTTAATATCGAAGAAGATATCAATCCGGGCCTCATCCTGAATTTGCAGGCAAATCTTGACCTCAAAAACGCACCTCAGGACAACGAAACCGAACTTTTGCTCACCATAACCGGGCGTCAATCCGGCGAAGTGCTTATCGGTGTTTACTATGCATCCGGTTCGCTGTATGCCGACGTTCCGCTTTTGGGCATCGAAAAATTCTATATCAACCTTGACCTCATCGACTTGATTGCCGGCCTTTTGGGCGACGACGATGCATCGGCATCCGCTCTCGCTACGGCAGACGGTGAACAAACGGGCGAAAACACCGAATCGTCTTCCGGTTTGGGTGACGTTTTGGCAAGCCTCGACTTGTCATCGGTTGTCCTCGGCCTCGCTTTGGGCGACGAAGGCATCAAGGTGGAAGTAGCAACGGGAATCACCGGTGCGCTCCTCAGCTATCTTGCAAGTGCCATAGAGGGCAGTGCGGCAGGCAGCCAACTCGACACGGCCACCGCGGCTCTTATCGAAGCACTCAAAACCAACACTCCTGTTCATTACACCGACGAAAACGGCAACGATAAAGTTCAAAACATCAGCTTGCCTGAAATCGGCGCGGAAGTTGCCATCGTTTGGGGCGAAGAAGGCGTGCCGTTCCTCAATGCTTTGGGCCTTGAAGTGAACGTGTCGCTTAAGGACGGCGAAAACACCGTTCTCGGCATCGACGTCGGTTTGTACGGTTTGCAAATAGGTTTTAAAGCAAGGAACTTCCTCGACAACGTGCCGCTGGAAGACTTTACCTATATCGATCTTCTGACCATCGGCGACGACGTGCAGTTCAACCTCGACATAGTGCATTTTGACATCTCCGGCTATTTCTACGCCGCCGCAGACGAAAATGCGGTTGACGACAACGCCACCGACCTCGGCAGCATTCTCGAAAACTTCTACAACTACGACGAAAACGGCAATTTGACGGAAGACGGAACCAACTCCATCCTTCGTGCATTGTCCGAAATCATCTTAAAGTGCGAAGTTTTGACCGATCTCGAACAGTACTACGGCATCAGGCTTGCGGGTAATATCAGCCTCGGCGCATTGATCACCACCGGTACTCTCGACGTCAAAGACTTGTTGCAAAACAGCGAACTCGCCGTCGAAATTTACTACGGCAAGGTCGAAATGGGCAACGACCCTATTTTGGGCCTGTATTTGCAAAACGGCATGCTTTACATCCGCCTCAACGGTACCGTAGCGGACAACGTAAGGCTTAAGTTTAACCTTTTGGGCAGCGGTTTGTTGGACGGCTTGTTCGGTTCGTCCGACGATACTTCGTCCGAATCGACGGGCGAAGCGGTTGCTTCCGCTTTGGACGGCAGCACCTTCCCGCTTATCCCTGCAAACATCCTTGATTTGCTCAACGGCGCACTGTCCGGAATCGGCATCAGCAAGGACGCTATTTCCATCGGTATCGGTGCAAAACTTATCGATGCAATCGTAACTTTGGTTATGGGCAAGGAAGTTACCGGAATGCCTGAATTCAACGAAGAAGAAAGCCGCTTGTGGCTGGGCTTCGACGACGGTGTTTCGCTTAACCTCATGCTCAAAATCAACCCGGTCAGCGTCGGTTTCTCCATCAACCATATCGGCCTCGGCTTGCAGGCAGGTTCCGTTATCCCGGCCACCGAAGAAGCCGTGTTCGAATCGGAATACACCAGCCTTGCCGACCTGTCCACGGTAAGCCTTAGCCTCGAAGCAGGCATCGACATCGTTCTCAAAGAGAACGAACTGAAGGTTGGCGACATCGTTTCGGCATTCGTAAGCGATTTGACCACAAGCCTCGGCATCAGTTTCGAAGACGATTACACCGCAAGCATCGGTTTGAGCCTTAAGGGCAATTTGGATTTCTCCAACGCTTTGGCAACCGAAGTTTCGTTGGAAATTTCGCTGCTTCAGGATGCGGGCAAGAAACTGCTTATCGGCGTTTACATCGACGGAGCAGACGTGTACGCTCAGTTCCCGGGCCTCAACGTATCCGCGTTTAAGATTACGGATATCGAAGCAATAGAAGAACTTCTTAACGACGTATATTCCACCATTTCCGGCCTTTTGAAAGGATTGGATTCCAATTCCGAAGAAGGCGCTCTCGCAACGGCAGACGATGACGAAGAAACAATGGATCTCATCTTTGCTCTGTCCAAAAACACCGTAAAAATCGAGCTGTCCACCGCACTTATCAGCGGAATCATCGGCATGCTTCCGTCGTTTGGTTTGCAAATCGAAGACAACCTCGTCGACGGCATTCAGGGCATTGTCGAAAGCCTTGACGCAGGCGCATCGGTAAGCATCAATTTGCACGACGTTTTGTTGAGAGTGGACGTTGACACCAACGTTTTGGGACTTGGCATTTGGCTGGGTTATCCGCAAATCGGCACGTCGTTTATCGAAGGCGTTTTGGCACCTGTCGAATCCAACCCGGACATCTTTGTCGACTTTAACGAAGACGGCAACATCTACGTTGAGTTGGAATTGGCAATACGCTATCGCCTGACCGAAACCGAAACCGAACTTAACGGACTTTTGGGCGATTTGTTGGGCGACGTGAGCCTGGGTGACGTATCGCTTACCTCGCTGTTGAACAAACTGCTTGTCCGTTTGTGCCTGACCAACGATGCTTTGGGCGAAGTGGGCCTGAAGATAATGGTCAACGCTAACGTTAAGAATATATTAGCTAACGTAGATAATTTAGATTTAAATACAATATTAGGCAGTCTTGACCTTGCTTTGGAAGTTACCCTCGGAAGCAAAAAGGTTTACGTTGCTCTCGTGGACTACGTAGACGCGGCAGGTCAGGCCAGCAAATACATCTTCTTGAAACTGGACGAAATCGGCGTTCAGAACATGAAGATCAGTTTTGACGTGCTTTCCGGCATCATTTCGGGTATCGGCAGCGAGAGTGTGGCAGAAGGCGTTGCGGCACTTGCAAGCGACGAATCCACCGAATCTTCGACTTCCGAAAACAGCACGATGGCACTTATAAGCAAACTGCTTAACCTTGACGGAAACTACATCGGAGTGGGCGAAAGAGGCCTCGAAATCCGCATTGCGCACGACATCGTTATGGTGTTGCTGTCCGAACTTTTGACCGATTTCGAATTCTCCGACGGAAGCCTTGACGCCGTTTCGCTTGTCAACGAAAAGACCGACGACACCGCGTTTATGCCTGTCGGCGAAGCTACCGACGACGACATTATGGACAACCGTCCGTACGTCAAGATTGACGGCGAATACGTGCTTTACGACAGCGGCGACAACCGTCACGACGGTTTGCAACAGTACTACAAAGTACGTTCGACTTCCGTCACCGTAAAAGCATGCGATCCGAAAAACGGCGGAAAAGCCAGCATCAACGTCGATATCGCACTGGCTTTGGGCCTGGATATCGGCCTCAGCGTTTACGGTTACCGCGTAGGTTTCAGCAGCAACAATATGAATCTGCCTCTCGGAGATATGGACGATTACTCCGACGTGGCAAACATCATGCAGGACAAAATCACCGTTTCGTTGGATGCATACGTCGATTTGTCGCTTTTGGACGACGCAGACTACAACGTCTCGCCGATCATCAAAACCGTTTTCGATATGCTCAACGTCAGCGGCATTGACGGCCTTGCCGATTTGCTGTACGTCATCAGCCTTAAGACGGGCAACAACCGCCTCAACATCGGCCTCGGCGTAGCATTTACCATCAACGATATCGTCAATATGGTCAGCGGCGGAAGCGTCGACCTTGACAATTTCGATATCGCACTTGAAATATTCGATTACGACGCTTTGGGCAACCGAGTCGTTTACATCGGCGTTTACCTCTACGAAGGCAATGCTTACGTAGATATGTATAACTACAACGGCAGCCCTGTTCTGTACATCGAAAACGCGGCTCAGTCCATCATCGACCTCATCACCGGAGCAGCTTCGGAAGAGGAAGGTGCGGCTCTTGCTTCCGACGAAGGCGAACAGCTGTCGGCAGAAGAAATGGGCCTTAAACTGGGCATCGACGTTGTTTTGGGCAGCGCAGGCCTCGGCGTGCTTGTTCACACCGGACTTGTCGAAACTTTGCTTGACTTGTTGCTCCCTGACATGGATTTGCACCTCGTTGAAATTTTCGGCGACATCGGCGCAAAGGTTATGATCAATTGGGAAGACGCACAAGGATTGGCAGATCTCGGCATCGACGTAGCCGTAACCCTCGGCCAGCTTCAAATCGGCCTCGGCATTGGCAACATCGGCCTTGCAATCAATCCGGAGGACGGAGTAGTTCCTGAATCGGTTGTCGGCGAAGCCACCAACATTACGCAGGTTCCGCTTAACGCCGGCCTCAGCATCCAGCTTGTTTTGGGCGCAGAAAACGGCAACTTCAACATCGGCGACCTGTTGAGCGGCTTGCTTCCGGGCTTGGAACTTGACCTTAACGTCCCTGCAGAAGACGGCGAAACGCTTCAACTCGACCTCAACGTCGAACTTAGCGTCAACCTCGAAGACTTCAACACTTTGGAAGTGAAGATCGAGCTGTGGATGGCAGGAATTCAGGAAGACGTATTGCTGCTCGGCGCATACTACACCAGAGGCGTGGTTTATCTTGACGCAAGAGGACTTTTGGGCGACGGTGCAAAATTGCAAATCACCGGCCTTGACCTCGGCGGAATATTGGAAAATATGTTGGGCGAATCGCTCGGCCACAACAACGCAAGCGGAGCTACGGCTTCTGCCGACGAGTTTGACGTTGAAATGGCGGCTGTTCAAATCATTTTGGACGGCAAAGCGATTTCCGTACGCTTGACCAGCGCACTTCTCGATTGGGTGCTCGGACTGGATGCGGTTAAGAACGCTATCACGCTTCCGGACGGCATTGCTTTGGATGCTTTGCTCAGCATCGGTTATATCAACGAAGAAACCGGCCTGTTCGACCTCAGCGTATCTTTGGATGCCGTCGTTGCGGAAATGCTTCGCATCGGCCTCAAGATTCACAACATCGACATCGGCTTTAAACACAACGACCTTGTGGTTATCGAGGACGCATATTCTTACGTCGAAGCAGTCGACATGAATATGGCTTACGATACGACCACCAAGGGCATAACCGTCAATCCGGAAATCTTGCTTGAACACGTCAATTTGCAACTTGAACTTGACGTTTACAGCTTGATGATCGGTCAAAACGGAACAGACACCATCGACTTGTCCGACATCTTCCAGCCGCTCTTTGCCAACATCAGCGAATTTATGGCAAAAATTTTGGTTCAGGACGGCAGCGGCAATGCGGCGGAACTTATAAACAATTTGTCATTGAAGGTTGCGGCGGACGTTAAGTTGAAACAACTTATGGAAACCGTCGATTTCAGCAACCTCGACGTTATGGCTTTGTTGGAATGCATCAATCTCGGCATCGAAGTTTACGACAACGGTCTGAAGATTATCGGCATTTATCTTAGTGAAGGTAACGTTTATCTGCAACTTGACGGACTCGGCTTTGAAAACATCATCGCCGAAAAATCCTTCCTCGACAAGCTTCTCGGCAAACTTTTGGGCGGCGAAACTACCGGTGTTGCAACGGCATCTGCCGACGACACGATGGCAACCATAGTAAACGTCATCAATTCGCTTATCGCATCCATCGACGTGGCCGACAAGACGTTGAGCATTGTTATTGCAAACAGCTATCTGACCGAGCTGTTCAACCTCGTGTTCCCTGATTTGGGCGTAAAGGCTCCTGAATTTGACCTCGGCAGAAACGCAATCAGCATCAACCTCAACAGAGGATTCTATCAGCTGTTCGACGAAGCAACCGCACAGCAGTTGTTCTATGCAAAGAACGACACCTACGGCACGCAGGTTGCGGTTTACGATGCGGAAGGCAACTACGTAATCGAAAACTACGACAGCACTTCGGCGGCGCATTTCGGCTTGCACCGTTATGACTTCTACGTCTATTTGGGCGACGAATACGTCAAATACGATCCGACCAACCCGACGCACGCAAAACTTGACAAATACGTCTTTGTACAGCGCAACGGTCTCATCGAAGTCGACCTCAGCTTCTTCTCGAGCGAATTGGGAATTTACGTTCCTATGCCGACGGTAGGGCTTTCGGCGTTGAACTTCGACATCCCTGAAGACGGCTGGCAGAGCATAACCGAAACTCACGGCATTCAAATCGGCCTCAACGGCACAATCGGTTTGAACACCAACAACATCAAAGATCTCACCGCAGGTCAGATTTTGGGCGGAATTTTGGGCGATCTCGACACCAAGGTTACCATCGACAAGATGGATATGAACCTCAGCTACGACATCGACTTGTACCTCGGCTTCAAGTATGATCTCGACGCAATGAGCTTCGACATTACGGCACTTGACCTGTCGTTGCGTCTCATCAGAGACAACGGCGATGCAGGTAAGACCGTACAAACCACCATCATTTACGACGGTACTGCCGGCAAAGCATACGTCGACCTCGGCTTCCTCGGATTGCCAAAACTTTCCGTGGACGGTTTGAAGATTTCCGACCTGCTTGAAATGATTATGGGCGGCGAAGACGACGTATCGGAAGATCCGTCCGGGGCTATGGCAACGGATGGCGACAGCATGGATCACTCGGCAACTTCCGACGTGTTCAGCGACGTAGCGTCCGTAGTGATGCTTTTGAAAAACAACTTCCTCAGCGTAGGTTTGAGCGGCAAACTTATAGTTTCGCTTGTTCAGCTTATCGCAGGCGAGGAATTGGGAAACACCATAGCTGGCTATCTGCCGAACCTCGGCGTAGAAGTGCGCTTGCAATTGCACCCGTTCATTATGGGTCTGTTTATTCAGCTGCAAGATGCCGACTGCAACAAAGTGGTTGACCTCTATCTCACCTTCAACGGTTTCGACTTTGACGAAAACGGTTTCGAAGGCGGCAGCGACATAAAGATTTACGATACCGAAGATTACAACGGCGAATTGGTCAACATCGATCCGTCCGAATTCTCCAACCTGTTGACGGTCAACCTGGATGCGGACACCGACCTCGGCGAAAGCGCGGTTGAACTTACGCTGGACACTTTGAGCCTTGCGGCGGAACTTAACCTCGGCCTTGTGGCGTTCGAGGACGTTAAGGACTGGGCAAAAGCATTCGAGCCTTTGTTCGGCATCGGCGAAGAAGAGATGCAAATGATCATTGCAACTCTCGAAGAAGACAGCGTAACCGACATCGGCATCAAAATCGAAGGCAACGTTGCTTTGGGCGGCTTGCTCAGCACTCCTATGAGCTTGGCAGGCACCGAAATCCGCATCACCTTGTCGCTGGAAACCACGTCCGGCAGCTCGGCGTTGAAGGGCAGCAACATCGTTATCACCGTAATCGGTGAAGAAGCCAACGGCAAAGCCGGCATCTACATCGATTTGTCTAACTACCGCAACCTCGGCAAACTTAAATTGGAACTTGACCTTGCAGGCTTGTTGGGCGGCATCGGCAGCGGAAGCGCAATCGCTTCGGCCGAAGGCACCAACTACGGACTGTTGGGCGAAGACATCTTCAACGTTTTGAACGGTATCCTCGGCGAAATCAAACTTTCCGAAGGTACAATCAGCGTAAACCTCTCCGAAGACCTGTTCGGACGTATCTTCGATATGTTGCTTGCAAACAACCCTAACTTCGCAGGCATCGATTACGAAGATATGCCTAAGGTGTCCGGCGGTTTGTCCATCGATATCTTCACCTTGACGATAAAGGTTACCCTCGTTGTTCAGGAAACCATGAGCGTCGAGCTTAAGTTGCACAACATCACTTTGGATACAAAACCTATCGAAGAAGTTGTTGACAGCGGCAGTATGGCTCCTGCCACGGCGGCGGAATTTAAGGATATCTTCAAGACTTCGCTTGAAATTCAGCTTTTGGGCAGCTTGGGCTACACTTTGAACGCAACCGGAAAACCGGCGGCGGATTTGTCGGAGATCTTCACTCTTATTCAAAACGATTCCGGCATGTCGTTGTTGCAGAACCCGTTGGTTGAAATCGACGTTGCAAACAACGTTGATATGCACCACGTCGTAAACACTTACGTCTACGTTGACTTGGCCGACTTCAACAAATTGAAGATTGCTCTTGAAATTTACAAAGACGTTGACGACATGACCAACGGCACGGGCGCCGCAATAGCTGCTTACGTTGACGGCAAAGATATTTACGTTGACGTGTCCGCATTGGGCATCCCTAAACTCAGAATCGCCAACATCAACCTCGGCGACATCATCAACGACGCACTTGCAAGCACAGGTTTGTTTACCGCATCCGACGGCAGTGCCGAATACGATATGGGACAAAGCTGGGGCAACCTGCTGTTTGGCGACAGCGGCAACATCACGGCATATCTTGCACTCGTGTTCGCACCTGAACGCTTTGCAGTGGGCATCAACATGTCCATGATCGACGCAATCATCAAGGTTGTGCAGAGAAGCCAGGGACAAGACGTTGACTTTACCGAAAATCTGCTTCCTGATTTCGGCGAAGCAAGCCTTAGCATCGACAGCAGAGAATACGTGCCTGTTTCGCAGGTGGGCAAGAACCAATTTGCCAACTACGACGAACAGTACGTCCGCACCGGCGTGAAGAACGCGGAAGAAAACCATAAGGAATACACCTACACCCTTATCACTTCCGGCCTCGACAAGTCGGCGGCTTACCTCGAAACGAACTACAGAAGCGGCAAGTACTACGTCACCCTCAACGGCGTAGACACCGAAATCGATACTTCGTTCAACACGATTTACGTTAAATCGGGCAGCAAGTATAAAGCGGCTTCCGCAACTGAACTGGCAAGCGAAAGCACGGTTTACTACGTTGCAAAATACATCAAACTCAACAACTCGCCTCGTCCTGCACTCACTTTGAAACTGAGCGACGACTTCTACGGCGTGTTGCAACTTGACGACTTTGTTTTGAGCGTCAACGACAGCGTACAAAACAACCTCGCAAACCATCCGCACTACAAGTCCACCGACGACCTGTTTGCCGACAACGTTTACAGCGCAACCGACTTCCAGACGGTATACGATCTCGCAACGGGCGAAATCGGCGTTGAAAAACTTGCCATCGGCGCAACGCTCGAGTTCACTCTCGGCACGGTTACGGGTGCAAACGATTCCACCAGCACGGCTTATGCAAACACCTTGCAGAACTATCTGTCGGTGCTTATCGGCTCGTTGCTTGTTCCGGGCACCATGGACGAAAGCTTCAGCTTGTATGCAAGCAAGAACGAACAACTCAAAAACTACCTCGTTACCGCGGCGGCGGGCGCAGACGTGTCGTACGACGTGACCTTGAAGATCGTCATCGACGTTCCTTCCGTAATAACCGACGGCATCATAAGCATCACCGGTTTGTTGAAGTCGGAAATCAGCGTCGAGATGCACATCACCAGCTACGGCAACGTCAAAAAACTTGTTCTCGGCCTGTATAAGGTTGCAGACGACGACGCCGTTTACGCCGATCTGTCCGGCCTCGGCCTGCCAAAGATCAAACTGTTTGGCCTCAACGATTTGTTGGGCGGCCTCAGCATCGACCTCGGCGGACTGTTGGGTTCGGCAATGGCCACGGCAGAAGACGATTCGCAGGTTGCCGAAAAGGCTCGCATCACGCTTACGCTTGACGAAGGCCTTATCGAATTAAGCCTCGAACCGGAAGCAATTTATCAAATCATGAACTACGCCGGCACTCAAGTTTACGATGCAGACGAGTACAGCCCGTACAAGTACGTCGTAACGCAAGACAGAAACGGCTACTTCAAACGTATCCCTATGCCTGATGCTCAGTCGGCAACCGTGTCGCTGAACATTTTGGACAAATTGGAATCGATAGAAGTAAACGTTGTCGTCGACTCGTACGGCTCCAACCTGTATCTTGCTCTGAAGGATCTCACCCTCACCACCGACGCTGAGGACTTCATTCAGGAAAGAGAACTACCTGACGAAACCGAACGTGAAAACTACGGTGCAATCTACCTTGCTTCGGGCGGCGAAATGAACTTGCGCAACATCCTGTCCAGCGTTTTGGAAGCACACGATTTGGATATGCAAATCGGTTTGTTGCACAACGTTTCCAGAAAGTACGACGGCAAAGTCAATGCCAAAGTAGGCGACAGCACTAAGGTTCGCGCAAGAACCCTCATCAACATTCAAACGACCGGCGCAAGCACCGTAACCGAAACGACGGAAGGCGGAACCAAGCTGGGAAGCAACGTTTTGCTTGTAAACCTCGACATCTACCTGCCAAAAGCAGGCAGCGGAAAGGAACAAAAGAACGTTGTTGACATCTATCTGTACAACAACCAGATTGCAGGCGACCTGTCGGGCGCATTGCAAGGTTCCAGCTCGAACTTCTTGTACAACCTTATTTTGGGCTTCTTGACGGATCTGTCCTTCGGCGACTTGAACCTTGTCGATTTGATCCTCGACTTGGTGGGAGCTTCCAGTTCGGCATCTTCGGCGGTTGCTACGGCAGAAGAGGGCGCAACGGCAAGTTCGTTTGAAGTGTTCAGCAACCTTGACATCGGAACGCTTATTCAGGGCATCAAATTGGATTGGTGGAACGGTTACGACATCGACGCATCCAACGCGTTCATCAACGGAACCAGCTACACCAACAGAAGCGATCGCTACACGACGGTTGAAATCGACCTTGATCTTTCGCTTTTCAACAAGATGTTTGCCGACCTCAACTACATCATCGACAGCGCAATCCCTGGATTGCTCGGCGTTGACGAAAAATATCGCATTTTGTCTCCTGCACAATACGAGATATTCGACGGCCTTACCTACGAACAGAGGATCGAGTATCTTCTGACTGGTTCCGTAAAGGATGTCAGCGGATTGCCTGATGCAACCATCTACGGATTCGGCAACGGATTCTATGAAAACCTTATCGGCGCAATCGGCGGTATGATCGGCTTCGATATCGGTGGCATCCTCGGCTTGCTCGGCACGGCAGAGGGCAACTTGAGAGGTATCGTCGAAGCATTGTTCCCGTTCCCTATCTTTGACGAAGGCACCACTGCAAAAGCGGTAATCGTTTTGGATAAGGGCACAAAGAACAGCGAAAGCATGGCGCTTGTTTCCACAATCGCAATTCTTCTCGGATGCGAACCGGGCGACACTGTTGACAAGATGGGAACGATGACCAACGGCACCAATGCCGGCCAGGCATTCGCACTTGTCATCAAAAACGGCAAAATCAACATCAAATCGGCCAAGAGCTGGGATTGGTACAACGCTTCCGAAAAGGCTACCGGCACCAACCTCATCTCTTCCAACGTAACTTACACCGTTATGGACGCTTTCGATCCGTGGGAAATCAACGCATCCAGCTTGCACGACGAAGCTCGTTTGCCACAACACGTATACGTAACGTTCAACGACGGAACCAACACGCTTAACAGCGGTGCAAAAGACCTTGCAGGTACAAGCGTCATTTGGGATTCTTCCACCGTCGACCTGACGCCGGGCGCAACCAGCTATATGTACGGCTACGCAGGCAACGTCAACGTCGGCAAGGTCAAAGTTGAGGTTTCAAACCTCACCGCTTACCAGAGTTTGTATGGCTATCTGGACGAAAACGGTCAGTTTGTAAGGTCCACTAAACTTCACATCGACCCGCTGGGAGTTGCTTCCGGCAGCGTCAAGAAGTTGCCTTCGACAATAGTCATATTGCTCAACAATAGCACTTTCCAAGTTCTGTCCACCGACTACGACGAAAAGAATCTGCCTACGGTTCCTGATACTATAGCCGCAAAAGCTAAGTACGGCAAACTGCATTGGAAGACCGACATCGACGTACTGGACGGCCTTGACGGCGATTACGACAACTTCGAATTCTGGTACACCGTTGCAGGCAGCAGCAGAATTCACAAATCGCTCACCGTAACCCACTACGACCGCACGGTCGCAAGCGTAACGCTTCCGGACGAAGAGCGCTTCAATATGCTCACCGACGGCACGGGCGACGTCCTGTCGTTGACGGAAGAAACCTACGACGTCGTCGCAAACTTCGAATCGCTTAAAGAAATCGAAGTAACCTTCACCACCGGTGAAAAAGCTACGCTCAGCGTCGAATGGGATTTGACCAAGCTGAAGAGAAGCTACGACAAAGAAAAGGCTTACCTCGGTTTGGATGCGGAAGTTACGGCGAAAGTCGGAGTCAAAGAGGGCGTTGAACAACGCATCAACATTCCTCTGCACCTCGACAAGAAGGTTGTTGACCGCATAACTCCGGACAGCGTAACGGGCAAGACACCTACCTTCAGTTTCAACCCGTATGACGAATACGTTGGCGACAGCATCTCGCTGACCGACGGCAATTTGCTTGACGTTGAACTGTTTGTAGGCTCGGCTACCACCACCGCAACCACTCGTGTTGCAACCACGTTGGTTCTGCCGGCACGCAACAAAGTCGACCTCGGTTATGAAGGAACCACCAGCTTCATCGCAACCGTTCAAATCGGCGGTGTGTTTGCGGCAGACGGAACGGTTCTCAGCAAACCGCAAAAAGCAAACGTGCGCGTAAACGTTTTGGATAAGACGGTCAAAAACGTCAACGTTCAGTTTAACGACGGCGCAGTTTGGAAGCTCGCTTCGATATCTCACGGCCAGGCCATCGACCTTACCGGATACGTTGCGAACAGCACCGGCGTAACCTTCACCGACGGCACTGTCGGCACCATGAGAGTGGTTGAGGTTATGCTCAAACAAAATCAAACAATCACCAACAACGGCGGCAACGTGCAGGCAACCGTTAAGGTATGTGGCGTAAGCGACACCGACCTTAGCAACTTGCAGACCATCGACACCGTCATAATGCTCCCGAGAAACCAAGCCAGAACCGTTTACGTCGACAAGGCAACCTATGCCGCGGACGGAATGCTTCTGGTTGAGTACACCAAGGGCGGCAAGAAGAACGATTATACCGCACAATACGCACTTAACGTTCCTGGTTTGGCGGCAGAAATAGCCGATAAGAACGAAGGCGACGTTATCACCGTTGACGGCGGCATCAAGATTGGCAGCGAAACCGTGTTCAGCGTTACCGTCATTGACGGTGGCGCAGGCGGAGCGGCCGCGTCGGCAGAGGACGAATATGTCGCTCAGGTATACAGCATACCGGGTGCGGTTGCTTCCTCGGACGACACGATCACGGTTGACGGCGACCTCGAAGTGTTGGAAATTTTGGACGCAGACGCTCTCAGCATCGTTTGCGATCCGATGTCCGACAGCGAGATTAAATATCCGACCAACGTTCGTATCCGTGTGAGAATTGACGGGCAAGAGCAGATCGTGCTTGCCACGGCCGAATTCTTCTCGATTTACGGCAACGTCAACAACCCTGTAACTTCGCTTCCGTTCGTCACCGAAGAAGTTGAAAGCGCAAGCGGCAACGTTTATCAGAATCCTCAATACGAAGGCGGCAACTACGACAATGCGCTTGTAAGGTTCTGGTACGGCGGCAAGAGTGCAATCGTCAACGTTCCTCTGTTTGTTTTGAACAGAGTTGTCGTCAACGACGATATGCAAGCGCAGTTCGTTGTGGTCAATCCGTACGAATACGATTGCGATCCTGCATCCCCTAACTTCAGCCTCGAAAGGTACGTTATGGTTACCTTCGAGTCCGGAGAGGTGAAAAAATATCCTATCTCTTGGGAAAATCTCGACGTCGAGTACCTTGCTTCCGAAGGCAAAACCTTCACCGCAACGGCTACCTACGGCGAAGGCATGGGATATTTCAAAAAAGACATCACGGTTATCATTTATTCCTATCTGCCGTCTGTCGAAAAGCTGTCGGCAGTGCAGAAAATTTTGGACGAGGCCTCATTCCTTGCTTATCCGGATGCGAACGATTCGTCCACCGATGCCATGAACGTTGCAAACTATCCTGCAACCACCACGGTTACAATCGGCAAAACCAAAACTACGCTTCAACTCAGATGGGACCTTTCGAACATCCACTATACCTACGAGGGCGGAACGTTTGAAGTTCCTTGCAAAGTAGGGCAGGCAGGTTTCGGCGAGACCGAAGTTAAGTTCTCGGTGACGGTCAAACCTTGCTTGGTTGTCTCGGACGACATCCAATCGAGGCTGACTTCCTTGGAAGATTTTAAGGATTTTGCAACGGGACTCAACATGCTTGACGTCGGCTACGAAGCTCCGGCAATTTCGGAGTGCCGAGTCGACTTCGACGGCATGGAAACCGTTACCGAAAAAATCACTTGGGATATGTCCGAGGTCAAGAAAGGCCTTTCCGGTGCGGCTACGCCGATTGGAGGAGTTTATACCTTCACGGTTTATGCGATAATCAGAAACAAGGAGTTTGCCGGTCCGCAAAAAATTCCGTTTACATTCAAATATTACGATTACGAAGTTGCGGACGTTTCAAAAGTTTCGGGCTCGCACTCCGACATATTCGACACGGCTACGGTAATCGATCCGTACAACGTAACTCCGCTGTCGTTCCCGTCCACCGTTTACGTCAAATTTAAACGCGCGGGCACCAGCGTCGAAACCGATTACTACGCATTCTCGACCACCAACGCAACCTACAACCTTGTTTGGGATAAGTCGGGCTACAACATCAAATACAACAGCAATTCCTGCAAGGTAGTGGCAAAACTCAGCCGTTCGGGCTTGGGATTTGAAAAAGCGTTTGACTTTACTGTTAAAAACAGATATGCGGCAAGGTTCAAATTCGCCGATTCTGAAACTGTGTACTACGTCCGAGACGGCGTCATCTACACCGATAAGGATTGCCTGCAAAAATACGTTTTGGTTGTCGATGCTTACGGAAACTACTCGGCAGGCACAATAAGCAGAATCGTGGAAGTCGCTTTTGACGACAACCCGACAAGCTTCACGCAGTACAACTCGACCATAAGCACTCAAGGCGGCTACAAAGTTACCTACGAAGGCAGTGCCGAAAACTTCGGCTTGAGCTTCGAAATCGGCGGAAACGAGACTTTAAAAGCTGAAATTCACGTTTTACAGCGTTCTATTGACTTCAACGGCGCAACAACCAATGAGGACAAGGCAAGCTTTTTGAAGAGCAAAATCACCGGTTTGACCGATGGCGCAAAAACGGGCGAAGTGGTGCTTCCTACCACCGTTACTTTGGACCTCGTGGCCGATGAGTACGCAGGTACCACCTATCAGGGAACCACCTTTAAGTCCAATAAGAACTTTACGTTCAACCTTTACTACAAGTACACCAAGTACACTTATAAGGACAGCTCGCTGACCGACGTAAACGTTTACACCTACAGCGATGCGGACTTTATGGGAACGGTTACCGGAACCAAGAACGTTAAGTACTTGACTCAAACCCTCACCGAGGAAACCGTAACCACCAGAAGCGACTGGGCAACCGGCGGCATCAAACTGGGCGGTGGCTCGGAGAAGTGCGAGTACGTCATCACTTGCTACGTCGGCAGATACTACGAAAACGGTGCGATGGTTGTCAATAAGCAGTTTGCTTTGACTTACCGCATCTCCTTCGGCGGCTACGAAGAAAAACAAATTTCCTTCGACTTTAGCGGAGCATGGCGCACGGTCGATTCGTACGACTACATTGTGTTCGATTCCGATTACAACCGCAGCTTCCGTGCAGACGGTTCGACGGTTTCGTCGACTTACGGATTTGTTGCCGACGAAAACGGCCGCTACGTTGTTGTTGACGGCGAATATCAAATCTATGACGCAACCAACGCAAAACATGTCGGCCTTGCTCGCTACAAAGTGCAGGCGGCAGGCATGGACGTTAAGTTCCTTGCAAACGGAAACATCGTTTACAACGGCAAGGAATACACCAAGTACGACTTGAAGACGTCCGTTAAATCTTAACTTTAAAAACCGCTTCGCAAAAAAATGCGAGGCGGTTTTTGAATGTACTAAAAAAGTATTGAAATGCCAAATTATTTGTGCTATAATTATCTCAATCTAAAAAAATCCTAATACGGAGGTATAATATGGGTTTTATTAAAAGACAACTTTTGAAGGTTATCGAATGGAAGGACGAAAGCACCGATATCATCGTGCAACGCTTCGACGTTCCCGACAGATATGAAATTATGAAAGGCTCGCAACTGACCGTCAGAGAATCGCAAGCCTGCATTTTTGTGAACGAAGGCAAAATCGCCGACGTGTTCGGCCCGGGACGCTACAAACTCGACACCGAAAACCTGCCGTTCCTTACCGCAATTTGCAACTGGAAGTATGCGTTCGAAACGCCGTTTAAGGGCGACGTTTACTTTGTAAACACCAAACAGTTCGTCAACCAAAGATGGGGCACAACCAACCCGATTATGCTTCGTGACGCAGATTTCGGCGTCATAAGGCTGCGCGGCTACGGCATTTACAGTTTTAAGGTGGTGGATCCTAAAAAATTGATGACCGAACTTAGCGGCACAAACGGCTCCTACCGCACGGAAACCGTGAACGAAGTTTTCAGAAAGGTTATAGTTTCCAAATTGACCGACATCATCGGCGAAAGCAAGATTTCTGCTTTGGACCTTGCGATGAACTATGACGAGCTCGGTGCCGCTGCAGAAAAGGCAATTGTTCCGGAACTTGTCAAATACGGCCTCGAAGTTACCGGCTTCCACATCGAAAACATGTCGCTTCCGGAGGAAGTGGAAAAGATGATCGATAAGCGCACCTCTATGGGCGTTATCGGCGACAAGATCGGCACGTACACGCAGTATCAAACCGCAGAAGCCATCCGCGAAGCGGCCAAAAACCCGGGTTCTGCCGGCACGTTTGCAGGCGCGGGAATAGGCCTTGGCGCAGGCATCGGAATGGGCGGCGTTTTTGCCGACAGCCTTAAAGCCGCAAAAGACGAAAACGTAGGTTCAGGCATCGGAAACGGCAGCAAAAAGTCCGTTTGCGCAAAATGCGGAGCAAATATACCTACAAGTGCGAAGTTCTGCCCGGAATGCGGCGAGAAAGTGGTTAAGGGTGCGTTTTGCCCGGAATGCGGCAAAAGCGTTCAGCCAAACGCAAAATTCTGCCCGGAGTGCGGAACAAAAATAAAATAGTTTAGTATGTCGGATATTTCAACAAGCGATGTCATAAAATGCCCGTCCTGCGGCGCAAATATGGAGTATTCGCCGGAGTTTGGCTGTTTGGTTTGTCCATATTGCAAGACGGAAAAACCGATTGATATGATTCCCGTCGGCGAGGGCTGGGACTTCAAAACTTTTGACGAAAAAAACGAGGTTCCCGAAGTCGGAGCAAACGTTTACGTTTGCCCGAATTGCAAGGCGGAGACTGTCGTCACGGGGTTCAGAACCGCCGAGCAATGCCCGTTTTGCGGCTCGACAAACATTATTTCGGCCGACAATTTGCAAGGCAAAAAACCCGACTGCATTTTGCCGTTTATTATCACCAAAGAAAAGGCCGTGCAAAGCAGCAAAAAGTGGATTAAAAGCAAATGGTTTGCTCCGACGAAGTTTAAAAAATCGTTTACGCCCGACGTTATGAAACCCGTTTACGAGCCTGCGTATGCGTTTACGTCGGACACCGAAAGCAGCTATGACGGACGCCTCGGTGAAAACGAAACGAGGACGGTCGGAAGCGGCGAACACCGCCACACCGAAACCTATATCAGATGGTTTTACGTCAAAGGCACTTATAAAAAACGGTTTGACGACATGATTATCGAGGCCTCTTTGTATTTGACTCAAAGTCAAATGGACAAGATAGGGCCGTTCGACACGTCAAATGCCGTCGAGTACCGCAAAGAATTTTTGGCCGGTTGCGTTGCCGAACGCCCGTGCGACAGCGTGCAAAAATGCTTCGAGACGGCCAAAAACAAAATGGATGACGAAATCAAGCGCGGCATTTTGAACAAATATTCCGCCGACCACGTCGACTATCTGAACATATACACAAATCACAAAACAATCTATTTTAAGGCGATACTGTATCCGATATATCACAGTTTCTTTGCTTATCAAGGCAAGAAATACGAATATTTCGTCAACGGTCGCACCGGCAAAGCGAGCGGAAAAACGCCTGTCTCGCCGTGGAAAGTCGGCATCGCGGTGCTGGTTGCTTTGGCGCTCGTGGTGGGATTTTTGTATCTAATTGGCTTTTTTGAATAAAATAAAGATAAACATTTAAGGAGAAATATAATGAAACAAATCACAAAGGAAATGCTGATTTCCGAACTTATGGATCAAGTTGACAACCAAGAAGCCGTCATCGACAAACTTCTTTCGTGCGGAATGCATTGCTTGGGCTGCATGATGGCTCACGGCGAAACCATCGAAGAAGCCGCTATGGTTCACGGCATCGACGCCGACGAGCTTATCGCTTCGCTTAACGAGGTCGCATTCAACGACTAAAACAAACCTTAAAACGCCTCTTAGTAGGCGTTTTTTTGTTGGTATAATAAGGAAAAAAGGCGGCAAACTAACCGTATGAACAAAAAAACGGTTAAATATATTTTGCTGGCCGCCGCAGCTTTGGCGGTTGCGATAAATTTTGCAGGGGCGGTAAACGTCTTAAAAACGGTGCTCGGGGCGTTCAAAACAGTGCTTATCGGCATATTTTTTGCCCTTGCGCTTCGCGGAGCGGTTGACTTTTTCCAAAAAAAGATTTTCGGAAAATGCAAATTTTCAGGCACTTTGTCCATAGTTACGGTGTATGTGCTGTTTGTTGCGGTCGTTGCGGGCATAGTATATATTTTGGTTCCGCCGCTTGTCGAAAGCGTAAAATCGATTGCTCAAAATTTGCCCGATTACGTCGACGGTCTAAAGACGAAAGTTTTTGATTTGATGGCAAAATACAACGTTTCGGAGGACAAGGCCAACTCAGTCATCGACGGTATCGTCGAAAAGGGTGAAGGCATTTTGTCGGGCCTTGCGGACAACATCGGATCGGTTGCCGAAGGCATTATCGGCTTTGTTTCCGACGTGGTCGATTTGTTTTTCAGCCTTATCATATCCGTGTACATTTTGATGGAGCGCAAAATGTTGTGTTGCACTTTAAAGCGTTTTATCCGCTCGATTTTGCCAGTTAAATTGTCTGATTGGTTGCTTAAATTGGCAACGGTTTTCGGGAAAGTGTTTGGAAGATTTATGGTAGGGCAAGTGCTGGAAGCTTTTTTGCTGGGCATAATGTGCTTTTTGGGAATGCTTGCTTTCGGTTTGCCGTACGCACCTGTTGTGTCGGTGATTATCGGATTCAGTACGCTTATACCTATCCTCGGGGCATACGTCGGCACGGCGTTCGGATTTTTGTTGATACTTACCGAAGACGTCAAAAAAGCAGTGATTTTTGTTGCGTTCGAGATAGTATTGCAACAAATCGAAGGCAACGTAACTTATCCTAAAGTTGTCGGAAAAACCTTGGAGCTGTCGGGTTTTTGGACAATTGCATCCGTGTTGACGGGAGGAGCGCTGTTCGGGTTTTGGGGTGTTATGCTGGCGGCGCCTACCATGGCGGTTATTTACAAAATGACCGAGTATGCGGTCAACAGGCATCCCGAGCCGGAGGCTTTGATGCCAAAATTAGACGAACCGACACAAAAAACAGGCAACGACTGCACCGATGAGACTGCTAAATAGGCTGATGGAAACGGCTCCGCGCATTTTTTTTATTTTGGTTCCCGAAAAATAGACGGCGGCAACGTAAAACACCGTTTCCGAACTGCCCATGATGACGGCGGCACATTTTGCTTCGTAGCTGTTTGCGCCGAAAGTTTTCAAAATATCCTCGAAACAGGCCAGAGTGCCGCTTCCCGAAAACGGCCGCAGCAGAAGCAGTTCGGCCAATTTCGGAGGTATTCCCACGGCCAAAAGCGGCTTTTCAAGCAGTTTTGTCATATAATCCGACAGGCCGCTTTCCTTAAAAAGTGCAATCATTATAAGCACTCCCGAAACAAAGGGAAATATGGTGTACGCAAGGCTCAGAGCCTTTTTGCCGCCTTCGATGAAGCAGTCGTAAACGTTCACTTTTTTTGCGGCTGAGTACAACAAAATCAACGCAACCAGAACGGGAAGAACGTAGCTCATTTTTTGCAAAAAGTTTTGACGAGAATCACACCGCTTGCCGTCGAAACGGCTGTTGCGATAATCGAAGGAAGCATAATTGCCGACGGATTGGTGCTGCCGTGTTGGGCCATAAGCGACATCACGGTTGCCGGGATAAGTTGAATGCTGGTGGCGTTTATCACAACCAGCATAATCATATTTTTGGTGGCCACCGTGCCTCCGCTGTCCATTGATTGTATTGCCTTTATCCCTGCAGGAGTTGCCGCCCCTCCGAGGCCGAGGACGTTTGAGGTAAGGTTTAAGGTTATGTGTTTTTTGGCTTCGTCGGATTCGCCTTTAAAAAGGCGATTTGTCAGCGGATGCAAAACTCGCATTGTTTTTTGGCATAGTCCCGACCGCTCCATAGCTTCCAAAACGCTTAGCCAAACTGCATAAACGGCAAGCAGTTTTAACGTCAACTCGACGGCGTCCGCCGCTCCGTCCGTCATAACTTTTACATAATTTTCGGGATTTACTACCGCAAGCATGGCCGTCGCCGCCAAAATTGTTATCAAAAAAATGCCGTTCATCCGTTCACCTCGGCTTATTTTACTCGGTGATTTTCAAAAACAGAACTTTTTTTGTTTACATTTTGCGCGAAGTAGTGTAAACTACTTATGATTTTAAGTATATTAAGGAGGTTTTTATGACGAAACCTGCATATTACATTACAACGGCCATCACCTACACGTCCGGGAAGCCGCATATCGGAAACACTTACGAAATTATTCTCACCGACAGCCTCGCTCGCTTCAAAAGGAAGCAGGGCTATGACGTGTTTTTCCAAACCGGAACCGACGAACACGGCGAGAAAATCGAATTGAAATCCGCCGCTGCCGGCAAAACTCCAAAGGAGTTTGTCGACGGTGTTGCCGACCAAATTAAGGACATTTGGGATTTGATGAACGTTTCGTACGACAAATTTGTTCGTACCACCGACGAGTATCACGAAAAACAAGTTCAAAAAATCTTCAAACACATGTATGACAAGGGCGATATTTACAAGGGCAGCTACAAGGGGCTTTATTGCACTCCTTGCGAATCGTTCTGGACGGAAAACCAGCTTGTAAACGGCAAATGCCCTGATTGCGGCAGAGAGGTTAAGCCTGCCGAAGAAGAAGCATATTTCTTCAAAATGAGCAAATATGCCGACCGCTTGCAGAAGTTTTTTGACGACAATCCGACCTTTATTTCGCCGGTAAGCCGCAAAAACGAAATGGTAAACAACTTCTTAAAGCCGGGGCTTCAGGACTTGTGCGTTTCGCGCACCTCTTTCACCTGGGGTATTCCTGTCGATTTCGATCCGAAACACGTTGTGTACGTTTGGCTTGACGCACTTGCAAACTACATAACCGGCATCGGCTACGACGTTGACGGCGAGCATAACGAACTGTTTAAAAAATATTGGCCTGCCGACGTACACGTTATCGGCAAGGATATCGTAAGGTTCCACACCCTTTATTGGCCTATTTTCCTTATGAGTTTGGACTTGCCGTTGCCTAAACGTGTGTTCGGGCATCCGTGGCTGTTGCAGGACGGCGGCAAAATGAGCAAATCCAAAGGCAACGTCATCTATGCCGACGACTTGGCAAAAATTTTCGGAGTTGACGGAGTCAGGTACTACGTTCTGTCCGAAATGCCTTTCGACAACGACGGCGTAATAGGATGGGAATTGGTTACCGAAAAACTCAATTCCGAACTTGCAAACGTGTTCGGAAACCTCGTAAACCGCACCGTTGCGATGAGCAACAAATATTTCGGCGGCACGGTTGAGGACAAGGGCGTTGTCGATGTTATGGACGACGACCTCAAAAACGTGGTTTGCTCGGCATACGGCAAAGTGGCCGAAAAGATGGACGAATTCAAAACGGCGGACGCATTGGACGAAGTGTTCAAAATTTTCCGTCGTGCCAACAAATACATTGACGAAACTTCTCCGTGGGCCTTGGCAAAGGATCCGGACAAGTCCGACAGACTCAAAACCGTTTTGTACAACCTTACCGAAAGCATCGTGATAGGCGCAAGTTTGCTGTGGCCGTTTATGCCGGAAAAGGCCGAACAGGCAGTAAAGCAGGTGGGCGCAGAGCTTCGCGATTATTGTAGCTTAAACACCTTTGGGCTTTATCCTAACGGCGGCAAGGTCACTTCAACCCCTGAAATTTTGTTCGGAAGGCTTGACGTCAAGGAAGTTTTGGCCGAAGCCGAAATCCTTTTGCAGGCACAAAAGCCGAAAGAGGAATACGTCGAAGTGCCTGCCGCAGAAGAAATCACCATTGACGATTTCTCGCGCGTGCAACTTTCAGTCGGAAAGGTTTTGACTGCCGAAAAAGTCGAAAAGGCAGATAAACTGCTTAAAATGACCGTTAAAGTGGGCCAAAAGGACAGAACGATAGTTTCGGGCATCGCACAATGGTACAAGCCTGAGGATATGGTCGGCAAAGAAGTGGTTGTTGTTTCAAACCTTAAACCGGCAAAACTTCGGGGCATTGTAAGCGAAGGCATGATTTTGTGTGCCGACGACGGCAAGGGCAATCTTTGCGTGGTCAGCCCCGAAAAGGCTATGCTGCCGGGCAGCGAGGTCAGATAATGCTTGTCGATACGCATTGTCACATAAACGACGAAAGGCTTTTGCCGAATGCCGAGGCCATCATCGAAAGTTTGCCTGCGGACGGCATCGGACGCGCCGTTGTCGTGGGGAGTGACAGATTAAGCTCGGAAACGGCGGTGAAGCTTGCCGACGGGTACGACAGCGTGTATGCGCTTATAGGCGTGCATCCGCACGAGGCAAAAGAGGCGTGCGAAAGCGATTTTTTGTGGATTGAAAAAACCGCACTGGAAAATCAAAAGGTTGTCGGCATCGGCGAGATAGGCCTCGACTATTATTACGATTTGTCGCCGAGGTCCGTTCAAGCCAAAGTGTTTGTAAAGCAATTGGAGCTGGCAAATGCGCTGAAGCTTCCGATATCGATACATCTCAGGGATGCTTACGGCGATATGATGAAGCTGCTGAAAGACAATCGGGACAAACTCGAATACGGGGTTTTGCTGCATTGCTACAGCGGCAGTCCGGAGTATGCGAAAGAACTTTTGCGCCTTGCCGACGTTTATTTTGCTTTCGGCGGAACGCTTACCTTTAAAAACAACGTCAATGCGGTGGAAACGGTAAAAATTTTGCCGACGGACAAAATTTTGCTTGAAACCGACAGCCCTTATTTGGCGCCCGTGCCAATGAGAGGAAAAACAAATCTGCCAAACTACGTCAAGTTCGTTGCCGCAAGGCTTACCGAAATTTTGGGCATAACGGCGGAAGAAACGGAAAAAATAACTACGGAAAACGCCTACAGGCTGTTTTCCAGATTGAAATAATGAGCAACAACACAATCGTTTACGAATTTAACGGAGCAACCTATATTAACCTTACCAACGAGTGCAGCAACAACTGCACTTTTTGTCTTAGACGAAATCACGACGGAATCGAGGACTACTACTTGTGGCTCGCCAAAAAACCGACCGCCAAAGAGGTCATTGCCGAACTTGAAAAAAGAAAGGTGGAAAAGGTTGTTTTTTGCGGTTTCGGCGAACCACTGTGCGCTTTTGACGTTATGGTGGAGGTTGCAAAATACCTGAAAGGGCGTGGCGCAAACGTCAGAATAAACACCAACGGGCAGGCTCGGCTTATCGTCGGCGAAGACGCCGCCGAAAGGCTTAAAGGCCTTGTTGACTCGGTCAGCATCAGCCTTAATGCGTCGACGGCAAAAAAATATAACGAAATTTGCGTTTGCAGATTCGGAGAAGAGGGCTATTTTGCGCTTTTGGATTTTGCAAGACAGCTTAAAAAACAGGGCATCAGAGTCATTTTCAGCGTGGTAGACACCATCGGCGCCGAAGAAATCGAGGCTTGCCGCAAGGTTGCCGACAGCGTCGGTGCGGAATACAGAGTAAGGAAATACATCGAATGAGAGAACTCAAAGAAATTCTTAAGGAAAAGGGCTTTCGCTTCAATCACAACCTCGGCCAGAACTTTTTGACCGACGGCAATCTTTTGCGCGCCATAGTTGCCGACAGCGGCCTCGAAGAGGGCGAAACCGTTGTCGAAATAGGTACGGGCGCAGGTACGCTTACTCGCGCATTGGCCGAAAAAGCAAAAAGAGTAGTAAGTTTCGAGGTCGACAAAAATCTCGAACCCGTATTGGCCGAAACGCTTGCCGGGCTGGACAACGTCGAAGTGGTTTTTAAGGACGTTTTGAAAATGTCCGACAGCGAAATAGCGGATATAGTCGGCGGAGAATTCAGGGTGGTTGCAAACATTCCGTACTACATCACGACGGGGCTTATCATGCGTTTTATCGAAAGCGGTTTGCCCGTAAAAAGCATCACGGTGATGATTCAAAAAGAGGTGGCCGAAAGGCTTGTCGCTCGCGAAAACACCGGCGAATACGGGGCAATAACCATGAGTGTTCGTTTCAGGGGAGATGCTTCGATAACGCGCAACGTATCGAGAAATATGTTTTATCCTGCACCTAACGTCGACAGTGCAGTGGTGCGCATCGACGTCAATCCCGACAAGTTCTCGGGCGAAGACAAAACGCTTGTATTAAGGCTTATAAAGGCGGCTTTCGGAATGCGTCGCAAAACATTCAACAACAATTTGTGCGCATCGTTCGGACTGTCAAAATCGGTTGCCGCACAGGTGATAGAAGAGGCAGGATTTTTGCCGCAAATCAGGGGCGAAGCATTCAGCATAGAAGACATTGTAAAAATTTCAAAAATTCTAAAAAACCACTTAAACAACTGAATTTTGCAACATAAAAGCCGTTTTTTGAAAACGGCTTTTGTTATTTTATGACGGTTTTGCCTGTTGCGGCATCTTGAAAAATCATCCAAAATCCGTCGCCGAACTTTTGCGAAAGGTCGGCAGGAATCCAGCTTACGATATCGGCTATTTCTGCCGGAGGCTTGACTTTGTAGGTGCCGCTTACGCCGTAGCAGACGTACCTGACTTCGTCTAAGTCGTAAACCAGCCCGACAACGTAAAAACTGTTTTTCGTGTTGACTCTGATCCACTTGCTGTTAGGGATAAGGTCGGCAGGTTCGTCGTCTGCGGGGTAGCACACAAACATTTCGTCAAGTTGCGGTTTTATGGATTGATAAAAATTTTGACCGTCAAATGCTTCCGGTTCGGAAAAGGGGCGAACGTTTTCGTTTGACAAAACGCCGCAATCGGTTTTGTCGGAATTTGTTTCGGTCGGCTCGTCGGGCAGGGTGATTTTTTGCTCGGCGTCGGAAGGTGCGGTTTCTTTCGGGAGGGGTGTGCCCGAGTCGGTTTTTTGCAAATGGCAGTATTCGTCCAACAGCGAAAAACAACTTATTGCTCCGTGCCCCGAACTTCCGTAATAAAGCGGCTTGTTTTTGCTCACAACCAAACAAAGGGCATTGTCGGGATCGAAGTCCTCAAGCGGAATTATGTTTTTTCCGCCGACGACGCTGTAGTGGCAAAGGGTGTCGCATTTTAGGAGCAACGTTGCGTCGGTTGCTTCGTCGGGCAGTGTTACGTCGAGCATCGTCGAGCGTGTATTGCGAGTAAATTTTGCGGCAACGGGTGCGACGTTTGACGCTACCGAGCGCAAAATGATTATTTTTCTGTTCATATCGTCCTCCGCTTAAATTGTATGGCGCGGATCGGCAAAATATGAAAAGCCGCCCGAATCGGACGGCTGTTTGTTTAAATCGAGGTCAACAGCACCGAAGCCGTTGCGGCAATCGCGTTCCCGTCGCCGATGTCTCCGACCTTTTCGTTGGTGGTGGCGGAAATGCCTATTTGAAGAGGGTCGATATTCAACAATTCGGCCACTTTATCTTTCATTTCGTCGATGTAATCGGCGAGTTTCGGTTTTTCGGCAATTATCGATATTGTAGCGTTTACAACCCGAAAACCTGCTTTCCATACCTCGCCGAGAGCAATTTTAAGCAGGTCGCCGCTGTAAACTCCCTCGTATCGGGCATCGGTTGTAGGGAAGTAGTGTCCGATGTCCATAAGTCCTGCCGCAGTCAAAGCGGCATCTGCGAGTGCATGGAGAGGGGCATCTGCGTCGCTGTGTCCGTCAAGGCCCATCGAATAAGGGATTTCCATGCCGCAAAGCATCAATTTTCTGCCCGGAACCAGCCTGTGAACGTCGTATCCAACCCCCGAGCGGAAGCAAGGTATGTCGCCGGGATAGGTGATTTTTATGTTTTTGGCGTCCCCGTCCACAAGGGCGACGTTGCCGTGCTCGAGATAGAACAAAGAGGCATCGTCGGTGGCAATTCGGCCGTGCGAATAGGCAGTTTTAAGCTTTTCGGTCACAAAACCTTGCGGCGTTTGGACAGTGCGAACTATGCTTCTGTCGACGGGTTTTCCGTCTGCACGGACAAGGCTGTCGGACAAAGGAAGGCACGGAACGCCGCTGCCTTTTTCTTCAACCGAGCACATTACGTCGGTTATGAGTTGCCTCGTAACGTAAGGCCTCGCCCCGTCGTGAATCAAAACGTATTTTGAGTTGCACAGCGAAAGTGCGGCGTTTACGCTGTCGGTTCTGGTGTCGCCGCCCGCAACTGTTTTCAGTCGCACGTCGAAGCCGTCGAAAAGGGCGGCAAATTCGTCGAGCCGAGATTTGTCGACAACCAAAAAAATGTTTGCCACGTTTTCAAAACGGGTGAACGGCAGAACGGAGGACTGCAACACCGTCAGTCCCGACGGAAGCGTTGCGGTGAGTTTATCTTTTTTAAAGCGGTCGCTTTTGCCTGCGGCCGCAATTATGACGTCAAAGTTATTCATTTATTATGCGGTACAAGCCGTCGGCTTCTTCTTTGCGAACGGTGTCCTTAACCTCCAATACTTCAAATTTCAAACATCCGCCGCCGAAGCCTACCTCGACAACGTCGCCGACCTTGACTTCTTTTGACGGTTTTACGCTTTTGCCGTTTATGGAAATACGCCCCGAGTCGCAGGCATCGGAAGCCACGCTGCGGCGTTTTATGACTCGTGAAACTTTAAGAAATTTGTCGATTCTCACCGTATTTTACCTCTCGGAAAAATTTTTTCGTAAAATGCAAAAAGCCACCCTCAATTGCTTGACTTTTCCATATTTTAGCACTAAAATAGATAAATGCCATTTAATATAATGCGTAGTGCGCCCTATGCGGATAGGGTAAGGGGACATTTGCGCCCGACGAATTTTTTCGTCTGAAGCCATTATACATTGAATTCGGGCAAATTACAACGAAATTTTAAGCATTTTTGTGCGTTAGATTTAATTTTTTTGAAGGAGCGTGAAACATGTCGCAACAAAGAATTCATAAGGAAATGTACGGCACCACCGAGAGGATGACCTTCTCTAAAATCAAGGACGTTCTCCCGATTCCGTATCTTATCGAAGTTCAAAAAGATTCCTACAAAACTTTCATTGAAACGGGCATTAAGGAGGTCTTCGAAGACTATTCTCCTATCCGCGATTTCAGCGACCGTATGGAACTCCGTTTTCTGGACTACTCGCTGGACCCTGTTCCGAAGTATTCCGTCAAAGAATGCAAAAACCGTGACACCACTTATTCGGTGGGCCTGAGGGTTAGAGTGCAACTCGTCAACCTCGAAACGGGCTCGATCGTCGAAGACAACGTGTTTATGGGCGATTTGCCTTTGATGACCGAAAGCGGCAGCTTTGTCATTAACGGTGCCGAGCGCGTTATCGTCAGCCAGTTGGTCAGAAGCCCGGGCGTCTATTTCGGTGCAGAACCGGACAAAAACGGTGTACCTCGTTATGCGGGTACGGTTATTCCTAACCGCGGCGCATGGCTTGAATTCGAAACCGATGCCAACAACGTTTTGTGGGTTCACGTCGACCGCACCCGTAAAATAACCGCAACCACTTTGCTTAGGGCTTTGGGTTGGGGCAAAGACGAAGAAATCATCGCTCTCTTTGGCGACGAACCTATTTTGCAAGACACCATTGCAAAGGATCCTATCGAATCCAGAAACCTCGAAAGAGGTCAAATCGACCTGTTCCGCCGTCTGCGTCCGGGCGAAGTTCCTACCGGCGAAGGTGCCAAAATCCTTATCGAAAACACCTTCTTCGATTCTCGCCGTTACGACGTAAGCAAGGTGGGCCGCTACAAGTTTAACAAAAAACTCGGCATTGCCAACCGCATCGAAGGTTACCGCGCCGCAGAAGACGTAGTAAGCCCGCTTACCGGCGAAATCCTTATCGAAAAAGGTCAATACATCACCCGTCAGATGGCTGAAGAAGTTCAGCGCAACGCGGTGAACGTCGTTATGCTTAAAAAGGAAATGAACGACGACGGAAAAGCCTTTAAGGTTATCGGCAACAACACTGTTGACCTCGCCGCTTTCGTCGATTGCAATCCTAAAGACCTCGGCATCACCGAGTACGTTTACTATCCTGCTTTGAAAGTTATTCTCGACAGCGTCGAAGACAATGCCGAACGCATCAACGTTATCAAGCAGAACGTTCACGAACTTGTCAAAAAGCACATCACCCGTGACGACATCGTAGCAACCGTAAGCTACAACCTCGGTCTTACTTACGGCATCGGCGACATCGACAACATCGACCACCTTGCAAACCGCCGCGTACGCTCCGTCGGCGAACTTTTGCAAAACCAATTCCGCATCGGTATCAGCCGTTTGGAAAGGGTTATCAAGGAAAGAATGAGCATTGCTCAGGAAGACAAGGAAATCAACCCTCGTTATCTCATCAACATTCGTCCGGTAACCAGCGCAATTAAAGAATTTTTCGGCAGCAGCCAATTGTCGCAGTTTATGGATCAGCCGAACCCTATTGCCGAACTTACGCACAAACGTAAACTGTCCGCATTGGGCCCTGGCGGTTTGTCTCGTGAAAGAGCAGGCCTCGAAGTCCGCGACGTTCACCACACTCACTACGGCAGAATGTGCCCTATCGAAACGCCTGAAGGCCAAAACATCGGTCTTATCACGTCGTTGTCGTCTTACGCACGCGTAAATGAATATGGATTTATAGAGTCTCCGTACAGAAAGGTAGATAAAGCTACGGGCATCGTTACCGATCACGTCGATTATTTGCCGGCAGACGTCGAAGACAGATATATCGTTGCTCAGGCAAACGAACCGTTGGACGACGAAGGTCACTTTGTCAACAGCCGTGTAAACTGCCGCTTCATCGGCAACGAATACAAGAAAGGTTGGAAAGAACCGGTAGATAAAATCAAGGAAGTCGAAAGAGAAAGAGTCGATTACATGGACGTTTCTCCAAAACAGTTGATTTCCATTGCAACCGCACTTATTCCGTTCCTCGAGAACGACGATAACAAGCGTGCACTTATGGGTTCCAACATGCAACGTCAGGCAGTTCCTCTCATCAAGCCTACGGCTCCGATGATTGCCACCGGCGTCGAACACAGAATCGCTTACGATAGCGGCGTATGTCTCATCGCCAAAAACGGCGGCACGGTTACATACGTTGATGCCGACCGCATCCTCGTGACTCGTCCGTCCGGCGACGTCGACACCTACGAAATGCACAAATTCCAGCGCAGCAACCAGTCCACCTGCATCAACCAGCGCCCGATAGTTTACAAGGGACAGTCTGTCAACGCAGGCGACATCTTGGCCGACGGTCACAGCTGCGATCACGGCGAACTCGCACTCGGCAGAAATATTCTTGTCGGCTTTATGAGCTGGGAAGGCTACAACTACGAGGACGCTATTCTTATCAGCGAAGAACTTGTTCGTGACGACGTTTTCACTTCCATTCACATCGAAGAATACGAAAGCGAAGCACGCGACACCAAGCTCGGTGAAGAAGTTATCACCAGAGATATCCCTAACCTTTCCGAAGAAGCGCTTAAATATCTTGACGAAGACGGCATCATTATGGTTGGCGCAGAAGTTCACAGCGGCGACATTTTGGTCGGTAAAGTTACGCCTAAGGGCGAAACCGAACTCACTCCGGAAGAAAGATTGCTCCGTGCCATCTTCGGCGAAAAGGCAAGAGAAGTCAGAGACACTTCCCTCAGAGTACCTCACGGCGAAAGCGGCATCGTAGTGGACGTTAAGGTGTTCACCAGAAAGAACAAAGACGAACTCGATCCGGGCGTCAACAAACAGGTCAGAGTTTACATCGCTCAAAAACGTAAAATCAGCGTAGGCGACAAGATGGCCGGACGTCACGGCAACAAGGGCGTTATTTCCAGAGTTCTTCCGAAGGAAGATATGCCGTTTATGGCCGACGGAACTCCGCTCCAAATCGTGCTCAACCCGTTGGGCGTTCCGTCCCGTATGAACATCGGACAGGTTTTGGAAGTTCACCTCGGACTCGTGTCCCGCTTGCTCGATTGGAAAGTTTGCACGCCTGTATTCGACGGCGCAAACGAACAGGATATCAAACACTTGTTTGAAGAAAACGGCTTGCCTTCCGACGGTAAGATTCAACTTTACGACGGCAGAACCGGCGAACCGTTTGAAAACAAAGTTACGGTCGGCGTTATGTATATGCTTAAACTGCATCACCTCGTCGACGACAAGATTCACGCACGTTCGACAGGTCCGTACAGCCTTGTTACGCAGCAGCCTTTGGGCGGTAAAGCGCAATTCGGCGGACAGCGTTTCGGCGAAATGGAAGTTTGGGCATTGGAAGCTTACGGTGCGGCAAACGTTTTGCAGGAAATTCTTACGGTCAAGTCCGACGACGTCGTGGGACGTGTAAAGAACTACGAATCCATCGTAAAAGGCGAAAACATCAACGAACCGGGCATTCCGGAAGCATTCAAAGTGCTTATTAAGGAAATGCAGAGCCTCGCTTTGGACGTCAAGGTTCTCACCGAAGATCACGACGAAGTTTCGTTGAGAGATTTCGTGGACGACGACGAGCTGGCCGAAGCACCGCAATCGGCAATCCGTCCGAAGGACGAAGACAAAGAAGAAATCGATCCGAGCCAGTTCTTCAATTTCGGCACCGACGAAGAAGAGAAGAGCGACGACTTGTTTGCAAGCGGTTTGTTCGGAGCAAGCGATTTGTTTGACAACACCGACAGCGATTACGACGCAGACATCTTTGCGGATTTCGAAGTCACCAAGGCCCCTAACGAGCTCTTTGGTGACGACAACGACTAACGCGGACAGGAGGTTAAAATTTTATGTACGAATTAAGCAGTTTCGATTCTATGCAAATCGGCATCGCTTCGCCTGAAAAGATCCGTGGTTGGTCTTACGGCGAGGTTACAAAGCCTGAAACAATCAACTACCGCACTCAAAAACCGGAAAGAGACGGCCTGTTCTGCGAAAGAATTTTCGGGCCTGTCAGAGACTGGGAATGTCATTGCGGAAAATATAAACGTATTCGTTACAAGGGCATCATTTGCGAAAAGTGCGGAGTAGAAGTTACCAAATCCAAAGTCCGCCGCGAAAGAATGGGCCACATCGAATTGGCCACCCCTGTATCTCATATTTGGTATTTCAAGGGCGTTCCGTCCAGAATAGGCATCTGCTTGGATATGAACGTGAAAGAACTTGAAAAAGTTTTGTACTACAGTGCGTACGTCGTTCTCGATAAGGGCGACAGCGCATTTGCGGACAAACAGGTCATCGACGACAGAGAGTATGCCGAAGCAAAAGAAAACGGTTGCACTTTCCGCGCAGGTATGGGCGGCGAAGCAATCAAGGAGTTGCTTGCACGCATCGATTTGGACGCCGAATGTGCCGAACTTAAGAAAATCGTTACCGAAAACGTCGGACAAAAACGTCTTAAAGCGGTAAAACGCTTGGAGATTTTGGACGCTTTCAGAGAAACCAGTCAAAAACCGAGCTGGATGATTTTGGACGTACTTCCTGTCATTCCGCCTGATTTGAGACCTATGGTTCCGCTTGACGGCGGCAGATTTGCCACAAGCGACCTCAACGACCTTTACAGAAGAGTTATCAACCGCAACAACCGTCTCAAACGTTTGAAGGAAATCGGCGCTCCGGAAATCATCGTTCGCAACGAAAAACGTATGCTTCAGGAAGCCGTCGACGCACTTATCGACAACGGTCGCCGCGGCAAACCGGTGGCAGGCCCGGGCAACCGTGACCTCAAATCGCTTTCCAGCATGCTGCGCGGCAAACAGGGACGTTTCCGTCAAAACCTTTTGGGTAAACGTGTCGACTTCTCCGGTCGTTCGGTTATCGTAGTAGGCCCGGAACTGAAACTTTATCAGTGCGGTTTGCCAAAAGAAATGGCTTTGGAACTGTTTAAGCCTTTCATTATGAGAGAGCTTGTTTCCAGAGGCATTTGCCACAACGTTAAAAACGCAAAACGCTACGTCGACAGTCAAAAACCGCAAGTTTGGGACATCTTGGAAGACGTAATCAAAGATCACCCTGTAATGCTCAACCGTGCTCCTACGTTGCACAGACTCGGTATTCAAGCATTCGAACCGGTGCTTGTTGAAGGCAGAGCAATCAAACTGCATCCGCTTTCCTGCGGCGCATTCAACGCCGACTTCGACGGCGACCAGATGGCAGTTCACGTTCCTCTTTCCATCGAAGCTCAGGCCGAAGCACGCATTTTGATGCTGTCCACCAACAACATCCTTAAACTTTCCGACGGCAAACCTATCGTCAGCCCGACACAGGATATGATTTTGGGTAGCTACTACCTCACAATTATCCGTCCGGGAGCAAAAGGCGAAGGCAAATCGTTCCGCGACGAAAACGAAGCTTTGATGGCTTATCAGGCAGGCGTAATCGAATTGCAGTCCCTCGTTTACATCAGACGCGAGGCCGAAATCGACGGCGTCAAGTATTCCACCCGTTTGCACACCACCATCGGCAGAATCATCTTCAACAAGGCTATTCCGCAAGATTTGGGGTTTGTAGACCGCGAAAAGGATAAATTAAGCCTCGAAATTGAAGAAGTCGTAGGCAAAAAGCAACTTTCCAAAATCGTTGCTGCTTGCTTTAAACGCAAGGGCGCAACCGGCACTGCCGAAGTTTTGGACAAAATCAAAGCTCAGGGCTACAAATACAGCACGATCGGCGCACTTACCGCATCCGTGTTCGATATGCACGTTCCTGCGGCTAAACAACAGATTGTTCACGATGCCGAAAACGAAGTTCTGGGCATCGAAAACAAATATCGCAGAGGCTGGTTGACCGAGGACGAACGCTACAAGGCGAGCATCGATACTTGGAAAGAAGCAGCAGATAAAATCGAAAAGAGCCTTAAAGAAGGCGTTGACGAGTTCAATCCTATTTGGATGATGGCCAACTCCGGCGCCCGTGGAAGCATGGGACAGATTCGTCAGCTTTGCGGTATGCGTGGTTTGATGAGTGATCCTTCCGGTCGTACCATCGAACTTCCTGTAAAAGCAAACTTCCGTGAAGGCTTGTCCGTTTTGGAATACTTCATTTCGTCTCACGGCGGCCGTAAAGGTCTTACCGACACCGCATTGAAGACGGCAGACTCCGGTTACTTGACACGTCGTCTCGTCGACGTTGCTCAGGACGTTATCGTTCGTGAAGCAGACTGCGGCGACACTCGCGGTGCATGGGTTTCTGCTATACTCGACATCAACAACAGCGTTATCGAACGTCTCAGCGAACGTGTAAACGGCCGTTTTGCCCTCGAAGACGTGGTTGATCCGAAGACGGGTGAAATCATTGCCGAAGCAGGCAAGATGATCAGCCCTGATCAGGCCGACCAAATCGAAGCGGCAGGCATCAAATCCGTTCACATCCGCAGCGTCCTTACCTGCAAAACCCGTCACGGTATCTGCACGAAGTGCTACGGCAAAAACATGGCCAGTGGCAATCCGGTTAAACTCGGCGAAGCTGTCGGCATCATTGCCGCTCAGTCCATCGGCGAACCGGGCACCCAGCTTACCATGCGTACCTTCCACTCCGGCGGTGTCGCAACCAACGACGATATCACGCAAGGTTTGCCGCGTGTAGAGGAATTGTTTGAATCCAGAAAGCCGAAAGGCCAGGCAGTCATCACCGAAAACAGCGGTATTGTCAGCCGTGAAGAAAACGACCGCGTCATCAAAGTTAAAGCTGTCAACGGCGGCGTAGAAGACGTAAAGGCTTACAGCATTCCGTTCGGCGCAAAAATCAAAGTTCAAAACGGCGAATTGGTCGAAGCGGGCGACGCTCTCACTCAAGGTAGCATCAATCCGCAAGATATGTTGAGAGTCAAAGGTCCGAAGGGCGTTCAGGACTACCTTGCAAAAGAAGTTCAGGCAACCTACCGCATTTCCGGCGTTGAAATCAACGACAAACACATCGAAGTTATCGTTCGTCAGATGCTCCGCAAGGTTTGCATCGAAATGCAGGGCGACACCAAGATGCTTCCGGGCACCATGGTCGATCAATTTGCTTTCGACGACGAAAACGAAAGAGTTTTGGAAGCAGGCGGCGTTCCTGCAATCGCAAGCCCTAAACTTTTGGGTATCACCAAGGCCGCTTTGGCAACGGACAGCTTCCTGTCGGCATCTTCCTTCCAGGAGACCGCAAGGGTTCTGACCGAGGCTGCAATCAAAAACAAAACCGATCCTCTTCTCGGCTTGAAGGAAAACGTTATCATCGGTAAACTTATCCCGGCAGGCACCGGCATGAAGATTTATCGCAACATAACCACCGTTCCTGCAATCGAGAACAAAATCGAACCGGTTGTGCCTGAATACGCAGTCGATTACAGCAACATCGTGAAGGATATCTATCCTGACGAAGAAGAATAAAACTTTGCTCCCTGCAACCGAATCGCTTGCAGGGAGATTATAACAATAGGTATTTACATTATGACTAAAAAATTATTTACATCCGAAAGCATCACCGAAGGACATCCGGACAAGGTGTGCGACCAGATTGCCGACGCAATTTTGGACGACATTATTTCAAAGGACAAAAACGCTCGCGTAGCTTGCGAGGTTTGCGCCACCACCGGACTTGTTTTGGTTATGGGCGAAATTTCCACCACCGAATATTGCGACGTGACCGGCATTGCCAGAAAGGTTATCAAAGATATCGGCTACAACAGCAGCGAACTCGGATTTGACGGCAACACTTGCGCCGTCATCAGTGCAATAGACGAGCAGTCGGCAGATATCGCTCAGGGCGTCGATACCGCGCAGGAATTCGACGGCGACGAAGCGGACAAAATCGGTGCCGGCGATCAGGGCATGATGTTTGGCTATGCCACCGACGAAACGGAAGAGCTTATGCCTCTTGCAATCGTGCTGGCTCATAAGATTACCAAAAAACTGACCGAGGTCAGAAAATCCGGCGAAATAAGCTATCTCAGGCCGGACGGAAAATCGCAGGTAACGGTCGAATACGACGACGGAGTGCCTACAAGGGTGGATGCCGTTGTAGTTTCGGCACAGCACAATCCGGACGTTACGCACGACCAAATCGAAAAAGACATAATCGAAAAAGTTGTGAAAGCGGCAATCCCAGCGGAGCTTTTGGACGAAAACACCAAGTTTTACATCAACCCGACGGGCAGATTCGTCAAAGGCGGCCCGCACGGCGACAGCGGCCTTACCGGACGCAAAATCATCGTCGACACCTACGGCGGCTATTGCGCTCACGGCGGCGGTGCGCTCAGCGGCAAAGATCCCACCAAAGTTGACAGAAGCGGACTTTATATGGCAAGATACGTTGCTAAAAACCTTGTTGCGGCAGGTGCTTGCAAAAAGTGCGAAATCGAAATCGCCTATGCGATCGGTCGTGCGCACCCTGTTTCGCTTACCGTTCAGAGCTTCGGTACTGGTGTAGTATCCGACGAGAAACTGGTTGAAATCGTCAAGAAAGTGTTTGATTTGAGGCCTTTGTCCATCATCAACAATCTCGACCTCAGACGCCCGATTTATCAGGCAACGTCCAACTACGGCCATTTGGGCAGAAAGGAATTCAGTTGGGAGAGAACGGACAAAACCGACGAAATAAAAAAACTTTTGGAGAACTGACAAAGGTTAATGGAAATTCAAGGCGAAATTAAAACCGTAATTTTCAATAATCCCGAAACGGGTTACACTGTTTTGGACGTAAAAATTGGCAGCGGTGAGGTAATCACCGCTGTCGGCATATTCCCGCCGGTGGCAGAGGCCGAGCGGGTTGTTTTGCGTGGCACGTTCAAAAACAGCAGTAGGCACGGTTATCAATTCGTCTGTGAAAACGTCGAGGTTTATCCTCCCGAGCAAGCAGAAGCAATCATAAAGTATTTGTCAAGCGGATTATTTAAAGGTATAGGCGAGGTTACGGCCCGTGCCATAGTTACGGCGTTTGGTTGCAGAACGCTGGACATAATCGAAAATTCGCCGATGCAGCTTTACAAAGTCAGGGGCGTCAGCCTTAAAAAAGCGATGGAAATAGGCCTTGCGTACAACGAAGTTAAGCGCATGAACGAGGCCATTATGTTTTTGCAACAGTTTTCGGTCAGCTTGAACATGGCGCTGAAAATCTATCAGATTTACGGCGACAAAACGGTAAAAACCGTTAAGGAAAATCCGTACCGTCTGGTTGACGACGTCGACCGCATCGGTTTTGCTACCGCCGACCGCATAGCCGCCGAAGAGGGGATTGCTCCGGACAGCGACTTCAGAATAAAAGCCGGGATAACCTACGTTCTCAAGGAGGCTTCTTCAAAAAGCGGCCACACCTATTTGCCGGAAGGCGAGCTGGTTAAGGAAGTTTTGGAATTGTTGAAATTTTCCGAAACGGACACCGACAAGGTTTTGTCAAACGTCGACGACATGCTGTTTTTAAGCACGCTGGCCGAGTATAACGATTTCGACGGTCGCTGTTTGATGCTGTACAAAAACTACTCGGTCGAAAAAAGCATTGCCCGTCGGCTTATCAGGTTGCTGGACGAACACAGGCCGTTTTTTATCGATCCGCAGGACGCAATCGGCAGATACGAAAAAGTCAACGGCATAACGTTGCACGAAAATCAAAAAGAAGCGATAAACAAAGTTTTGTCCCGAGGCGTCGAGGTCATAACCGGCGGCCCGGGGACGGGAAAAACCACCATCGTGAAATGTATTTTGTCAATTTTCAGGTCGGCAGGATGCAGAGTAAGTTTGTGCGCTCCGACGGGAAGGGCGTCAAAAAGGCTTTCGGAGGCGACCGGTGAGGAAGCAAAAACCATTCACCGTTTGCTCGATTTGGATTATAAAGACGGCAAAGGCTTTTTTACCTACAACGAAAACACTCGCCTTGACAGCGACGTTATCATCGTGGACGAAGTCAGCATGGTTGACGAATATGTTTTCAATGCGCTGATTTCGGCCATAAAACCGGGCGCAAGCCTCATTTTGGTGGGCGATAAGGACCAACTTCCGTCGGTGGGTGCGGGAAACGTGCTGTCCGACATTATCGGCTCGGGCGTGTTTGACGTCACCTATCTTACACACATTTACCGCCAGGCCGAGGAAAGCTTGATAGTCACCAACGCACACCGCATAAACAAAGGCGAAATGCCCGTTTTGAACGAAAAAAGCAAGGACTTTTTCTTCGAGGAAAAATCCGATCCGATAGCCGCAAAAACGGCCGTCGTCGACCTTGTAACTTCCAGACTTCCGAAGTATTTGAACGTTGATCCGACAGAGATTCAGGTGCTTTGTCCGATGAAAAAAGGAACGGCTGGAGTTGAAAATCTCAACCGTGAAATAAGGCGCGCGCTGAACCCGAAAAAGCCTTCCGACCACGAAATCAAACAGGGCGAAAACACCTATCGTATCGGCGATAAAGTTATGCAAATCGTCAACAACTACCAGATGGAATGGACGGTCAGACGCGAAAATTACAGCGAGTCCGGCACGGGTGTTTACAACGGCGACATTGGGTTTATAACAGACATCAACATGCTGAATCAAAAGTTTACCATCACGTTTACGGACGGTAAAGTGGCGATTTATTCGTTTGGCGAACTTGACCAAATTGTTTTGGCGTATGCAGTAAGCATACACAAAAGTCAGGGAAGCGAGTTCGATGCGGTGGTAATAAGCGTTTCGCAAGGCAACCCGTTTTTGCTTACTCGCAACCTTTTGTACACAGCAATCACAAGGGCAAAAAAGCTGGTTGTGGTTGTAGGCACCAAAGATACGGTACACAAAATGGTCAGAAACAACTACACGCAAACCCGGTACAGTTTGTTAAAGGAGTTTGTCAGAGAGGAGGTCGGGCACGATGAGTAAGTTTTCGGCTCGGCTTAAAAATCTGCTTGTCGCTTTTCGCGACGCCGTTTATCCGCAGAATATCACTTGCGATTTGTGCGGACGCGAGCTTTTTAAGGACGGACGGGGCTGTTTTTGCGACGATTGCAGGCAAAAACTTCCGTTGGTTAAAGGCAAAATTTGCGCTTGTTGCGGCGTGCCTATGGCGAACGAAGCCACGTACTGCGACAGATGTCAAAACAGCAAAACGGTGCTGTCGAAAAACCGTGCTGCGTTGGAATATACCGACGAAGCAAGGCGCATGATTTACGAGGTAAAATTTGGCGGAAAACGCTATTTATTGAAGGATTTGGCCGTGTTGATGACGGACGTGTATCTTTCGGAAGGGTATGATGCCGACGTTGTTTGCTACGTTCCGATGACGCCAGCGGAGAAAAGAACGAGAGGGTTTAATCAGGCGGCAATTCTCGCCGAAGAAATTTCAAAAAGGCTTAAGCTGGAACTTGCGGACGGCTTGGTTAAGGTCAGAAACACAAAATCGCAAAAGAAACTGTCGGCAAAAGAACGGGCCAAAAACCTCGAGGGAGCTTTCAGGGTGTCCGATCCGGATTGTTTCAAAAACAAAAACGTGTTGCTCATCGACGACGTTTACACCACGGGCGCAACCATGGGCGAGTGCGCCAAAACCGTGAAAAAGGCAGGTGCAAAGAACGTTTCGGGGCTTACCGCTTGCGTTACGAGATACCATGTCAGCGGCGAAACCGCCGACAACAACGAGAAAAAGGCATAGATATGCCTTTTTTTAATGTTATTTTATGGGCGGCGATTATAATTGACAACGGGGCGGCAATAATGTAGAATATATTCTGTATAAAAAATAAGGGCCCTACGGGGCCGAGTCGCCCTGCGACAAGGAGAAAAATGGGAATTTTCAAACAAATTTTCGGGTCGGAAAACGACCGCAACTTAAAAAAGCTTTATAAAATCGCCGACAAAGTCGAAGCTTTGTCCGCCGAATTCGAGGCAAAATCGGACGCAGAACTTAAATCCATGACCGATGTTTTTAAAAAAAGATTGGCCGACGGAGAAACTCTCGACGACATTTTGCCCGAAGCTTTCGCAACCGTCAGGGAGGCGTGCCGCAGAGTTTTGGGGTTGAGGCCTTACTACGTTCAGGTTGTCGGCGGCATCGTTTTGCATCAGGGGCGTATTGCCGAAATGAAAACGGGTGAAGGAAAAACGCTCACCGAGACCCTGCCTGCCTATCTTAACGCTTTGACCGGCAAGGGCGTCCATATCGTTACGGTCAACGACTACCTTGCTCGCCGCGACGAGGAATGGATGGGCAAAGTTTTCCGTTATTTGGGCCTCACGGTGGGTTGCATCGAATCGCAAATGGATCCGAGCCTGAAGAGGGCGGCTTACAACGCCGACATCACTTACGGAACCAACAACGAGTTCGGTTTCGATTATCTTCGCGACAACATGGTTGTTTCCAAAAACCAGATGGTTCAAAGGGATTTCAATTTTGCCATTGTCGACGAAGTTGACAGTATTTTGATTGACGAAGCCAGAACTCCGCTTATCATCTCCGGGCAGGGGACCAAGTCCAGCGAGATGTATATAATCGCAAACCGCTTTGCAAAAACGCTTATCGCGGGCGCCGATTTCGAAATAGACGAAAAGGAAAAAAGCGTCAACCTTACCGACGACGGCGTGCAAAGGGCCGAAAAGTTTTTTAAGGTCGAAAACCTTTCCGACCTCGACAATACCGAACTTAATCACTATATCCGTCAGGCACTCAAAGCCAACTATATCATGAAGCGCGACAGCGATTACATAGTCAGCGACGGTGAGGTTTTGATAGTTGACGAATTCACCGGCCGTATTATGATAGGCCGTCGCTACAACGAAGGCTTGCATCAAGCAATCGAAGCGAAAGAAAACGTTCGCGTAAGAAGCGAAGATAAAACGCTTGCAACCGTTACGTTGCAAAATTATTTCCGCCTCTACGCAAAACTTTCGGGCATGACCGGTACCGCAAAAACCGAGGAGGAAGAATTTAAGGGCATTTACGGCTTGGACGTTGTGGAAATTCCGACCAATCTTCCGATGATAAGGGTTGACGAAGACGATATCATTTTCACGACTAAAGCGGGCAAAATGCGCGCAATCGTTGCGGACGTTAAGCGTTGCTATGACAAAAAACAGCCTGTTCTTATCGGCACGATCACCGTCGAAAAGAGCGAAGAGTTGTCAAAACTTTTGACGCACGCACGCATTCCGCACAACGTTTTGAATGCTAAAAACCACAAAAAAGAGGCTGAAATCATTGCTCAGGCAGGCCGTAAAGGTGCCGTTACCATAGCAACGAACATGGCCGGCCGCGGTACGGATATTCAGCTGGGCGGCAATCCGGACTATATGGCCCGTGTCAAGATGGAAAACGACGGCTACAAGCTTGAAATAATCGAAGCGGCAACCAGCTTTGCCAAGATAGAAGATCCCGAAGTTTTGTTGGCCAAGGACGAATACGACCGCCATTACCAGGCGTTCAAAAAGATTACCGATGCCGAAAAACAGGAAGTCATCGCCGCAGGCGGACTTAGAATAATCGGCACCGAACGCCACGAAAGTCGCCGCATAGACAACCAGCTTCGAGGCAGAAGCGGACGTCAGGGCGATGCCGGCAGCAGTGTGTTTTATATTTCGCTCGAGGACGATTTGGCTCGCATTTTCGGCGGCGACAGGTTGCAGTCGGTTATGGGCTTTTTGAAGGTCGAAGAGGATATGCCTATTTCGCACGGAATGGTGTCCAAGCAGATCGAAAAAGCGCAAAGGGCAGTTGAAAGCCGCAATTACAGCGTAAGAAAGCACGTTTTGAGTTATGACGATGTCATGAACAAACAGCGTGAAATCATTTACGGCGAAAGAATGAAGGTTTTAAAAGGCCTTGACATGCACGAACAAATTTTGAAGATGCTCGACCCTGTGTGCGAACAGATTATCGGCTATCACGCCGACTATGACGTCGATTTCCAAACCTGGGATTATGCCGCTTTCAACCGTGCCATCGAGCAGCGTTTGCTTCCGGAAGGGACAAACTTTATGACTCCGGAGCGAGCCGCTTGCATGGACGTTTATAGGTTGAAAGAAGAACTTATGAACAAAGCGGTCGAATGCTATGAGGCTAAAATCGAGGCGGCAAAGGCCGACGGAGTCGATTTTGGCGACATCGAACGTATCGTTATGCTTAAAACCGTCGATAGCAAGTGGATGGATCACATCGACGCGATGGATCAGCTCAGAAAGGGCATCGGTTTGAGGGCGTACGGGCAAAGGGATCCTATCATCGCTTACCGACAGGAAGGTTTCGAGATGTTCGACGACATGATCGACCGCATTCAGACAGACACCGTTTGCACCCTTATGAAACTTGTCGTCGAAAAGCGTGAGGATGGCTCGAACGGAATGAAAGTCGAAAAGAAAAACGCTCCGAAAACAGCCCTAAGAGGCTCGGAAAAAATAGGCCGTAACGATCCGTGCCCTTGCGGTAGCGGAAAAAAATATAAAAACTGCTGCGGAAGGAATTTATGATAGACTTAACCGAACAAAAATCTATTCTCTCGACGTTCAGGGCCGACCTCGGTTTTTTGGGGGAAAGCCTCAACGTGGCCGAGCTTGAAAAACGAGTGGCCGAACTGACCGCCGAACAGCATGCCGACGGCTTTTGGGAAAACGTCGAAAGGGCTCAGTCGGTTGGAAAACAGCTTAAAGAGACGGAAAATAAACTTGAAAAATATCGCAAACTTTGCACCCGAGTGGACGATGCCGAAGTGCTTGTCGAAATTATTTTGGAAACCGACGACGAAACCGAAGCGGCTGCTTTAGATGACGAAATAGCGGTTTTAACTGCCGATATTGAAAAGTTGAGGCTTGAAACGCTTTTAAAGGGCAAGTACGACGGACTGAATGCGATTTTGAGTTTGCACGCCGGAGCCGGCGGCACCGAAGCGCAGGATTGGGTGAGCATGCTTTACCGTATGTACACTCGCTATGCCGAGCGAAACGGTTTTAAGGTGAAAGTGTTGGACCTTTTGCCGGGAGACGAGGCAGGCATCAAAAGCGTAACTTTTCAGGTTGAAGGGACCAACGCTTACGGCTATTTGAAGGCGGAAAAAGGCGTTCACAGGCTGGTAAGAATCAGTCCGTTTGACGCAAACAGCCGCAGACACACGAGTTTTGCTTCGCTTGAAGTTATGCCGGAAATCGAAAACGACGACGAAATCAAAATTTCGCCGGACGAACTTAAAATAGACACCTATCACTCCAGCGGTGCGGGCGGACAGCACGTCAACAAAACGGAATCCGCAATCCGCATTACCCACATCCCGACGGGTATAATCGTCGCATGCCAAAACGAGCGCAGTCAACTTCAAAACAAAGAAGTTGCCATGCGCATGCTTATGGGCAAACTGATCGAAAAACGCGAACGCGAACAACAGGAAGAAGTTGCCGGACTTAAGGGTGAACTGAAAAAAATAGAATGGGGCAGTCAGATAAGAAGTTACGTTTTCTGTCCGTACACGCTTGTCAAAGACCATCGCACGGGCTTTGAAAACGCTAACGTTCAGTCGGTTATGGACGGAAATATCGACGACTTTATTTTTGAGTATCTGAAAAAATCTTGCTGATGAGTTATTTTGAACGAATGAAAAACAAATTCGCCGCACTTAAGGATAAAGACGAGGTGGTTGTCCTCGCCATCGAATCCAGTTGCGACGAAACGGCCGCCGCCGTGGTGGTGAACGGAAGAGAGATTTTGTCCGACGTCATTGCTTCGCAAATCGACATTCACCGCAGATTCGGCGGAGTAGTCCCGGAAATTGCCAGCCGCAATCACACCGCCGCAATCGACGGTACGGTTGCCGAGGCGGTCAGGCTTTCGGGAAAGACTTGGGACGAAATCGATGCCGTTGCCGTAACGTACGGTGCGGGGCTTTTGGGCGCCTTGCTGGTGGGGGTTTCTTACGCAAAAGCGTTGGCGTACGCAAAAGACAAACCGCTTATTGCCGTAAGCCACGTCAAGGGGCATATTTCGGCCAACTATCTTGCCGACAAAAATTTAACGCCTCCGTACGTTTGCCTGCTTTGCAGCGGCGGACATACCGCAGTTTTGAAAGTTACCGACTACGACGCTTTTGAAGTGCTTGGCTGCACTCAGGACGATGCCGTGGGCGAAGCGTTCGACAAAGCGGCCAGAGTTTTGGGACTTCCGTATCCGGGCGGACCGGAAATAGAAAAATTGGCCAAAGAGGGCAATGCCGTCATTCCGTTCCCGAGGGCGTATAAAAAAGAAGACACCTTCAATTTCAGTTACAGCGGCCTGAAAACCGCCGTGATAAACTACGTTCACAACGCCGAAGCGAGAGGCGAAACGGTAAACCGCGCGGACGTTGCGGCAAGCTTCCAGCAGGCGGCAACCGATATGTTAGTCGACAACACCGTTAAGGCGGCGGTCAGAGAGGACCTGAAAACGGTTGTTATCGCAGGCGGCGTCGGCGCAAACGGCGAACTGAGAAGGAAAATGACCGAAGAATGCAACAAACTCGGGATAGAGGTAAAATATCCGCCGCTCAAACTTTGCACCGATAATGGAGCAATGATAGGTTCGGCCGCATACTTCATGATAAAAAAAGGCAAGGGTTTGTCCGACGTTGACTTGGATGCCCGCGCCACGGTCAGACTGGATATGAACAGCTTTTGACGTGTAAGCTCCGACGTGCAAGCGTCGGGCTTTTTGTTTCGTGCGTGCGCGCAGATATTAGGCGTAAGCACGCATTTTTAGTTTACTTTTTGGAAAAGATATGCTAAAATATCAAAAGTAAAGTGCAAAAAAAGGCGGTAAGGCAAAAATTTTTTTGCAAAACGGCGATTTTTCGTTGACATATTTGCGATAAATTGCTAACATATTAAGGCTTGTAGTATCGATACAGGTTTTTTATTCTATGGATTTTTTCAGGTGGTAAAATGACGGACGAATTGGTAAATCTTATCAAGTCCTCCGACAAAGTTGTCGGTACGAAACAGGTTATCAAGGCAATAATGGACGGCACGCTCAGGTGTGTGATTGTGTCGGACGATGCTGACGAGTATATGGTTGACAAGGTCGAAAAGGCGGCCAAGGGCGCAGGCTTAAAGGTGTATCACACCCCGAGTATGGTTGAACTCGGCAAAGCGTGCGGCATCGAGGTTTCCGCATTGACGGCCGGCATCAAGAAGTAGATTCGTCCCCGGGCACGGGATACATGCGTTTGAGTTTATCCTTCGGGTTGCTGGACAAGCTCATCCGATTTTATTCTTCAAGGAGGTAACATAATGCCAACAATCAATCAATTAATCAGACACGGCAGGGAACGTCAAACCAAAAAATCCACGACTCCTATCATGGACGCATGTCCGCAAAAGAGAGGCGTATGTTTGTCTGTTACTACGACTTCCCCTAAAAAACCTAACTCCGCACTTCGTAAAATTGCAAGGGTTCGTCTTGTAAACGGTATGGAAGGTACGGTGTATATTCCGGGTGAAGGTCACAACCTTCAAGAGCACAGTGTCGTATTAATTCGCGGCGGACGTGTCAGAGACTTGCCGGGTGTGCGTTATCACATCGTGCGCGGAACTTTGGATACCGCAGGTATTCCTAAGCGCAGACAGGCTCGTTCCAAATACGGCACGAAGAGGCCTAAATAATCAATTTCGGATGAAAACCCACAATTAGAAAATCAGGAGGTAAACAATAATGCCAAGAAGAAGTGGCGTGCCAAAACGCGATGTTTTGCCGGATCCTGTTTACAACAGCAAGGTTGTTACCAAGTTGGTCAACCAGATTATGCTGGACGGTAAAAGAGGAACCGCTCAACAAATCGTTTACGGCGCATTTGATATAATGCAACAAAAACTCAACGTTGACGCAATGGAAGCCTTCACTAAGGCTTTGGAAAATATTATGCCTGTACTCGAGGTTAAAGCTCGTCGTGTAGGCGGCTCCACCTACCAAGTACCACTGGAGATCCGTCCGGACAGAAGACAAACTTTGGGTATCCGCTGGTTGGTTCTGTTCGCTCGCAAACGCGGTGAAAAGACCATGGCCGAAAGATTGGCAGGCGAACTTTGCGACGCTTACAACAATGCAGGCGGCGCTGTTAAGAAACGCGAAGATACGCACCGTATGGCAGAAGCCAACAAGGCGTTTGCGCATTTCCGCTGGTAGTTACTGTTATTGATAGGGGGTCATAACAGGCAGGAGATTCGACATGAGAGATATTAAACTGGAAAATATGCGAAACATCGGCATTATGGCCCACATCGACGCCGGTAAAACAACGACTTCCGAACGTATTTTGTACTATACGGGAAGGACTCACAAACTCGGAGAGGTTCACGAAGGCGCAGCCACCATGGACTGGATGGAGCAGGAACAGGAAAGAGGCATAACCATCACTTCCGCCGCCACCACCACCTACTGGAAAGGTTGCATGATAAACCTTATCGACACCCCGGGACACGTTGACTTCACCGTAGAAGTTGAAAGAAGTTTGAGGATTTTGGACGGAGCGGTTGCTTTGTTCTGTGCCAAGGGAGGCGTTGAGCCGCAATCGGAAACGGTGTGGCATCAGGCCGACAAATATCACGTCCCTCGTTTGGCGTTCGTCAACAAGATGGACATCAAGGGCGCAAACTTCGAAAACGCCGTCAACATGATGCGCGAAAGGCTTAAAGCCAACGCAGTGCCTATCGAACTTCCTATCGGAAAGGAAGACGAATTCAAGGGCGTCATCGACCTCGTCGAAGATAAAGCCGTCATCTACAAGGACGACCTCGGAAAGAGCTTTGACGTTATCGAAGTGCCGGACGAATTCAAGGATGCGGCCGAAGAAGCGAGAATGGAACTTATCGAAGCGGTTTCGGATTTCGATGACGACATCGCCGAGAAGTTTTTGGAAGGCGAATACGTTTCTGCCGAAGAGCTTAAGCCGGCAATCAGAAAAGCAACGATTGCTTTGAAGATGACTCCGGTGCTTTGCGGAAGCAGTTATCGCAACAAGGGCGTTCAAAGCCTTTTGGATGCTATAGTCGCTTACCTGCCTTCTCCTGTGGACGTTCCGAGCATCGAGGGCAAAAACCCTAAGACGGACAAAGAGGAATCACGCAAATCTTCCGACAACGAACCTGCATCGGTTCTGCTGTTCAAGGTTATGACAGATCCTTACGTCGGCAAGTTGGCGTTCGTAAGAATTTACAGCGGCAAAATTGCTACCGGCAGCTATATCTATAACGCAAATAAAGACAGAAAAGAACGCATCGGCAGATTGCTGAGAATGCACGCCAACAACCGTCAGGATATCGAAGAAGCTTATGCGGGCGACATCGTTGCCATCGTAGGTCTTAAAGATTCCACCACCGGCGACACGCTGTGCGATCAGACTCATCCGATCATTCTCGAGAGCATGGTGTTCCCTGAACCGGTTATTAGGGTTGCAATCGAACCTAAAACCAAGGCCGGACAGGAAAAAATGGGCATCGCGCTTCAAAAACTTTCCGAAGAAGACCCTACCTTTAAGGCTTATACCGACAAGGAAACGGGGCAAACAATCATCGCCGGCATGGGCGAACTGCACCTTGAAATTATCGTTGACAGAATGATGCGAGAATTTAAGGTCGAAGCAAACGTCGGCAAACCGCAGGTTGCATACCGCGAAACCATCACGAAAGCTGCCAAGAAACAGGGCAAATTCGTCCGTCAGTCCGGCGGTAAAGGTCAGTACGGCGACGCAGTTGTCATACTCGAACCGCAAGAACCGGGAAAAGGATACGAATTTGTGGACGAAACGGTCGGCGGCGCAATTCCGAAAGAATATATCCCTGCAGTCAATCAGGGTATACAGGAAGCGGCATTGTCGGGTGTGTTGGCCGGATATGAGATGGTTGACTTCAAAGCAAGGCTCGTTGACGGCAGCTACCACGAGGTAGACAGCTCGGAAATGGCCTTCAAAATTGCAGGTTCTATGGCGTTTAAAGAGGCAGCCAAAGCCGCAGATCCGGTACTTCTTGAACCGATTATGAAGGTTGAAGTGGTCACTCCGGACGAATATATGGGCGACGTTGTTGCAAGCATCGTCGGCAGACGCGGCGGAATAAAGGGCATGGAACTCAGAAACGGCCTGCAAGCAATCGATGCCGAATGTCCGCTTTCGGAAATGTTCGGTTACGCAACCAGCTTGCGCAGTTCTACACAAGGCAGAGCATCGTTCAATATGCAGTTCAGCCACTATGCGGAAGTGCCTAAATCGGTTGCAGAAAAAATTGTCGGCAAAAATTAGCCGCAAACCAATTAATAATAACGCGCACGCGTTAATATAAACAAAAAAATAAAAAGTATCAGAATTTGTAGGAGGATTCAAACAATGGCAAAAGCTAAATTTGAAAGAACAAAACCACACGTTAACATCGGTACTATCGGCCACGTTGACCATGGTAAGACCACCCTTACTGCCGCTATCACCATGTACAGCGCAGCTAACGGCAAAGCAAAAGTCATGAAATATGACGAAATCGACAAGGCTCCGGAAGAGAAAGCTCGTGGAATCACGATCAACACCGCTCACGTCGAATATGAAACCGAAACCCGTCACTATGCTCACGTTGACTGCCCGGGACACGCTGACTATGTTAAAAACATGATCACCGGTGCTGCTCAGATGGACGGCGCAATCCTCGTTGTTGCAGCTTCCGACGGCCCGATGCCTCAGACTCGTGAACACATCCTGCTCGCTCGTCAGGTTGGCGTTCCTTACATCGTTGTATTCCTCAACAAGTGCGACCAGGTTGACGACGAAGAACTTCTCGAACTCGTTGAAATGGAAGTTCGTGAACTCCTCAGCGACTATGATTTCCCTGGCGACGACACCCCTATCATCCGTGGTTCCGCTTTGCTCGCAATGCAAGCAGGCCTCAACGGTGACTTCCAATGCAAAGAATGGGATTGCATCCGTGAACTCCTCGCTGCAGTTGACGCTTACATCCCGGCTCCTGAACGTGACACCGACAAACCGTTCCTTATGCCTGTAGAAGACGTTTTCACCATCACCGGACGTGGCACCGTTGCTACCGGCCGTGTTGAACGTGGCGTTCTTAAACTCTCTGACCAGGTTGAAATCGTTGGTTTGAACGACGAAATCAAGAAGACCGTTGTTACCGGTATCGAAATGTTCCGTAAACTCCTTGACGATGCTCAAGCAGGCGACAACATCGGCGCATTGCTCCGTGGTGTTCAACGTACCGAAATCGAACGCGGCCAAGTTCTTGCTAAACCGGGCAGCATTCATCCGCACACCCACTTCACTTCTCAGGTTTACGTCCTGACCAAAGACGAAGGCGGCCGTCACACTCCGTTCTTTGACGGATATCGTCCTCAGTTCTATTTCCGTACCACCGACGTTACCGGCAGCATCAAACTCCCACAGGGCGTTGAAATGGTTATGCCTGGCGACCACATCGATATGGAAATCACCCTTATCACCCCGATCGCTATCGAAGAAGGTCTCCGCTTCGCTATTCGTGAAGGCGGCCGTACCGTTGGCTCGGGCGTTGTAGCAAAGATTATCGAATAATAATCCAAGCAAAAAGTCCTAACAAATTCAATGAAATAAATACACTTCGCGCGCTTGCCACGGGCGAGCGCGCGGGGAGGTATTAAATCGTCGTTGAAAACAAACAAATAACAATATTTTTGGTATAACCCCGTTATACCGGTGTTTTTGTGGCAATTTTGTTTGACGAACAAGCAAAATTGTGATATAGTATAAAAGCACTCTTGAGGGGTGTAATTTTTTTGGAGGTGTTTTGTATGGCTGCTAAAAATATGGCAAGAGTGAGAATCACCCTGGCTTGCACAGAATGCAAACAACGTAACTACAACACTTATAAGAATAAAAAGAATACTGCAGACAGACTGGAACTGAACAAATATTGCCGTTTCTGCAAAAAAACTACCGTTCATAAAGAAACCAAATAATCGGAGGGTTTTATGGCTAAAAATTCGCCTAAAACAGAAAATGGGCTTGTAGAACAAAAACAAGCAAAAAATGATTCCAAAAAGAGCGGAGCAAACGGTCAGAAGAAGCCTAATATTTTCAAACGTTTCGCGAAACTTTGCAAGGAAATAGTATCCGAACTGAAAAAAGTAACCTGGCCGACAGGCAAGGAAACCACTAAATCGACGGGCATCGTTATCGTCGTGGTTTTGATTTTCTTCCTCGTGCTTTTGGGAATCGACAGCGGACTGAGCGCGCTTTATCAACTTCTCATCCATTAACGGAAAGAGCGGCTCTTTAACGTACAGTTTAAAGGAGACTTATGGAAAACAAAGACCAAGCAAAATGGTATATTATCCACACTAACTCCGGATACGAGAAAATTGTGGAAGACAGTCTGAAAAGGATGATCGAAAACAACAACCTTCAGGACTATATTTTCGACGTCAAAATTCCTATGGAAGAAGAAGTCGTTGAAAAAAACGGTAAGAAAAAGGTTGTCGAACGCAAGAAATTTCCGTGTTACGTCTTTTTGAAGATGGTTTACACCAACCATATATGGTTTATGGTAACCCAGACGCGCGGCGTTACGGGATTTGTAGGTCCTACGGGACATCCGTTGCCTATTTCCGACGAAGAAGTTAGGGTGAACGGGCTTGAAGATTCGGTCGATCTGGAAAATTTCGACATCAAAGTGGGCGACAACGTCCACGTCATTTCGGGTGCGCTGAAAGATTTTGCCGGCGAGGTAGAGGAAGTCAACGTGCGTACGCAAAAACTTAAAGTCAGAGTGTCTATGTTTGGTCGTCCGACCTCGGTGGAACTCGATTTCACTCAGGTGGAAAAACTTAATCTGGCTAATTAACGGCATTTGCCGTTTTTATAGAAGTGGGAGAGGCGCAAATCTTATATACGCTTCATTAAAACCACAGTTGGAGGTATTTTACTATGGCTAAGAAAATTAATGCTATCGTTAAATTACAATTGCCTGCAGGCAAAGCAACTCCGGGTCCTCCGGTAGGCTCCACCCTTGGCCCTCACGGCATCAACATCCCGGGTTTCACCAAGGAATTTAACGAAAAAACAGCCAAAAACGCCGGTCTTATCATCCCGGTAGTGATCACCATTTATGCTGACCGCAGCTTCAGCTTCATTCTGAAGACTCCGCCTGCACCTGTTCTTATCAAGAAGGCTTGCGGCATCGACAGCGGTTCGGGTGTTCCAAACAAAAACAAAGTTGCAAAAATCACAAGAGCTCAGCTTAAAGAAATCGCTGAACTTAAGATGCCTGACCTCAACGCAGGAAGCATCGATACTGCTATTTCCATGATAGCAGGTACTGCCCGCAGCATGGGTGTCGTAGTGGAGGATTAGTATTATGTTTAAAAGTAAAAACTATGTAGATTCTTCTAAACTCATCGAAAGCGGCAAACAGTACGAAGTAGACGAAGCTTGCAAGCTCGTTTGCGAAACCGCAAAAGCAAAATTTGACGAAACCATCGAATTGCACGTTAAATTGGGTGTTGACCCTCGTCACGCTGACCAACAGGTTCGTGGTGTGTGCGTTCTTCCTAACGGAACCGGTAAAACCGTTCGCGTGCTCGTTATCGCTAAAGGCGCAAAGGCTGACGAAGCTACCGCTGCCGGTGCAGATTTCGTCGGCGCAGAAGACATGATCGCAAAGATTCAACAGGAAGGTTGGTTCGGATTTGACGTCTGCGTCACCACTCCTGACATGATGGGCCTCGTAGGCCGCTTGGGTAAAGTTCTCGGTCCTAAAGGTTTGATGCCAAACCCTAAATCCGGCACCGTTACCATGGACATCACCAAAGCTTTGCACGACATTAAAGCAGGTAAAGTTGAATACCGTGTTGACAAAACCAGCATCGTTCACGTTCCTGTAGGCAAGAAATCTTTCGGCCCTGAAAAATTGGCCGAGAACCTCAACACCGTTATGGAAGCCCTTGTTAAGGCTAAACCGGCTGCGGCAAAAGGTACTTATTTGAAGAGCATCTACGTTGCTTCCACCATGGGTCCGAGCATCAAGGTGAACTACAAACAAAACTAACGTAAAATTTTCGGAATCTGCAAATATTTTCGGCCAAAAAGGCCCGAAAGTATTTGACAGAAAGCCGATAATTTGTTAAAATCTCTATGTTGAATATCCAAAGACAGTAAGCGACGCAAGTCATAATATTCCAGCTTACCGAGGAAACGACATTTTTGAGGCTTTGTCTCGCCGTTTCCGTTTGGATTCGGCGATTTTTTTATGATACTTTACCCGTTACGGGTATGCAATACTGAAAGGAGGACGACTAAATTGGCATCTAAATCCGTTTTGGAACAAAAAGAACAAATAGTTGAAGGCATCAAAGCCAAAATCAATTCGGCATCTTCTATCGTTTTGGTTGACTATAAAGGTCTTACGGTTGCTCAGGACACTGAAATGCGCAAAAAATTCCGTGAAAGCGGCGTTGACTATCAGGTTCTTAAAAACCGTCTGGTCAAAATTGCATTCAACGAACTTGGCTACACTCAGTTTGACGAAGCCCTGAACGGCCCTACCGCAGTTGCATTCGGTTCCACCGACGTTGCAGCTCCTGCAAAAATCGCAGTAGACAGCGTAAAGGCTTACAACAAAATGGCAGTTAAATGCGGCTATGTTGACGGCACTTTCTTGAATGAAGACGGCGTAAAAGAACTTGCAGCTATCCCATCCAGAGAAGTTTTGTTGGCAAAAATGCTCGGAAGCATGCTTGCTCCGATTTCCAAGCTCGCATATGTGCTTGACGCAATCAAAGAACAAAAAGGCGGCGTAAGTGAAGCCGCAGCTGAATAGTTTTCTATTCAAAACAACTAATTAAGAAATTTTATCATTTATTGGAGGAAACAAAAATGGCAGATATCGCAAAATTGATGGAAGAAATCAAAGGTATGACAGTTATCGAACTTTCCAACTTCGTAAAAGCTTTGGAAGAAGAATTCGGCGTAAGTGCTGCTGCTCCTGTTGCTGCAGGCGCTGCTGCAGGTGCTGCTGAAGCTGCTCCTGTTGAAGAAAAGACTGAATTCGACGTTATCCTTAAGGAAGTCGGCGCAAACAAAATCGCAGTTATCAAGGCTGTTCGTGAAGCTACCGGTCTCGGTCTTGCTGAATCCAAAGCAGTTGTTGAAGGCGCTCCTAAGGCTATCAAAGAAGGCATCGCTAAAGATCTTGCTGAACAGCTTGCTGAAAAATTCAAGGCTGCTGGCGCAACCGTCGAAATCAAATAAGTTTGATTGTTTAATAATAAACCGTCCTTTTGGACGGTTTATTCTTTAGCCAAAAGCCGTCCCGAAGGACGGTTTTTGTTTTTGTTTCAAATTTAACTAAATTGTCATAATGACACAAATTCTTTTTAAATATTGCCGTATTGCCGCAGTTTGCTTGTCATACCGACATAAAGAATGGAATTATGACACGTCATTTGCTGCGTGTTTGGCATTTGGTTTTCATAAGCCCGTCATCTACGACGATATGATCGGCAAAGCAAAGCATGCCTCGGTTATACTTGCATTTCGAGTCTTCGCAATGCACGGCGGTTTCGTTGCTGTCCAAAATTCCGAAATCTTCGCCTGCTTCTATGTCGGCAAAGGTTTGTTCCAAAACTCCGCCCGAACGCTTTGACTTGGTTTTGCAAACGCCCGTCGGGGAAATCGATACCATACCTGCCAAACATCTCGATTTTACGCAATATTCACAATTTTCGGTGTGACAAATAAGATTTTCCATTTTGACCTCCTTTTGAAATAGTGTTTTTAAATATTTTGCTTTTATTCCGTCAACACTTGAAGAATGCCGTAAAGTGTGCTAAAATATACCTGTAAATATAATTTTGGAGGTCAACATGAAGGTTATACTTCTTAAAGACGTCAAAAGTCAGGGCAAAAAAGACGACGTCATCGACGTAAGTGACGGCTATGCTCGCAATTTCTTAATCAAAAACGGTTTGGCGATCGCCGCTACTGCAGGCGCGCTCAACGAAGCCGGCCAAAAAAAGGCCGCTCTCGCAAAAAAACAGGCCGAGGAAAAACAGGAAGCCGAAGCTTTGGCAAAGCAGCTTAAAGGTCAGGTTGTCGAAGTCAGAGCAAAATGCGGCGACGGAAAAATGTACGGCAGCGTTACCACGCAACATATTGCCGACGCACTCAAAGATAAGGGCATCGATATCGACAAAAAGAAGCTGGTTTTGAAGGATAACGTGCGCGAACTTGGGCGTTTTGCCGTTGAAGCAAAGCTTTATGCCGGCGTCAGCGCAAAGTTCGAAATCGAGGTTGTGAAAGCCTAATGCTTAAAGAGGGCGAAAGGCTTGACGATTTGGAAGTCAACGGCCTTAAATTGATACAGAACCCGAAACTCTACTGTTTTACTTCCGATTCGGTGCTTCTTGCAAACACCGCAAAAGTAAAAAGAAAGGACAAAGTTGTCGATTTGTGCTCCGGAAGCGGCATAGTGGGCATACTGATTGCCTCGAAGCAGGGGGCAAAGCAGGTGGATTTGGTCGAATTACAGCCTAAAATGGCCGATTTGGCAGCAAGGAACGTCGAAATCAACAATCTTGCAAATCAGGTTAACGTTTACGAAATGCCCGTCCAGAAGGCTCATGATGCCCTCGGCACGGACTCCTACGACGTGGTTGTGTGCAATCCGCCGTACCGAAAGGCAGGAAGCGGCAAAATTTGCGAAAACGAAGAAATCGCCATTTGCAAAACCGAATTGAAATTGACTTTTCCCGAGCTTGCTCGGGAAGCTTCCAAGCTGCTTAAATGGGGCGGCAAGTTCTTTTTTATTCACAGTGCCGAACGCACCGCGGAACTTATTGCTGCATTGGACAAAGAAGGCTTGCAAGCAAAAACAATAACATTGGTCAAGCCGAAGGCTTCAAAAAAGGTCGATACAGTGATAATCGAAGCGGTTAAGGGCGGTCGCTCGGGCGTCGATTTCGATTTTTTGACCGTTTTCGACGAAGACGGGAATTATACCGAAAGGGTAAAAAAACTCTATTCTAAGGAATGATATGGCAGGTACGCTTTATATTGTCGGAACACCAATAGGAAATTTGAAGGACATAACGTTCAGGGCGGTTGAAACGCTCAGGAGCGTCGACCTTATCGCATGCGAAGACACCCGGCACAGTCGCACGCTTTTGGATGCGTACGAAATCGACGTGCCGCTTGTAAGTTACTATAAGCAAAAGGAGCAGGAAGGCAGCGAAATACTTGTGTCCAAACTTGCCGACGGCAAAAACGTTGCTTTGATAACCGATGCCGGCATGCCGGCAATTTCCGATCCGGGTGCAATCCTTGTGCAAAAAGCACGCCAAGCAGGCATCAGCGTAAGTGTCGTGCCCGGCCCGACTGCGGTTGCAAGCGCAATAGCTTTAAGCGGTTATACGGGCGGAAGTTTTACGTTTTTGGGGTTTATGCCTGAAAAAACAAAGGATAAAACCGATTTATTGTCAAGATACAAGGATAGTACGTCGGCATTGGTGTTTTACGTTTCACCGCACGACTTATACAAACAGGCCGAGTTTTTGTTCGGGCTGCTGGGTGATAGAAAGGTGTGGGTGGTCAAAGAAATAACCAAAATGTTTGAACGGGTGATCGAGACGTCGCTGGGCGCATTCGACGCAGGCGAAGCAAAAGGCGAGTACGTTTTGATTGTCGAAGGCGCAAGCGGCAAAAAGGATTTTTCCGATTTGAGCATTTTCGACCACGTCAAGGGGCTTATGGAAGACGGTTTGAGCAAAAAAGACGCCATAAAAAAGGCCGCCTCCGACAGGGGGTTGTCAAAAAACGACGTGTATCAAGAGGTTTTGGACCTTTAGAAACTACATTATGCGGCAAAAAGCGATGACTTTGCCGCATTATTTATCTTTTTCGCAATCATGCTTGTGATATTCTGTTTTTATAAAACGTAAAAGGAAACGGAATATGGAAGACGTTGGAGCAAAAACTGTGTCCGCACTTAAAGGAAAGGGGCTCGGAGGGGTTGTGTCCGTTGTTTTTGAAGAACAGGCGGAGGCGGCCGCAACAAGCATAGTAAAAGCTTTGTCCCAAGCCAATTTTACGGTGAAAAATCAAAATTTGGCCGTGCAAACGTGCCTTTCGGACATAACCGAGCTTGCCGAACGGCTTGCCTCGGTCAAGCTGTTGGTGGCCGTCGGGGGCGAAAAAGCGGTTATGGCGGCCAAGGCGGCCGCAAAGGAGATAGGCGCAGAGACCGTTGCCGTGTTGACGAAGCTGGACGGAGAGGGTTCGTTTGACGGTTATGCGGTTTTTCCGCTAAAAAACCAACGGATACGCACCAAAAGGCCTGCGCTTATAATTGTCGCCGAAGACGTCGAAATTGTCGAATATGCGGTGTATGCGAGGCTGTTTTATCGCACGGTAAGATTGTTGGACGGCGTCTTTTACAGCCACGTCGAAGGCAAAAACGTCGGCTCGGCAGCCTTGTTCGGGCAGTTGGCCGACTATTTGCAAGGCAAGCCTTTGACGGTTGACAACGCGCTTGCGGTGTTTTATCTGGTTGCCGACAGCGATTTGCCTCGAACGGATTGTGTGCCCAATTATCTTTTTGTAAAAGAGGGCGGCGACTATTACGAAAACAGCTTTTTGGCGGCCGCAATGATATTGGAAACCTACAAAATTTTCCTCAAAGACCGATATATCGATCTTTTGCCGCCTCCGGATTTCACAAAGAGTTTCAAGTTGCTTGAAAAAAATGCGGAATGGGATTATAATATAACCTTGTCGGAGGGTGAATTTCCGACCACCGAGCAGTTTTTGGCCAGAAAGTTTTTGCTTGCGGAGTACGGGGGCGATTTGAAGCGTTTGGCGGACAAAATAGATTTTGCGCTTTTGGCAAAAAGGTGGCGCAGAAGCTTTAAGGACGCAGGCTATCATTTGTCGACGTATTCGACGGGAAAGCGGCTGGTGAACGGGCTTTCGGTTGCTTCGGCTTGCGACGGAGGTCTGTTGCTGTTTGTCAAGCAGTCGGGATTTTTCGAACATAACATTTGATTAAAACGTAAGGAGTACTTATGAAAAACATAAAAAACGCAGAACTGTTTTTGTTTGATATGGACGGCACCGTTTATATCGGCGACAGAGAAATAGAGGGAAGTTTTGCTGCGCTCGAACAGCTTAAAAGCCTCGGAAAAAGAGTTTGCTTTTTCACCAACAACAGCAGTCGTGCCGCATCGGATTATGTCGCAAAATTGCACAAAATGGGGTATGAAGCGACAGAAAACGACATTTATACGTCAAGTATGGTGACTTGCGAATATATTTTGGAACATTATGCCGGAAAAAGCGTTTACCTTTTGGGCAACCAAAAACTTTGCGCAGAGTTCAATAAATACGGCATCGCTCTCACCGACGAAAATCCGGACCTGTTGGTTTTGGGGTTCGACACTTCGCTGTCGTACGATAGGCTGTACAAGTTCTGCTGTTTTTTGAAAGAGGGCAAACCGTACATAGCCACGCATCCCGACATGGTATGTCCGGCCGAGCCGTGCGACATGCCGGACATCGGAGCCATGATGCTTATGATCGAAGCAACGACGGGCAGGCGGCCGGATATCGTTATGGGCAAACCCGAACTCGCCGCAGGCGACGGAGTCAAAAAGAGGTTTGGGTTGGAAGCGGACAAAATCGCCATGGTGGGCGACAGGCTTTACACCGACATCGCGTTCGGCGTCAACAACGGATTTGTGTCCGTGCTGGTGTACTCGGGCGAAACGACTCCGAAAATGTATGCAGACAGCGATATCGAAGCCGACTACGTTTTGAACTCGGTGAAAGAAATACCCGCACTTATTAAATAACAAATCAAATAAAAGCAAAAATATAAAACAAATTTGGTTGCGCAGACTTCGGCCTGCGCGTTTTTTGTATAAAAAATTTCGGATGCGGCAACACTTGAGGTATGAAATGGTTGATTGTATTGGTGGTTGTAACCTCGTTGACGGTTTTCGGCTTGTCGGCGGAGGAATTTTCGGAGATAGTGCCCGACGGCGGAACATACGAATGTTTCGGATATGACGGCGAAAAAGAACTTTTCAGCGTTTTGGGCAAAAAAATTTACGTTTCGCAAAACAAAATCGGTTCGACGGTGGCGGAAGCGGCGGTGTACGACAGCGGAAACGCTCCTCAAAAAGAGGAAATCATACGGCTGTTGAAGGCGGTAAAGTTGAAAGAGGAAGCGGGAGATGGCTATTTGATAACCTATTGCTATACGCCGAAACTGGCCGTAAGGTGGTCGGAAGGCACGATTTTTAACTTGCAAATAATCGAAACGCCTGAAAAAACGATAATATCAAACGGAATATATCCGGGAAGTTTTTGAAAATAGGTATAAATAACAAAACGGCGGGAAATAATTCAAGCATAATCGGAGGTAACACATGAACAAATTTAAAACCGCATTTACAAAGGTAGGAAAATTTTTGAAAAAGAACGTTTATTACGTACTTATAATTTGCTGTCTTGCGGCCATAGGGACTATGGTTGCGGTGACGGTGGCAGAAAACGGCAAGCAGCCGGATACGGACAATCCGGGCGTCGTACAGCCGAACGAACCGGGCAATCTTTCGCCGGACAACCCGTCCGAGCCGAACGATCCGAGCATAGATACGCCCGCCGATCCCGTCGGACCGAGCACCCCTACGGAGCCGGAAGAAGTGATTTTTGTTTGCCCGACGTCCAACTATACCGTCGGACAGGAGTACTCGATGGATATGTTGGTGTGGAACGCAACGCTTCGTCAGTATCAAACCCACAGCGGCATCGACTTTTTGACTTCTTCTGCCGAAGACGTGCGCTGCGCTTATGACGGAACCGTAGAAAACATCACAACAGACACTTTAAACGGTACAACCGTAACGATAAAACACGAAAACGGCATAGTAACCATTTACGGTTCGGTGGACGGCGTTACCGTCAAAAAGGGACAGAGCGTTAAGTCCGGGGACGTAATAGGCAAGACGTCGGCAGGTAAAATGAGCGAGTCGTCGCTGGGCAACCATCTGCATTTTGAAGTCAAGGAAAACGGCGAATATATCGATCCTTACACCTATTTGCCGACTTCCGAAAAATAAGAAACCCTTAGATACCCCCTTAGAATATTGCAAAAAGCGACGGCATTTGCCGCCGTTTTTTGCCGTTAAACCGTGTTTTTCGAACAAAAGCGACAGATGTTGGTTTTTTGTTTGACAAAAATTTTGTTTAGATATATAATTGAAAAACATTACCGAATTACAGGATGGAGAAATGAAACAGAATACTGAATACGGTCTTTTCAAGTACATGAAGGAATACCGTTCGGAGAACAACGGTCCCGCGCTGATTTTCAGGGACAAAGTGCTTACCTTCGGCGAGTTTTTTGACGAAATCGACAGGGTTGAAAGGTTTTTGGCCGCAAACGGCATCAAAAAGGGCGACACGGTTTGTATTTGTCTTAGGAACATGCCGCAAATTGCCGTTGCGATATATGCGGTAAACAAAGCCGGCGCCATTGCCAACATGGTTCACGCCATGAACACTCCGATGGGGCTCAAGAGGCTGATGGAAGAAACGGACAGCAAGGCGATTTTTATCGAGGACTTGTTTTACGACACCTACGTTCCGAGCTTGCCTGAAGACACTGTCACGGTGGTTTGCAACATAGCCGACTACGACAACGGGCGGCCTTTGGGAGGCGAATGCTCGGCCAAACTTGACGAAAAAGGCCGCAAATATTTTGCCTACACCGAGTTGGACGGTCCCGAACTTTTAGAAGAAGTTGAAGTTTTTGGCGACGACGTTTGCTGCTATATGCACAGCGGCGGCACCACGGGCGAACCTAAAACGGTTGCATTGACCAACAAAAACTTCAACGAAATGATATATTGCTTGGACGACAGCGTTCGCAAAAACTTTGCCGACGAGGGCGAAGTAGCGTACACGGTGCTTCCGATGTTCCACGGATTCGGGCTGGGATTCGGTTTGCACACAATGATGTGTTGGCGATGTGCGCTCATAATGGTTGCGCAGTTCGACTCGTCCGACGTAGGTCGATTGGTGGAGCAGTACAAAGTGTCGCTGTTGACGGGCGTACCTATGATGTTCAAAAAGCTTGCGCACGACGAAAGCTTTGCATCGGCGGACCTTTCGTCGATAAAGCAGGCGTATTGCGGCGGCGACGCACTGGATCCGACCACGATAAATTTGCTCAATTCGGTTTTTGAAAACGCAAACAGCAGCTGTCGCATCTGCGAAGGCTACGGTCTTACCGAAGCGGTGTCGGTAGTAAGCACCAACCGTCCGGAGCACATCAAAAACGGAACCATCGGCATCCCATTGGAGGGTGTTGAAGTTGGGATTTTCGACGAGGCGCAAAACCGCTTGGGCGCGGACGAAATCGGCGAAATCTGCGTTTCGGCCAAAACGCTTATGGTTGGCTATCACAGAGACGCAAAAACCAGTGAAAGCATCGTATTTGAGGGTTTAGATGGCAAAAAGTGGCTTAAAACAGGCGATTTGGGCAGCATCGACTCGGACGGCTTTATCACTTTCAAGGGCAGAAAGAAGAGGCTTATCATAATTTCGGGCTACAACGTTTTCCCTGCGGAAATCGAAAAACTGGCCAAAGAAGTCGAGGGCGTCAGGGATGCCTGCGCGGTGGAAGGGCTGTTTGCCGGCAAACCGTACGTTGCGCTGTTTGTTGAAACCGCTCAGGGCGCAAACATATCGCAAGACGAGAAAAAACGAATTTTGAATTACGTTTCTGAATGGCTTCCAAAGTGGTCGAGGCCCGCAAAAATCGTCGGCGTCGACAGAATGCCGCTGACGCAGATCGGCAAAGTGGATGCAACGAAACTTGAACAATTGGTAAGATAAAAGGGTGGGGCGAGCCAAACGGCTCGCCCCTTTTTTGTTGCCCGTCGCTTTGCGTCGGGCGGAGCGGAAGGAGAGTGGCAACGGCAAACTGCTTCAATTTCAAGGTAAAAAGTTTCAAAAAAAGCAAAAACAGTGCAAACTTACAGTGCATGCGCCGAAAAGATAAATTGTGCATAATATATTGACAACGGCAAAACTATGTGATAAAATTGCATGTGAATAAGAATATATATGCACGGGCATGCGCCCACGCATAGGTATTTTGGGAAATTGCTTTACATACGCGGCCGAACAATAAATCGGAAACCGAAATCGGTTTGCCGAAACCGTACGCGACCGACGGCCTCACAGGAGGCAAGCCTTGGCGGAGCATAACCGCCGAGCAAATCTAAAATTTGGGGGTAAACAAATGTTTTCCTTGATTCAGTGGCTGACCGCCCATCACTGCACACAGCATCGCACACACTCACATACTCATTCGCATATC
>CAZBVO010000006.1:0-85944 GCA_964495385.1 uncultured Faecalibacterium sp.
TTTTGGGCGTTGCCGTTATGACGTTGACCACCTCCAGTTTGAATATGTACACCAAGGGCCGTGACCTCATAACCAAAAAAGAAGTGGCCGAAATTGTCGAGCAGTACATTACGGAAAAGGTAGCCAAAGCCAAGACGCTTACAATTGGTGGAAGCAACAACACGCTGACAATAAACGGCTCGACCACGCTGTCTGTCGGCGCAAGGATAGACGATACAAGCAAAAAGGTTCTTTACGTTAGCAGCGATAGCAGCATTTCAGGCGAGCGAGTTTTCGGCTCAGACTCAGCTTCCGAAAAGGCAATATACGGCAGTTTTAGTATAGGCTTGAAATTTGAAAAAAGCGGTGACACCGTTTTGCTTGTGACAATCACCGTTTTGGGCGGCTCGGACGGCGACTACACAAAAACGTTTGCCCCTATTTTGCTTAATGCGCAGAGCGAGGAGTTTAGTATCAGCTAAACCGACCGAGTCAAAAATTTTTCCGCAAGGAAAGCACTTCAAACCAAATATTTAAAAAGCCTCCCCGACGGGAGGCTTTTTTGTGCTCTATTGCATTTTTTGCATTTTGACGTTTAGCTGTTGTAAAGTTGATAATAAACGCCGTGTTTTGCCATAAGTTCGTCGTGAGTGCCTTGTTCCTCGATGCCTTTTTCGGTCAGCACCACAATTTTGTCGGCGTTGCGCACGGTGGACAGGCGGTGCGCTATCGTAAGCGTCGTTCGGGAGCGGGCAAGCTTCTCGAGGCTGTGCTGGACGATGCGCTCGCTTTCGTTGTCGAGGCTGGAGGTGGCTTCGTCCAAAATCAGTATCGGCGGATTTTTCAGGAACACCCTTGCTATCGATATGCGCTGCTTTTGGCCGCCCGACAGCTTGACGCCGCGGTCGCCCACTTCCGTTTGATAACCGTCGGGCATTTTGTCGATAAATTCGTTTGCGCCTGCAAGGCGTGCCGCTTCTTCGATTTGCTCGTCCGTGCAGCCCGTATTGCCGTAGGCAATGTTGTCACGAACGGTGCCGTTGAAGATATATACGTCCTGCTGAACCACGCCTATGTTCTTTCGAAGCGATTTCATGGTCAGTTGCCTTACGTCCTTGCCGTCAACCAAAATTTGGCCGTCGGAAACGTCGTAAAAGCGAGGCAAAAGGTTGACAAGCGTCGTTTTCCCCGCGCCCGACGGACCTACAATGGCTACGTTCTGCCCCTTTTTGACGCTAAGATTCAGATTGTTAAGCACTCGCTCGCCGCCGGCATTGTAGCTGAACGTTACGTTGTTGTAGCATATTTCGCCGTCCGCTTCCGCCAGGTCCGTGGCTTCGGCCGAATCGATTATCGTTTCGGGTTCGTCCATCAGCTCGCAGTAGCGCGCAAATCCGCTGAAGCCTTGCTGGAATTGCTCGGAAAAGTTCACCAGTGTGTTGATCGTCGTAAGAAGCGTGCTGATGTACAAAAGATAGGTGACCAAATCCTCGGTGGCAAGCTCGCCGTCGCCGATAAGTATTGCTCCGAACACCGCCGTGAACACGTAAAGTAGGTTGGAAAGCAGCCCCGTTACGCTTTGAAATCCGCCCATAAAGCGGTAGTTTTTCTTTTTGATTTCAACAAATTCGACGTTGTCGGCCAAAAATTTGTCGGTTTCTTCCTGCTCGGTCGCAAACGATTTGATAACCCGTATGCCCGAAAGACTGTTTTCGATGTGGCTGTTGATTTCGGCAATTTTGGCGCGGTTGGCTCGCCAGTTGGCTCGCATCTTGCGGTTGAACACCGTGCTGAACCATATTATCAGCGGCATCGCCGCAAACAAAATGAGTGTCAGCGGTACGTTTACGGTGATAAGATAGCAGAATATGCCCACCAGCTTTATGATTGCAATAAACAGCTCCTCGGGGCAGTGATGGCAAAACTCGGTGATGTCAAAAAGGTCGGTGGTAAGTCTGCTCATGAGGTCGCCGACTTTGCGGTTGTCGAAGAAGCTGTTCGGAAGGCGCAAAAGCTTTTCGAACAAACTCATGCGGATGTCCGTTTCGATTTTGCTTCCCGTGACGTGGCCTACAGTCGTTACGAAATACTTGGCCGCATATTCCAGCACCTTTACGCCGAGTATGGCCGCCGAAATTTTGATTAGGGACGATTTTACGATTTCGCCTTCGCCCAAAACATCTTCCAACAGAACGTTGACCAAAATAGGGAACACCAGCGCACACACGCTCATTATGAATGCAAAGAACAAATCCAGACAGAATTCGCCCTTGTATGGTTTGTAGAACGGCAAAAGCCGTTTTATGGTTTTGAATTTGGATTTTTTGTCGGTTTTTGACATTGTCCGATTCCTTTATGGGTTATATAGTAATTATATAATAACATATTAAAAAATGTTTTGCAAACGTGTTGAGGCGCATATTGACACAAAAATGCGGAATAATGACACATTTTTTCCTTCAAAAACAATCGCTTTCAAAAATAAACCGCCGCTTTTGGCGTCGACAAATTTTGTGGCGGGACAATTTAAATTTATCGTTGACTTTTGACTATATGGGTGGTAAAATGTATTATAGACATAAATTGGACAACGGTCCAAAATTGATATTGGAGGAAATAATATGTCTTACATTTCGGAAGTAATCGAAGCCACAGCAGCAAAAAACCCGGGTCAAGATGAATTTATGCAGACCGTAAAGGAAGTTTTGGAATCCATCGCTCCTGCAGTTGAAGCAAAAGAAGCGTTGTATCGCAAATATTGCATTTTGGAAAGAATGGTCGAACCTGACCGTCAAATCATTTTCAGAGTGCCTTGGGTTGACGATAAAGGCGTGACTCACGTTAACCGCGGTTTCCGCGTTCAGTTCAACAATGCCATCGGTCCGTACAAAGGCGGTCTCAGATTCCATCCGTCGGTCAACCTCAGCATTATGAAGTTCCTCGGTTTCGAGCAGACCTTTAAAAACAGCCTCACCAGCCTTCCTATGGGCGGCGCAAAGGGCGGCAGCGATTTCGATCCGAGCGGCAAGAGCGACGACGAAATCATGCGTTTCTGCCAAAGCTTTATGACCGAACTTTATCGTCACGTCGGCCCTGATATGGACGTTCCTGCAGGCGACATCGGCGTAGGCGGCAGAGAAATCGGCTATCTGTTCGGACAATACAAAAAAATCAAAGGCAACTACGAAAACGGCGTTTTGACCGGCAAAGGTTTCAGCTACGGCGGCAGCCTTATCCGTCCGGAAGCAACCGGCTTCGGCGCAACCTACTTCCTGCAAGAAGTTTTGGCACACGAAGGTCAAACCATCGAAGGCAAAACGTTTGCGGTTTCCGGTTTCGGCAACGTTGCTTGGGGCGCATGCAAAAAAATCACTCAACTGGGCGGCAAAGTGCTGACCATCAGCGGACCTGACGGCTACATCTACGATCCGGACGGCGTAAGCGGAGAAAAGATCGATTACATGCTTGAAATGAGAGCAAGCGGCCGCAACCGCGCTCAGGACTATGCAGACAAATTCGGCGTTGAATTCGTTGCAGGCAAAAAACCTTGGGGCAACGTTAAGGCCGACATCTACATGCCTTGCGCAACTCAAAACGAAATTCGCATCGAAGACGCTAAGAAAATGGTCGAACTCGGCATCGGCATCCTCAACGAAGTTGCCAACATGCCTACCACCAACGAAGCAATCAAATACTTGCAAGAGCACGGCGTTTTGGTTTGCCCGTCCAAGGCAGTCAACGCAGGCGGCGTAGCAACCAGCGGCCTCGAAATGAGCCAGAACAGCGAACGTCTCAGCTGGTCGGCAGAAGAAGTCGACGCAAAATTGCACGGCATCATGAAGAACATCCACAAACAAATTTTGGATGCTTGCAACGAATATGGCATCGGCTACAACCTGGTTGCAGGTGCAAACCTTGCCGGCTTCAAGAAGGTTGCAGATGCAATGATCGCTCAGGGCATTTATTAAAAACAACGTTTAACTGTCAAAAACCGCACTGCAAAGTGCGGTTTTTGTTGTTTTGGCGGATTGTTGTCTAAAACACGGTAAAATCGGATTTTTTAGACAAAAACCTTTTTTAGACGATTATTGCGTTATTATTTGACTTTTAAATAAAAATTATACTATAATATTTTTGATTATAACGCACGCACTGCGCGCACGCATAGAAAAGAGGGGGACTCGCTATGAAATCTTTCAAAAAAATATTGCCGGTTGTTTTGTTGCTTGCGATGGCCGTGGTAACGCTGTCGGCATGTAATTTGTTTGGCAAAAACGATCCCGATCCGACGCCTACGCCGGGCCCGGGAGGTTCTGTTACGCCAACTCCGCCAAATCCTGACAAGCCCGACGATATCAGCGACGCTACCAGCGGATTGAAATACAAACTCACAGGAAACACCTATTCCGTAGTGGGCATTTTGTCAACCAACACCCGCACGGACATCGTGATTCCGGAAACTTACAACGGCTTGCCGGTAGACACTGTCGGCTACAACGCATTCGAAGGTGCCACCAAGGTTAAAACCATCACTTTGGGCGAAAACATAACTTCGGTTGGTGACTTTGCTTTTAAAGGTTGCTCGGCGCTTCGCACCATCAATCTTAACAAGGTAAATTCCATCGGAAACGGCGCTTTCCGCGGATGCGTGTCGTTGCAGTTCGTCACCGTAAGCGAGGACAACGAGCGTTACTCGGTGGAGCATAACGTGCTTTACAATAAGGATAAAACCACGCTTGTTCTTTACCCGACTTCAAACTACGAGTACGACAATTTCAGCATTCCTAAAACCGTCGAAACCATTCGTGGCGGCGCGTTCGAAAGCGAAGATTTGCAACTTGAAGTCGTGCTTATCGGAACAAACGTCAAGGAAGTTTCGTACAATGCGTTCATCGACTGTCTGTTGCTGAAAATTTATTATATCCCTGATTCCGAAACGGGCGGCGTGCCTGCGGGTTGGAACGCCGATTGGCACAATTTGTCGGCCGACAAAGCCAAGGAAAACATCAGTGCGTTTAACGGCAGAGAATGTGAAATCAAATTTGACGTTCACGGCGGAAATCAAATCGAAACGGTTTTACAATACGAAAACTTCTATATTTCGCAGCCGGACACCCCTGTCAGAGAAGGTTACCGTTTTGACGGCTGGTACAGTAACGATCAATATAACGACGAAGCAAAAGTCAAATTCCCGTATCAAGTTAAAAACAACGAAACTTTGCACGCAAAATGGGTTAAACGTTGCACCATAACGTTTGAAACTTTCGGCGGAACGGAAATCGAAAGCATCGTTCAGGACGAAGGTTATACGGTTTTGAAGCCTACGGATCCTGTTCGTGAAAACTACCGTTTTGACGGTTGGTATATCGGCCAAAGCGAATTCAGTTTCGATTCGGTTGTTTCTGAGGATTTGACAATCGAAGCAAGATGGGTTTTGCAGTGCCACGTCGTGTTCGATTACGGCTTCGGTGAAGATTCCAACGTTTATTTCACAACCCAACCTAAGGATATCGGCTACACTATTTCGCAAAACGAAATGCCTAAAAATCCGTCCCGTTTGAACTACAAGTTTATGGGTTGGTACACCGAAAAAGACGGGCAGGGCGTCGAGCTTACGGATGCCGACTTCCCGATTGCGCTTTCCGAACTCGAAAAGGTTTATTACGCTTATTGGAAAGAAAGCTACACCGTAGTCTTCGATTCCGACAACGGCGATTTGAACGATAAAACCGACGTTGCGGTTCTTAAGGGCGACAGCATAACTTCGGCCGAAGCCCCTGAAACTCCTGTTTACGAAAACTACCGCTTTGACGGTTGGTTCAGTGAAAGAAACGGCACCGGCACCGAGTTTGCCGCAGGCGAAACCGTTTTTGACGATGCAACCCCTAAAAAATACTACGCAAAATGGGTTAGACAGTACGTTGTTACCGTCGACACCAACGGAGGCCCGGCGTACGGCGATCCGTACAAGGTCGACGTAGGTTCGACGCTCGAACAGCCTAACTCCGCTTACACTAAAAAGAAAGGTCACGACTTCAAAAATTGGCAGATCGACGGCCAAACTGTTGACTTTGCTTCCTATAAGGTGCAGAGCGACGTGACGTTGGTTGCTTGCTATGATCCGCAACAGTACAACATTGTGTTTGTTGCTTCCGACGACGTTACCTTCGCAACCATAAACAACGTTGCAACCTATACCGGTGTTTACACTTACGGAACCACGGTTGAGGCGGCGGACGTTGCGGTTGTTTGCCCGACAAGGTCTCACCGATTTGTCGAATGGCAATACGGCGGCGTGCGTTTCGGAAACTATGACGACGACGGCAAATTTGTCGGTTTCGATATCGACGAGGAATATCCGGACGGCCTGACTCTTACGGCAAAATGGCAAAAACAGCACCGTGTCGAATTGGTGCTTAACGCTTCCGAATCTTCCGAAGTGTTTGTCGACGAAGGACAAACCTTGCAAGCGTCGGACATTTCGACACCTGTTATGTACGGTTACGTTTTCGACTATTGGTACGACGCAACTGGCAGAGTGGACGCAGTAATCCCTACCGGCGATTTGACTCTTACGGCAAAATGGCACCTCGACGTGTTTGACATAACTTACCGTATCGACGGTTACGACGACGAAGTCAACAGTATCGAATATCTTACCAAAATTTACAACTTTGTCGATCCTGTAATCGACGGCTACGTCGTAAGCGGCTGGCTGCACGAGGACGGAACGGTTGTTACTATGCCGTACACCGTTGAGGGTGACGAAACGATAGTCGCAAAACTGACGAAGGTTGTTTCGGACGAAAGTTACTTTGACTTCACTTTGGACGGCGACGAATATCACGTTGCTTTGAAATCGGAAGTCAAAAACAATTCGGAAATCACGGCAATCCGCATTCCTGACACTTACAACGGAAAAATGGTTACCAGAGTAAAGACAGGCGGATTCAAAGACGCCGTTTACCTTGAAAAGGTCGAACTCGGCAACAACATAGGCGCCATCGAAAGCGATGCGTTTGCGGGTTGCTCGGGACTTAAAGTTATGTATATAACTTCCAAAGTTACTGCAATAGAAGCCGGTACGTTCAAAGGTTGCACGAGGCTTACCAAAATAGCGGTTGATGCGGCAAACATCAGCTTTGCAAACATCGACGGCGACGGCTTGCTGTACAAGACGGAAAACGACAACTACGTTCTCGTGGCATATCCGGCAGGAAGAAGCGAGGAAACCCTGACCTTGTCCGACTGGGTGGGCGATATCAGCGACTATGCGTTTGACGGAGCAAAAATGCTTAAAACCGTCAACGTCCAGCGTGACAACGTGTTTGGCGAAATCGGAGTTATGGCGTTTAACGACTGCGCATCGCTTGAAGCGGTGAACGTAAACAACGAAGCGTACGTTTCCGTCGACGGAGTTGTGTATTCTGCAGACGAAACGGTTTTGGTTTTGTATCCTCAAAACAAGGCAGGCACCGAATTCACCGTGCCTGAAGGCGTAACCAAAATTAACCGCAGAGCATTTTGGAACAACAACAATTTAGTTGAAATCACCATCGGAAAAGACGTTTCCGTCATCGGTGCCGGCGTGAACGATTACGACGTTTTCGGCGGAGCTAAAAAACTTGAACGCTTTGTCGTCGATGCGCAAAACGCCAAGTATACGGCGGTTGACGGCGTGTTGTTCGGCGACAGCGGCGCAACGCTGAGGTTCTATCCGTCCGCAAGAGACTCCATGAGCTACGTCGTTCCGGCAACCGCAACCAAAATCGAGCGAAATGCCTTTGCCGGCGCACTCAATTTGGGCGTGGTTTACATCCCTGAAACGGTTGTTACGATATCCGCAAGCATATTTAAAGATGCCGCAAAAATAACCAAAGTCAACGTAGCTTTTGAGCAAGCCGACGTTCCGAGCGGTTGGAACTATGGTTGGAGCAGCGATTTGCCTGCTTCGGCAACGGTAAATTACGGTGTAACGGCCGCATAAAAAATTGTTTAAAACGCTCCCTTCGGGGAGCGTTTTTTTAGTACAAATTTACAAAATGGACTTCAAACAGTACAGGCCGTTTTTTTGTTGTTGCACAAAATTTGCCGCCCTGAGCGCCCCCAGCGCAAAGATACGTTTTGAGCCTGCCGAATGCGAAAAGGTTATAACTTCGTCGTCGCCGATAAACAGTATTTCGTGCTTGCCCGTAACGGTGCCGCCCCTGACCGAGTGTATGCCTATTTCTTTTTGACATCTCGAGCCTTCGCCGTAGCCCCTGAAACTTATGTTGTATCCGGGTTTTACGGCCATTATTTCTTTTGCTATCGACAGCGCCGTGCCGCTTGGGTAATCGGTTTTGTCTCGGTGATGATATTCGATAATTTCCACGTCGAAACTGTCGTCCAACAGTTTGGCACACTCGACTACTGCTTTTTTTACGTAGGCAATCCCGGGCGCAACGTTGCTGTCGCAAAACACGGGGATAATCTCGGAAGCCGCCTTGATTTTGTCGTAATCGCTTGCGGACAGCCCAGTGGTGCAAATAACCATAGGGAGGCCGTTTGCCACCGCAAAAGCAAGTGCTTCAACGGTCAGCTCGGGCGAGCTGAAATCGACGACAACGCAATTTTTGTCGGGCGTTAAGTTTTTGAAACTCGGACAAACGGGAAAGTCGTCATATTGCAACATAAACGCTTTATCCACGCCAAAACATATTTTAAACGCTTCGTTTTGTTGTTTGACCACTTTTGCTGTTTCGCGCCCCATGCGGCCGAACGCGCCGGAAAGAATTATGTTTGTCATCTGTCGTCACCAAAAGTTTTTAGGGCAGTGGCCAGCTTTTCGGCGTTAATTTGGCTAAGCTCCGAAAGCGGCAGACGCAGTTCTCCCGAACAAATTCCCCTAATTTCCGCCGCTTTTTTGACGGGAATGGGGTTGACTTCGGTAAACAGGCTTTCTACAACGGGCATAAACTCGAACAAAAGCTCTGCCGCCGACTTAAAATCGCCGTCCAAACATAACCGAGCAAGCCTTTTGACCGTTTTGGGGTAAACGTTGCTTGCCACCGACACTACGCCTTTTGCTCCGAGGGACATAATCGGTACGGTGAGGCCGTCGTCGCCCGAGTAAACGTCGGCGTTTTTATGGCAAAGGGCGGCGGTTTTTGCAATTTGCGAGACGTTTCCCGAGGCCTCCTTGATTGCGACGATATTTTTGATTTTTGACAATTCAAAAAAGGTTTCGGGGAGGATGTTCACGCCCGTTCTGGACGGCACGTTGTAGACGATAATCGGCAACGAAATTGCGTTCGCCACGGCCGAATAGTGCGAAATCAGCCCTTTTTGCGTGCATTTGTTGTAGTAAGGCGTAACCGACAAAACGGCGTCGGCGCCCATTTTTTCGTACCGTCGGCAACCGCGTATCGTTTCTGCGGTATCCGGTCCGCCGCATCCTACAATAACCGGAATGCGCCCTTTTGCGACGTCAAGCACCGTTTGCACGACTTCTGTTTTTTCCGTCGGAGTCAGAATGGACGGTTCCCCGGTTGTTCCGAGAACCACAACCGCGTCTATCTCGGCGGCGATTTGATTTTCGACCAAAGCTCTTAATGCCGAATGGTCGGGACGGTTGTTTTTGAAAGGTGTTATGAGGGCTGTGGCGACTCCCGTAAAAATACTCATTGGCGATCCTCCCCGACAAGCCCTTTTTCAAGCAAAAGTTCGGCAATTTGCACGGCGTTGGTTGCCGCACCTTTTCGGATGTTGTCTGCCACGCACCAAAGATTTGCGCCGCTCGGGACGCTTTTATCCGTTCTGACTCGCCCCACGTAAACTTCGTCACGCCCGGCAACGTAGACGGGCATCGGATAAATTTGTTTTTCGACGTCGTCGTGAACGACAAGGCCTTTTTGAGTTTTTAAGGCGCCATAAATTTGATCCAGTGAGGCCGCTTTTTCAAACTCGACGTTTATGCTTTCCGAATGTCCGTGATAGACCGGCACCCTCACCGCGGTTGCCGTTATCGGAAGGTCCGGTAGGTGAAGTATTTTTCGGGTTTCGTCAATCATTTTATGCTCTTCGCGAGTGTAGCCGTCGGGCATAAACTTGTCGATTTGCGGTAAACAGTTGCCAAATATAGGAAAGTTAAATTTTGTCGGCGGCAAACCCTTTACGCCGTTTTGCAAGTCGTTGTAGCCGCCCACCCCTGCGCCGGATACGGCCTGATAGGTGCTGTAAACAACCCTTTTTAAACCGAAAGCATCAGCCAGCGGCTTTAGAGCAACTACCGCCTGAATGGTACTGCAATTCGGGTTTGCTATTATTCCTTTGTGCGTAAAAACGTCGTTGGGGTTTACCTCCGGTACCACCAGCGGAACGTCGTCGTCCATACGCCACCTGCTGCTGTTGTCTATCACTATTGCGCCGCCATCCCGAAAAAGCGGAGCGTAAAGTTCGCTGACCGCTGCTCCTGCGCTAAAAAGGGCAATATCTACGGGGTTGTCTCGTACGGCTTCGGCGGTCAGAGGAATTACCTCGGTCGGTTTGCCGAAGGCGACCAATTTTTTGCCGCCGCTTTTTGCCGAAGCAAACAGCAAGCATTCGGATACGGGGAAGTTCCGTTCGCTCAAAACCTCCAAAAATTTCCGTCCCACCATTCCGGTTGCTCCTACGATTGCAAGTCTGATTTTTGCCATATCGACCTCCGAATTTTTGCCTTTGCGTCAACACTTGGCCGACAATTTATTTAAATTGTTCGGCGGTTCGGTTTTTTGGTTGCGCTTTGGCGGATTTTACTCTATAATATATGCTGAATAATTGCGTTGCGTTTCACAATAGCAAAAACATACAGTCAAGGAGAATTCTATGTCACAAAATACGGGCGACATCAAGCCTATATTCAAAAAGCTTACGCTTGCTCCCGAAGAAAGGGAGGAGGACAAAAAACCCGCTTATCCCGGCGGAAGAATGAAACAGATAACCGACACCATGAAGGCCGAACAATCGGGACTTTTGAAAGTCAATTTGTGGTTGATCCTTTATTTGTTGCCGCTTATTGCGCTGATTATTTACGTTATCCCTATTGCCGTCGACAAAGTTTCGTCGAGCTATAATTTTATGGGCAATTTGGGCGTAGGGTATCCGGGCACTTCCGACAGCATAATAGTTGCCAAAACCGATATGTACGACACCGTGGCACAATATTTGTTGCTGCTTATTCCGTGTGGCGTCGTTTTGTCGGTAGGTCTTGCGGGCTGTTTTAACTGTGCAAAAAAATATTTGTGGGGCGAAACCGTGCTTCCGACAAAAGATTTTTACAGAGGCGTAAAAAAATATTTTTGGAAGTTTCTTGTTTTCACGGTTTTGTCGATGGCTCTCGTTGCGGGCGTCGGAGAACTTACCGTATGGCTTATGAAGTGCCGTTTGACGGGGCATAATCAGGCAATAGCCTGGGTGCTGACGATTTTGGGATATATCGTCGGCGTGCTTTTGCTTTCGGTAAACGTGTTTGCAATGCCTATTTCGGTCACTTACAAAATTCCGCTTAAAGACGTGGTGAAAAACGCCGCCATCTTGAACAGCAGGCTTATTTTAGTGAGCGTTGCAATAGTGCTTATGTGCTGCATTCCTGTAATCATAATGTTGGCAGGAAGCCAAATTTTTATGTTCCTTATGTACATTTTGATGGTACTGTTCGGGTTCAGTTTCATTATTTTGTCGATGACGTCGCTTGCACAGTTGGCGTTTGAAAACATCACCACTCCGCTTTACGAGGAAACTTTGGCCGAAGTCAAAAAAGAAACCAGAAAAGAAAATCGCAAAAAACAAAAGAAGGGTAAAAAATAATGGGCTACGATTTGCTCAGCTCCTACTACGACGAACTTGTCAGGTTCGACTACGACGGCTATTTCGACTTTGTAAAAACCTACTTTCCGCAAAAGGGTGCGGCGTTGGACCTTTGCTCCGGTACGGGCACTTTTGCTTTGAAATTGGCGGAGAACGGCTTTAACGTGACGTGCGTGGACGCATCTTCGCAAATGCTTGCCGAAGCGGCAAAAAAAGCCCGTTCCGCAAGGCGCAAATTGCTGTTTTTGCAGGCCGACGTGAACGAACTTAAAACATACGGAAAATACAACCTCGTAACTTCTACCTGCGACGGGCTGAACTATGTGAAAAACCAAGCGTCTTTGAAGGGTTTGTTTGAAAAAATCTACGACGCTCTTTTGCTGGGCGGCGTGTTTGTTTTCGACGTCAGCACCCGACACAAGGCTCAAAACGTGCTTTCGGGGCAAACGTTTTTTGAAGATACCCCGACTTACACGCTGTTTTGGTCGGCTCGGGACGAAGGAGAGGGCAAAATAGGCACGGACGTTTCCGTTTTTACAAAATCGGGAGACGTGTATTTGAGGTCGGACGGTTTTTTTGTTCAGCATTTTTATCCCAACGAGTTGTTTGTCGGCCTGCTTAAAGAGATAGGTTTCGACGTGTCTGTTTTCGACGGTGAAAAATTTGCCGAAATTACCGAGCAAAGCAATCGCATGCTCGTTGTCGCAAGGAAGGTTTGATATGGACGTTATTAAAAAATTTATGTTTGCCGACGACAGTGTTTTGGTCACGGTCATTTCGGCGAAAGATCTTGTAAACAAGGCGGTAAAAGCGCACGATTTGTCGGCAACGGCAACGGCCGCTTTGGGGCGTACGCTTATGGCCGGCGCCTTCATGAGCAACGCTTTTAAGGATAAAGGACAAAGGCTTTCCGTTACCGTAAACGGCGGCGGCGGATTGGGCAAAATAGTGGTTGCAGGCGAGTATGGCGGCATCGTCAAGGGCTACGTCGAAAATCCGCACTTCGAACTTCCGACCCGAAACGGCAAGCTCGACGTGGGCGGCGCAGTGGGCAAGGACGGCTATATCACCGTTATAAAAGATTTGGGACTTAAGGAACCGTATACCGGCAAAACCGAACTTGTCAACGGCGAAATTGCCACCGATTTTGCCTACTATTTCACGGTTTCCGAACAACAGCCTTCGGCGGTTGCGCTGGGCGTTTTGGTCGACAAAACCGGATGTACCGCGGCAGGCGGCATATTCATTCAGCCGTTGCCGGGATGCAGCGACGCCGTTATAACCATGCTCGAGGACATTGCCTCAAACTTTACGCACGTCAGCGAACTGTTTTTAAACTTTACGCCGGACGAGATCATCGAAAACTATTTCGGTCAGTTCGATTTGCATTTCTTGCCGGACGGCAAACCGAAGTGGCAATGCAGGTGCTCGAGAAAGCGCTTAGAAAAAGTGGTTTTAAGCCTCGGACGGGCCGAAGCAGAGGACATTGTTCGCACCGAAGGCAAAATCGAAATAGGTTGCAACTTCTGCAACAAAAAGTATGTATTTACAAAAGAGGACGTTGAAGCGCTGTTTTGTGGCAAATAAACGTCTTTTGAGGTCAAGATTTGAAGAACAACGTTTTACAATTCGACGTGGGCTATGCAAGGCTTCTTGAATTTTCGCACGCAGCCCGACAAAACGGAGACGTGCAAAAGCAAATTGTGTATTTGCACAAAATTCTCGAGCGTTCGCCTGCGGATTATCAGGCAAATTTGGAGCTTGCCTCGGCGTATATGTCGATCGGGCAGTTCGGTTTTGCCAAGCAACGTTTGTTCGATATATTGGCATCAGGCAAACGTGGAGAGTCCAAAATCGACCTTCCGATTGCGGGGTTAGGCGACGTTACGGCCGAAATTTTTTCAAACGACGACGTTTATATGGGGCTGGTTTCCTGCCTGACAGGCGATGACGATGCCGCCGCAGAGTTTTACCTTTCAAAGATAAGCGGCATAACTTCGACGGACGATACGCCTAATTCCACAACGTACGTTTTGGAAAAGTATCAAACAATGTTCCGATTCGAGGATGACGTCGAGGGGCTTATGTTGGTTAAACCGAGAGGGGACGCGTACTATTTAAGGCTCATCGACGAGGCAAAACGCAAACTTCTGGCCGAAGATTACAACGCCGTCGTAGATATGCTTAAAGGCGTCAGATATCCTAAATTCGATCAGGATTTGCATGCGCTTCTGAACTTTGCTTACCTTGGACAGGGCAACGAAGCCAAGGCGGAAGAAATCATGCGGGACATCGACAAAAACGGAGCACGGTTGCAGGATCTTGCAATGATGTACATGTTTTTTGTGGTGGAGCATAAAGACGACCGTGCCGATGAAATTTTGAATAAAATCAAGGCGCACCCGATGCCTTCGGACGTCGACACCTTGTTGAAACTGGTCAAGATTTATGCGGTTTCGGCCGAACACGAAAAGCTTTTGGCATGCGAAAACGCCATTTTAAAAAAGCAACCGCTTTCGCCCGAGGCCATGCTTTGGAAAAGTCTTGCTTTGTACAATCTCGGCAAAAAAGCCCAAGCAAAGCAGGTTTTGAAAAAAATCGTTTCGGTTTATCCCAACATGACCGTTGCCGAAAGTCATTTGCGCTATCTCGAAGCCGATCCGCCTATGGCGTTTTATACGCAGGGCGAACCGTTTACGGAGTATTTGAAGCACATATCTTTCGCAGATGTATTGCTGTCGACAAAATATGCCGAATGGGATGCGTTGACCGCCGCAAATGCGGATGAAATTATATGGTGCATAAAGTATCTCGGCGCAGAAAGCGTGGAGCGTATTATCGAAAAATGCGGCACTTTTTACAATGCCGACGTCGAAAAACTTTTTGAAAAACTGCTTACCGACGTTACCGTCGATTTGCAGGTCAAGCACAAAATAGTCGCCGAAGCGGTCAAGGCCGGCAAAACGAGGTTTAAGGCCGTTGCCGACAACGTTTACAAAAGTTTCAGGCTGACGGGTTACGTCCCGACGTGTTACAAAAAGCAGGTGGGATTGCCGAGAGTGTTTTTGGATGCGTTTTGCCTGGCGGTGGGCGACGAAGCATTGGTGAACGTGTTTCCGCAAAAATATGTTTCCGCAATCGAGCGAGTTGCCGCAAGGGCGCTTCGCAAAATTATGGCCGACGGGCCCGAAAGCGGATTTTACAACTTAAAAAGCGTGCCGACGCTGGTGTCGGTGTTCTGCTATTTTGCCGAACGGCACAACGACGATTTTGACCTCAACGAACTGCTGGACAGCTTGTCGGTCAAACGTAAAACTTTTGAAAAATACATGACGCTGTTTGAGGAATAAACATGGTTAGTCTTGAAAAATTGTTCGGAAACTTTTTGTCGCTTGCGGTGAAGCGTTTTCCGGATAAATACAAAACCCCGACTTCGCTTGAAGAAGACATGCCCGCTCTTTACGAAAAGTGGAAGCAAACGCCGGCAAAATCGCTTGGCGGACTTTCTCCCGTGGAATATGTGAAGGAGCTGGACAAAAAAGGGATGCTGTTTGACTATTTGTCCGAGCTTTTGGATGCCGGAGAAGATCCCGGCGACATCGTGACGGATGCGGTTTTGAAAAATCCGGATGCGTTGTTCGAGTTGCCGTCGATGTGCCGAAGCGGCAATGCTGCCAAGGTTGCGTACGCGGCCGAGAACCTCACCAAAACCGAAGGGAAAGAGGCCGACGAGGTGTTTTTGGAAGCGGCTTCGAATGCCGACGCAGACAAGCAACTTCGCGGTTTTGCTTACGAATATTTGTCGGTCGGCAAAGAACGTTTGATTGACGATTTGTTGGATGCGGCCAATGCCTCAGAGGGCGACGCAAAAGACTTTTTGATGGAAATACTTGCCAACTATCACGACGACGGCAGAATTTACTATCAGCTTGTAACGATGCTTTACCGTGCCGAAAACGTACCTTTATATGCCGATTTGCTTGCAAAGTACGACGATCCGCGCGCAATTGACGTTCTGAAAAGTTTTGCCGAGGAAAATCCCGAAATAAACTATCAGGAGTTTTTGGAACTGCGCTATGCGGTGGAAAAGCTGGGCGGCGAATGGACTGCGGAAAAAGATTTTTCAAACGATCCGCTTTACAAATTCCAGCACGACGACTTAAAAACGGGGCGCGAAAACCCGTTGGACGAGTTGGAAGCGGCCGTTAGGGCTGAGACCGCTTATAAGCGTGACGACAACTTAGACGGTGACGGCGGCTACGTCAGCTGAACGCCACAAAAATAAAATGACCTCCTGCGAGGCCATTTATTTTTTTAACGTGTTGACTTTTGCCTGCCCAGTGGTTTACAATTATATTATCAAAGTATGGAGGAAAATATGGATTACAGATCTGAATGCAATATGGTCCGCAGAGATATAGTTACCTGTATCGGGACCCTCGGCGTCGGACATATAGGCGGCTCGCTTTCCATAGTCGAGACACTTGTGGCGCTTTATTTTAAACATATGAACGTAGACCCTCAAAATCCTCACATGGAAGGCAGGGATCGTCTGGTTGTTTCCAAAGGACACGCAGGTCCTGCGGTTTATTCCATTTTGGCGGAAAAAGGCTATTTCGACAAAAAGCTTTTGCTCACCCTTAACAAGAGCGGCACTCTTTTGCCGAGCCACTGCGACATGAACAAAACGCCGGGCATCGATATGACTGCAGGCAGTTTGGGACAGGGCTTCAGCTGTGCGGTAGGCATGGCTGTCGGCGGCAAAATCAAAAACGACGGAGCCAAAATTTACACCATAATCGGCGACGGCGAAAGCCAAGAAGGCCAAATTTGGGAAGCAGCCATGTATGCTGGAAGCAAAAAGCTGTCAAATCTTATTGCTTTCACCGATTACAATAAGATGCAAATCGACGGCACGGTGGCAGAAGTCAACGACATCGCTCCGCTTGACAAAAAGTGGGAAGCTTTCGGTTGGAAAGTCATCAACGTTGCCGACGGCAACGACTTCGACCAGGTTGACGCCGCAATCACCGAAGCAAAACTTCCGGGAGATAGGCCGGTTATGATTATTCTCAACACCGTTAAGGGCAAAGGCGTAAGCTTCATCGAAGCTGCCGGCGTGGGCAATCACAGCATGAGCATTTCCCATGAAGATATGGAAAAAGCATTGGAAGAGTTGGGAGGTAAGGCATTATGATGATGAGAGAAGTGGTTTGCAACAGTCTTATAGACATGATGAAAACGGATGACAGAATCGTCGTGATCGATGCCGACCTCGGCAAAGCGGACGGCACCATGCCTATCCGTAAAGCTTTTCCGGACAGAGGTTTGGACGTAGGTATTGCCGAGCAAAACATGGCAAGCATGGCGGCAGGTCTGTCCGCATACGGGTTTAAACCGTACATCACCACGTTTACTCCGTTTGCTACTCGCAGAATTTGCGACCAGATCGCAATCAGTATGTCGTATGCAAAACAAAACGTCAAAATCGTAGGCACGGACCCGGGGATTTCGGCCGAGCTTAACGGCGGTACGCACATGAGCGTCGAGGATATCGGCGTTTTGAGAAGCATCCCGGACGTGATTATTTTCGAGCCGGTTGACGAAGTTCAGCTTAAAGCGGCAATGCCGGTCATCGACAATTACGAAGGCGTTGTTTACATCAGACTGTTCAGAAAGAATCAACCTATCGTGTTCGGCGACGACTACAAATTCGATTTGTTTAAGGCGGACGTCTTGAAGGACGGAACGGACGTAACGGTGTTCTGTTCGGGAATTATGGTTGCCGAAACTTTGGAAGCGGCAAAACAGCTTGAGGCAGAGGGCATAAGCGTTAACGTCGTAAACGTACATACGATTAAGCCTTTGGACGAGGAAACCGTTCTTGCGGCATTGAAAAAGACGGGCGCGGCCGTCGTTGCCGAAAACCACAACGTAAAGGGCGGACTGTTCTCGGCGGTTGCGGAAGTCGCGGCGCAGAATCATCCTACGCCTATCGTTCCCGTCGGTATCCCTGACCGTTTCGGCGAAGTCGGAAAAATGCCGTATCTTAAAGACGTGATGGGCATGAACGCTTCCGACATCGTTGCGGCAGCAAAGCGAGTGATAGCAAAAAAGTAATTTAAATCGTCAAACAAAACAAGGAGTTCGACACCGTTCGAGCTCCTTTTTGTTTATTTTGACACAAAAGATTGATATTTTGACACGACGAATAAATTGTCGCATTTTGTAAATAATTTTTAAATAACAGCTTAGCGTGCCGTGTTTGCGGTTGCAAAAAAAATCGGCGTGTGCTATACTTTTGGTAACAAACAAACCGAGGTTTGAAATGAAATCTTTAACCGAGCTTTACAGAATAGGAAGGGGACCGTCGTCCAGCCATACGATGGGGCCCGAAAAAGCGGCCGAATTTTTCAAGTCCGCTCATCCCGAGGCCGATTCGTTTAAAGTCGTACTTTACGGAAGCCTTGCCTTAACGGGCGAAGGTCACGGCACCGATCGCATTTTGACCGAGACGTTGGAACTTCCTGCCCAAATAATTTTCGACAAAACCACCTCGGACATCCCGCATCCCAACACCTTTGACATCTATGCCTTAAAGGACGGGAAGGAGACGGGACATTCGAGAGTTATGAGCGTTGGGGGCGGTGCGATAAAAATAGAGGGCGAACCCGACGTCGAACCTGCCGACGTGTATCCGCTTTCGACTTTTGACGACATCAAGGCATACTTGACGGAGCATGATATGCGCATACCCGAATATGTTTTAAAAACCGAAGGCGAGCACATATGGGCATACCTCGAGAAGGTTTGGGAACGCATGAAAAAGACGGTCAAAGAAGGCCTTGCCGCCGACGGGATTTTGCCGGGAGGCTTGGGCATTCAGCGCAAGGCAAAATTTCTTTACAGCCAACGCCACATCGACGAAAGTCCCGAAACCCGTGAAAACAGGCTGGTTGCAAGCTATGCTTTTGCCGTCAGCGAACAGAACGCTTCGGGCGGAACCATAGTTACCGCACCTACCTGCGGCGCAAGCGGTGTTTTGCCGGCGGTGCTGGTTTATATGCAAAAAAAGCACGGTTTTTCCGACGAAAAAATGCTGAGGGCTTTGGCCACTGCCGGGCTTATCGGCAATCTTATAAAAACCAACGCTTCCATTTCCGGCGCGGAGTGCGGCTGTCAGGCCGAAGTCGGAAGTGCCTGCAGTATGGCTGCCGCAGGGCTTGCCGAACTGTTCGATATGGACGTCGAGCAAATCGAATATGCCGCCGAGGTTGCCATGGAGCATCATTTGGGGCTTACCTGTGATCCCGTGTGCGGATTGGTGCAAGTGCCTTGCATCGAACGTAACGCCGTGGCCGCAATGCGAGCAATAAATGCGTTGTCGCTGGCAAACTTTTTGACCTACACCCGAAAAATCAGTTTTGACCTTATCATCAAAACTATGTACGAAACGGGCAGGGACCTCAATTCGGTTTATCGCGAAACAAGCGAGGGTGGCCTTGCAAAGCTTTATCACAAAAACTAAAACCAATCACAAAACCCGACCGCACGGTCGGGTTTTTGCTTAATTGGTGTTTTTTGTGCTGATTTTGCCGCGTTAAACTACTTTTTCGGCTTTTCGGCCTTTTTTGGTTTTGCTTCCGCAAGAGCTTTTTTGTCGGCTTCGTTTGCGGCTTTTAGTTGTTCCTTTTGGTTTTTCTCGGCAAGCTTTTGCTTGTTTTTGTCGTGTTTGTTTTTGGCTTTTGCAAACTTTTTGACTGCTTTTACGATTTTGTGAATCGCAAAAATCAACGAAATGCCTGCGATGATAAGTTCAAAAACAGCCTTAAATCCTTCGGTTTTATAGCCCTCGAGAGCGATGAGAAGTGCTGTTGCAACGTTGGCAAGGTTCATCAAAAGTTTGACTATTTTGACCAGTTTTTTCGATTGGTTGGCAACGTATTTGTATTCGCCGGTTTCTTCTTTGAGTTTGTTTTTGTCCTTAAGGTTTATGAGAATGACGATTGCGAACATGATCACGTAAACAACCAAGGCCACAATGATAAACGGCCGTAGTGCGGTTGCTTCGTCGGCGGTTTTCATAAACGATTTTACCGTGCCCGAAATAAACAGCAACAGCATTATAACGTTGAAAATCAATGACAGGTCAAGGTGTTTCTTTTGTTTTTTTTCTTTCATACGATGCCTCCGATGTTTTGTGTTTTTATTGTAACAAACGACACAAAAAAAATCCACCGATTTTTATAAAAAACACGGCAAAACGGCTAAATTATCTTTTATGGGTGCTTTATCGGCAAATAAAAGCGTAAAACGCAGCAAAAAAAATCAAAAAGTGGTTGAAATAATTTAGTAAACTATGTTATAATTTCATATAGCAAATAAAACGCCCGACACGGGGGAGGATACAATATGAAAACAAACTATGAAGACAAATTGAAACAACTTTCCGCCGATTATGCCGATTGGTGGAAAAAGGGCTTCGAAAAACCTCGCATGACTAAGGACCTTTATCCTTACGACACGATGTTCAGCCCTATCAGAGTTAATGCGCTTACGCTCAAAAACCGTCTCGTTATGGCACCTATGGGCAACATTTCCATGTGCGACGAAACGGGCAGACCGAATGCCAAAATGCTTAAGTATTTTGAAGAAAGAGCAAAGGGCGGCACGGGCCTTCTCACTTCCGGCCTTATCCCTGTTTCTTTCGGCATCGACAAATCGCTTATCGAGCTTGGCGACCTCAGCTATTTCCCTCGCATTGACAGAAGCAGAACCGTTTTTGCCGCTTGGAGAGATCTTGCCGGCATGACTCACGCACACGGCGCACACTTCTTTATTCAGCTTACTCCGGGCCTCGGCCGCGTCGGCAATCCGCAATGCTTGACCAACCAAATGAAATTGCCGAGAAGCGCAAGCTTCAACCCTAACTGGTACATGAAGGACGTTCCGTGCCTTCGTTTGTCCGACCGCAGCCTCAAAAAGATAATCAAAAACGTAGGTCAGGGCGCAGCGGACGCAAAAGCTTGCAACATCGACGGTGTCTATCTGCACGGCCACGAAGGTTATTTGCTCGAACAGGTTACCAACCCTGCTTTCAACCGCAGAGTTTTGGGCCGTTACAGCAACTACGAGCAATTCGGCATCGACATGATCAAGGAAATCCGTCGCCGCGTAGGGCCTCGCTTCCCGATTATGTACCGCATCGACCTCAGCCTTGCTCTGAACGCTACCTACAAAGACAGAATGAACACAACCAACCCGCTCAAGAAGTTCAAAAACGAACGTACCTGCGAGCAGACGTTGGAATATATGAAGCACCTTGTCGAAGCAGGCGTCGATATGTTTGACGTCGACCTCGGTTGCTATGACAACTGGTGGTTGCCGCATCCGCCTTCCAGCATGCCTTCCGGATGCTTCTTGGATATCGCCGAAATCGCTAAGAACTACTTTGCCGAAAACAATATCAAAGCAAACAGCGGACTTCCTGTTCCTGTAGTTGCCGTAGGCAAACTCGGCTATCCTGACCTTGCCGAAAAAGCTTTGAGAGACGGCAAATGCGATATGATTATGCTTGGAAGACCTCTTCTCGCCGATCCTGATTGGCCGCAAAAGGCTTACGAAGGCAGAGTGGAAGACATCAGACCTTGCATCGGTTGCCAAGAAGGCTGCCTCAACGAATTCGTCGAAGGCGGACACCCTCAGTGTGCCGTTTGCCCGCGCACGGCATTCGAAGAAGAATACAGCCGTGAAATCCCTGTCAGCGAAGTGGTTAAGAAAGTTGCCGTCATCGGCGGCGGCCCTGCAGGCATCGTTGCCGCAGATACCCTTGTTAAACGCGGACACATCGTTGATTTGTACGAAAAAGGCGAACTCGGCGGAAACCTCATTCCTGCTTCCAAGGCCGAAATCAAATACGAAGTTAAGAACTATCTCGACTACCTTAAACACGTCGTTGACGTTTTGGACAGAGAAGATACCTTCACCCTCGTTAAAGAAGAAGCAACCGTCGAAGGTTTGAAAGCAAAGGGCTACGACGTAATCGTAACCGCAACCGGCAGCAAGCAAATGCGTCCGCCTGTTGAAGGTATCAACGGCGACAACGTTGTTTCGGCAGTTGACGTTTTGGTTAAACCGGAACTCGTTAAGGACGCTCAGAAAGTCGTTGTCATCGGCGGCGGCGTTGTAGGTGCCGAAACGGCTTACATGCTTCGTTGGGAACTCGATAAGGACGTAAAAGTCGTCGAAATGGACAAATATATCATGAACCATGCTTGCACCGCAAACCGTGGTCACATCATTCACTACCTCGAGGAAGGCGGCGTGGAACTTTTGAACTGCACCAGACTTCTGAAGGTTGAATCCGACGGCGTTTTGGTCAGCCAGAACACCCACAAAAACGTTCCGGACCCGTATCTTACCTGGAGCCCTATCCTTCCTGAAAACGTCGAGAATCCTTTGGATGCTCTCCGTCCTTTGAAGAACGTTCCGGTTGAAAGAAAGATTCCTGCCGACATCGTTGTCGTGGCTGCAGGCGTTAAGAGCCTTAACGAGCTTTACTTCGAGTGCGTTAAAGAACATGCCGCAACCGAGATTTACAACATCGGCGACAGTCTGAAAGGCGCAAGAGTATTCGAGGCGGTTCGCGCTTCCTACCGTAAGTGCCGCAACATTTAACGAGGTGAAATATGGAATTTAAGATGCATCTTACAGATGAACAACTTGCCATTTTGAACGGCTCGAAGGGCGAAGAAATGGCAAAGGTTATGAAAACGTTGGTTCAGTACGGCGAAACCTACGGCGCAGACAAGATGATTCCTGTCACCAGTGAATACGGTCACCTTGTTACCAGTTTCGGCATCGGCGTTATGAAACCTGTTTTCGATTTGATGGACAAACTTATCGACTCCGGTTGCATCTCGGGCCAAAAATTCAGCGTTGACCCGAGGCCGCTGGACTATAAAAACGTAAAAGTTAATCCGCTTCAAAAACTTATTTTCAACAAAATTATGTATTCCGCCCAAACCCGTTACGAAGGGCAGCTTGAAAAAATGGGCTTGCTCAGCCCGGACGCTTTCACTTGCGCCTGCTACTTCGACGAAATCGGCAATACGCCTAAAAAAGGCGACGTGCTGAGCTGGGCCGAATCGTCCGCCGTCGTGTACGCAAACAGCGTACTCGGCGCAAGATGCAACCGAAACAGCGGTATAATCGAGCTGTTCGGTTCAATCGCGGGTTACGTGCCTGATTTCGGTTTCACCACCGACGAAGGCCGAAAAGCAACTTGGGTTGTCGAAATCAAAACCACCAAAAAACCTGTTGCACAGCTTTTGGGCAGCGCAATCGGCATGAAGGTTATGGAAGAAGTTCCGTACGTCATCGGCCTTGACAAATGGCTTGGCAACGAACTTAACGACGAAGTTAAAGATTACCTTAAGGACTTCGGCGCAGCCACCGCATCTAACGGCGCAGTCGGTTTGTATCACATCGACGGCCTCACTCCGGAAGCGGTAGAACAGGGCAGAAACCTTGTTAAAGAGGGCGCAAAAGTTTACGTTATCGACGATGCCGAACTTCAAAGGGTGTACGACAACTATCCTGTCATCTGGAAGAACAAGGACGCAAAACCTACCTTGGCTTTCATCGGATGCCCGCATTTGTCGCTCAGTCAAATCAAGGATTGGACGCACGTTCTGGAGGCCGAACTTAAGGCAGCCGGCAACGACAAGGTTCAAATCCGCACGGTCATGACTTGCCCTCCTGCGGTTGAAGCGAAGTTCAAAGAGTCGGCCGAGTACGCTAAACTTATCGCCATGGGCGTTAAGGTCAGCAACATCTGCCCGCTTATGTATATGAACAATCCGCTTTGCGCAAGCAAGCCTGTTATAACTTGCAGCAACAAACTCAGAACCTACACCACCGCTCGTTACTACAACCCTGAAGAGTTGGCAAAATACGTCGCTACAGGCAAGGAGGTAAGATAGTATGAAATCGTTTAAAGGAAGAGTCGTAACTCCGGGAACCGTTAAGGCGGAAGCATTGGTTTCGCACGGCGGATTCAACACCCTTGCAAGTTATCAAAAAGCACTTATGTTCGGCGACAAAGAAGCAAAATGCAACGACCAGAACAATGCGGATCTTTACGGAAAAGCTATGTTCGGAAAGGCTTTGTGCTTGCCGCAAACGATCGGTTCCACCACCGGCGGTATGGTTTTGTTCTGCGCCGTTCAGATGGGCAGAGGTCCTGCTTGCATGCTGTTCAGCAAGGAAATCGACAGTCTTGCCGCGGCAGGCGCCATTTTGGCCGACAACTGGGCAGACGCAAAAATGCCTACCATCGACAAGCTTGGCGACGAGTTTTTGGAGGCAGTCAAAACAGGTGACGTCATCGAAGTTTTGGAAGACGGTACCGTAAACGTTTATTAAAAACAAACACGCTTTAAGCAAACGAACCCGTTTGGGTTCGTTTGTTTTAGTTTAAGGCAAAATCGGCGACGGGGAAGCGGTATTTTCGGCAATGATTTGACATATTGTTTCGAATAAAGTATAATAAATGTATTCTATATTCGCGCAAACGTGCGCGAGGCGGAGGAATAATGGATAAAAAACCGTACGTTATAGCCTATGATTTCGGCACGCAAAGCATCCGCGCGCTGATTTTCGACAACAAAGGAAACACTATAGGCAAGGTTAAAAATAATTTTAAACCGGCTTATTACAGCCGTCAGCCGGGCTGGGCTGAGCAGGATGCCGAATTTTATTGGCAAAAACTTTGCGAGGCTTCTTTAAAATTAAAGGATGAAGTCGGCGAGGAAATTTGGAGCGGTATCGGTGCCGCATCCGTCACCACTTTCCGTGATTCGGCCGTATGTTGGGACAAGGACAACAACGTCATCCGTCCTATCGTTTTGTATTTGGACAGCCGCCGTTGTCATCACGCCGAGGAAGGCATTCCGTTTTTGACTAAAGTCATATACAGAATTGTAGGTATGTACAACACCGCAGTTATGCAACGCGAAGCGACAATTTGCAATTGGATGAAACAAGACGAGCCTGAAACGTGGGCAAAAACGGCAAAATATACGCAGTTCAGCGCCTACATAAATTACCGCTTTTTGGGCAAACTTTGCGACAGCACGGCATCGATGGTCGGGCATTTTCCGTTTGATTACAAGAAAAAAACTTGGCAAAAAAAGCATGCTTTGACTCGTTGTTTGTTCGATTGCACAGACGAGCAGATGGTCGATTTGTATCCGCCGTGCAGCGAGATGGGCAAAATAACCGCCCAAGCCGCCAAAGACACCGGGCTTCCGGAGGGGTTGCCGTTTATCGCCGCAGGAAGCGACAAAGGTTGCGAAACTCTCGGCACGGGCTGCGTTGGCCACGACGTTGCAAGCGTCAGCCTCGGGACGGCCGCATCCGTTCAGTTGACAACGGACAAACACGTAAGCCCAAGCGCGTTTATGCCGGCATATCCGTCGGTTTATGCGGACAAATTTAACCCTGAAACCATAGTTTTTAGAGGTTACTGGATGGTAACCTGGTTCAAAAACGAGTTTGCGACAAAGGAAGTCGAGGAGGCAACACGACTGGGAATTTCTCCGGAGGAATTGCTTGACAAGCGTCTGTCGGAAGTTCCTGTCGGCAGTCAGGGGCTTATTCTTCAACCGTATTGGTCGCCGGGCGTGAAAACTCCGGAAGCAAAAGGTTGCATCCTCGGGTTCAGCGACGTACACAGCCGCATCCACCTTTATAGGGCCATCATCGAAGGCATCGGTTTCGCTCTTTACGACGGCTTGCGCAGGATGGAAAAACGTGCAGGTTACAAAATCAAACGCCTCACCGTTTCGGGCGGCGGAGCAAACAGCGATGCTATTTGTCAAATCACGGCAGACATTTCCGGCATGAAGGTGCAAAAAATTCAGACTTACGAAACAAGTGCGCTGGGTTGCGCCATGGCGGCGTTTGTCGGGATGGGCGAGTTTGACAATTTGGAAGATGCCGTGCACGCAATGTCGCACGTCACTAAAGAATACGCGCCAAACAGAGAAAATCACCGCATTTACCAGCAACTTTTTGACAGAGTATACAAAAAAATATACAAGGCAAACAAAAAGTTCTACACCGAAATTCGTGACGTTTTGGGCGAATCGGCGCTGTCTGAATTTACTCAATCGGGCACTTCGGCCGACGGCAAAGTCGATTCGATCGATTTTTTGAAATTTTAAAGTTTAAAACAAAAAAACAGACCGCTGCTTGCGGTCTGTTTTTGTATGGGGATCGTTTAAACAATGAAAAATTTGGCTTTTTTTTAGTTTTTTATTCCTGTGAGTTGGCGAGAGCTTCGGCATAGGCTGCCAAAATTTTCCCTTTAAGTTCCTCGCGGATTTCGGAATTTATCGGATGTGCAATGTCCTTAAATTCGCCGTCCGGAGTTTTGCGTGACGGCATTGCGATAAAGTCGCCGTCTGCGCCGGCGATTATTTTGATGTCATGGACGGCAAAGCAGTCATCGATTATTATGCTTGCAACCGCTTTAAGTTTCGTGTCGTCTTTTTTGATAAGTCTTATTCTGATATCGGATATTTTCATAAATGACTCCTTTCTGTTTTTAACATCTACATTTTAGCACCTAAAAATACGCATTGCATTAAAATATTCTTAAATTTCCGACAAATTTGCCCGTTGTGTATACAATTTGCCCGAACATTTTTTAAATTAAAAAATATATTGAATGTATGAACGGAAAAATACATTTTATCGGTGCGGGCGGGGCAAGCATCAGCGTGCTGGTCAGAATTGCAAAAAGCTTGGGAGCGGAGGTTTCGGCTTGCGACCGAGTTTTTGGCAGTAGAATCGAAAAACTTAAAGCCGAAGGATACGACGTCTACGTCGGGCATCGCCCGGAAGCGGTTGCGGGGGCAACGGAAGTTGTGTATTCTGGGGCCGTACCTAAAGAAAACGTCGAAATTAAGGCCGCCGAAAAACTGGGGATAAAAACAACCGAGCGAGGCGAGTTTTTGGGACGGCTATCTAAAAGCTTCGACCGGACAGTGGCCGTTGCCGGAACGCACGGAAAAACGACGGTATCCGGATTGATTGCTTCCTGTTACCGTGCCGCAGGGCAAAATTTTTGTGCCCACGTCGGCGGAGACGTTGTGGATTTTGACGGCGGTTTTTATTTTTCGGGAACGGACACGTTGGTTACCGAGGCGTGCGAGTACCGAAAAAGTTTTTTGAGTTTGCATCCGTCCGTTGCAGTGGTTTTGAACGTCGAGCCCGATCATTCGGACACCTATGCAAACCGCGACGAATTGTTCGCTTCGTTCGAGCGTTTTGTCGGCAACGCTTTTTCGTCGGGAGGTATTGCGGTGATGCCCCTTAGCGACAAATTTTATCATATGCACAAGTGGGCAGACGGCGAAGTGTTGACGTACGGAATCGGTGGCGGTGCCGACGTATGCGCCGAAAACTTTTGCCTTATAAACGGCAAACCGAGTTTTGATGCGGTGGTTTTCGGGAAGCATTACGGGCACGTCGACTGCGCCCTTTTCGGGGAACACAATGCAATGAATGCACTTGCGTGCATAGCCGCTTGTGTGCATGAAAACATAGATAAATATGCTGTTTTGAACACATTAACATCTTTTCGCGGCATCAAATGCAGATATGAACATATTTGCACGGTAAACGGCAATTCGGTTGTTTCGGACTATGCACATCACCCTTCCGAGATAGCGGCACTTGTGCGTACGGCACGCACGGAAGGCAAAAAAACCGTGCTGTGTTTTCAGCCGCACACCTATATGCGAACCGCCGCTTTGTTTGACGGTTTTGTGTCGGCGCTGTCGGAGGCCGACGAGATTTTTTTGGTGAAAACCTATTCGGTGAGGGAAGGGGCGGAACTGTCGCACATGGACCAAAAGCTGTTTGACGCACTGCCTTCAAAAAAGAAAAAGTGCCTGTGCGCCGACGTTTGGGAGGCGGCAGAACGTATCAAATGCCTGCCTCCCGACAGTTGCACGGTGCTTACGGCAGGTGCCGGCGACATAACCGAGATAGGAAAATTTTTGCAATAAAAAACCTCCGCCGAGCGGAGGTGTTTTTTAGCATTTGACCACAACTTTTTGATAAGGCGTTTTAGTTTCGACGGCCGCAAGCTCGGCCATTTTGCGAGGTACGTCCTCAAATTCGATTTCAACGTCCACAAGGCCGTCGGTCTGGATTGCATGGTTGGCAAGCAGGTTGATTGCCGAGTAAAATTCGCCGTAGCCGTTTTTGACGCCGATGACGGAAAGCTGTTTTTCCAAAACTTCGCAAAGGTTGAAATTGACGGTTGCGTTTTCCAAGTGGTGTCCGACCACAACCACGGTGCCAGTTTCTTTGGTTATGGTTGTAGCGTAATTCGGACTCATGCCGCCTCTTATTTCATACACGCAGTACTCGGCCATTTCGCCGCCGGTGATTTGTTTGACGCGTTCGCCGACGTTTGCGCCGGTAGGGTTTATGGTGTAGTACACTCCGTAGCTTGCCGCCAAATCGAGTTTTGCCTGATCGGTGTCGATAAGCACCGGCACGATTTGATAGTAAAGCGCAAGCTGGGCGATGACGTTGCCCAAGGTGTTGGCCCCCAAAATGGTGATATACTGTCCCTTTTCGACGTGCAACGCTTCTATTGCTTTTATGCCGAGAGCGATATATTCGGTAAAAAGGGCCGCATCGTCCGAAATGCCTTCCGGAAGGATGTAAGCTTTTTCATGCGGTACGGTGGCAAAATCTGCCAAAAAACCGTCGGTGTCCAAACCTCTTATTTTGACGTCCGGAGCCAGAACCCGTTTTTTGTTGTACGTCGTGTCCTCGTCCATATCGTACGGGCACAGAACAACCCTTTCGCCCTTTTGCAGGCCGGCCAGTTCGTTGGCTTCGCTGATTTGTCCCACGGCACTCATAACCGGCACGATAGGAAACATTGCGCCGCCAAGCCCTTTGTACAGTTCGAGGTCGGTGCATGCCAAAGATGCCCGATTGACTTTTACTTTCACTTCGCCGGCATCAACCGAGCCGTCCAGTTCGACGAGCTTGAGTTCGCCTTTCGAAACAATTTGCCAAGCTTTCATACGATTCCCCTTTGTCTGTTTTCCGAACGAAATCATTATAGCACACCTTGCGGGCTTTGTAAACGGATAATCGAAGGTTCTTAAAAAAAATAAATTTGTAAAAATTTTTAAAAAACGGGGCGTTTTTTGTTGACTAATAGTTTATTTATTCCTATAATTATAAAGCAAAATTGTGTAACTACGCGCGGCTGTTGCGGCGCAAACGGAGGTAAAAATGCAAGAAAAAATTCATCCGGATTATCATGAGGTTACCGTGCAGTGCGCATGCGGTGCTTCTTTCAAGAGCGGTACCACCAAAAAAACCGACGTGATTAAAGTTGAAATCTGCAGCAACTGTCATCCATACTTCACCGGCAAGCAGAAACTGGTTGATACCGGCGGTCGTGTTGACAAGTTCAAGAAACGCTATAATCTTGACAAATAACTGAAAATCGAAATGCAGAGTTTTGGTCTATAACTCTGCATTTTTTGTATTTCAAACGGAGAAAATTTTGAAGAAAAACGTTGTTTCCAAAATCGGCGGTCAGGCGGTTATGGAGGGCGTCATGATGCGCGGCGAGCACAGCATGGCCACCGCAGTCCGTAACGCCGCAGGGGAAATCACCGTCGAGAGCAAAAGATTTAAGGACACAAAACAAAAAAGATTTTGGACGAAAGTGCCGGTAGTCAGGGGCGTCATCAATTTCGTGCAAATGATGTACACGGGCGTGGGAATAACCATTCGTTCGGCCGAGGTTGCCGGCGAGGATTACGAGCCGTCCGCTTTCGAAAAAAAGCTTTCCGAAAAAACAAACGTCGACATCATGAAAGTGGCGATGGGCTTTTCCGTTGTTTTGGGAATAGTTCTGGCCGTTGCGCTGTTTGTGGTTTTGCCTGAATTTTTGGTGGGATTGCTGTTCAAAATACCTGCTCTTACGTCCTGGCCGGGCTGGATTTACAATCTTATGACCGGTCTTGTTCGCATAGGTATTTTCGTAATCTACATCGCGGCCTGCTCGAAAGTGCAGGAGGTGGCAAGGTTGTTTAAGTACCACGGCGCCGAACACAAAACCATAAACTGTTTCGAATCAGGCGAAGAACTTACCGTCGAAAACGTTCAGAAGCACTCCACAAAGCACAAACGTTGCGGCACGACGTTTTTGTTTTTGGTTATGCTTGTCAGCATATTGGTGTTCAGCGTCGCCACGTCGCTTTTGGCAGAGCTTGGGCTGGACGTGTCCAAAATTTGGCTCAGAACGTTGTTTAAAATAGCTCTTTTGCCGCTTGTTGCAGGCCTTAGCTACGAACTTTTGAAGCTTTTGGCCAAGGGCGACAACTTTTTGTTTAACGTTATAAGGGCGCCGGGAATGTGGCTGCAAAGTTTGACCACAAAACAGCCGGACGACGATATGGTAGAAGTGGCGATTCAGGCGTTCAAAACCGTTCAGAACATGGATGCCGACCAAACCGTGCCTACTCAGGACTTCGTCATCAAACTGCCGTATGCCCGAGTCAGGGAAAAACTGGAGGCGATTTTGTCTGCTTCCGAATTTGAAAGTGCCGACATCGATTGGATTTTGTGCGACGTGTTGCGGACGGCAAGAAGCGAACTTTCTTTAGTGGGGTTTGTAGACGAAGAAAACTTGCGCTTGGCCGAAAAACTTGCTCGCGAACGCGCGACGCACAGGCCGCTTCAATACGTTTTGGGCTACACCGATTTTTACGGAGCAAAAATTACCGTCTCCGAAAGCGTGTTGGTGCCTCGCCCGGAAACCGAAATTTTGGTTGACAAAGTCAAACAGTTTGTCGAAAACAAAAAAGTGCTGGACCTTTGTACGGGAAGCGGAGCAATAGCCGTGGCACTCAAAAAAACGGTTCCTTCCGCCGACGTTACGGCTTCGGACGTAAGCACGAGTGCTTTGGACGTGGCTTCGTACAACGCAACCTTGAACGATGCGGACGTAAAATTCGTTTTGTCGGATATGTTTGAAAACGTCGAATCGGTTTACGACGTCATTGTGTCCAATCCGCCGTATATAAAAACGGCCGATATCGCTACGTTGGATTCCGACGTGAAGGATTTTGAACCGCATTCTGCCCTTGACGGTGGCGAAGACGGGCTGGACTTTTACCGCATTATTGCCAAAAACGCAAAAGCGCATCTTTCAGAGGGAGGCGTTTTGGCGATGGAGTTCGGCATCGGACAGGAAACTGCCCTAAAACAAATGTTCGAAGAAGTGTTCGACGAGGTTTCGGTGCTTAACGATTTTGCGGATATACCGCGCATACTTATTTGCAAATAGGAGATTTTTATGTTTGATAAGCTTCAATTGATGAAGGAAAGATTCAATTATCTTACCGACGAAATATCTAAACCGGAGGTTATTGCCGACCGTGAACTTTGGCAAAAACTGGTTAAGGAACACTCGGACCTTCAGACCGTAGTCGAAAAGTACGACGAATATCTTGCCGCTCAAAAAGCGTTTGACGAGGCAAAAGAACTTTTGTCCTCCGGCGACGACGAACTTAAAGAGTTGGCCAAGGCGGAATTTGAAGAGTATAAAGAAAAAATGGAAACTCTCACCGCAGAGTTGAAAATTTTGCTGTTGCCTAAGGATCCTAACGACGGCAAAAACGTCGTTATCGAAGTTCGTGCAGGGGCAGGCGGCGAAGAAGCCGGTTTGTTCGGAGCAGAACTGGTCAGGATGTACAAACGCTATGCCGAGCGTCATCGCTGGGCAATCGAGGAGGTTTCCGAAAACATAACGGATTTGGGCGGCGTTAAGGAAGTTTCCTTTATCGTCAAGGGCAACGGAGCGTACAGTAAGCTTAAGTTCGAAAGCGGCGTGCACCGTGTTCAGCGCGTTCCGGAAACGGAAAGCCAGGGTAGGGTTCACACCTCTACCGCAACCGTAGCCGTGCTTCCGGAGGCCGAGGACGTTGAAGTTCAAATCGACGAAAAAGACCTTAAAATCGACCGTTTCAGAAGCGGCGGCGCAGGCGGACAGCACGTCAACAAGACGGAATCGGCAATCCGCATAACGCACCTTCCGACGGGCATCGTGGTTGTTTGCGAAGACGAACGCAGTCAGATAAAAAACCACGAAAAAGCCATGAAAATTTTGAAGACTCGTCTTTACGATTATTATCAGACCATGGCCACCAAAGCAATAACCGACAAACGTTCGGCGCAGGTTGGCACGGGCGACAGAAGCGAGCGCATCCGCACCTACAATTTTCCTCAGGGACGCGTTTCCGATCACCGCATAGGCCTTACGCTCTACAGCCTCGGCTCCTTTATGGACGGCGACCTCGATGAGATGATCGAAGCATTGCAAATCGCAAATCAGAACGCTCAGCTTACCTCAATCGACGAGTAAAGTTGCGATTTGGTAAAATAACCGAAAATATTCGGCCGCACGGGCAATATTTTGCCGTGCGGCTTTTTTGTGCTGTTTTTCCCCTAAATTTTCAATTTGGGCAAAAAAAATAAAGTTTTTCAAAAACCTGTTGAAATATTATAAAATAACTGTTATAATAAATATATTAAACAAAAATTTCCGAACGGAGGTACACTATTATGGTTCGCATTGTTTACGGTGCAAAAGGAAGCGGAAAAACCAAAAAAGTTATCGATATGGCAAACGACAGTATCGAAAAGACAAACGGCGACATCGTTTTCATCACCGACACGAACAGGTACATGTATGACGTCAAATATCAAATTCGCGCACTCAACGTCGCCGAACATAAAATTGACACCGAAGAGTCTTTTGTCGGTTTCATAAAGGGACTTATTGCCGGCAATCACGACATCAACCTTATTTATATCGACGGTGCTCACCGAATCTGCAAAAAGGACATTTCCGAAATGCAGTCTTTTTATGACGAAATCAACGAAATCGCAACCGCTCACAACATCGAATTTGTCGTTTGCGTCAGCTGCGATTTGCCGGATATGCCGGAATATCTGAAAAAATATCTCTGATAAGGGAGACGAAAATGGAATTCACATCGACGAGAGGTCTTGTCGGCATAACTGCCGGCGAGGCTGTTCTGAACGGTACGGCCGAAGGCGGCGGGCTTTATGTTCCGACGTCTTTTCCTGTTTTTTCGGCGGATGAAATTGCGGGTTTATGCTCGCTTTCGTATGCCGAGCGGGTTGCGACGGTTTTGCAGAAGTTTTTTACGGACTTCAGTTTTTACGAGCTTTTGGATTATGCCGAAAAGGCATATTCGACTTTTGATGAGCCGTGTCCCGTCGTGAAACTCGAGGACGGAAGCTTTGTGGCCGAGCTGTGGCACGGCCCGACGTCGACGTGCAAGGATATGTCGTTTGCGCTTTTGCCTTATTTGATTACGGCAGCGAAACGCAAACTGGGGATAAAAACCAAAAGTCTGGCCGTGTTTGCCACTTCCGGCAACACCGGCAAGGCGGCTCTCGAAAGCTTCACCGCAGAGGGCGGCACCGAACTTGTGGTGGCCTATCCGGATGCGGTTATGGATTATTTGCAAAAACTTCAACTGGTGACTCACGTCGGCAAAAATGCTCACGTTTTCGGGGTTCAGGGGAGTTTTGCCGAGGTTAAAAACGAACTCAACAAATTGCTTTCGGACAAGGCAAACAAAAAAACTTTGGCCGAATGCGGTTTTGAACAAATAGACGTGTCCAGCGTAAACTGGGGCAGATTGTGCGCTCAGATTGCCTATTGCTTTTCGGTGTACGCCGACCTTACGGCAAGCGGCGAAATCGATAAAGGACAAAAAATAAACTGTTGCGTTACCGCTTCGTCGGGTTCGCAGTTGGCGGCAGCGTATTACGCCAAAAAAATGGGCTTGCCGATTGACAGGATAATCGTTGCGGTCAACGAAAACAACGGATTGGCCGAGTTTTTCAACACCGGGACGTATCGTCCGTCGCAAACCGTTTCCACAAACACGCCGTCGCTTGACGCAAACAGGTGCCGCAACTTAGAAAGAATCGTTTTTGAAATATGCGGCAGAGACGCCGAATTTGTCAAAAACAAAATGGACGAGTTTGAAAAAACCGGAATTTTGAAAGTCGACGCCAAACTGCTTAAAGACTGCGATATCGTTTGCGGCTATGCCACGCACGACGAGATTATCGACACGATCGAAGGGGAGTTCGAGGAAAACGATTACGTTCCTGATCCGCACACAGCGGCCGCGCTCAGCGTTTGGATTGACTATTTGACTCAGGCCGAGGACGAAACCGTTACCGTCGTTTTCGGGACGGCCAGCCCGTTCAGGTATCCGACCGACGTGCTGTTCGCCATCAGCGAGGACTACGTTCGCGATCCGATAAAGGCGATAAAAAAGCTTGAGGACGCCACCGCACTGGATGCGCCCGAAGCGTTGAAGCGGCTTAAAAACCTGCCGATAGTGCACAATAAAATTGTCGATCTTGCCGATGCGAGAGCGACCGTTCTGAATTTTATAAAGTAATTTTAGGAGACACGATTATGGATAACAAAGTGGTTTACACTGCCTTTAAGCCGACAGGCGACCTGCAACTCGGGAACTATATCGGCGCACTCAGAAACCTGGTCAATTTGCAGGAGGAGCATAGGTGTGTATATATGGTTGCGGATATGCACAGCATAACCGTTGACAACTTGCCTGCGGATTTGAGACGCAGAAGTTATGATTTTATGGCGCTGTTTCTGGCCATGGGGCTTGATCCGGAGAAGTGCATTCTTGCGGTTCAGTCGCACGTTCCGGAGCATGCCGAACTTGCTTGGGTGCTTAATTGCCACACTCAGTTCGGAGAAGCAAGACGCATGACTCAGTTTAAGGACAAGAGCGCAAAAAATCCCGAAAACGTCAACGTCGGGCTGTTTGCTTATCCTACGCTCATGGCCGCCGACATTTTGTTGTATCAAACCGATTACGTGCCTATCGGGAAGGACCAAAAGCAGCATCTCGAACTCGCACGCACCGTGGCCGAACGTTTCAACAACAAGTACAGCCCGACCTTTGTCGTGCCGGAGGGCATAATTCCTAAACAGGGTGCAAAAATTCAAAACTTGCTGGATCCGACCGCCAAGATGGGCAAAACCGACGACAACTCGAACGGCGTAGTGTTTTTGCTGGACGACGAAGACACTGTTATGCGCAAGTTTAAACGCGCAGTGACCGACAGCGGAACGGAAATAGTGGCCCGTGCCGACAAACCGGGCATTTCAAACTTGTTGACCATTTACTCCGTGTTCCACGGATGCACGGTTGCGGAAGCGGAAAAGCAGTTTGCAGGCGTAAGTTATGCCGAGTTTAAACAGGCGGTGGGCGAAGCGGTGTGCGATCATCTTAGACCGATAAAGCAACGCTACAACGAAATAGTTGCCGACAAAGCGTATATGAACTCGGTTATGAAAACGGGTGCCGAAAAAGCAAGATACGTTGCCTCGAAAACGTTGTCGAAAGTTTACCGCAAAATCGGCTTCGTAAACTACGACAAATAATGTTCGGTTACGTTGTACCCGACAAGCCGAACATGCTTGTCAAAGACCTTACCGAATATAGAGCATACTACTGCGGACTGTGCAAAGCAATTGGCCGCAATTACTCGGAAAAGGCAAGGTTCTTAACAAATTACGATTGCACGTTTTTGGCGGCGTTTTTGCACAATATCAAGGATAAACAGCCAAATTTCAACAATGAAGCCTGTGTTTTGAGCCCTGTAAAGAAAAAATCCGTATGCGTCGGCGACGAGCTTTTTGACGAAGTTGCCGCAGTGGCGGTGCTTTTGGGGTGGTACAAAATTGTTGACGACGTCATTGACGAAGGCGGCCTGAAAAATCGGATTTTGAAGGCCGGGCTGAAAAAAGATTATAAAAAAGCGGCCAAAAAATGCCCTGAGGCGGACGGGATAATAAAGTGCGGCTACGAACGTCTTCGCACCGTCGAGAAGGGCGATTTTAAGAGTATCGACGCAACCGCCGATGCTTTTGCGACGCTTTTGGCCGAGCTTATCGAAAATCTTTCGGGCGACGCTTTTGTGCCGCCTGTAAAAAGGTTCGGATACGCTTTGGGAAAATGGATTTATCTTATGGATGCCGTCGACGACGTTTATGACGACAAAAAGAAAAAGCGTTTCAATCCGTTTATTGCCGCTTACGGCGACGGTTTCGAATCAAAAACAGAGTTTTTGCAAAAGTTTAATGAAGATTTAAGTTTGTTGCTGTATAACTCATATAATCAAATGGTTGCCGCTTACGACGGAATGGACGTCAAGGTGGCGGAAGGCGTGCTTTCGAACGTCGTGTATATGGGGATTCGGGAGCAAACCGAAAAAATGCTCAAAGGAGAGGACAAATGCAACAAGATCCGTTTGTAGTGCTCGGTGTAAACAGAGAGGCTACACAGGCCGAAATAGACGAAAAATACCGCGAACTTCGCAGCAAATACGAAGACGCGCGTTTTTTGGAGGGCGAAGCCGGTGCGGAAGCGGCCAGAATGCTGGAATTGCTGGATGACGCTTACACCGATGCCATTCGCATAAAATCCGAAGCCGCTACGATAGGAGGCGGATACGAGCGTCAAACTTCGGGTGCCGCGGATTTTTCGACCGTTAAGCAGGCAATAAAGGACAAGAACTACGTTCTTGCGCAAAGCCTTTTGGACGAAATGCAGGAGCGTTCGGCCGAATGGCATTATATGCAAGCCAAAATATATTACGACAAACAGTGGGTTTTGGATGCCAAAAAACAGCTTGAATTGGCAATCGAGGCCGATCCGACCAACGCAAAATACACTCAGACTCTCGAAAGGTTGAAAAAAGAAAGCAACCGGGGGTTCGTGTTTCCTTCGACGGACGGCAAGCACGGCGGACGTACCTATTCGCCTAATTCCAATCCGAGTTGCGGAAGCATTTGCTCGACGCTTATTTGCGCCGACTGTTGTTGTGAGTGCATGGGAGGAGATTTGATCCCTTGCTGCTGAGATGAAAGGTAAAGTTTCTTCAAAAGATATCGCAGTAGCCGGTTTAAGTGCGGCCCTGTCGCTGGTTTTTGCCGCATGCAGCGTGTTCGTTGACGTGTTGACGTTGACGTTTGCGGTATGTTCGGCGGCGGCATTGATGTTGCCGCTGACGAGGGGCAGATACGTTGCCGGTTTGTTGGGCTACGTCGGGGCATCGTGCGTGCTTATGTTGTTGGCTTCGCCGGTGTTGAGTTTGCCGTATATCGTCGTGTTTGGCGGATACACGCTGTTTACCTGCATAGCGGAAGACAAGGGGTGGCAAAAACTGCCTGTTTGGATAATAAAAGTCGTGTGGATAAACGCCGCACTTGCGCTGTTTTACTTTGGGACAAAAACCCTTGTGGTAAACTTTGAGAAGCTCGGTTTCGAGCTGAAATACGGCTATTTGGCCGTGCTGGCAACGGCAATAGGGTTGATTTACGACGTTGCGCTTTTGTACGTTTACAAGTGCGTGAAGGCGTGGTCGGCAAAATATTTGCACACCGTTTCAAAAGATCAGGACGACTGAGTCAGTGGGTTGCAACATCCGCCGAAAAATCCGTTCAAAAGGCCGCTTTCCGACAAAAGCACCGCGCCGATGGTGGCAATAAGGACGGCAAGTTCGGTGCCCATAATTCCGCCGCCGCCCGAAAAGAGCAGCACTATGATAAAGATATAAATCATCCAATTGTTGTCAAACATATTTTCACCTCGAGTCATTTTATGAGGCTCGGACGGAAGATGTGCAACAATAAGCGACAAAATAGGAGGCGAACCGAAAAGGTTTGCTTTTTTTTGTGCTTTCTTATATGCGAGAATGACAACGGGAGGATTTATACAATGAATTTATTGTTGGACACAGACACAACTCAAAAGGTGCGCAAGTATATGCCGCAAAAGGAAGTTCTTGCCCAGCTGGCCGATTTTTTCAGCGTTTTTTCGGACAGCACGAGGATGAAAATCATATCCGCACTTACAATAACCGAGATGTGCGTAACGGACATTTCCGAAATTTTGAACATCAATCAAACCACCGTTTCTCATCAACTCAAAATAATGAGGCAGGCAGGAATAGTGGGGTTTAGGCGTGACGGGAAAATTTTGTATTATTTCATAACAAGTCCCATCGTCGAAAACGTTATGCTCAACGGAGTGGTTTATCTCGGGTATTGATTTTTGAAAAATGTTTTCAAATCTCTTTAAAAGTCGGCCAAACCGTGGTATAATAAAAGAAAATATTTACACCGGCGTCAGGTACGATATGGATATCAAGCAAAAACTTGCCGAACTGCCTGCCAAAAGCGGCGTTTACCTTATGATGAACTCCGAGGGCACGGTTATCTACGTAGGCAAGGCAAAAATTTTAAAAAACAGAGTTAAGCAATATTTTCAGGCAGGCACCAAAACGGAAAAAACGCTTGCCTTGGTTCGAAATATTGCCGATTTCAGATACATAATCACGCAAAACGAGGTGGACGCACTCGTTTTGGAAAACAACTTAATCAAAAAATACAATCCGAAATACAATATATTGCTTAAAGATGACAAAAACTATCCGTTTATACGCATCGATTTGAAAAGCAAATATCCTACCGTCGAGGTTGTCAGAAAGCTTAAAAACGACGGGGCAAAATATTTCGGCCCGTACATGGTGGGCATAAACGTAAAGGACATAAACGAGCTTATTTTCAGCGCATTTCCTTTGCGAAGTTGCAACCTGAATTTTGACAAAATACCGTCAAATCACCGTCCGTGCCTAAACAGCCACATAGGTCGCTGCCTTGCGCCGTGCGACGGGAGAGTGTCCGAGGAGGAGTACTCGCGCACGGTTGCCGAAGTGATTTCGTTTTTGAAAGGCAACGATTCCACGGTAAAAAACGTGTTGGAAATGAAGATGAAATCGGCGGCGGACAAGGGCGATTTCGAAAACGCGATTTTTTATCGCGACAAATTGAAAGTGCTGGACAAATTGGTTCGGAGGCAGATAAGCGCGCTTCCGAAAGACTTCAATTTGGACGTTTTTTCGGTTATCGACAACGGGATTTATGCGGCCGTGTCGATGCTTGTGGTAAGGGGTGGAAAGCTTTTGGGAGGCGACAATTTTCCGCTTACGTCTGCCGCAAGGCCGCTTTCCGAGACGGATGCGGCAGGCTTGTCCGAGCAGGCCATAGGCACGTTGCTGAGCCACGACGAAGCTGCCGAAATGCTTGAAAATTTTGTTTATCAATACTATTCGCAAAACCCTGTGTTTCCTGACGAAATTGTCCTAAACGTTGCTTTATCCGACGTTTCGGGCTTAGAAAAGGTGTTTTCTGATGAAAGCGGCAGGCGCATAAACATAGTCAAACCTATAGGCGGCATCCGCAAACAGCTTACCGATATGGCCGAAAACAATGCGGTGGACTACTTGTCGAATTTTGTCACAAAACTTGCTCGCAAAGACAGTATGACGCGCGGTGCGGTTGTCAAACTTGCCGAAGAACTCGGGCTTAAAACTTTGCCTCGACGCATAGAGTGTTACGACATTTCTCACGTTTCCGGAACCAACATGGTTGCAAGTATGGTCGTGTTCGAGGATGGCGAACCCGCCAAAAAGATGTACCGCAGTTACAAGATAAAAACCGTACCGGGCAACAACGACTTTGCATCCATGCGAGAGGTTTTGACTCGCCGACTTTCTCGCTTGGCAAATAGCGACGAAGATCCGAGTTTCGGCGCAAGGCCCGACCTTATAATCGTGGACGGAGGAAAAGGGCAGCTGTCGTATGCTTTAGAGGCGTTGGAGGCTACCGGCATGGACGACCTTACAATTGTAAGCTTGGCAAAACGGGAGGAAGAAGTTTTTGTGCCGCACCGCTCCGAGCCTATCGTGATAGACCGAAACAGCGTTGCCCTGAAACTTATTCAAAGGGTGCGTGACGAGGCTCACCGAAGCGCAATCACTCATCACCGCAACCTCCGTACCGCCGCACAGACGAAGTCGCAACTAAAGGACGTTGAGGGCATAGGCGACAAAAAAATCGCCGCACTGTATGCAAAATTCAAAAACATCAAGGCAATCAAGTCGGCCTCAGAGGAAGAACTTGCTTCGGTCAAAGGCGTTTCCAAAGCCGATGCCGCAAGAATTAAGCAATACTTTTCGGACGAAACCTAAAAAACGGAATTTTAACCCCCAAAATGCTTTATATTTCGGGGGTTTTATTATATAATAAAAAATAGCAAAATTTTGAGAGGACAAAATGAGATACGATTTGGTTGCAAGTGATTTCGACGATACGCTTTATTCGATGAACGGAGGCGGCATCGACGCCTTTACCTTGAAAGTTATAAACGATTACAAAGCAAACGGCGGAAGGTTTGTCATCGTTACGGGGCGCATGTTTGCGGCAATCAAACCGCAGGCCGATGCGTTGGGGCTCAAAGGCCTTATTATAAGTTATCAAGGGGCAATGATAAGCGACATCGAAAGCGGCAAAACCTTAAAGTGTTTCGAGCTGGACAGAGACCTTGCTTTGGAATATATCCGCTTTCTCAAAAATTTCGACGTTGCGGCGGTTCAGTTGTATGCCGACGATCAACTTACCGTGGCCGAGGACAACGAGTACATCAAAATGTATCGCACTTATTGCGGCGTCGACGTGCATATTGTGGGCGACCTCGAACAATTCATAATGCGTCATCCCGAAAAAACATTGCACAAAGTTTACGTTGCCGCTCAGCCGGAAGTTGCCACTAAACTTCGCATTGCCGCCGAAAAACAGTTTGCCGGCAGACTTAACGTTACCAGCAGTAAGGAATATAACATCGAAGTGGTCAATGCGGCGGCGTCAAAAGGCAACGCACTGAAATACCTTATGCAAAAATACGGCATCGAAAAAGACAAGGTTATGTGTTTCGGCGATCAGCTGAACGACTTGTCGTTGCTGTCGGAAGCAGGGATGGCGGTTGCCGTCGGAAACGCCAACGAAGAACTTAAAAAAATCGCCGACTACGTTTCGGAGCCGTGCGAGGACGACGGCGTGGCAAAAACCATCGTCAAATTCTGTTTGGAGGGAAAATAAATGGAAATCAACACCGGTCGGGAATATATCGACGGCAAAGAAGTTGCAATCGAGGATTTTGCGCGTGACTGCGGCCTCGAAATTTTGTGGAGCGACAAAGGTTGCAAAATACCTCTTTCCACGGTAAGCGTAAACCGTCCGGGTTTGGTGCTTTCGGGATTTAACGACTACTTTGCGGCAAAGCGCATTCAGGTTATGGGCAATGCCGAAATGTATTTTCTTTACAAAATGGGTACGGAAGAATGCGATAAGGCGTTGCATGCGCTGTTCGGGCATAAAATTCCGTGCTTGATAATCAGCCGTCGCTTGCATCCTACGGACCACATGTTGGATATTGCAAAGCAATATGCCTGCCCGATTTTGAGCAGCGACAAAATCACCTCAAACGTTGTCAACGACCTCGTCAACTACTTAAACGACCAGCTCGCTCCCGAAACCACCGTTCACGGCGAACTGTTGGACGTTGACGGCATCGGCGTGTTGATAACGGGAAACAGCGGCATCGGAAAAAGCGAAGTTGCGTTGGAATTGGTGCATCGCGGCCACATGCTCGTTGCAGACGACAACGTTGTGGTCAAAAGAGTAAAGGACAAAGTGCTTGGTAGGCCGTCGGAGGCGATACGCGACTTTTTGGAAGTAAGGGGCGTGGGCATAATCAACGTAAAAAATATGTACGGCGTTGCAGGCGTGTTGCCGGAAAGCAAAATCGACGTGTGCATCCACTTGGATAAGTGGGACGAAACCAAGTCGTACGACCGCTTCGGCGACGAACAACTTACCACGTCGTTGCTGGGGGTTGACGTGCCGAAAACCGTCATTCCGGTTATGCCGGGCAGAAACATCGCCATCGTTGTGGAAGTCGTAGCAAAAAATTTGCGACTTAAACACATGGGCTACGATGCACTCGAGGAAATCAAAAATCGCAACAACATAGGCTAAACGGCACACGGGTTCATATAATAAAGTATGAATCCGCTTCTCAACGACTTCAGCTTAAAATCGGCTTCGGCCCTGACCACCTTAAAAACGGGCGGTTCGGTGTGGACGCTGTGCCCGACAAGCGTGCGGCAGTTGGCCCGATATACGGCCGAACTTTTAAAGCAAGGCGTAAAATACATGCCGTTCGGGCAGGGCAGCAATTTGGTTGTTTCGGACAAACCGACAACGGTTGCCGTTTTGATGAAAAATTTTGACTTGGTCGAAGTCAGAGGGCGAAGGGTTTACGTCGGTGCCGGCGCAAAACTGTCGAAAGCGGCCGCTGAAATTGCCGCAAACGGCTTGTCCGGGGTGGAATTTTGGGCGGGCATTCCTGCATCTTTTGGCGGTGCCGTCAAGATGAACGCAGGTGCGTTTGGCGGCGAAACAATGGATAAAGTGCGCTATTTGGACGTTTTAAGTTGCGGTTCGGTAAAAAGAATATATTCTCAATCGATAAAAAGGGGATACAGGCACACCGATTTGGACGGAATAGTGTTGGGCGGCGAGCTTTTGTTGGACAAAAGCACTCCGTCGGCCGTGGCGGACAAAATGGCCGAAAACCTTCTTTATCGCAGGAAAACTCAGCCGACGGGTTTAAGTGCCGGAAGCGTTTTTAAAAAAGTAAACGGCATAAGTGCAGGCAAATTTATTGAACTTGCAGGCCTTAAAGGACTGAGAGAAGGGGGCATGGTCGTAAGTGAAAAACACGCAAATTTTTTCATAAACGATCAAGGAGCCTCGGCGGCAGATTTTTTGAAACTTGCCGATAAGGTGCAAAAAAAAGTGTACGCGACATTCGGCGTCATGCTGGAAAAGGAAGTGATTTTTGTTGAATAGGTTTTTGGGCGATTATCATACGCATACCTCTGCTTCGGACGGCAAAAACAGTTTGTCCGATTTGGTCGAGTATGCAAAAGCCAACGGATTTTCGGAAATAGCCGTAACAGATCACGGCTATGCCAACGTTGCGTGCGCCCTAAACGACGAAAAACTGAAAGCTCAGCGTGCCGAGGCGGACAAGTTGTCGGCGGAAAATCCCGACTTAAAAATCTACGTGGGCGTCGAGGCGGACTTTGTTAGCTTTGACGGAACTTTGGATTTACCGAGCGACGACAGCGAAGGATTTGACGTAATAATTGCAGGTTTCCATCGCTTCGTAAAACCCAAAAAAGCATCGGAATGGTTCCGATTGGAATTTTACAACGGTTTTTTGTCCGACGTTTTTGGGACAAGCAGGCGTTTGACGGCCAAAAACACCGATATGGTTGTTGCCGCTCTCGAACGCTACGACGTAGACGTATTCGCTCATCCCGGCCACTATTTGAAAATCGATGCCGAACGAGTGGGGAATGCGTGCGCGCGCCGAGGCACTTACGTCGAACTTAATGCCAAGCATTTGGACAAGCTTGCACCTTACGTCGCCGATTTTTTGAAAACCGATTGCAAATTTATTGCTTGCAGCGACAATCACGACGTAACAAAATGCAAGGATATGCAACAAGTTCTTGCTTTTATTCAAACGCACGGCATACCTGCCGAACGAGTGGTAAATCTCGGCAAGGTGCCTACTTTCAAACGACACGGGGGACAGAATGGAAAAAGTTAAATTCACCGTTTGCGCCAAAAACGAAATGTTACGAAATCAGCCTGCCGAAGCATGTTGCGCCAAGGCGTGGCTTGCGGCCGCAATCAAAGCGACGGGAAGCTTGCATCTTACCAAAGGCGGCAGGAATCTTATTTTCGAAAGCGACGACTACGATTATATGGTCAGCGTGGTAAAAGCGCTGAAGCTTTTGTATTCCTTGCCTGTCGAACTTACCGCCGCACACGGCAAAAATGCCAAGAAAAACGGTGCGTTTTCCGTAAAATTGGGCAAAACACAATCGGAAACGCTGTTGGCGGATGCCGGCATTATGGCCACGGACGAAGAAGGGCTTCCGTATCTGGTAAGAGGGGTAAAGCCCGAAACGGTCAGACGGGAATGTTGCGCAAGGGCATTTTTGCGCTCGATGTTTTTGGCTACGGGAAGCGCAAACGTTCCGCCAAAGCTTATAGGCGAATCCGAGAGCGTGGAGTCCAGCGGCGGAGGCTACTATTTGGAATTTGTGCTGTCCGACGAGATACTTGCCGAAGTGGTTTCGGCACTTTTGAACGGCTTGGGCGTGCCTGCCAAAACAACCGAACGTAAGGAAAAATTTGTGGTTTATCAAAAGGACAGCGAAATCATTTCAAACACTTTCGCACTTTTGGGAGCGCACGAGGCGGTTATGTATATGCAAGAAATAATGGTCGAGCGCACCTTGTCGGCCAACCTCAACCGCCAAAGTAATATAGCGGCGGCAAACGCCGACAAAACAATGATTGCCGCCACAAAACAAGTTTTAGCCATTCAAACAATCGAAAAAACCTGCGGTTTGGAGAAATTGCCTGCACAGCTGAAAGATATTGCGGAGCTTAGGCTTGAAAATCCGACTGCCAACATGGACTTTTTTGCCGACAGATTGGGTATCACAAAAAGCGGCGTAAACCATCGATTCAGAAAGCTTGTGGCCATGGCCGACGAGTTTGACAAAAGCAACGACTAAGAGGAACAAATGAAAGAATTCGTACACCTGCATCTGCACACCGAATACAGCCTTTTGGACGGAATGTCCCGCATTAAAAAAGGCAAAAAGGGCACGCCTTTGGCGGATGCCCTCAAGGCAAAGGGCATGAAAGCTTGCGCTATCACCGATCATGGCAACATGTACGGCGTCTATCCTTTTGTCGAAACTTTCGGAAGCGTCCGAAAAAAGGCTGTCGAAAATTTGGAGAAATCGCTTCAGGCCGAAGGGAAAAGCAAAGACGAAATAAAGAAAACCGTTGCCGAGCGCAAAGATACTCTCGACGATTTGAAACCTATAATCGGCAGCGAGTTTTACGTTGTCGACGACTACAAAAAGTTTGAACACGGCGAAACGAGATACCACCTTATACTGCTTGCAAAAAACGAAATCGGCTACAAAAATCTGATGAAGTTGTCGAGCATATCTTTCATTGACGGATTTTACTACCGTCCGCGCATCGACCTTGCTCTTTTGAAGGAGTATAGCGAAGGCCTGGTGTGTCTGTCGGCGTGCATACAGGGGCAAATTCCGCAACTGTTGCTTAACGACGAATACGACAAAGCCAAAAAACTGGCAATCGAAATGCGCGATATGTTCGCTCCGGGCGATTTTTACATCGAAATTCAGTTCCACGGAACTCCCGAACAGGCAAGGATGCCTTACGTTTATCGCGGCGAGGACAAGCGGGATATGCCTCTTTGGCAACGTCAAAGATACCTCAATCCGCTTTTGAAAAAGCTTGCCGACGAAATAGGCGTAAAAATAGTTGCAACCAACGACGTGCATTATCTGTCCAAAGAAGATGCCGACGTTCAGGACGTTATGCTTTGCGTAAACATGCAGCGCAAAGTGGGCGATCCGGACCGTATGCGCATGGATCCGCACGAATTTTATCTCAAAAGCTACGACGAGATGCTTTTGATGTTGCCGGAATATCCCGAAGCGCTGGACAACACCGTCGAAATTGCAAACAAGTGCAACGTGAAGGTTCAGATTAAGGCTCCTGCCGGGCATTACGAAATTCCGAATTACGTTCCCGAGGACGAAAACGGCAAACCGCTTGGCATATCGGCCGAGGAATATTTGTCTCGCATGAGCTGGGAAGGACTGGAAAAACGCTACTCGGTGGTTACCGACGAGCTTAAAGAACGTATGAAGATGGAATTGGACGTCATAATCCGCATGGGTTTTGCCGGCTACTATCTTATCGTTTGGGACTATATCAACTGGGCCAAAAAACACGGGATACCTATCGGGCCGGGAAGAGGAAGCGGCGTCGGCAGCATCGTTGCTTATTGCGTCGGCATAACCAACGTCGATCCGATACGCTACAATTTGCTTTTCGAGCGTTTTTTGAACGTTGAACGTATAAGCATGCCGGACTTCGACGTGGATATCTGCATCGAAGGAAGGGGCAGAGTCATCGAATACGTTTCGCACAAGTATCATCCCGAGAACGTAACCCAAATTATCGCATTCGGCACAATGAGTGCCCGCTCGGCCTTAAAGGACGTTGCGAGAGCTTACGATATCCCGTACGCCGATGCCGACAAGTGGTCGAAGGCCATTCCGATGGAAGCCGGGAAGTGCAGTTTCGACAGGGCGCTCGGCTTATACAAAAACGATGCGGGCAAGGTTGAGGGGGCGTCTCCGGACTTTATCGATTTTTACGAAAACGACGCAACCGCGCACAGCATAATCGACGTTGCCAGAAAGCTCGAGGGCATGCCTCGGCAGACCTCCATGCACGCATGCGGTGTTTTGATTTGCCCTAAGCCGGTTGTGGAATATTTGCCGGAACAGCGCAAAGAAGACAGCATAACCACTCAGTTCGACAAGGATCAGGTTGAGGCAATGGGCTTGGTCAAAATGGACTTTTTGGGGCTCAGAACGCTGACCGACATCAATTTGGCTTGTCAGTACGCAAAGGAAGATTTCGGAGTCGACGTCGATTTCGACAAACTCGGCGTGGACGATCCGGAAGTGTATGCCGAAATTTACAGCGGCGACACCGTGGGCATATTCCAGCTTGAAAGCGCAGGCATGTGCAAGTTTATGCAGAGGCTTCGTCCGGACAAACTCGAGGACGTCATAGCAGGCGTTTCGCTTTACCGACCGGGTCCGATGCAGTTTATCGACGACTATATAAAGGGTAAACACAATCCCGAAAAGGTCCATTATATCGACGACAAGCTTCGCAAAATTTTGGACGTTACTTACGGTTGCATAGTCTATCAGGAACAGGTTATGCAGATTGCTCGAGAAGTGGCGGGCTACAGCCTCGGCGGAGCAGACCTTTTGCGCCGTGCAATGGGCAAGAAAAAGGTTGACATCATGAAACACAACAAAGAGGTGTTCATCAACGGCGGTAAGCCGGATGCCGACAAGGACGCCGTCATTCCGGGCGCCGTCAAACTGGGCATGAAAGCCGAGGTGGCAAACGCTTTGTTCGATCAGATTTTGCAGTTTGCTTCCTATGCTTTCAACAAGTCGCACGCGGCGGCCTATAGCGTCATAACTTATCAAACCGCTTATTTGAAACGTTACTACCGCGCGCAGTTTATGACGGCTATTTTAAACAACCGCATAACGGACGCAAAAGAGATAAGCAAATACGTCAACTATCTGACTTCGGTCGACATCAAGGTTTTGCCGCCGGATATAAACCGAAGCAAACAAAAGTTTTCGACCGAAGGCAAAGCGGTCCGCTTCGGACTTATGGCCATCAAAGGCGTCGGGGAACAGGCGGTGGCCGAAATAGTTAAGGAAAGAGAACTTAACGGACGCTACGTTGATCTCGAAGACGTAATCCGCCGCAACGCCGACGTCGGCCTCAACAAGAGGATGGTTGAAAACATGATAAAAGGCGGCGTGTTCGATTGCTTCGGCCGGACCAGAAGCACGCTTATGTCGTCCTACGAGCAGATTATGGACATCGTCGCTCACGACAAAAAGAACAGCGAGTCGGGTCAACTGTCGCTTTTTGACGATTTGTTTGCCGCCGACGAACCTGCGGTCAGCTCGTTTAAATACGTCAATTTGCCTGAATACAGCGAAGTCGAAAGGCTTGGCTACGAAAAGGAAGTTTTGGGCATGTATTCCACCGGGCATCCGCTCAATAGCTTCAAAACAGCACTTAAAAAGTACGGTTTCAACACTTCAATGCTGGTCTTGGACGAAGCGGAACAGGATGACGGCGAAGAAGAACTGTCGGCCTCCGTGGACGAAAACGGCGAAATGCACGACAGCGTCCGTTACGACACCTCGCTTAACGGGCAAAGGGTGAGTATGGGCGGCGTGCTTACCGAAATGACAAAAAAAATCAGCAAAAAAACGGGCAAGAACATGGGCTACGGCACGCTGGAGGATTTGTACGGAAGCATCGAAGTGGTGTTCTTTACCGACGCTTTTGAAAAATACAGGCACTTGCTGAAAGAAAACAGCTTCATAAGCGTAACCGGCAATTTGAGCATTCAGGCCGAAGACAGGCCTAAAATCACCGTCAGAGAAGTGTACGAACTTACCCCGGACGGGCAGGAAAAAGCGGCAGAAGCCGAGAAGCACGGTATAATTTATCTGCGCATGGCTTTAAGAAACGACGTTGTTTCGGCCGTTCAGCGCATACTTGCAAAACATCCCGGTGACAATGCGGTAAGAGTCAAATTTAAAGACAACGACGTAAGGGAATTTCCGCAAAAGGTAAAACTTTCCGACGCCTTAATGTTCGATCTCGGTCTTACCCTCGGGCAGGAAAACATCAAAGTGATTTACAAATAGTTGGCAAATGCTTGATTTTGAGTGAAAATTTGATATAATTTAGTTAAATATATACGAGGATTTTGTTATGAAAAGAGTTGCGATTCTAACCTCCGGCGGAGACGCTCCGGGCATGAATGCCTGCATAAGAGCGGCGACGAGGTATGCACTTAGCAAAGGATTTGACGTTTACGGTGTCGAAAGAGGCTATCAGGGGCTTATCGACGGCGAACTGTTTCGCATGGGATCCCGAAACGTTTCGGGCATAATTCACAAGGGCGGAACTTTCCTCAAAACGGCCAGATGTCCCGATTTTAAAACGATTGAAGGGCAGCGCCATGCGGCGGAAACCCTCGGTGCATACGGCATCGACGGGCTTATTTGCATAGGCGGCGACGGTACGTTTAGGGGAGCAAAAGATTTGTCGGACAATTTCGGCGTCAACGTCATCGGCATTCCGGGGACCATTGACAACGACCTTGCCTACACCGATTTTACTTTGGGGTTCGACACGGCGGTGAACACCTGTATCTGGGCAATCAACTGCCTGCGCGACACTATGGGCAGTCATGACCGAGTCAGCTTGTTGGAGGTTATGGGCAGAAGGTGCGGCGATATCGCGCTTTATGCCGGCATCGCAGGCGGCGCCGAATATATTTTGGTTCCGGAGGTCGAGTATGACCTCGACGCCATTTGCAAAAGCATTTCGATGAGTCAAAAACGCGGCAAAACGTCCAACATGATCATCCTTGCCGAAGGCGCGGGGAAGCAAGAAGACATTTGCAAATACATCTACGACAAAACCGGCATTTCGGTGAAGCCTACAACTTTGGGGCATATCCAACGCGGCGGCAGTCCTACCGTGTCCGACCGAGTTTTGGCGGCAAAACTGGCAGTAAGGTCGGTTGACTTGCTTTTGGCCGGAAAAACCAACCGAGTTGTCGGAATAAGACACAACGAAATTATCGACGAAGACATAACCGAAGCGCTTCAAATGGAACACCGTTTCGACAAAGCTTTGTACGATATTACGCTTACAATAGGTTTATAACAACAAAACAAACAAATAAAATATATTTTTTACACATTGGAGGTTACTATGAAAAATCTTAAAGGCGCTTGCATGTTTGCGCAGTCCGGCGGCCCTACGTCGGTTATCAACAGTTCCGCCGCAGGCGTGTTTATCGAGGCGCTGAACAGCCCTGAAATCACAAAGGTTTACGGAGCGGCTCACGGTATCAAGGGCGTTTTGGACGAACAGTTTTACGATATCGGCCTTGAAGACAGAAGCGAACTGGAACTTTTGAAATACACCCCGAGTTCGGCTCTCGGCTCCGTGCGCTACAAACTTAAAGACGTCAGCGTCGACGACACCGACTACAAGCGCATTTTGGAAGTTTTCAAAAAATACGACATCCGCTATTTCTTCTACAACGGCGGCAACGACAGCATGGACACTTGCAACAAAATCAGCAAGTTTCTCAACGGTTCGGGATGGGATTGCAACGTTATCGGTGTTCCTAAAACAATCGACAACGATTTGTTCGGCACCGACCACTGCCCGGGCTTTGCTTCGGCGGCAAAATACATCGCAACCACTTTGATGGAAATCAACCTCGACGCAAAAGTTTACAACACCGGCATGGTGTGCGTTATCGAAGTTATGGGACGCAACGCAGGTTGGCTTACGGCCGCGGCAAGCCTTGCAAACCACAAGGGCCTTGGTGCAGACCTCATTTATTTGCCGGAAGTTGCGTTTGACGTCGACAAATTCGTCAGCGACGTTCAAAACGTTTGCGCCAAAAACGACAACAAGTGCATCGCAGTCGTTTCCGAAGGCATCAAACTTGCCGACGGCAGATACGTCGGTGAATTTACCGCTTCCAAAACCGACTTGTTCGGTCACGCACAGCTGGGCGGCGTAGGACAAATGCTCGCAAACATCATCAAGGAAAAAACCGGCATCAAAACCAGAGCCATCGAACTTAGCCTTATGCAACGTTGCGGCGCACATCTCGCATCCAAAGTCGACGTCGAAGAAGCTTTCAACGCAGGCGCACAGGCAGTTAAGGCAGCCGTTTCTGGCGAAACCGACAAAATGGTTTGCTTCGAAAGAGACATGTCCTCCGGCAGCTACGTTTGCAACTACAAACTTCTTCCGTTGGAACTTGCCGCAAACACCGAAAAAACCGTGCCGCTGGATTGGATAATCAACGATGGCACCGCACTTTCCGACAAATTTATCGAATACGCATTGCCGCTTATTCAGGGCGACGCAAAAGCTCCGCTCGAGGACGGACTTCCTCGCTTTGCAAAACTGAAAAAAGTTTTTGTAAAATAAAAACCAAACAAAAATCTGTTTTCCGCAACGCATGCCGTTGCGGAAAATTTTGAAAGAGGAATTATGAAAGTTTCCGACGTACTGACCGTGACGGTGTCCGACAGCGGAATGGAAGGCGAGGGCATAGCAAAAGTTGACGGCTACGTTCTTTTCGTGCCTATGGCGCTTCCCGGCGAGACGGTAAAAATCAGGATAAACCATTTAAAAAAGAATTTCGGTTACGCAACCTTATTAAAAGTGATTTCGCCGTCGGCAGACAGGGTTGTACCGCCGTGTCCCGTTTACGGCCGTTGCGGCGGTTGCGATATGCAACACGTTGCCTACGACAAACAAAAGCAATTTAAGCGCAAGCAGGTTGAAACGTGCCTTAAAAAAAATGCAGGCACGGATTTTCCCGTTGCGGAAGTGATTTCGGGCGAGAACAAATTTGCCTACCGAAACAAACTCCAGATGCCGTTCGGAACCGTTGACGGCAAAGTCGTGTTGGGCTTTTTTAAAGAAGGTACGCACAAGGTAGTGCCTGCCGACAAGTGCATTTTGCACGGCGAATGGGCCGAAAAGCTTATGCGCACGGTGTTGGCGTGGGCAAACAAAAACAAAATTTCCGTTTACGACGAGCTGTCCGGAAAAGGCGTTTTGAGACATCTTGTGGCCCGTAACGTCGGCGGAAAATCGGTTGTCGTAGTGGTGGGAAATTGCGGCAAATTGCCGTTTGCGGATTTGCTGGCGACTGCCCTCAAAAAAACGTTCGGCAACGATTTTAAGCTGTATTTTTCGTCAAACCGAAAAAAGACCAACGTAATTTTGGGCGATTCGGCCGTGGCGATCGGAGGATCGGACGTCAAAGTTGACGTCGGCGGAGTGGCCGTGGACGTCAGTCCGTTCACTTTTTTGCAGGTTAACGACGAAGTGCGTGATTTGATTTACGGCGACGTTTCGAGGCTTGTCGGCGATGACAACGACGTTATCGTGGACGCCTACTCGGGTATGGGCATTATGACGGCAAAACTTTCGGGCAAAGCCAAAAAGGCGTACGGAATCGAGATAGTTAAAGAGGCCGTTGCGGATGCAAATAAGCTGATGAAGCAAAACGGCATAACCAACGTTGAAAACATTTGCGGCGATGCCGCCGTCGAACTTCCAAACCTTGTGAAAAAAATTCGCGAAGCCAAACCGAAACATTTTTATCATTTGGCAAAATCACCGTTTGACAGCATCAAATGCGGAGATAAAACCTTTGAATTGCGCTTGTATGACCAAAAACGTAAAATGCTGAAAGAAGGCGACGTGATTGAGTTCGAGTGCATGGAATCGGGCGAAAAACTCGCAAAACGGGTTGAGAGTATTAAAGTTTTTGACAACTTTGCGACGCTGTTTGCCGCTCTCGGAACAAGGAAGGATACCTGCGGAACCGAGATGACCGAGCAACAGGCGATAAGCGGCATGCGAGAGTATTACAGTGCCGAGCAGGAGCAATCTTTCGGGGTTTGCGCCGTCGAGCTGGGCGACACATTAAAAACGGTGGCGGTGGTTCTCGATCCGCCGCGGAAAGGGTGTGACGAAAAAACGCTTGCGGCAGTTAAAGAAGCTCGGCCGGAAAAAATCGTTTACGTCAGTTGTAATCCTGCAACGTTGGCCCGTGACCTTGCGTTTTTGAAAACCGATTTCAACATCGTAAGCGTTCAGCCGTACGATATGTTCCCTCAAACCAAGCACGTTGAAACAGTAGTTTGCCTTAGAAAACGACAGTTTCAACAATGAATTGCCGTTGGCATGAATTGCACTGACGTGCATGAATTGACCTATGGTCATATCAGCGTAAACGTAGAGTTTGGCGAAGAAGAAGGGCAGGTTTCTCTTAAAGTATAGAAAAGCGTGCAAAAGGGCGTAAGCCTAAAAAGAAAACGACTAAAGTTTAAGGAGGGCGTAATGAAAATTTTAGACAACAGCGAAAAGCATTTACTGTCGATTTTGCCGAATATTGTTTCCGAAAAACTTAGCCAAAAAGTTGTTCGGTGCAAGTTTATCGGTGGAGGAAGCTACGGCAGGGTTTATAAGGTTTTGCTTTCCGACGGGGACGTGATTGCCGTCAAGGGCTATAAACTTCCGAAAATGCAACATGAAGAAGCACAGCAACTAAAATTTTTGGCCGAGCATACAAGCGTTAAAATGCCCGAAGTTCTTTTTACATACGAGGACGACGATACCGCACTTTTGGCAATGAGCTTCGTTGAGGGGCGAAACGTTTTGCATCCCGCATTTTTGTTAAAGAGCAAAAGAAAGAAACAAAATTTCGCAGATGAAGTTATTGCAGGCATGCTCGAGTGGCACAGTATCGAAAACGACAAGTTCGGTTCGTTGTCCAATCCCGGTTATGACAGCTGGTACGAGTATTATAAAACAGAAAAGCAAATTCCTTGGCTAAAAGCGTTGAAAGAACTGTCCGACAACGGAAAGTTTGGCAACAAAAGAATGAAGCTGCTTTTTGAAGCAACCGACATTTTTAATAAGTTGCCTCAAGAGAACAACCCTCCCGTGCTTATTCATGCCGACCTTAATATGATGAACATTATGGCCGATCCGAAAACGTTGAAGCTTGTTGCGTTTATCGATCCGTGTGGAAGCATATGGGCGGACAGAGAATACGATTTGTTTCAGCTTCGAAACATGTGGGGAGATGCTTACGGTCTTTATGAAACGTACAAAAGAAAGTATGAAACATCCGAATTTACCGATTTTCGAGTTGCTTATTACGGTGCTATGCTTGAAGCGTCAATGAGGCTTAAAGGCGGTCACATAATACCGCTTTGGGAGGATTTGAATTTTTCCCGATTGAAAAAAGAGATGAAAAAGATACAAAAAAAGACGTTTTAAGAGGTAAAAATGGAAAAAATTATTACTTACGAAACTTTGAGAAGTTATGCTTATTCGAACGACCGTTTGATACGCGGCGACATAAATGGAATAGTGCTCAATTTTTACGGACTGGGCGATATGTCTATGCACGACAACGATCCGGGTGACGCTTTGGATTTTGCCGAGAAGGGAATAATTTACGTTATGCCTTACTATAATCCGTGGGCGTGGATGAACAAACAGACAGTTGAGTACGTCGATGAAATAATAGCCGTGCTGTGCGACAAGTACAACTTAGACTCTTCCGTCAAAATTGTTTCCACCGGCGGTTCGATGGGCGGGCTTTCGGCGCTTGTTTACTGTCGTTATGCCAAGATAACTCCGTGCGCCTGCGTTGCAAATTGCCCTGTTTGCGATTTGCCGTATCATTTCACCGAACGTCGAGATTTGCCGCGCACGCTATACAGCGCTTTCGGAGGATATTCCGGCACGATACAGCAAGCACTAAGAAGCTGCTCGCCGCTGCATTTGGTGGATGAAATGCCCGATATTCGCTATACGGTTTTTCATTGCACGGGCGACAAAATGGTTGATTACCAAATGCACGGCAAACGTTTTGCCGACGAAATGAAAAAAGGGCATAAAATGGATTTCGTCACCGTACCGTTGCGCGGACATTGCGATTTGTCACCGGAGGCATGGTTGGCGTACCGTCATGCTGTTTTAAAAGCGTTCGAGGCATAGGCGGTTTTAAAAAGAGGCAAACGAAAGCAAGATTTAGGCGCAAAACGTTTTAAAAACCTAAGCCCTCGGCAAGTGATTGCCGAGGGCTTTTTGTACTATTATTATAAATAATAAATATACAAACCGATAAAGGAAAAGGGCATTTAAAACACTTTGTTGTGCTTAGCCTGCAAGCCTGAAAATTTGCAAAATTTATGCAAATTACCACTTTTTATAAAAAAGGCTTTCAATGCGTCGAAAAATCGACAAAAACCGCCTTTGTCTGAATTGTTTTTGTATTGTGGTCAAAAATGCAGACACCACAATATATTGTGGTTGTCAAAAAAAGTAAATACAATATGCTGTATTTGATTGACAACCGAAGCGGCGTTTTGCTATAATCAAAAACGTACATTTCTTCTAAGGAGGGAGCATCATGCTTCAAGTAAAAAAAAGGGATAATTCCATCGTTCCGTTTGATTTGACGAAAATCGAAAACGCAATTGAAAAAGCGTTTGACGCCGTGGGCAAAAGTTACACCAAAGACATCATCGAACTTTTGAGCCTCAAAGTCACGGCGGCGTTTTCCGACAAGGTGTCGGACGGTGTCGTTTCGGTTGAAGACGTTCAGGACAGCGTCGAAGTCGTGCTTATTCAGGCAAGCTACGTCGACGTTGCAAAAGCTTACATTTTGTACCGCAAACATCACGAAAAGATGCGCAATATGTCGTCGACGGTTTTGGACTACAAGGAAACCGTTGGCAACTATCTTAAAATAAACGATTGGCGCGTTAAGGAAAATTCCACCGTGACTTATTCGGTGGGCGGCCTTATTTTGTCCAACAGCGGCGCGATAACCGCAAACTACTGGCTTTCCGAAATCTATGACGAGGAAATCGAAAAGGCTCATCGCAACGCCGACATCCATATTCACGACCTCAGCATGCTCACCGGTTACTGCGCAGGCTGGTCCCTCAAACAGCTTATCACCGACGGTCTCGGCGGCATTCCGGGCAAAATTACGAGTTCGCCTGCCGGCCACCTCAGCACGCTGTGCAATCAGATGGTCAACTTTTTGGGAATCATGCAAAACGAATGGGCAGGTGCGCAGGCATTCAGTTCGTTCGACACCTATCTTGCGCCGTTCGTTAAGGTTGACAACCTCAGCTATAAAGAGGTTAAACAGTGCATCCAAAGCTTTATATACGGCGTAAACACTCCGTCCAGATGGGGTACGCAGGCTCCGTTCACCAACATCACGCTGGACTGGGTTGTTCCTAACGACCTTGCCGAACTCAACGCAATCGTCGGCGGAAAAGAGCAGAACTTCAAATACAAAGACTGCGTCAAAGAAATGGCGATGGTCAACAAAGCGTTCATCGAAATCATGATCGAAGGCGACGCAAACGGCCGCGGATTTCAGTATCCTATTCCGACCTATTCCATCACTCGCAATTTCGACTGGTCCGAAACGGAAAACAACAAGCTTTTGTTTGAAATGACGGCAAAATACGGCACTCCGTATTTCAGCAACTACATCAACAGCGACATGGAACCTTCGGACGTAAGAAGTATGTGCTGCCGATTGAGGCTGGACCTTAGAGAATTGAGGAAAAAATCGGGCGGCTTTTTCGGAAGCGGCGAATCCACCGGTTCGGTTGGCGTGGTAACCATCAACATGCCTCGCATCGCCTACCTCGCCAAGGACGAAGCGGACTTTTTCGAGCGTTTGGAAAAATTGATGAATTTGTCTGCACGCAGCCTCAAAATCAAACGCAACGTTATTTCCAAACTGCTTGATGAGGGCCTCTATCCTTATACAAAGCGTTATCTCGGGACCTTCAACAATCACTTCTCCACCATCGGTTTGGTGGGCATGAACGAAGCTTGCCTGAACGCAAAATGGCTCAGAAAAGATTTGACTTGCCCGGAGGCACAGGAATTCACCCAAAAGACGCTCAACTTCATGCGCAATAAGCTCAGCGATTATCAAGAAGAATACGGCGATTTGTACAACCTCGAGGCAACCCCTGCCGAAAGCACTTCATTCCGCTTGGCAAAACACGACAGAAAACGTTATCCGGACATCATCACGGCAACCAACAGCGCCGACAAGACACCGTATTACACCAACAGTTCGCACCTTCCGGTGGGCTACACCGCCGACATATTCGAGGCGTTGGACATTCAGGACGAGTTGCAAACGCTTTACACGTCCGGCACCGTTTTCCATGCGTTCCTCGGGCAGAAGCTTTCCGATTGGAAGGCCGCGGCAAACCTCGTGAAGAAGATTGCCGAAAACTACAAACTGCCTTATTACACCTTAAGCCCGACTTATTCGATATGTCAGGAACACGGCTATCTGGAAGGCGAGGTGTACAAGTGCCCTAAATGCGGACGCACAACCGAAGTTTACAGCCGTATTACAGGCTACTACCGTCCTGTTCAAAACTGGAACGACGGCAAACTTGAGGAATTTAAAGCCAGAAAGACTTACGATATCCAAAACAGCCATCTGAAGGCGGCCGACCGAGCCACCGCGGCGGCTGAAAAAATTGAAGAATGCAAGCCTTGCACGGCCGAATTGTTGCTTTTTACCACAAAAACTTGCCCTAATTGTAAAATGGCAAAGGCTATGCTTGCCAAGGCGGGAATCGAATATACGTCCATAGACGCGCAAGATCAGAAGGACGTAACGTTAAGTTACGGCGTCAAAAAGGCTCCTACTTTGTTGGTCCCTAACGGTGACGGCTACGACGTTTACGACAACGCAAGCGAAATAAAGAGATTTATCGAAAAACAAGGAGCAGTAAAAAATGCATGACGTCATCGTTATAGGTGCGGGAGTTGCCGGCATGACTGCGGCCCTCAACGTTTTAAGAGGCGGCAAAAGTGTTTTGGTGTTGGAATCCGAAAGCTTCGGCGGGCAGGTAAGCTTTTCGCCGAGGGTTGAAAACGTTCCGTCCATAAAACAAATAAGCGGAAGCGAATTTGCCGACAATTTGTTTGAACAAATCACCGACCTCGGTGCCGATGTTGAGCTTGAAAAAGTGGTTAAAGTTGAAAAAACAGCAGATAAAACGTTTGTTGTGTCAACAGATTACGGCACGCACGTTGCCAAAGCGGTTATAATAGCAACGGGTGTGAAGCACCGTCATATAGGCGTTGACAGAGAGGAAGAGCTTGTCGGGCGCGGCGTAAGTTATTGCGCCGTTTGTGACGGAGCGTTTTACGAAGGCGAGGACGTTGCCTTGATAGGCGATGCAAACACTGCTTTGCAGTACAGCTTGTTGCTGTCCAATTATTGCCGCAAGGTTTACGTGCTGACACTGTTCGATAAGTTTTTTGCCGACAAAATTTTGGTTGACAGATTGCGCATGCGCGACAACGTCGAAATTCATCACAATCTTTCGCTTAAGGAATTTTTGGGTGACGACGAGTTGACGGGAATTAGACTTGAAAACACCAAGGACGGAAGTGATTTTACGGTAGATTGCAAAGGGTGCTTTATATGCATCGGGCAAATTCCGGACAACAAAGTTTTTGAAAACATAGTAACTTTGGACAAGGCAGGGTACATCGTTGCGGACGAAAGTTGCACCACGGGTACCGACGGTGTGTTTGTGGCAGGCGATTGCCGAACCAAAAAAATGCGTCAAATCACCACTGCAGCGGCAGACGGTGCGACGGCGGCTTTTCTTGCCAACAATTATATCGACACGCTTTAAGCCATATATTGTATAAAAAGACCGACGAAAATTTCGTCGGTCTTAATTTATTTTTGGTTGGTTTGATTTTTTCCGTTTTGATTTATCTTCCGCAGAAAGCGTCCGCAAAGCTTATTTTTCCGCCCCTGAAAAAGCTGCTTAATCTGCCGAAAACCGCTCCCGTTCCGTTTGTGGTCGAGTCGACGTACATATAGGTCACGCCCGCAATTTTTGCCGTGCGTTCCAAGCGTTCGGCCACGGTTTTGTCCTCAGGCAGTTTTTGCAGAAGACATATTTTGCTGTTTTTGTAGCTCAATGCCATGTGCTTGAGAAGGCGAGCATAGTCTTCAAAAAACCTGTCGTCCATAGGTTCGTTTTCGCCAAAGGAAACGAGTATGATGCGAGGATTTAGGTGTTTGAGCGCATCGTCCACAATTTCCGTTGCCTGACGTACGGTCAAACCTTTCATGCTACGATTGTAAACCGCATAATCGGTTACTCGGCCCTGCATAAGGTCGTAAAAAGGGAAGTCGGACAGATAATCCGAGCCAAAAACGGCAATTTCTTCTTTGACGGCCATTTCGTTTAAAATTTTGAATCGTTTTGCTGTTTCGCTAAAAATATTTTCCATGGTATCACCTCATGCTTTTGCTTTTGCGGCAACGGGTTGCAGGTCGGCTTTTGCGGATTTTGCGTTGTCGGCGGTTTCTTGGGTGTTGTTCTCTTTGTGTTCTGCCGCTTCGTTATGCTTGTTTACAATGGACACCGCAAGGTCGGTGGAGACCACTGCAAGGTTCAAAACGTACAGCCAAAAAACGTAGGTTGTGTTGCCGGCGGCCAGTTTGCTGACGATGCCGCAGACGTAACCTAAGATGATGACCGCGGTAAAAACAAGGCTCTTTCCTTTGGTCGATTTGGATTTGATGCTTTTTACCACGGAAATCGGCCAGGATATTCCGAAGCAGACAAGCATTAGTACTTCAAAAATTTCAGACATAAAAAACTCCTTTTGCTTTCGTTCCCCTGCATTATACGCTTGACAAATAATAATGTATAATATATATTTTTTATGTAAACGATAACTTTGAGGTATGAATTATGGAGCTTAATCAACTTAGATATTTTTATGAAGCGGCACGGCTGGAGCACATAACTCAGGCGGCGGAGAATTTGCACGTCGCACAGCCTGCTTTGACGAAATCCATAAGGGCGCTGGAAGAGGAACTTGGAGTAAAACTTTTTTACAAATCGGGCAGACGGGTTAAGCTGACCGATTACGGCAAATTTTTGCTGGAAAAAGCAAAACCGATTTTGGGCGAACTGGACGTTCTGCCTCAAACCATCGAAAAGTTGGTGGATATGGAACAGCACACCGTTTGGATAAACGTGCTGGCAGGTTCTACTTTTATAACCAACGTTATCATAAAATTTAAAAAACAAAATCCGGACGTTATTTTCAAAATGACGCAAAAGGAAAACGAGACGGGTTGCGACATTATGGTTCTCACCAACACAAACCGTCCCGACAACACCGTCAAAACCAAAAAAAGAGGCGTAGTGGAAGAAAAGGTTTTTATTGCCGTGCCTGCCCAGTCCGAGCTTGCCGAAAAAGACGAAATCGACTTGTGGGATTTGAGGTTCAGCGAGTTTATAACGCTGTCCGGCTCGAGGCGATTCCGTCCGCTGTGCGACGCGTACTGCGCATACGCGGGTTTCAAGCCGCACGTCGTGTTTGAAAGCGACAGCCTCATTGCCGTCAAAAATCTTATTGCCGCAGGTGTCGGCGTGGCGTTTTGGCCGGAGTTCAGCTGGGGTAAAATCGACAAAAGTCACATGAAACTCGTGAACATAAAAAACCCCGAATGTCAAAGGGAAATCATCGTTTATTTGACGGACAACCGCACCTCGCCCGTATGTGAAAAGTTTTTTGATTTTTTGCTTTCAGAACTCAAAAACCGCAGATAAAGTGTCAAAAACAATCAAAAAAAGCCCCGTTTGGGGCTTTTTTAATATCCTCGCAATAAGGCGGAAGGGACGTATTTTTTAAGTGTTTCCAAAAACTTTAGGGCATCGGATTCGTCGACGGCTTCGAGCCCGTCCGAAATGCAGCTGTCGCGAGGGACAAAGCGTTGCAGGTAAAATGCTTTTGCTCCCTTTAAAAGTTTTCCTATTTTTTCCATATCGTCGGCGGTATGGAAATTTTTCACCAGAGTGGTTCGAAATTCGTAGTCCACTCCGCAGGTCATCAAAAAGCGAGCGGTTTCTTCAATTTGTGCCGTGCCGTACAGTTTTAGTCCTGCGGTGACGGCATATTTTTCGGGGCTGTTTTTTACGTCCATGGCCACGTAATCGACGAGGCCGCCCGAAACGAGGTCCTTAACCGTGTCCGGGCGTGTGCCGTTGGTGTCCAATTTTGTCAGATAGCCCATCGATTTGACTTTTTCGAGAAAGGTTTTAAGTTCGGGTTGCAGGGTAGGTTCACCGCCCGAGACGCACACGGCATCCACCAGTCCTTTGCGTTTTTCGAGATAGGAAAATATTTCGTCCTCTAAAATTTTAGGTTGTTTCGAGTCCAAAACCAGTCCCGAATTGTGGCAAAACGGGCATCGGAAATTGCACCCGGCCGTAAAAACGGTGCAGGTGACTTTGTCGGTAAAGTCGACGAGAGAAAATTTTTCCATGCCGCAAATTATCATTTTTTTACCTCTACTTAACCACAATGTCTGTTTATATTATTATACGATATAAAGTCGGCGAAGTAAAGAATTTTTGCCTCAAATCGTCAAATACGAGCCTGCGTTTTGCGCCTAAAACGGCAGGCTTGTTGCACTTTTTTGCATAAATAAAAATATTGCCTCAACTTTTTGAAATTGCCGCTTTTTCTGTTGACAACCCGGGTTTTTTGTGTTATTTTGTAGGCGTCTTCGGACACAATCGAATACTTGCCAATATAGGTTTGAACATGACGGCTCAAACGTTTCTACCGCACACCGAAAAAGATGCGACTATTGGAACTATCGAAAGGGAGAATCCTCCCTTGAGGTATCTGTATTGGCAGACAAATTTTTGTCTGCTTTTTTGTTTTTTAAGGAGTTTTATGGAATTGCTTGAACGGCGAATTTTATCGGAAGGAAAGGTGCTTGACGGCGGCGTCTTGAAAGTAGGAAGCTTTTTGAATCAACGCATCGACACGTCGCTGTTGGGGCAGATGGCCGATGAGGCGGCAAAGCTTTTCGAGGGCGAGGCCGTCGACAAAATTCTTACCGTCGAGGCATCGGGAATCGCCTTTGCCGTAGCGGTGGCCTTAAAATTTAAGGCAGACGTGGTGGTTGCGAAAAAACACCGTTCGTCCAACGTTTCGGGTGATTGCTTCGAGGCGGAAGCGGCAAGTTTCACGCACGGCGGAACAAACAAAATTATTGTCGAGAAGGATTATCTTTCAAAAGGCGACAGAATTTTGATATGCGACGATTTTTTGGCCGAAGGCAATGCGATGCAGGCACTTTTGGACATCGCGGCCGAGGCGCAGGCTCGAGTTGTGGGCTGTTTGGCGGAAATAGAAAAAGGCTTCCAGGGCGGAGGCGACAGATTGAGAGATAAGGGTGTGAACGTTAAGTCTTTGGCGATAGTAGAGGATATGTCGGACGGGAAAATAGTTTTCCGGCAAAACAACCGAATGTAAATTTTTTACATAAAACTAAACTGGCGAAAGCCGAAGGAGACACTATGAAAAAGATTTTTAGTTTACTGTTGTGTGTAGCGGTTATTGCGGGCATGTGCGTAAGTTTTGCTGCTTGCGGCGGCGACAGCGATGCGGACATCACGGTCGGCGTCATCTGGGTGGGCGACATCACCGAAGGCTACACCGAAGCACACATCAAGGGTGTTGAACAAGCAGTTGCCAACATCGAAGCTTCCGGCAAAAAAGTGAAAGTTATCACCAAAGAAAAGGTCAAGGAAGACGATTCTTGTTTGACTGCCGCCAAGGATTTGGTTGCAGAAGGCTGCTCGCTTATCTTCTCCAACAGCTATGGCCATCAGGATTTTATGCACATTGCGGCTCAGGAATATCCTGAAGTTACTTTTGTTGCCTGCACCGGCGATTATGCCGCTTTGACAGGTCTTAACAACTACAAAAACGCATTCACCTACTGCTACGAAGGCAGATACGTCAGCGGTGTGGTTGCGGGTATGAAGCTTAAAGAGCTTATGGACAACGGCACCGTTTCCAAAACCGCAACTCCGTCCAGCTTTGACGGCGACAACGTAAAAATCGGTTACGTCGGCGCATACACTTATGCCGAAGTTATTTCGGGTTACACCGCATTCTTGCTTGGCGTAAGATCCATCGTTCCAAACGTTGTAATGCAGGTTCAGTTCACCGATAGCTGGTTCAATATCGACGACGAAGCCGCTGCGGCAAAAATTTTGGTCAACAACGGTTGCGTCATCATCGGTCAGCACGCCGACAGCACGGGCGCTCCGTCCCAGGTCGAACAGCTGCTTAAAGAAGGCAAGGTTTGCTATTCCGTCGGATACAACGTCGATATGCTTTCGGTTGCTCCTAACGCGGCTTTGACTTCCGCAACCAACGATTGGTCCGTTTATTACGAATATGCAATCCGAGCAGCTTTGGCAGGCGAAGAAATTTCCGTCAACTGGGCAAAGGGCTACGGCCGCACGGCAACTGAAAGCGATGCAGTAGGCATCACCACGCTCGGTCAATCCGTTGCAACAGGCACCGAACAAAAGGTCAACGAAGTTATCGCAAGCATCAAAGCAGGCACTTTGCACGTTTTCGATTGCAGCACCTTCACGGTAGACGGCGCAAGCCTTACCACGATGTCGTTTGACTCGACCATCATCGATTTTTCTACTGGCAACGTTAAATTCCAAGGCAGCGTAAACGAAGCAATCAAAACCGACGGCAACGTTAAATATTTTGCCGAATCCGAATTCCGCTCCGCACCGTACTTCTCGTTGAAAATCGACGGAATCGTTTGGCTTAACAAATAATTTTCACCAAAACAAAAGGAGAGGCGAGCAAATCGCCTCTCCGCTATTTCTTTTTTTGAGTTTAAAATGGAACAAAACGTAAAACAGGCCATAAGGCTGAGAAACATTTCTAAAAGGTTTGGCGACGTTTACGCCAACAAAAACATTGACATCGAAATCAATTACGGTGAAATTTTGTCGCTTTTGGGTGAAAACGGGAGCGGCAAAACCACCCTTATGAATATACTTTCGGGCATTTATTATCCCGACGAAGGCACCGTTGAAGTGAATGGTGAAGAGGTTAAAATTCTATCTCCGAAGGACAGTTTTGACCTCGGGATAGGCATGGTTCATCAGCACTTTAAGCTGGTGGACGTTTTTACCGCAACCGAAAACATCGTATTGGGGCTTAAGGGCAAATTTGTGCTCGACAGAAAGCAGGCGGCAAAAAAAATCAAGGAGCTTGCCGACAGATACGGCTTTGACATCGATCCCGACAAAAAGATTTACGATATGTCCGTATCTGAAAAACAAACGGTTGAAATCGTTAAGATTTTGTATAGGGGCGCAAACATACTTATCCTTGACGAGCCTACCGCTGTTTTGACACCGCAAGAAACGGAAAAGCTGTTTAAAGTGCTTAAACGCATGAAAGAAGACGGCAAATCGGTTATTATCATCACCCACAAGCTTAATGAAGTCATGGAGATTTCCGACCGAGTGGCGATACTGAGGAAGGGCGAATTCGTTGCCTCTGTTGCCACAAACAAAACTTCCGAAACCGAACTTACCGAAATGATGGTGGGCGAAAAAGTGGAGCTTAACATCCGTCGCAGCGAGCCTAAGGACCGAAAAGTTAAGCTTGAAATACGCAATTTGACTTGTCGCGACAAATACGGAGTGACGGCTTTGGACAACGTTTCGTTTGACGTTTTCAGCGGCGAAATTTTGGGCATAGCAGGCGTTTCGGGAAGCGGTCAGCGCGAATTGCTCGAATCGGTTGCGGGTTTGCAAAAGTGCGCAGACGGCAGTGTAATCGACTATTGCCACAACGACGGTTCGGTGCATCATCTTACCTCCAAGTCGCCGAGGGAGATAAAAGACTTGGGAATATCGCTCGCATTCGTTCCCGAGGACAGGTTGGGCATGGGGCTTGTCGGAAACATGGGCATGACCGGCAATATGCTTATAAGAAGTTATCGCAACGGCCATCTGCCGTTTTTGGATACGGTATCGCCTAAAAATCTGGCAACGGACATCAAAGAAAGGCTGTCGGTTTTGACGCCGTCGGTGTCCACGCCGGTGCGCAGGCTTTCGGGCGGCAACGTTCAAAAAGTTTTGGTCGGGCGCGAAATCGCCAATGCGCCGTCGGTGCTTATGACCGCTTACGCCGTGCGAGGATTGGATATCAACACGTCGTACGTTATCTACAACATTTTGAACGAGCAGAAAGAAAAGGGCGTTGCTGTCGTTTACGTCGGAGAAGATTTGGACGTGCTGCTTGCGCTTTCCGACAGAATACTTGTGCTTTGCGGCGGCAAGGTCAGCGGAATTGTCGATGCACGGACCGCAACCAAACAACAGATTGGCGCACTTATGACAAAGCATACGGAGGGACGTGATGAACTCAACGGCTAACAAAGCGGCAAAAACACCGCTCATTCGTATATCTCAACGCAACGAAATGCCTCTAAAAAAGAAGATTGTCGTAAGGCTTGCGGCAATAGGAGCGGCATTGGTTTTGGATTTGTTGTTTATTTTGATTGTTTCGGGCAAAAATCCGTTTGTCGCATTCGGAAAAATTTTTGAAGGAACTTTCGGCAACGGAATCAAATTTACCGAAACCGTAAAAGAAACGGTTTTGCTGTTGGGCGTCGCTCTTGCGCTTTATCCTGCCTACAAAATGAAGTTTTGGAACATCGGCGGGCAGGGACAAATTTTGATGGGCGCACTTGCGGCGGCGGCAATAATGAAAAAATTTCCGTCACTGCCAAACTTCGTTTTGATTTTGTTTATGCTTTTGGCGGCGATAGCGGCAGGCGCGGTTTGGGGATTGATTCCTGCAATTTTTAAAGCGTATTGGAACACCAACGAAACACTGTTCACCCTTATGATGAACTACATCGCCATCGAGTTTGTCATTTTGTACGTCGAAAAAAACAGAGGGCTAAACTCGTCCAGTCTGGGCATCATAAATCAAGTAAACAAGGCCGGCTGGCTGCCTACGTTGGGCAATTCGGCCGTTTTGCCTGCAATTTTGATAGGCATTGTGTTGGCGTCCATGTATTTTTACGTCAATCGCAGCAAGCACGGCTACGAAGTTACGGTTGTGGGCGAAAGCCTCAACACGGCCAGATACGCCGGCATAAACGTCAAGGCGGTTGTTATGCGCACCATGGCAATATCGGGCGGCGTGTGCGGACTTATCGGATTTATCTACGTCTCCGGTTTAAACCACACGATCAGCGAAAGCACATCGGGAGGCTACGGCTTCACGGCGGTTATCGTTTGTTGGCTGGCCAACCTCAACCCGTTTATGATGATTGTTTATTCGGCGGTCGTAGTGTTCTTCCAAAAGGGCGGCATGAGCTTGCAAAGCAGCAAACTGTCTGCCGCACTCAACAGCTATTCGTCCGAAATTATAATTGCAGTTTTTCTGTTCAGCCTGCTTATAAGCAATTTCTTTGTGCGCTACGAAGTGAAGTTTAGAAGCAAAGACGACCAAAAAACCGCAGAGGAGGGAAAGGGATATGGTAACGTTCGATAGCATAATTTCCTGGATTATGTCGTCCGTGGTTTTCGGAACGATAATAATGCTGTCCTCGTGCGGCGAAATTTTGACGGAAAAATCCGGCCACCTCAATTTGGGCGTTCCGGGCATAATGTACATAAGCGGCTTTTCGGCGTTTTACATGGCATACAGCTACGAAAATTCCACCGAAAACCCTTCGGCGTTTTTGGGCATCGTGATCCCTTTGCTGACCGCATTGGCGGTGGGCGCATTGTTCGGATTGTTGTACAGCGTCATGACAACCACTTTCAGGTGCAATCAAAACGTCGTCGGCCTTATAATAACCAGTCTCGGCGTCGGCATGGGCAAATTTTTGTCCGGAGTGCTGTTTACGCAGGCAAGCGCAAAAGCGGCGTTTACGGCGGAAATTTTCACCAAAAGTTTGCCGATAAGTTTCAAAAGCAACGTTTTGCAGGGGCTTTGGAACGTCGTGTTCGGTTACGGATTTATGGTGTATTTTGCGATTGTAATTGCCGTGCTGTTGCATTTGTTTTTGACAAAAACAAGGCCGGGGCTTAATCTTCGCGCCGTGGGCGAAAGTCCTGCAACGGCAGATGCGGCCGGCATAAACGTAACGAAATATAAATACGTCGCAACCGTCACGGGCTGTGCGCTTTGCGGTTTGGCGAGCATTGTTTATCTGTTTATGTTCTCGGGCGGCGGCGGACTTTGGGCCACCACCAACAACATCGAGGCAATCGGCTGGCTTGCCGTGGCTCTCGTAATCTTTTCGACCTGGAAACCGGTGAACCTGATTTGGGGCTCCTATTTGTTCGGCCTTTTGTATTGGGCGTACAATTTTGCTCCGTCGGTTTTCAAAATTTCCTTGCCGGTGCAGATATGGCAGATGTTGCCGTATATCGTAACGATAGTGGTTTTGATTTTGACCAGTATGCGCAAAAAGCGCGAAAATCAACCGCCTTCGGGATTGGGCGTACCGTATTTCAGGGAAGAACGATAAGTTTTGTCCGACCGCATTGCGGTCGGATTTTTTTGTTTTGTCTCCACAAAAAAACAGGTTGAAATCGGCGGTAGGTTGTGTTACAATAAAAATATGGAAATTCAATCTGCACACGATTACGATTTGTTTGTCGAAAGACTTTTTGCGGCACGTTCGGACGAGGAGTATCTCCAAATGAACAAACGCATCACGCGCACCAATCAAAAAATGATAGGGGTGCGCACTCCCGACATGCGAAAAATAGCAAAAGAAATCGTCCGCGACAATGCGGTCGAGGGTTTGTTCAGGTTTGGTTCGGAAGAGTATTTCGAGGAAACCACCGTCCGAGGTCTTGCACTCGGCGGACTTAAGGATGCCGAGCAAATAACGTCGCTTTTGCCTCGGTTTATTCCGTCCGTCGACAACTGGGCCACCTGCGACGTAACCTGCGGCGCCTTAAAGGCGTTTGACAAAAACGCAGATACCTATTTTGACTGCTTTGCCACTTTAACCAAGTCAAAAGCGGAGTTTAGCGCCCGATTCGGTTTTATAATGCTTATGTGCCATTATCTCGACGAAAAGCACGTCGACGAAATTTTGCGCCTGGCAAAAGAGTGCGAAAACCACGCTTATTACGTTGATATGGGGGTTGCCTGGTTGCTTGCTACGGCCATGGCAAAGTTTGAGGATAAAGTTTTGGAATTGTTAAACGAGCGGACGCTTACCAAATTCGTGCAAAACAAAACCGTGCAAAAAGCACGGGAAAGTTTCAGAATTCCGAGCAAAACAAAACAAAAAATTTTGGAGTACAAAATTGTCTGAATCATACCAAATTAAAGTTATCGCAAGGATAAAAAACGATTTTAAATCAAAATTCGGCGTGCCTCGGCAAAGCGGCACAACTGCCGTGCAGTCTGTTGTGGTGTTCGAACCGGAATATCGCAACGCCGATGCGCTTAGAGGGCTTGAGGAGTTTAGTCACGTTTGGCTTTTGTGGTGTTTTGACCGAAACAAAACCGAAGGGTTTTCGCCGACGGTCAGGCCGCCGAGGCTCGGAGGCAACAAAAGAGTGGGTGTTTTTGCAACCCGAAGCCCCAATCGCCCCAACCCGATAGGGCTTTCGAGCGTAAGGCTTTGTGAGATAAAAAAGACCGTCGATTTAGGCACCGTACTTGTGGTTGAGGGGGCCGACCTTATGGACGGCACCGCCATATTCGACGTCAAGCCTTATTTGCCTTATTCCGACCTGCATTCGGAAGCGACGGGCGGCTTTACCGATACTCACGAACGAAAAAAACTCGAGGTAAAATTTTTGTGCGAAACCGAAAGTTTGGTTGGTCAAAAAACTCTTTCGTCGCTAAAGCAGGTGCTGTCGGAGGATCCTCGCCCTGCTTATCAAGCGGACGAAAACCGTGAATACGGTCTGGATTTTGCCGACCTTTCGGTGCGGTTTAAAGTGTCGGGCGAGTTGCTTACGGTGATTTCGATTGAAAAGTCCGACGCAAAATTTTAAATTAAATTTGACAACAAAAAAAGAATGGGCACGGCTCATTCTTTTCTGTATTCGGACGGGGTTTGATTGTATTGCTTTTTGAAAGCTTCGGCAAAGTAACTGCTTCCGCAAAAACCCGTGGCGTGTGCAATTTCCGTAACCGACATATCGGTGTTTTTCAAAAGCTCGGTGCTTTTGTTTAGGCGATATTGCAAAAGATAGGCGTTGGGCGTTCGGCTTGTGTATTTTTTAAACAGCCTGCAACATTTGCTTTGCCCGACGGCACCGTAGGCGGCGATGTCCGAAAGTGAAAGGTTTTCGGCATAATCGGTTTGGATGAGGCCTATCATCCGTTTGACGGCAAATATGTCGGCACTTTGATAAGTCGGTTTTTCGCTTTGCGGCACGGTGTCGAAAAGAGCGCTCCACAGTTTCAAAAAACAACTTTGCACAATCAACGGTGCGGTTTTTAGGCCGTGCGCCGCTTCCATTTGAAAAATAAGGGACAACGCTTCTTTCCCGAATTCGGTCTGTTCGGTCAAAACGACGTACGGAAGCCCTTCCGAATCGATAACGGGGCGCACGAAATCCCTTTCGAATGCCGACGTCGTGCAAAGCAACATCGGATGCAACAAAATGCACACAAACGAGCATTCCTTCTTTAAATCCGAAAAACCGAAGTGAAGCTGCCGGGAATTCACCAATATGCCTTCGCCTGCGTTAAGAGTTACTACGTCGCCGTTGACGTTGTACTGCATGCGGCCTTCGTAAACGGCAATAAGTTCGATGTCGTCGTGCCAGTGAGGCGGGGCGGTGAAGCCCGGATACAGCGACAATAAACCCCGTCTGACGTAGATAGGGTAGTCGCCGCAAGTGTAGCTGACTTTTTCGGAGCGGTCGCTGTTTAAAATCATTGAAATCATAAATAGTCCTCGTGCAGGATTGTTATAAAAATTCCCCGTATTATGATAGAAAAAACATTTGTTTGACGTTATAATTATAAACAGAACAATGTGCTTTGTCAAGAGGGAGGGGGAAGACTTTGGCCAAAAGGTCTGATTTTAAAAACAAACTCGTGGCCGTGGTTTTGCCCATAGCTTTTCAGCAATTTATGCTGGCGGCGGTAAGTGCCTCCGATGCGATAATGCTTGGCATTTCGGACCAGAATGCTTTGTCGGCCGTGTCGCTTGCGGGGCAGGTTTCTTTTGTCGAAAATTTGTTTTTGGCGGCAATGACGATAGGGTTTTCGATGTTTGCCGCACAGTATTGGGGCAAGGGCGACGGCGAGTCGGTTGAAAAGTTGTTCAATTACGTGTTGAAAATTTCGGCGGCTGTTTCGGGAGTGTTTTTCGTCGTTACCTTGACGGTGCCCGAATTGTCGATGCGTATTTTCACGACGGAGCCTCTGCTTGTCGAGTACGGAGCAAAGTATTTGCGCATCGTATCGCCGTCCTATCTGTTGACGGGAGTGTCGCAAATATATTTAAGTGTTTTAAAAAACACCGACCGAGCGGCAAAGGCCAACGTCATAAGCTCGTTTTGCGTGGTGCTGAATATTGCGTTAAACGCTGTTTTGATTTTCGGAAAATTAAATATGCCGAAAATGGGAATTTCCGGTGCGGCGGTTGCGACGGTTGTATCAAAGGTTGTCGAGTCGGTTTGGGCTGTGGTTTCCGTTTCGAGAAAAGGGGCAGTGAGGCCGAAAATAGCATTTTGGGGTGACAAAAATCCCGAAATCGGCCGAAAATTTTGGAAGTATACGCTTCCCGTGTTGGGCAACGAAGCCGTTTGGGGACTTGGCATGGCGGCGTTTTCGGCCATATTCGGCCGACTCGGAAAAGATGCCGTTGCGGCAAATTCCGTTGCGGCAATCGTCAAAAATCTTGCCGCGTGTTTTTGCCTCGGATTGGCCGGCGGAAGCGGCATTATAGTGGGCAACGAACTGGGTGCCGGGCAAACCGAAAGGGCCGAAGAATACGGGAAAAAGCTTTTGCAAATTGCAGTTGTTTCGGGTTTAGTGTCGGGGCTGGCGGTTGTTGCCGTTATCCCGGCGATAAAATTTTCAGATGCCGACCTTACGGCGCAGGCAAAAGAATATCTTGTCAAAATGCTTATTGTTTGCGGCTTTTACATGGTGGGCAAGTCGGTGAACGCCACCCTTGTTTCGGGGGTGTTTTGCGCCGGGGGCGATTCGAGGTTCGGCCTAAAGTGCGACGCTGTTTCGCTGTGGTGCGGCATAATACCGGCGGCTATGCTTGCGGCATTTGTCTTTAAGGCGGACATCATCACGGTTTATGTGATAATCAGTTTGGATGAGGCGGTTAAAGTGCCGTTTGTGTTAAAACATTACAAAAAACGTCTGTGGGTAAACGATTTGACCACGGACGGCAAGGAGGGATAAAATGAGCAAAAAAACAGAAAGAATCAGCGATTGGGACCGCATGGTTTCGGGTAAACTTTACAACTCGGCAAGCAAGGACATTGCCGTTAAACACGCATTGGGGTTGGTTCGTTGCGACCGATTTAACCGCATCGCACTGTGGCGAGTAGCGTCAAAGTTCAGAGCGTTGCACAAGCTTATCCCGTCGTCGAAAGGAAAGAAGCTGGGGATTTTTGCGCCGTTCTATTGCGAATACGGCGTAAACATTCACGTCGGAGACGAGTGTTTCATCAACTATAATTGCACGTTTTTGGACGTTGCACCGATAACGCTGGAGGACGGCGTGTGGATAGGTGCCAACGTTACGCTTGCCACGCCGAATCATCCGTTCATTGCCGAAGAAAGGTTGAATGCGGATTATCCGGACGGGCGGCACGATTTGGAATATTCCGCTCCGATAACCGTCAAAAAGGGATGTTGGATTTGCTCGGGCGCAGTTGTTTGCGGCGGCGTTACGATAGGCGAAAACAGCATAATTGCGGCAGGTGCGGTGGTTACGAGAGATATCCCGGCCGGCTGTATCGCCGCAGGCGTTCCGGCAAAAGTTATTCGACAGATTGGCGAAAGCGATCGCATAAACGTGTGGGAAACCTATATGAAAAACGAGATGCCGATTCCTGTCGGAAAAAGATAGTTTGTTCAAAAACGGGCAGTGCGACCAAAGGTTGCGCTGCCGTTTTTTGTTTTTAATTCATACAACCGTTTTGCTTGAAAAACCGAGCAAAGTATATTATAATATTTGTATATCGTTTTAAGGAGCCGAGTTATGTATCTTCCGACCGATTCGTTTATGCTTTTGAGCCTCATCAACACAAAGCTTCGCGACGGGTTCGAAAATCTTGAGGAGCTGGCCTCTGCCGAGGACTTTTCCGCAGACGAAGTGAAGGCCCGTCTTCTTGAAATTGGTTACGTCTACGACGAAAAACAAAACAGATTCACTAACAACATTTAAGGTAGGTAAAATTTATGGATTTTGGCAAAGTTTTGTCCGAAGAATTCAAAATCAGGGAAGATTATTCCCGCAACATCATTTCGTTGATCGAAGAAGGCAACACCATTCCGTTCATCGCCCGTTACAGAAAGGAAATGCACGGCACTTGCGACGATCAGGTTTTAAGAGAGTTTGCCGACAGGCTTAAGTATTTGCAGAACTTGCAAAAAAGAAAGGACGAGGTCACTTCGTCTATCGATCAGCAGGGCAAACTGACCGACGAAATAGTTTCGGCTTTGGACAAGGCTCGCACTATGACGGAAGTGGAGGACATCTACCGTCCGTACAAACAAAAACGCAAAACCCGTGCAAGCGTTGCCGTCGAAAAAGGCCTCAAACCGTTGGCCGACGTCATTTACGCTCAGCAACTTAAGTCGGGCGACGTGCTTAATTTGGCGGCCGATTACATCGACGAAGAAAAAGGTGTCGCAACCGCCGAAGACGCTTTGCAGGGCGCAAAAGACATCGTTGCCGAACTTATCAGCGACGACGCCTCGCTTCGCAAAACGCTCAGGCAAATTTTGGTGGACAAAGCCGTGATTTCCACCAAACTTTTGGAAGCCGAAAACAGCAAAACGTACGATATGTACGCCGAATATTCCGAGCCTGTCCGCACAATTCCGTCTCACCGCATTTTGGCTATCAACAGAGGCGAAAAGGAAAAATGCTTGAAGGTGTCCGTGGACATTGACGACGACGTTTGCCTCGCCGCAATTTATGCTTCTCACGTCAAGGGGGACAGCATCTTTAAGCCTGTAATGGAGGAAATTTCCGCCGACAGTTTCAAGCGTCTTATTTTCCCGTCCGTTTCAAACGAAGTGCGCAACGACCTTACCGACAAGGCCGACGAGCAGGCCATAAAAATGTTTGAAGTCAACCTCAAGCCGCTTTTGATGCAGCCGCCGCTTAAAGGGAAAACCATTCTCGCGGTGGACCCGGCATACCGTACTGGTTGCAAGATAGCGGTCATCGACGCATCGGGCAACGTTTTGGACACGGGCGTGGTTTATCCGACTCCGCCGCAATCCAGAATTGAGGAAAGCGAACGCATTCTTTCTGCCATGATCCGCAAACACAAAGTCGACGTCATCAGCATCGGCAACGGCACCGCAAGCAAAGAGGCCGAAATTTTTGTTTCCAATCTTATCAAGGTGTGCGGTCGTCCGGTAAGCTATGCCGTCGTCAATGAAGCGGGCGCATCGGTTTACTCGGCATCCAAGTTGGGCGCGGAAGAGTTCCCTGAATTTGACGTAAGCTTGCGAAGTGCGGTCAGCATCGCTCGCCGCTTACAGGATCCGCTGGCCGAACTTATAAAAATCGACGTCAAGAGTATCGGCGTCGGACAGTACCAGCACGACATGCCGCAAAACCGCCTTACCGAGGTTTTGGAAGGCGTTGTCGAGGACTGCGTCAACAGCGTCGGCGTCGACCTTAACACTGCATCGGTAAGCCTATTGAGCTACGTTTCGGGGCTTAATTCGGGCGTTGCCAAAAAAATAGTGGAATACCGTCAAAACAACACGTTTACCGAACGTAAGCAGCTGCTTAAAGTGCCTAAACTGGGCGCAAAGGCATATGAACAATGCGCGGGATTCTTGCGCATTCCTGGCGGAAACAACGTTTTGGACAACACTTCCGTGCACCCTGAATCTTACGAAGCGGCCTTAAAGCTTTTGGACCTTTGCGGCTACACGCTTGACGACGTTAAGGCCGGTCGCTTGGGTGATCTTAAAAACAAAGTTATGCGCGAAGGCATCGAAAAGGTTGCTTTCGTGGTGGGTGTAGGTGTTCCGACATTGGAAGACATAATCACCGAAATCGTAAAGCCGGGCCGTGACGTTCGCGACAGTTTGCCGACTCCGGTTTTGCGCAGCGACTTGCTTGATTTAAAGGACCTCAAACAGGGGATGGAACTTGACGGCGTAGTTCGCAACGTTATCGATTTTGGCGTGTTTGTCGACATCGGCGTGCATCAGGACGGCTTGGTTCACATTTCGCAAATTGCCGACGGCTACATTTCGCATCCGTCCGAAGTGCTCAGCGTCGGGCAAAACGTTACCGTAAAAGTTTTGGACGTCGATTTGGTTAAGAAAAAGATTTCGCTCACCTTAAAGACGTCAAAGTCGCCTTACGGCATGAAGAAAAAGGACGAAACCGCCCGACAGGAGCGTCGCTCGGGACAGCCGAGACAAGGCGCAAACCACAACGGCGGCAACGGCAAAAAGAGGGAGGAACAAAAAACCTACACTCTTCAAGACCTTGTGAACAAATTTAACAAACACTAATGAAAAAAATTTATTTTGCCGCATCCATTCGAGGCGGTCGCGAGCAAGGTGCCCTTTACTTTAAAATAATCGAATTTTTGAAGGAAAAGGCCAACGTGCTTACCGAGCATATCGGCCTCGAGTCGCTTGCTTCGTCGGAGGCGTTTATGACCGACGAACAGATATACTCGAGGGACGTAAATTGGCTTAAAGAAGCCGACCTCGTCATCGCAGAGTGCAGTGTAACTTCGCTCGGTGTGGGCTACGAGTTGGGCTTGGCCGAGGCACTCGGCAAGCAGGTGTACGTTTTTTATCGCAACGGCTCGGACAAAAAGCTGTCGGCTATGATAAACGGAAATTCAAATTTCAAAACCGTTTTTTACGACACCGAGGAGGAGTTGTTTTCAAAACTCGAACAAATTGTTTGACAGGAGGTTTTTATGGTTTATAAACGAAGCGGCAACGTAATTATAGTGCGTCCCGAACTTACCGAGGACATTGTGGAATGTCTCAAAAAACTTATGGAAGAAGAAAATCTTCTTTCCGCCTCCGTTGTCGGGATTGGCGGAACCAGCGATGCGGTTATCGGCTTGTACGATTTGAAAAAGAAGGCATATGACCACGTTCACGTTCAAAAGTTTTCGGAAATCACTTCCGTGGTGGGCAATCTCAGCCGCAAAAACGGAAAGCCTTACGTTCACGTTCACGTTACCCTTTACAACGAGGACGGGCTGTTGGGTGGTCATCTCGTGTCGGCGACAATCAGCGCAACCGCCGAACTTTACGTGACCGCAACCGATATTGCTGTCGAAAGGGAGGAGTACGAACCGCTGGGTTTAAATCATCTCAAATTTGAAAACGCCAAAACCGTTAAGGTTTGACGAAACGGAGGAAAATATGAAAAAATCAATCAGATTCACGGCAATCGTTTTGCTTTTGGTCATTGTTTCCGCTTTCGTTTTTGCCGCTTGCGACGAAGAAAAGGAACAACCGGAAAAAAAGGCCATAATCATGGTTACCGCACTTATGAGCGGCGGCCTTTACGATTCGGTTACGGACGAAAACATTTGGGATCCTCTGCCTGAGGGCTACGAAATGAGCACCGTAATCGAGGACGGCATTGAGCAATTTGTCACAAAGTTGATTGCGGATCAGGACGAAGAAGGCAATCTGCTTATTATGGACCTTATTTCCGATTACGTCCAACCGATTTTGCAAAAGAAGCAGGACAAATCAAACATCATCTGGAGTCTTTCGCTTGACCAATACGGCGCAAGCACCAACCCTGACATCAAACCTACCAACGGCCGCGACGACAAGCTTTACTACGGCGTTTTGGGTGCTTACAGGTCGATGATCGAGGAGGTTGACGGGGATTTCTTTAGGGAATATTCCGTTGACGTTTTCAACTATGACTGGCGTATCGACAACCGCACAAACAGTCGTTTGCTTGAAGAATACATAAACGAAAACGGCTACACCAACGTTATTTTTATGAGCCACAGCATGGGCGGCATGGTAGTGTCCGGCTATCTGGCCAGAAGCGCGGAAAACCGCCAAAAGGTGGATGCTTATCTGTCGTATGCAGGTGCATTCCTCGGCAGCTTGGACGCCTTGACTTACCTCAACGATCCATGGAGCTTTTTGACGGGTATGGGCGTTACCATCGACGGATTGGATGCCGCTTTGTCCGATCCGATGGTGTCCGGCGTTTTGTCGGGCTTCGGTCTGGACGTTACGACGGAAACGATAATCGACCTTATGGATAACGTCGCAACTCCGTTTTTGCAAAACATGACTTCGGTTATTCAACTTTTGCCGACGTGGGAATATTTGTCCAGCGAACAGTACTCGTCTGACGAGGGCATTTACCTTGACGGCCAGCTTATTTCGTCCAAAGACGAGCTTTACGAGTACTATTCGACTCGTGAATGGTCGTATCTGCGCGATTCCGACGGCAATAAGATTTCTGATGACAACGGAGGATACAAACTTAAACCGGCGGTGGAAAGCCTTAGAGAGTTCCACGACGGATTGTATATCACCGACGGCGACGGCAAAAAAGTGTTTGCTTCCTCAACCGTAAACACATACTATTTCGTAGGCAACAACATGGATACGAAAATCACTTACAGCGACACTACCGGCGGCGACAAAACCTACGGCATAAAAACCGCAGGCGACGGAACCGTTCCGTATTACAGCGCAATTCCGGGCTACACTACGGCCGAAATCAATCAAATGAAGGCCTCGGGCCGAGTTATCGAATACACCGCAGGCCACTTTGACGTCGGATGCAAATGGTCGTTGTTGCACGATGACGTCTATCGCATTCTCGAAAAAGAAACCGGTATGACCGTGTCTGCAGAATAATCATGAGAGATTTGGATTTTTTGTTGCACCTTGCAGCCGAGGCGGAGGAGATAATCGCATCCACCTCGGTTGTCGCAAACGAGAAGGCTCCGGGCGAAATCGTTACCACGGCGGATATCGCCGTCGAAAAACATCTTATAAAGCGGATTAAGGAGTGCTATCCCGATTTCAACATCGTCAGCGAAGAGTTTAACTGCGCCGAGCATCTGACATCCGATTGCTTTGTCATCGATCCTATCGACGGCACCGTCAATTTTTCGGGCGGTCAGTTCAATTGGGGCGTGCAGATTGCCTTAAGACGCAACGGGAAAACCGTTGCCGCCGTCATCGATTTGCCTGCGGCGTGCGAAATTTATTTTGCCGACGAAAGCGGCGCATACAAAGACGGGCGCAAAATTCACGTCAGCGACGCACCTTCAAAAAACGCACCTTACACCATAGACGGCTGGGGCAAGTTCGACAAACCGCAGGTTATGCAAAATTTGTCGTCCGTTACAAAAAGGTTTAGGGATTTTGGGGCCATTGCCGTCAGTTTTGCGGCACTTGCGTCGGGAGCTACCGCCGGGCATATTTTCTTAAAGGACAATCCGTGGGACGTCGAGCCGGGACTTTTTATTGCAACCCAGGCCGGTGCCAAAACTTACCGAAAGGACGGCGAGTACGTGGTTGCGGCAAATTCGGACGAGTTTTTGTCCATCCTTACGGACGCCGTCGAAAAAACGCTTTAGCGTAAAAATCGCCGTAAAAAAACGCCGTTTGTGCTTGAAATGACGTTTAATGCTAAAACGAGTCGGCGCAAAATGTATCAAGATGAACGATATCGCCGCCGTAATCGGTTGATTTTTTGCAAATCGTATGATATAATCGAACTATAATAATTAGGATAAAGGAGTGTGTATTATGAAACACGTTAAAACCGTTGAAACTCGTAACCTTTGCGAAAGCGCTAAAAAAGGCGGCTGCGGCGAATGCCAAACTTCCTGCCAATCTGCTTGCAAAACCAGCTGCGGCATCGCTAACCAAAAGTGCGAAAACACCAAAAAGAGCAAATAACAACAAATTTATTGCCGTCGCACGCCGTGACGGACTTGCCGTTTGCGTTTTCAGCAACGGGAGGTGCGGCGTAGCGACGATTTTTTCTTTTACATAAAAATGATTCATCAATACAAACTTAACGGATACAACATAGTTTTGGACGTGGCATCGGGATCGGTTCACACCGTCGACGACGTTGCGTACGACCTTATCGCCGCCTACAAGGATTTTTCTCGCGACGAAGTTGTGTCTATGTTGAAAACAAAATATCCTGCCGAATCCGAGGCGGACATCAACGAATGTTATGACGAAATCGCCTTTCTCGAAAGTGAAGGCAAGCTTTTTTCGGAGGACAACTTTAAACCGCTGGCCGGCAAGCTTAAAGAAAAAAGCGCCGGAGTGGTAAAAGCATTGTGTTTGCACGTTGCGCATACTTGCAACCTCAACTGTTCCTATTGTTTTGCCAGTCAGGGCAAGTATCACGGGGACCGAGCGGTTATGAGCTTCGAGGTCGGCAAGCGCGCGTTGGATTTTTTGGTTGAAAATTCCGGGACCAGACGCAACCTCGAGGTGGACTTTTTCGGCGGCGAACCGCTGATCAATTTTGACGTAGTCAAACAGCTTGTCGCCTATGCCCGTTCCATCGAAAAGGAAAAGAACAAAAACTTCCGTTTCACTTTGACAACCAACGGCGTTTTGATCGACGACGACGTGATTGATTTTTCCAACAAGGAAATGAGCAACGTGGTTTTGTCGCTTGACGGCCGAAAAGAAGTTCACGACCGTTTCAGAGTGGACCTCGCCGGCAAAGGCAGCTATGACCGCATAGTGCCGCTGTTTCAAAAATTTGTCGAGAAGCGTGAAGGCAAAAATTATTATATGCGAGGCACGTTCACTCACTACAACCCGGACTTTTTGAACGATATCAAAACCATGCTCGACCTCGGTTTTACGGAAATCAGCATGGAGCCTGTCGTGTGCAAGAGCGACGATCCGTCCGCCCTCACCGAGGCCGACCGTGAGATTGTCAAACAACAGTACGAACAGCTTGCCGAGCTTATGATCGAGCGTCGCAACGAAGGCCGTCCGTTCACTTTTTACCACTATATGATCGACCTTAAAGGCGGTCCGTGCATTTACAAGCGCGTTTCGGGCTGCGGAAGCGGAACCGAATACATGGCCGTTACGCCGTGGGGCGACCTTTATCCGTGCCATCAATTTGTCGGCGAGGAGAAATTTAAACTTGGCAACGTGTTCGACGGCGTCACCAACAAGGCCGTTCAGGACGAATTTGCCGCTTGCAACGTTTATGCTCGCAAGGAATGCTCCGAATGCTGGGCAAGGCTTTATTGCGCCGGCGGATGCGCCGCAAACGCATATCACGCAACAGGAAGCGTCGGCGGCGTTTACGAAAGCGGATGCGAACTGTTCAAAAAACGCATCGAATGCGCAATAATGCTTGAAGTTTCGAAGGAACAGTAACAATGTCAAAAACACCCGTATGTGACTTTTTACAAAACTACCGCAGCCAAAAGCTGCGGTTTCATATGCCTGCCCACAAAGGCAAGGGGCAAATCGAGCGCGACGACATAACCGAAATTGACGGCGCGGACGTTTTGTATGCTCCAAACGGGATTATAAAACAGAGCGAAGAGGTTGCATCGGAAATTTTCGGCAGCAAAAAAACCTTTTATTCCACCGAGGGTTCGTCGCTTTGTATAAGGGCGGCGGTTTGGCTTGTTGCGGCCTATTGTAAATCGGTTGGCAAAAAGACGGCAGTCGTTGCCGCTCGTAACGTGCATTCGTCGTTTGTATCTGCATGCGCGCTTTCCGACGTCGAACCCGTGTGGCTTTACGGCGAAGGCGACGTACTGTCGCCCAAAATTTCGCTCGACGAAGTCGAAAGAGCTTTGAAAACCCAAAATCCTGCCGCGGTTTACCTGACTTCACCCGACTATTTGGGCAATATTGCAGACGTCAAGGCGGTGTCCGAGCTGTGCCGCAAATACGGGGCGTTGCTTGTGGTTGACAATGCGCACGGCAGTTATTTGCGATTTTTGGAAAAGGACCTGCATCCGCTGTCGGCGGGGGCAGACGTATGTATCGAGTCGGCACACAAAACCTTGCCGTGTTTGACGGGAACCGCATATTTGCACTTTGGCAAAAACGTTCCCGAGTTTTTTGAAAACAACGCCAATTTTGCGCTGTCGCTGTTTGCTTCGACAAGTCCGTCGTATTTGTTGATATCGTCGCTCGATCGCTTTAACGGCCGGGCCGAAAAGTACGGCGCAGACGTCAGGCGAGTTGCAAAAACGGTTTTGAAAATGAAATCCGAAATTGAAAATGCGGGCTACGAGCTTGTCGGCGAGGAGCCGCTCAAAATAACCGTTAAAACCAAAAGTTACGGCTATTACGGATTTGAAATAGCGGAAATTCTGCGGAATAATGACATACACGTCGAGTTTTTTGACAGAGATTACCTCACTTTTATGATTTCTCCCAAAAACAGCCGTCACGACTTATGCGAACTCGAAGCCGCCTTGTTGGCCATACCGAAAAAAACGGCGATAACCGAAACGCCTCCGACGGCAAAAAGAGGCGAACGGGCAATTACCGTAAGAGAAGCGGTATTTTCAACCTTCCAGGAAACGGACGTTTCAAATTCGGAGGGCAAAATTTTGGCAGGTCTTACGGTGTCGTGTCCGCCTGCGGTGCCGCCCGTTTTGTGCGGTGAGCGCATCACCAAGGAAGCCGTCAGGGTTTTAAAATATTACAACGTTGAAAAAATAAAAACCGTCAAGGAATAAATTATCCGCCACACGGCGGATTTTTTTATAAAACGGTAACTGATTTTGCAAGGTTTCGAGGCTTGTCGGGGTCCAGCCCGAGTTTTTTTGCGACGGCAAGAGCGTATTTTTGAAGGTAGACAACCGTTTGCACGGGTTGAAGTTCAAACGGCGCTTCGGGCATGACGCTTGTTTTGTCGCCAAGCGAAAACGGTGACAGCAAAAAGGTTTCGGCGCCCCGTGTTTCAAGTTCTGCCAAAGTGATTTCGGCACGGTACTTCAAAGAAGCGTCGGTTACGGCGGCGATACAAAGTGTGTTTTCGTCTACCAGAGCAATCGGACCGTGTTTCATTTCGCCCAGTCGATAGGCTTCGGCGCTTTTGTAAGTTATTTCTTTAAGTTTCAGTGCGCCTTCGAGGGCGGAGGCATAATCCTGTCCGCTTCCCAAAAACAGAACCTTTTTGCCGTAAGTGGATTCGGCAAGTTTTTCCGCTACGTCGCTGCAGACGGCTTTTCGTAACCCCACGTTGAATCGGTCGACTTTTTTGACGGCGCGCCTAAACTGTTCGTCGCAAGTCAGGCCTTTGATTTTTGCTATATATTCCGCCGTCAGGTAAAGTGCAAGCATTTGAGAAATCAGCGTTTTTGTGGCGGCGACCGCAATTTCCGAGCCGCAATCCGTTTGTAACGCAAAATCCGCTTCGGTCGAAAGACTGCTGCCTCTAACGTTGGTCAAAGCGACGGTGTAGGCTCCTTTTGATTTGGCGTACCTTAGTGCTGACACGGTATCGCGGGTTTCGCCCGACTGGCTCACGAATATCGAAAGGGTGTTTGGTCCGAGGTACATGCGGCAATTTTTGATTTCGCTTGCCACCTCGGCCACGGTGGGCAGTTTGACGGTTTTTTCAAAGATGCTTTTTGCGTAAAGCGAAGCGTGATAGGCGGTTCCGCAACCGCACAAAAACAGATTGTCTAGGTCTTTAGGAAGGTTCAGCGAAGGCAAACCTTCGGGGCTTAAAACGGATGAGACGGTTGCTTTTGCGGCCGCAGGGATTTCGTCTATTTCTGATTGCATATAGGTGTCGGCAGATAGCGGAGAAGATTTGTAGCGTCCAATTTCGACGGCTTTTTTTTCGACAACTTTGCCGAAACGGAAAAATTTGACTCCGTCGGCAGAAATCACGGCAAGGTCGTCGTCGGACATTATTATTCCTGTGTCCGTCAACGCCGAAAGGGCAGGCATATCGCTTGCTACAAGGTTGAAACCGCTTGCGATGCCGACAATAAGTCCGGCGTTTTTTCGATAGGCGTAAATGTTATCGTCGTAGGCGGAAATTGCAAGGAAAGTGTAGGTCCCTTTTACAAATTCGGCCGTGCGTTCGACCGCTTTAAGCACGTTTCCGTCAAAAAACTTCGACAAAAGATGGGCAAGCAGTTCGCTGTCGGTGTCGCTTTTTAGGGTGACGTCTCCAAGAAATTTTTTGACCTCGGCGGTGTTTTCGATTATTCCGTTGTGAACCACCGCAAACGTTCCGTCCTCGGACAGGTGCGGATGGGCGTTTCGTGCGGTCGCTTTGCCGTGAGTTGCCCATCTGGTGTGTCCGATGCAAAGCTCGGACGGCTCGGGCGAGAGTGCCGCCAATGCCGAAACTCGACCGGCGGTTTTTGTCACTTTCAGCGTCCCCTCTTTTTTCAGACAAAGTCCGCAACTGTCGTAACCTCTGTATTCCAAAGCCGCAAGGCCGTCGATGACCGTAGTCGTAGCGTTGATTTTACCGACACAACCGATGATTCCGCACATAAAAAACCTCCGAACAGGGATGTTTTAGTATATGCCGCAACGGTCAGCGTGTTGCTTTGAGGCAAAAATTGCATTTAGGGCATATAATGACGGCGGAGGTGGATATGAAATATTTGACTCGGGCCGAAGGGCCTTATCCGGACATCGGTGGACTCCCGAAAAATCCCGTGGACGCAAAGCGACTTATGAACGTTTACGGCGGAAAGGGCGGCGAAACGGATGCGATTTTGACTTACACTTATCAAAGCTACGTCGTGTGGCAGTCGTTTCCCGAATTGGCATCGTTGGTTAAGCAGGTTGCCATTGTCGAGATGAAGCATCACGAACTTTTGGGAAAAGCCATATTCAAATTGGGCGGTTTGCCCGTTATTGCGGGAAGAAACGCCTATTTTTCGGGTACCTGGCCCGATTATCGCACAAAGCCCGAGGACTTTTTGGCCGCAAACGTCAAGGCCGAGGAGTCGGCGATAGCCTGCTACGAAGCGGTAAAAAACGCGGTAAAAACGGACGAATTGAAACAACTGTTGAGTCGCATAATCGAGGACGAAGTGCTTCACGTCAAGCTGTTTTCGGAGGCATTGGCATCGTTGTAAACCGCTTTTGAGGTTTAATTTGCCGCCTATCTGCCCAAAATTCGAGTGTTAATCGGTCAAATGCGGTGCCGCAGGTCGGGTTTTTTGAAGATATTTTCCGTTTTTTGCATAAAATGCTTGTTATTTTGTTTCTTTTGTGATAATATCTTTATGCAAATAATTTAAGATTATCGGAGGATAATATGTTCGGAAATTTAATTCTTGCGCTCAGCTATAATGCCGGTAACGCAATTCAATGGGTAATCATGTCTCTTATGCTCGCAGTAAGCGTTGCATTGATCGTGGTTGTCATGATGCAAAAAAGCAGTGGCGACGATAGCGTTAGCGCAGTTACGGGCGGCAGTTCCGATTCCTTCTACGGCAAAAACAAATCCCAGACCAAAGAGGGCTTGTTGCGCAAACTTACAATTGCTTTTGCAATTGCCATTTTCGTGCTCAGCGTAGTTTTCTTTATCGTTGCAAAGAACTCCGGTCTTGTAGCGTAAGGTTTTTTTGCAAAGGAAGGCGGCCGTCAGGTCGCCTATTTAATTGTCAGAGGTAAACATGGGCTTTACGGAAAAAGTGCTTGGACAAATAGAGGAAAGCGGACTTTCCGATTTCACTCTCAAACAGCTTTGCAGGAAGTTGGGCATTTATGCATCCTTCGAAAGAAGGATTATTTCCGATGCCTTAAAAACCCTCTCGGACGACGGTAAATTGGTTGAAATTTCCGCCGATCACTACGTTTTGCCTGAGGCGGGAAGCCTCATAAAAGGCGTACTCAGGGGCAACAGAAGGGGCTTTGCGTTTTTAACAAGAGAGGACGGCGGAGCAGATTTGTTTATTCCAAACCGTTCGTTGCACGGCGCATTGCACGGCGATACCGTGCTTGCCAGACTTTCGCCCGTTTCGTCTTCGGACGACGAGGGAGAAGTGGTGAAAGTTTTGGAAAGGGGCTTTGACCAAATTGTAGGTACCTTTGAAAAACGACCGCAAGGTTTCGGATTTGTCGTAGCGGACGACAGCAGCTATTTTTCGGATGTTTTTGTGCCTGCCGCTTCGGCGCGCGGAATCAGAAACAACTCAAAAGTCGTAGTTAAACTGACGGAATTTGGAGGTAAAAACCCTGTTGGCGAAATTAAGGAAGTTTTGGGCTTCGGCGGAAACATCGATGCCGAAACCGTAGGAATAGTCAGAAGCCACGGCTTTAAAGAGGCGTTTTGCGAAGACGTTCTGGCGGAAGCAAAAAGGCTTGCCTCGTCGGACATAAGCAAAGAAATTTCAAAAAGAGAGGATTTCAGAAGCCTTCCGACAATCACTATCGACGGTGACGACGCAAGGGACTTTGACGATGCCGTTACGCTTTTAAAGACGGCGGACGGGTTTGAACTGTACGTTCACATTGCCGACGTAAGTCATTTTGTGCGCCCGGGAAGTTTGGTGGACAAAGAAGCGAGAGAGCGTGCTACCAGCGTTTATTTGCCTAATATGGTTTTGCCGATGCTTCCCGAAAGCATTTCAAACGGCTGTTGCAGCCTCGTAGAAGGCGAGGACAGGCTTACGCTTACTTGCGTTATGTCCGTTGACGAAAAAGGGAAAGTCAAGTCGGTAAGGTTGGCAAAAAGCGTTATAGCCAGCAATCACCGCATGACCTACGGTGAGGTTTCCAAGCTTTTGGACGGCGACAAAAAGCTTGCCGACAAGTATTCGGACGTTGTCGGTATGATTTTCGAGATGAAAAAATTGGCCGACACGCTTGCCTTGGCTCGACACGAAAGAGGCTCTATCGATTTTGTTACGCACGAAAGCCTTATAAAGCTTAATGCTTCCAAAACGAAAGTCGTTGACGTCCAAAGATATCCGATGCTGGATTCAAACGACATCATCGAGGAATTTATGCTTCTTGCCAACGAATCCGTTGCCGAGTTTATGAACAGGGCCGAACTTCCGCTGGTGTACCGTGTGCACGGGGAGCCGACAAAGGAAAAAATCGAACAGCTTACAAAGTTTGTCGAAGGTTGCGGCTTTACGTTTAAGGTGCGCAACAAGCTTTACAGCAAGCAGTTTCAGCAACTTTTGGAGCAGGTCAAAGGCGCGGAAACGGAAAATATCATTTCAAAAGTGATGCTCAGAAGCATGCAAAAGGCCAAGTATTCGGCCGAAAACGAGGGGCATTTCGGCCTCGCTTTGGAGTACTACTGCCACTTCACTTCGCCTATACGCCGCTATCCGGATTTGATGGTTCACCGCATAATAAAAGCAGTGCTTGACGGAAAATTCGACGAGAATCAACTTGGCAAGTTTTCTGCCGATTGCGTGACGGTGTCCGATTTTTCCAGCGAGCGTGAAAGAGCCGCCGATTTGGCCGAAAGAGATGCGGATGACTACTTTAAAGCGCTGTTTATGCAGGATAAAGTCGGCGAAATGTACGAGGGCTATATAAGCGGCGTTACGTCGTCGGGTATTTTTGTGGAACTTGAAAACACCGTCGAGGGGTTTGTTCCCGTGTCGAGGTTGCCGCACGGACGATACGCTTTTGACGAAAAACGCTTTGAACTGAAAGGGGCAAAACGCACCTTCGGGCTCGGCGACAAAGTCACTGTTGCGGTTGCGGCGGCAAACGTTGCCGAAAGGAGGGTTGACTTTGAGCTATTCTGAAAAAAACCGCATAAGGCAAATAGCCTCGAACAAAAAGGCCTATCACGACTATTTCATCGAGGATACTTACGAAGCCGGGATTGCTTTGGAAGGCTCGGAGGTTAAGTCCGTGAGGCTGGGACGAATAAACCTTAAAGACAGCTACGTTGCTATAAAAGACGGCACCGCATGGCTTTACGGCGTGCATATTTCGCCGTACGAAAAGATGAGTGCGTTTTCAAAAACCGATCCCGATCGCAGGCGCAGACTTTTGCTGAACAAGGCCGAAATCAACAAGCTTAGGGGACGGGTGGAACAGAAAGGCTACACCATCGTGCCTACAAAAGTTTATTTTAAGGACGCTTTGGTCAAAGTGGAAATTGCACTCGCAAAAGGTAAAGAATTGCACGACAAACGCCGCGCAATCGCCGAAAAAGAAAACCGTCGCGAAATCGACAGGGCCGTAAAAACTTTTGTCGGCAGATAAAGTTGCGTTTTTAGGCTTTCAAATGTATAATTGAATTGAAGTTTCTTTGCTAAGGGGTAGTTCTCAGATTCGCCGGGGGCGTCGTATGAGATGAAAAGCATGTCGCAGGCTCGGCTGCGTCAAAAACGGAAAAACTTAAATAAACGCAAAAGAAACTAAAACCGTCAATACCAACAACGTATTGGCATTCGCTGCTTAACTTATCGCGGCATGTCGACCCGACGTTCTCTGTCCGTCGGCAATCGGCATCATACTGACAGGGGAACGGCTTCGGCAACGGTTATAACCGAGGCGGCAGAATAACATCTTCAAACCTACGGCCCGTTTGCGGGCAGAGGGGCGAGAAATTTAAACGCAAACTAAGCATGTAGAAAGCGTCGGGTACGGGCTTTCGTACACGGGTGCAAGTCCCGTCTACTCCACCAAAA
>CAZBVO010000007.1:0-69624 GCA_964495385.1 uncultured Faecalibacterium sp.
CCGCTGACCCCCTGCTTGCAAGGCAGGTGCTCTCCCAGCTGAGCTATACCCCCAAGTTTTGCCTCTTATAAAAATATAATTTGCAGTGCTGCGTCCAAATAACAGCTTACATAGAATACCATTATATAACCGTTTTGTCAAACGTTTTTTTTGGAAATTGCAAATTTTTTTAAGAATTTTTTGTTTTTAACGCCGCACAAGCATTTTAGGCCGTTTTATCAAAAACCCCGCCTTGTCCTTGCGGACGACGGGGCCGTTTTGCCATCTATATTATTGTCTATAATATATTATGAATAAACATAATATTATACGGTCAGATAATCTTTAAGCAGTCCGTCTATTTCGGCAGTTTCTTTGGTTGCTATTTTGTTTTGCGAAAGATAGTTTTTAAGTCCCATCCAATAGGCCCTGATTATTTGCGAATCCCTTTGCTCCAAAACGGTGGTAAACGCATCGAGCATAAACTGCAAATCACGGCTGACTTCTTCCGACGGACGAGCCTCCTTGACGGCGGCAATTGCGGAATCGATGAGATACGTCGCCCTTTCCGCGAGTGCGATGTTTACTTCCTGCCGTCTGGCGTCGGTTTCTCTTATTTCGGCCACGGGCGTTGCTTCGTCCTTTGCAGACAGCAAATCCAAAAGAGCTTTTTTAAACGGAATTATGACTCCGCCGACAAAGCCCTGATAGCTTTTTGTTCGGTCCGACGACGGCCAAAATTCCATAACGAAGCGCACGAAATCCCTTCGAGGCACGTCGAAATCCAGCAACAAACTGACCACCAAAGCCACCTTTTTTCGGTTGGACAACGGAAGTCTGAAAGCGTTGGACGTGCCGAGGCTGACAATTGCTTTGCTGTATTCTCGGTCAAAATCGAAATTATACTTGCAATCGTCGACAAGATTTCTCAGTTCCGGATAATAGGCAAGGCACTTTAGCAGCATACGAATTTTATTATAACTCATAATAAACGAAGAACTTTCGAGTTCCTCGCATTGCGCCAAAAATGCTTGCACGGCTTCGGTTTCGTAAACGTTACTCATGGCAATTCTCCTTAACTAAGGTATATTATACAAAACCGAACGGAATTTTGCAAGTGGAAACGTTTAATAAAAGAATTTTGGCGAGAAATGCCCGTTTCGTGTTGTTTTTTTACGACATTTGTTGTAGAATATAAAAGCAAATTATCTTTTACGGAGTAAAAATGAAGAAAAACAGAGTTTTTTTGAAATCGTCTGCTGTCCTCATTCTGACCGTTGTGCTGGTTGGCATGCTCGGCGGATGCGGCATGTTCCAAGGCGGAGAAAAGGAATTTGACGACTATTTGGAAGAAATGTTCACCGCACTGTTTTCGGGCGACGGCATGAGCATCAACTTTCTTTTGGCGAACCCTGCCGCATACAGCCTCGACGAAGAAACGGCATCCGTGCCCGTCCCTATGGACAAGGACGAATACGAGGACGGCTATGCCGCACTGAAAACGCAAAGCAAATTGATGAACCTGCTGTTCGACTACGACGAGTTGAACGAAAGCCAAAAAGTGTGGTTTGACTACATGGCCGAGTACTTCAACAACCGCTCGGACTATGCCGATTATTACTATTTGCAGGACGATTATCTCGGCAGCTACCTCGGGTTTCAGGCCGAACTTCCGATTTACCTCGCAGAGTACACCTTTAATCGCAAGCACGATGTTGAAAACTGGTTCAATCTTATAAATTCCGCAGCCGAAAACTTCCCGAAATATCTCGAATACGAAGAACAGCGTATTGCTAACGGCTACGGCCGCGCCGACTTCGTTTACGTCGGCTCGATAGAACAATGCGAAAATTTCACCGGAACGGCAATTTACAACACCTCCGTCGAAAGCACCGGCGAAAACTTTTTGATCAATCTGTTTAAAGAAAAAATTTCCGCTTGCGACTTTTTAACCGACGACGAAAAATCCGCTTACTCAAGCAGAGCCGAAAGCGCGGTAAACAACATCCTTATCCCTGCATACGTTGCGCTCGGCAGAGGCGTGTTGAACTTTATCGGCAACGAAAATAACAACCAAAACGGTTTATCTCACTACGAAAACGGCAAAGAATATTACGAATTGCTTTTTAGGGACGCAACCGGCGTCGACGACGACGTTCAAACCGCGTTCGACAAAATTCTGGCCGACTACAACGCATGCGTGGCCGAAACAAACGAACTTTTCAGAACCATCGAATCCGAATACGGCCTCGACCGTGAAACCGCTCTGGCAAAGTTGGACGAGTTGATGGAAGACGACCTCGAAAACTGGACCTTGGAGGCAATGTACGACACCGTCGGCAATCTGCGCACGCTGATTTCGGAAGACTTCCCTGCTTTGACCGCATGCGGCGAAATAGTTTTAAAGGAAATAGATCCGAGCCTTAAGGACAACTACAGCCCTGCCGCCTATTTCACCTCAAAACTCGACGACCTGAACGCAAAACAGGTTATAATAGTCAACACCTACTCCGACAACCTCTCTAGCTACAACACGTTTGACCTTTTGTCTCACGAAGGGTTCCCGGGGCACCTTTATCAGGACGTTTATTTCAAAAACAACGGCTTGCCGAAAACCATACGGGCGATGTCCTCGTCGGGATATTTGGAAGGCTGGGCAACCTACGTCGAATACTATGCGGCAAAATATTTCCGTCCAAACACTTTGGACAATTTGCTTTATAGGCTTTACCTTGCAGAAAACAAAACAAGCCAATATATTGTGGCAATGTCCGACATCAAAGTCAACTACTACGGCCTGACCAAAGAGGAACTTAGGGACTTTTTGATAGACAACTTCTACACGTCGGCAAAAACCGACGACGCGATGTACGGAGCGGTTTCAAACTATGCATCCCGCGTTTTCGAACACGTCATCGAAGTGCCTACAAACGTATTGACTTACTACTACAGCGCACTGAAAATTTCGGAATTGCGAACCCTGTGTTCAGATATGACCGACCTTGAATTCCACACGAACCTCATGCAGTACGGTCCGGTTTTCATCGGCCTGTATTTTGACCGCCTTACAACAAACAAATAGGTTTATCCGACAATAACGCACGATAAACCACAAATTAAAGCGAATTAAATTTTAAAGGAGCATATATATGAAATCAATCGCAATCAACCTGAAGTTGGCAGAAAACGTCAAACAATTTGTCAACGTCGTCAACAAGTACGACTACGATATGGACCTGAGAAGCGGCCGCCACGTAGTCGACGCAAAATCCGTTTTGGGCATTTTCAGTTTAGACCTCAGCATGCCGGTAGTTTTGGAAATCTTTACCGACAGTTGTGAAGATCTGCTTTCGGACCTTGCTCCGTTTATTGCTTAATCGGCAAATCTCGCAGGCAAATGCCTGCGACTTTTTTCTAAATAAAATTTATGAATAGGTCATCGGCAAACATTCACGAAAAAAACAAAAAGATTGCCGCTGTCGGCATTTCCGTTGCTTTGGTGGTTGTTTTGCAAGCACTGGCAGAGCTGCTGCAAAAAATCGGCATGCCGCTAAGCCTTGCGCTCGGCATAATCCCGGTTTTGGTGGCGGCGCAGTTGTACGGCGCAAAAACGGGAGCCGTAGTCGGCGGTTTTTTCGGCATAATAAGCCTTATAATCGCCGCATTCAATTCGGCCGCCCTGCCCATAGCAAAAGTTGTCATCAATCCGATTGTGTCGGTTCTCCCGAGAATTGCGGTAGGAACCGTGTGCGGACTTGTTTTTAAGTGGATAAACGGCGCATTTTTAAAAAGAGATGCCGCCGTCGCACAAAAACGCTTGCCTTTTGCTTCGCTTATCGCCACTTTGTCGGGGATAATAACCAACACGGTGCTGTTTTTGGGTTCTTTTTTCCTGTTTGCTCACGGGAACACTTACGGCGACGTTACGGTTGACTTTAAGTGGATTTTGGCTTCCGTGGTTGCCTTGAACACGGCAATAGAACTGGTGCTGTTTTCGGCAATAGTCCCGTGCATTGTCACCGTACTGCACCGAAAAAATTAAGATAATACATAAAAAAGCACGGCCGAAAGCCGTGCTTTTAAGTTTTTAAACTACATAAGCGACAGTGCAAATGCGATGCAGAACTGTGCGATATAATAAGTTGTGTGATTGATGATAACGTTGACAGGGGTGTTTTTAGCGTTCTTTTCGTCAAAATAAATTCCGCTCAACACAAAGTCTGAAATCATAAACATCACGCCGCCGATGCCCATCAATATCCACATGACGAGGTCGCTTCCGTCGTTGACGATGCGATGAACCATAACCGACAGACAGCTGAGAGCCATCATCGACATTATGCCGCCGTATACGCCGGAGATGATTTTAAACTTGCCGTATTTCATCTTCATCGGTTTTTCCATCAAAACAGCACCTACGCCCAAAAGCGCACCGAGTGCAAGCGGAACCACGCACCAAAGCGCATTTTCCTCGGCAACTCCGGTGTAGCCGTAAATGGCAACCAAATAGCAGATGTGTCCCAGCGCAAACGTTATCATTCCGCTGTAAGTCCAAAGGTCGTTGTCTTTGCTGTAAGCGTATTTAAGATCGAGGCAGATGTCACCCAGCATACCGAACACAAGGCCTGCTATAATCAAAATACCGTAAGACATTTGCCCCGACGAAGCAAGGCCCAATTCGTTTGCTTCCGCCACTTCGATGAGCGCAAAAACGGCCGTCATAACAAAAAAGATGCTTGCTATGCCCTTAGTGATAACCCAAATCGGTCCGCTCTTTTTCACACGAACGTACATAAAGAAAGCTGCTGCCGCAAGTCCTACGGCTAAAGTTGCATAAACCATAAATATTCCTCCTTAATTGTTACCATTTATTGTGCACTCGCTCGGCGAAGCACATTTTGTTTTCGATTTCAACAACCGTACCGTCGTCAAGCACGGCCCTGCCCGAGATTTTTCCGAACACCTGGTGCGGAATCATGCACATAAAGCCTACGTTCAGCGGAGCCTGTCGGTCGATGATCGGAGCAAAAGTCATTTCGAAACGGCCGTCATCGGAGGTGAAACTCCAAGGTTCGGTGTACAAAAACTTTTTGCCGTCGCGAGGGATGTTGAAGGTTACCTCACTGATTTTGTGCGACTTACCGTTGTAAAACAGCATATTCTCCGTAGCGGCCGAAGTGTTTCCGAAGCCGTAACCGATGTTCCAGCCGAACGTCGAACCGTCGTCCAAAACGCACTGTCCGCTTCCCCAATACCAGGTGTTGTCGTAAGTCCACACGCCCCTGCCCCAGTCAAGCGTTGCAAGCGAACCGTTTTCGCGATTGAAAACGTATTCTTTGCCGTCAAAGGTGCATTTGCCTTCGGCTCGCATACAGTTTATTTTTTGGTTGTAGTAAAAGTGTTTGTCTTTGTCGAACGGAGTGGCGATGACCATGCTCTCTTCCGGAAATTCCGTCAGCGTGACGTCAAACTCAAGCGTTTTTTTGGTGTTGCAGAAATTGTCGTATCTGCCGTAGAGGTGACGAGTCGTGCCGTCGTTTTCAAAGGTCATATCCAAAGTGCCGGCTTTTCCGCGTGCATTCCCCTTTTCGGAAGTGTTCGGCATGCCAACCTTTCCCATAGGAAATGCGGCAATTTCCGAATCGTTCATTTGAAAAGGTTTTTCGCCGAAGCCCATAAGCGATACGCTGTGGCTTGCCACAAATCCCGCGTCGGCAATGGTCAAGCACAGGCCGTAATCCTGATTGCCTATATAGTAGTAGTCCCATTCTTTGATTCTGATTTTAGGGGCTTTTATGTCGTTGCGATCATAAATCCAATAAAGTTTTTTGGCAAATCCCGGCTCGGCGATGTTGCCTTTGTCGTTCAACAGTCGCTGCGGAGCGGTTATTTCGTGTTGCTGGTGCATAACTTCCTCCTAATCGTTATATATAAATTTTAACTTACGTTAAGCATATAAGTCAAGCCAATATCAAAATATTTCCGCTCGGCATGCGCACCAAAATTCACGTTATTTTAATTTACAAATTGTAAATACTTTGTTATAATACGTTTTACATCAAACTTCGGAGGAAAAAATGTCCCGAATTTACGTTACCACCGACGCCACGTCGGACATCCCCAAAATATATACCGCCCAAAATTTTGACGTCATTCAAATGAACTACGTCATGGACGGCGCCGAGTACGAATGCAGTCCGGACAGCTTAGACTACGACGAGTTTTATTCGAGAGTCGAATCGGGCAGTATGCCAACCACCTCGCTTATAAACACGCAAACCGCAATCGACTTTTTTACACCGATACTAAAAGGCGGATTCGACGTTTTGCACGTCTGCTTTTCTTCGGCCCTGAGCGGCACCTACAATGCACTTAAAATTGCAGAATCCGAGCTTAAAGAGGCGTTTCCTGAGCGACAAATTGCCGTTATTGACAGCAAATGCGCATCCGGCGGCGAAGGCTTTATGGTTTGGCAGGTACTTAAAAAACGGGAAGAAGGCGTTTCGTTTGACGAGCTTAAATCGTTTGCCGAATACGTCCGCGAACATTGCGTTCACTTTTTCACCGTGCAAAATCTGTTCCACCTTTACCGCGGCGGACGAATCAGCAAAGCGGCGGCCGTTGTGGGAAGCAGTCTCAACTTAAAGCCGGTGCTTCACGTCAGCGAAGAAGGCACTCTGGTCGCTTTCAACAAGGTAATGGGGCGCAAGGCAAGCCTTAAAGCGCTTGTGGACGGATACCTTCAAAAAAGCAAGGGCTGGAAAAACGACGACGTTTGGGTGTGTCACGGAAGTTCTAAGGACGATGCCGAATGGGTTGCGGCCAAAATCAAGGAAAAAACTCCCGACGTCAACGTCGTGGTCGACTACATCGGCCCGATAGTCGGCACTCACTGCGGAAAAGGCGTAATTGCCCTGTTCTTCCTCGGTGAAGACAAAATTAAACCGTAAAAATCAACGGATGCCCTCGCTTTTGCGGGGGTTTTGCGTATACGCCCCTCCTTTTTTGCAAACACTTTAAAAAAGGAGGCTTGTATGGAACTTAAAAAAAGCAAAACTATTTTAAATTTGGCAAAAGCGTTTGCCGGCGAAACAATGGCACGCACTCGCTACGAGTACATCGAATACGGAGCGCGACAGCAAGGCTACACGGCGCTTGCGGCGGTAATCGATAAGATTGCTTACAACGAGTTCAATCATTCCCGAATGTTTTACTCGTTCATCGAAACCGCCGACAAAAGCGTTATCGACAACGTCGACGTTTCAAGCGGCTATCCGTTTAGGGAAAAGTGGAACCTTACGGACAATCTTCTCTTCGCCGCCGAAGACGAAGCCGACGAAGCAAACAAAATTTACCCCGAATATGCCGCTACGGCCCGAAAAGAAGGCTTTGACGACATTGCAGGTCTGTTTGAAAACGTCGCAAAAGTCGAGAAAGAGCACGAATCCGTTTTCCGCAAACTGCACGAACAGCTGAAAAACGGAACCCTTTACTCCAAAAAATCTGCCGTCACCTGGACGTGCGACGGATGCGGATACTCTCAAAAAGGCAAAACCGCATTCGAAACCTGTCCGCTTTGCCAAGCAAAACAGGGCGTAGTTCGACTTCAACCCGAAGACATTACTCCGTAAACGTTAAATTTTTTATAATTGAAAATATCTCCTTCGTCTTTCTTGCCACGGAGGAGATATTTTGTTACAATAAAACCATAAACGTATTTGGGTGATTTATGGATTTTCTGACTACGGCCTCTGCCGTCCTGGTTATGATGATTTATGCGATTCCCGGGTTCGTGTTGGTGAAAACAAAAACCGTGAAAGAGGAACATATTTCCTCTTTTGCCAAGGTTTTGCTGTACGTTTGCCAACCGTGCCTGACGCTTTACCAGTTCAACTCGGTAACTTTTGAAAAACAATTGTTTTTGAACATGCTGTTGTTTTTTGGCATCTGCACCGGGCTGCAATTGGTGATTTTGGCCGTGATGACACTGATTTTCAGGAAAAAACTTTCGGCCGAAGCGGGCTATAGGATAGCAATAGTCGCATCGGTTTTCGGCAACGTCGGCTACTTTGGCGTGCCTCTTTTGGAAAAACTTATCCCCGATCCAAACGCGCTTGCGTACTCGGCGATGTTTGCCGTAAGCATGAACATTATGGCCTGGACGGTGGGATGCGCCTTAATTTCGGGCGACAGACGGTACATAAAGGTCAAAAAAATGATTTTTAATCCTGCAACGTTGGTGCTTATTGTGGCCCTTCCGCTGTTTTTCACCAAAACAAAACTTCCGACAGAGGGGTTCGATTTGGGCGGAATAGTAACCTTGCTCGCAAAAATGACCGCTCCGCTGTGTATGCTGATTCTCGGTATGCGCCTTGCGACGGTGAAATTCAAGGAGCTGGTTTCGGACGTAAAACCGTTTATATCCGCAGCAGTGAAACTTGTTGTATTCCCTCTTGCGGCGTGGTTGGTCACCTTGCCTTTCGACATCCCTCTGCTTTTAAAGCAAGTGCTTGTCATAACGTGTTGCTGTCCGTCGGCGAGCGTCGTTCTGAACCTTTCGGAAGTGCTGGGCAACGGTCAAAAACAGGCGGCCGACACCGTTTTGATTTCAACGATTTTGTGCATGCTGACCATTCCCGTAGTTTTGTTGATTTTGTAATATATCCGATTTACACACAAAAAGCCGCTTTTACAGCGGCTTTTTTGATTGTTTAAACTTCGTTTTTGACGGTTTTTATGATGTATTCGGCATATTTTGCCGCAACGTTTACGCCCGTAACTTCTTCAAACGTTTTGAAAAAAGCATTTGAATTTACCTCGCAAATTTGCGGTCCGTCCTTTCCGAACAAAACGTCTATTCCGCAATAGTCCAGTCCGAGGATTGCCGCCGTTTTTTTGGCAATGGTTTTAAGTTCGTCGCCAACCTCAAACGGCTCACCCCTTCCTCCTGCGCCGATGTTTGACCTAAAATCGCCGTTAGACACCCTTCGCATCGCCCCGACAACTTCCTGCCCGACAACAATAATTCGCACGTCGCAACCCTTGCTTTCGGCAACAAATTTCTGAAACAGATGCGGCACGCATTTCAATTTTTTCATAACCGACAGCAATTCGGCACGGTCGGAAACGAGGTAAACCTCCTTCCCTTGCGATCCGAAACTTTGCTTTGCCACCAAAGGATAGCCCAAAGCTTGTTCGATACGGTCCGCCGCCGACGGTTTTATCCGTTCGTCGGGCCTATAACACAAAAGTCCGGGCAAGGTGTCAGGCATGGGGATTTGATTATCTGCAAGCTCGATAAACGTAAGCATCTTGTCGTCGCACTTTTCTATTGCCGAGCGGCTGTTGAAAATGCGCATGCCTTTTTTTTCGAGAAGGCGCAAAACATATTTGTCCTTATCCCAGCAAACGCAAAAGTCGACGCCGTCAAAATCGCTTACGATTTCACCGCCCTCTATCCTCGCAAAAAATCCGTCGTTTGCCAAAACTTGCGTTTCGACTCCTCTCAAATTAAGTTCCTCGGCGAGGCGGTCTGCCTGATAAAGATACTCTTTTGAATCGAAATAGGCGTTGTTTAATAAAATTCCTTTCATTTTATTCGGCGGCTTTTTCGGCTTTTATCCTTTCCGAAATTTCGCAAGCCATATCCGGGTAGTCCGTCATGACGGCATCTGCCCCGTCTCGGATGAGCTGTTCGACCTCGTCGGGATCGTTTATTGTCCAAAACTGAACCGCGATGCCGTACTTGTGCGCATAGTCGATTATGCTCTTTTTGCCAAGGTCAACCACGATGTAGGAATCAGTAGGGATTTGCAACACTTTGTAGCCGAGGTTTTTGTCCGACAAATCGACGTTGAAGCAGAAACTGAAATAAAACGCGCCGACTTCCATCACCGATGCCGAACGGGTAACACCTTTGTCGGAATAGTTTTCGTCGATATAGAGGGTTACGTCGTTGTTGAAAGTTCCCACAACAACGTTGTCAAGCACGTCGTACTCAACCATAATTTGGTAAAGTTTGTCCATTGCTTTTGCGCCGGCCTCGCCGCTGTCTTTGATTTCGATGATATAGCACATCTCGTCATAGCCCTTTTCACGGATAACGAAATCGAACACTTCCTGCAAAGTGCAAATGCGAGCCTCGTTTTCGTCAAAATCGGTGCCGTCGTAATCGTGCCACATTTCAAGGGTTTTAAGTTCGGCCAGAGTGTGGTCGATAACTTTGCTGTCCTTGCCGAAACCGTCAAGATCTACGCAGTTGCTGGTGCGGTCGAGCGTATCGTCGTGCAACAAAACCAGTTCGCCGTCCTTGGTGATTTGAAGGTCGAATTCGAGGATGTCGATTTTGTAACCCTCGGTTTCCATAATGCTTATACATTTCGAAAAAGCCGCAATGGTGTTTTCCGGTGCGGTTCTTCGGCCGGCCCTGTGTGCCGACATCATGGTTTCTGCCGCAATATACCTGTTGTCGGACGGTCCGATTTCGCTTTCGTCCACGCGAGGGATGTTGGCCAAACCGCGCAATGCAAACATCATAAGAACCAAACAAAGCGGAATAGCAACAATAACTATGCCCACTTTTGCCAGAATACGTTTTACGTTTACCGATTTATTGTTGTTCATATTTTTTCTCCAAACATATTGTTAGATATATTATAGACCATTTTTCGGCCGTTTGCAACACTATGTGCAAACATAAAAGCGCCCCTTTCGGAACGCTTTAGGTTGTTTTGGTTATTTTTTCAAAAACAGTTTTACGTCGTCGCCGTCATCGTACTTGTCTTTTCCGAGAGCCGCCGCCGTCTTTTGTTCGATGTATTCCCTGCATCCGTTTTCCATTGCTCTTATTGCATCGAAAGCCAAATCCATGGTTTCGCCGCAAGCGAACACGCCGTGATTTGCCAAAAAGCAACCTTTGCGGCCTTTCATGGCTTCAACTGCGTTTTTGCAAAGAGTTTTCGTACCCGGCATGCCGTATTTTGCACAGCGAATATCGCCGCCCAAAAGTTCTTTTTTCGCAGGATCGGTAACAGGCAAATCGGCATGAGCCGAAGCAAACACGCTACATTCGGACGGATGAGAGTGCAAAACAACGTTTATTTCAGGTCTGTCTCGCAAAATAGCCGCGTGAATTTTGCGTTCGGAAGTCGGTTTTTTGGTCCCAACCCATTCAAGCGTTTCGATGTCCACAATGCTCATATCGTCGACGGTAAGATCGACGTAATCCAATGCGCTCGGCGTGCAAAGCATGTGCTTTTCGTCGATACGGACAGAGATGTTGCCCCACGTCCCCTGAACAAGGTTTTCTTCGAGCATCTTAACGCCCGCATCCTTTATGAGTTGCCTAAGTTCTTTTTCGGTGTTCATGTCAGGCCTCCTCTTGTTCTTCGGCGATTTTTGCCGCCTGATTCTTTTTGCTGTATTTGATTTTGTAAACGATATGTTGCAAGTTGGCATCAACCGCACCGAGATTTTTCGGACCGCCCAAAGCAGTGACTCTGATGTAGGTTCTCGTTGCCTTTTCCATAACCATGGCCGCCGTAAACGCTTCGTCCAAGCTTCTGCCCGTGGTTAATGCGCCTTCATTTTTAACCAAGCAAGCACATTTACCTTTGATTGCCTTCTTTATGTCGTCAAGCGACGAAGAATCGGCGCATTTGATTTTGACACCCAAAATCTGACTCATGTCGTCCAACACCGGCGGAATGCTTCTTCCGCTTTTCGAGCATGCCAAAGTATATTTCGGGCTTATGCGCATAACTGCCGCATTCTCCTCATTAAGCGAAAGCACCCAAACGTCCGCGTCCACTCTGGCACGGGTTGCGTCGTCAACAGTGCTGTCTGTTGACAAAACAATGTCTTCTGCAGTTATTTTTGCAAAATCAACGTTGTTTTTGGTTGTATAAACATCGTTTCCGTGTTTAAAGGTTATACTGCAAACGCCCGTTGCCAAACCTTCGTCGGCCAGCTTTGTTGCATAATTTATGATTGCATTTGCGATTTTGTCGTTCATGTCGTCTCCTTTGAAGTACGCCCCGAAATTTCGGGGCGCACGATTTCGGATTTTTTATTTGTCAAGGTTTCTGGTGCATTCGGTGACGTGTGCAAACACTTCGTCGAAACGCTCCAAAGCGGCATCGATAACTTCGTCGGTGTCTGCCATAGAGGTGTACAGTCTGCTGCCTGCAAGGGTGATTATGCCGTTGGCCGCATAAGCCGCACCCATCTGTTCCATAGCAACTTTACGTCTGAGCATTTCCGGTTTGTTCTTCAACATAGGGATAAGCGATTTGAAGATGTTGAAGTTGCTGTAATCGAAGCTCATTGCGCCGGTGCATTCGAGGTGAACGATGCTGCCCTGATTGTAAGCAACGAACGGAAGACCGTGCTTTTTGATAAGAGCCTTCAAGCCTGCGGTAAGTCTGTCGCCTGCGCGGCCTGCTTTTGCGCAAGCGTCGTTCTTTTCGATTTCGCAGATTGCGAGATAGCCTGCGTATGCGCTAAGAGGGTTGGCAGCGAGAGTACCTCCGACGTATGCCTTTTTGCCCATGCCTGCAAGGCCTGCCGCCATAAGGCTGATATATTCGCGCTTGCCGCCTACGCCGCCTGCGGAAGGATAGCCGCCTGCAACGATTTTACCAAACACGGTAAGGTCAGGATACATATCTCTGCCGGTGCCTTGACGGCGGAATTTTACGACTTTGCCGTCAACGAGTTTTTTGTCGTCGACCATCCAAGGTTTGCCGTCGATAACGACAGGGGTATCGTCTACTTTATATTTGTCGCCGAAGAAATAGCCTGCCGCGCCGTGAGTGCTTACTCTGAAACCGGTTACGACTTCGTCAAAGATAAACAATGCGCCGTATTTTCTGGCCAAAATTCTTGCTTTTTCGTTGTAGTCGAAATCTACAGGGCGAGTACCCGATTCAGGGCCGACCGGTTCGACGATAACCGCCGCCGTACCGCCTTTGCGGGTGTTGCGTTTAAGCATTTTTTCAAGCATTTTGAGGTCGTTAGGTCTGACTTCGTCGGTGGTTTTGTAGCTGCCCGGAATGCCGTGGCTTTCCAAAAATTGACGGCTGCCCGGAATTTTCAAACCGTAAACCATTTGATCGGACCAACCGTGATATGCGCCGCCGATTTTGATGACTCTCTTATGTTTGGTTGCACAACGAGCCACACGGATTGCCGCCATTACGGACTCGGTGCCCGAGCCGAGCATACGGAACATTTCGCATGCAGGCATAAGTTCGTTGATTTTTTTGGCAAGAAGAAGTTCGCCTTCGTGGAACAAGCCGGTTACAGGACCGCAAGTGTTCAAAAGTTCAAAAACCTTTTCTCTTACAGGCAGGTAGTTGCTGCCCAAGATGGTAGGGCCGCCGGCCTGCAAAAAGTCAAAATATTTGTTGCCGTCGCGGTCATAAAGATATGCGCCTTCCGCCTTGTCCATGCAAAGTGGGAATGGATAGTTGAAAGCAAGGTTGTGTTGAACGCCGCCCGGAATGTATTTTTTGGCTTCCGTGGTGATTTCCTTGCTGCCCTTGCAGTTTACTTCATAGTGATCCAAAACCTTTTTAAGGTAGTCGTCGCTTACGCACCAAATAGGTTTGGAAGTAAGATCCGCAAGTTCTGCGTAAATTTGCTTGGCGTCCTGCCAGTTGCTGATGCCGTTACCGTTACTCATTGTTTATCCTCCATTCGTTTTGTTATTAAAGTTATAAATTTGTTTATTGTCAGTTTGACGTCTTCGCCGTCGCCAAACTTTTCGCCTTGCATAAATTTTTGAAAAACCAATCCGAAGTACGATCCCAAAAGCAGAGCCGAAAGCTCCTTTGCCGAAAACTCCTTTTTTATAACGTCGTATTCGTTGCTTTGAGATATGGCTTTTTGAAGCGCATTGTCGATGTCCGAGAACTTGCACGGCTCGGCCGACAGCAGATTTTTGACAAACAGTTCCATGGCCAGATAAGGATACGGAGCGGTGTCTTCCACCAACTGACAAAGCATAACCCTTTCAAAAACCCCACGGTTGCTTTTTTCGGACGAAGCCAAAAGGTCCTTTATTTCCTCGTCGGCAAGCTCGCGCAAAAGTTGATCGAGCGAACCGAAATGAGTGAAAAACGTGCTTCTCGAAATCCCCGTTTCGTGAGCGATGCGCTCTATTTTGACGTTTCCGATGCCCTCTTCTTCAAACAGCCTTTTTGCCGTATGCATTATTTGCTTGTGGGTAGTTGTCTTTTTCCCTTCCGTTTTCAACAGCGACTTTGCCATAATTCCCTTTTGTTTATATATTATACTTTGATTTTACCATACCTATATTCCAAAAGTAAAGCGATTTTTGGACTAAAGTACAATTTTTAAGCGTTCCGCAAATTCTCTTTTTTGCGTTCGGCACCCGAAATTATGTTTGGTTTTTGGCGTTTTGTCGCACAAAACACCGTTTATATTCGGTATTTGTAAACGTAAACCAAAAATTTGTTTGAAATCGCCGTTATTTGCTTGACCTTATTTTTAATTCATAGTAAAATACCGCTTGTTAAAACTTAAACACAAACAGACCTCATCGGAGGGCAGTATCTCGTAAGATTTGCCGGATAAGATGTGCGGAGTGGCGCAAAAGTCGTATTTGCGTCGTTAAGCTTCGTATTTCTTGTCCGTTTTTGTTTGTTTGGAGATTTTATGAAAATTCAACTTTCCGATCACTTCACCTACAAAAAGCTGTTCCGCTTTACTCTTCCGTCAATCGTAATGATGATTTTTACGTCTATTTACAGCGTCGTGGACGGTTATTTTATCTCAAACTACGTCGGCACGACGGAATTTTCGGCGGTGAATCTTATCATGCCGTTTACCCAAATTTTGGGGTGCTTCGGCTTTATGTTCGGCTCCGGCGGTTCGGCAATAATTTCACAGGCACTCGGCGAGGACGACAAGGAAAAAGCAAACAAGGTTTTTTCGATGTTGACTTATATTGCAATCGCCGTGGGCGTGGTGTTTGCCGTGGCGGGCATCGCATTTACAAAGCCTATTGCCCTTTTGCTGGGCGCCGACGAAGAATTGTTGCCGCACTCGGTGCTTTATGCCCGCATATTGCTGCTGACGTTGCCGGCGTTTATGTTGCAAAACATGTTCCAAAGCTTTTTGATTACGGCCGAAAAACCTAATTTGGGCCTGTTTGTAACAATTTTGGCAGGCGTTACAAACATGATTTTGGACGCATTGTTCGTGATTGTTTTCAAATGGAGCATCGTGGGTGCGGCCGCCGCAACCTGTATCGCACAATGCGTAGGAGGCGTTTTGCCGCTGATATATTTCCTGCGAAAAAACAGCAGCCTGCTGCGACTCGGGAAAACCGATTTCGACGGGCACTCTCTTCTTCACACCTGCACAAACGGTTCGTCCGAGCTTGTAACCAACGTTTCGGCTTCCGTCGTTTCCATGCTCTACAACGCACAGCTGATGAAGCTGACGGGAAAAGACGGCGTTGCGGCTTACGGCGCGGTTATGTACGTAAGCTTCATCTTTATCGCCATATTCCTCGGCTATTCCATAGGCGTTGCCCCGGTTGTGGGCTATCACTACGGCGCCGACGACGAAGAAGAACTGAAAAATCTGTTCAAAAAAAGCAATATTTTGATTGCCGCGTCAAGCGTCGTGCTGGCAGTTGCGGCGTTTTTGCTGGCGAAACCTCTTGCGGAATTTTTTATCGGGGCCGAAAATGCCGCCGAAAGTCCGCATCTTATCGAAATGACAATCGACGCTTTCCGCTACTTTGCGGTTGCGGTACTGTTTAGCGGATTCACCATTTTCGGTTCGGCATTCTTCACCGCTCTCGGCAACGGATTTGTGTCGGCGGCAATTTCTTTCCTCCGCACGTTGGTTTTCCAAATTGCCTCGGTGCTTATTTTGCCGAAGCTGTTCGGTCTTGACGGCATATGGTACTCGCTGTTCGTTGCGGAATTTCTTGCTATGATCGTAACTTTCGTATTCTTCGTGGCAAAACGCAAACAATATCGCTATTAGGTCGTTTCTAACCCCCAAAAACAAACGACCGAAAAGGACGAGCCTCCGCTCGTCCTTTTTATGTGTCTTACTGTTTGATAAAATCATCCGAATGCCCGAAAAAAACAAAACGAACTCGATTGAGTTCGTTTTATTTTTGTATGGTGGAGACTACAAGGCTCGAACTTGTGACCTCTACGATGTCAACGTAGCGCTCTAACCAGCTGGGCTAAGCCTCCATGTGAATATTATCTTACACTAAAAAACCGATTGTGGCAAGCAAAATAAAGCGGTTTTTCGGCGAAAGATAATTTTTTTGCTTCAGCCGACAAGCCCTTTTATAAATATTTCCAATCCGATGGCAACCAAAATGACGCCGCCCACGATTTCGGACTTGTCCGAAAACTTGCTTCCGATTTTTTTGCCCAAAAACGAGCCGCCCGTACAAAAGCCGAAAGTTACCGCCGAAATGATAAGCGAGGCTACAAGCGCGGAAATCGCATCGTACTCGGCTATGGTAAAGCCTACGGACAAAGCGTCGATGGACGTCGCCACGCCCTGCACCAGCAAAGTTCCGAAACCGATAGAGTTTTGCTCTTCCGTTTGACTTTCGCTGTCTGCCTTGCTTTTTTTGATGCCTTCAAAAATCATTTTTCCGCCGATATAGCTCAACAAAACAAGTGCAATCCACGGGATAAACTTTTCAAACGCCGAAAATTTTTCGGCAACGGCATGCACGCACAGCCAACCTATCATCGGCATAGCGGCCTGGAAAAACGCAAACACGCCTGCCGTCAAAAACGCTTTTTTCTTTTTCATGTTCGGTTCGGCCAAAGCGTTTGACACCGACACCGAAAAAGCATCCATCGTAAGCCCTACGCCCAAAAGAATGCTGTTTAAAATAAACACAAAATCCATTTGTTTCCATCCCTATCCGCAAAAGCGGAAAATATCCACCGCCTCGGCGATGGATAATTTTTTTATTTTGCCCTTGGTTTCATTGTCGGGAACAGTATGACGTCCCTGATGCTTGCGCTGTCGGTCAACAGCATAACCAATCTGTCTACACCAAAGCCCAGTCCGCCCGTAGGAGGCATGCCGTACTCAAGTGCCGTAACAAAGTCCTCGTCGATTTGCGCATCTACGCCGCCTGCGGCGCGTTTTGCTTCGACCTGACGGGTGAAACGCTCAAGCTGGTCGATAGGATCGTTAAGTTCGCTGAACGCATTTCCCATCTCTCTTGCATAGATAAAGTATTCAAAACGCTCGGTAAACGCCGGGTTTGACGGTTTGCGCTTTGCAAGCGGTGAATTTTCGACAGGATAATCGTAGATGATGGTAGGCTGAATAAGTTTGTCTTCGACGGTCTCGTCAAAGAAGGCAATAAGCACGTGGCCTTTGGTTGCCTTGTCGCCTTCCGGAACTTCGATGCCTGCTTTTTTTGCCGCCAAACGAGCTTCTTCGTCGGTAGCCCAATCGTTGTAATCGACCCCGGCAAACTTCTTGACTGCCTCAACCATGGTAAGCCTTTCCCAAGGTTTGCCCATATCTATAGGCGTTCCCTGATAGGTGATTTCGGTGGTGCCGCAAACGTCCAAAGTGAGTTTGCGATACATATCCTCTATAAGGTTCATCATGTCCTTATAGTCGCTGTAAGCCTGGTACATTTCGACGGTGGTGAACTCAGGATTGTGGCTTCTGTCCATACCTTCGTTGCGGAAAATACGCCCCACTTCGTAAACCTTGCCGAAGCCGCCCACGATAAGACGTTTCAAATAAAGTTCGGTTTCGATGCGAAGGAACATGTCGATGCCGAGCGCATTGTGGAAGGTTTTGAAAGGACGTGCCGATGCGCCTATTTCAAGCGTCTGCAAAACAGGGGTGTCCACTTCCAAATAGCCCATTTGATCCAAATACTTTCTGATTCCGGACAAAATTTTGCTTCTGGCAACAAACGTATCCTTAACTTCCGGGTTGGCAATAAGGTCCAGCTCCCTTTGACGGTAGCGGGTGTCCTCGTCTCTAAGGCCGTGGAATTTTTCAGGCAGAGGTCGTAAGGATTTGCTCAAAAGCACCATGCTTTTTGCATGCACGGTGATTTCGCCCATTTTGGTTGTGAAAACAAAGCCTTCCAAACCGACGATGTCACCTATGTCGTAAACTTTTTTGAAGTCGGCATAGTTTTCCTCGCCCAAATCGTCGCGGCTGACGTAGCACTGAATGCGGCCCTTGCTGTCCATAATGTGAGCAAAACTTGCTTTGCCCATAATGCGTTTGGACATAATTCTGCCGGCAATTTTCACGGTTTTGCCCTCGAATTCGGCATAATTACCCACTATGTCGCTGCTGGTTGCGTTCACGTCGTACTTGACGATTTCAAACGGATTTTTGCCCGCCGCCTGCAAATCGGAAAGTTTGTCTCTTCTTATCTTAAATATCTCGTTTAATTCCGCCTCTTCCGCCAAAACGTCAGGGGCCAGAACTTCCTTGTCCGCCATGATAACCTCTCTTAGTCGATGCTTATGGAGATGATTTTGTACTTCAAAACTCCGCTTGGGGTGTTTACTTCAACAACGGCACCCTTCTTTTTGCCGATGAGGGCCTGTCCGATAGGGGATTCGTTGCTGATTTTGTTGTTCAGAATGTCTGCTTCGCTGCTGCCTACGAGTTTGATTTCGACTTTTTCGTCGAATTCGACGTCGAGCAACTTGACGATGCTGCCGATAGAAACGGTTTTGCTGTCCAAGTTGGATTCGTCGATGATTTTTGCGTTACGGAGTTTTTCGGCAATTTCCTTGATTTCCTGTTCCATAAACGCTTGCTCGTTTTTGGCTGCGTCGTATTCGGCGTTTTCCGAAAGGTCGCCGTATTCGCGAGCGACTTTGATTTTTTCGCTCATTTCGGCACGGCCCTGACTTGTAAGATAGTCCAACCTTTCCTGAAGTTCGTCATAACCTTTTTGAGTTAAAAAGATATCTTCCATAAATATGCCTCCGCTTATTACTACATAAATTTAGTTTTATAGTTTAGATTTGTAAATTATAGCAAAGTCGCCGACGTTTGTCAAGTTTCACCGACTAAACTTCTTCTATTTGTTCGATACTGACGAGGTTATTTTGGTATTTTTTGAAAATTTCGTCGATTTGTTTTACCGACAGTATCCCCGAAGTTACGATGCACACGTCCGCAATAAGCTTGCCGTCTTCGTACTTAGCTTTGTAATTTGACACTTTCGGGTTGTCGAATTCGGCCGAAATGCGATCGACAAGGTCGTCCGTTTCCATCCACAACCTAAGTTTTACCGTCGCAAGATGTCGGGTGGCGAAGGCCTTTATAGGCAAATGGAAAACAAACTGCAAAACCAATATCAAAAACGTTGCAAAAACGCCCGTGACGATAAACCCTGCGCCTATGGCCATGCCTATGGCCGAAGTGGCCCATATTCCTGCCGCCGTCGTTACGCCGCGCATAGCGTCGCGTCGGAACATAATTATGCCCGAACCCAAAAATCCTATACCCGTAACGACCTGCGCCGCAATACGGCTCGGATCGCCCGTCGTACCTGCTCCGCCAAAATCCGGCGAAGTAAGATACTTGGAAACAATCATAAACATTGCCACCGCCATACTGACTATGGCGTGCGTCCTGATGCCTGCCTCTTTGCTTCGGTTTTTACGCTCGAATCCTATCACGATGCCGCAAATAACGGCAACAACAAGCCTGACCAAAAAGTGCCAAACCGACGAATTGAAATCAACAATCCACATATTTCCCCTCCGTGTATATGTTTGCTTCAACACTATTATATAGTATACACAGCAGGCGTGTCAACGGCAAACGTAAAAAATAAAACAAATATTGCCGTCCTTTGTCCAAAAGACGGCAATATTTTGACAAAATGGCCGTTTAAAGTTTCAAAACGGTTATATAAGCGTTCGAAAACGTCGCTTCGGCCGACGAACCGTTGTAAAGTCCCAAGGTGGTTCCGTCACCGACGGCGATCACCACTATAGTCTTTTGTGCACCGGTTATTTCGCTTGCCGCGGCCGTCACTGTAAGGCTCTCGCCCGAAAGTGCACTGCCGTTTCGATAAAGGTTGACTGTCAACGTTCCGGCATCCGTCCTCGATCCCTCGAAGCCGTAGGAAACAAGGTAGTTTCCCGTCGGCAAAATCACGTTGTTGCCTCCGACGGCCATATCTGTTCCGTCAGTTGAGGTGTTTAAAGTCAGCGGCACTTGCGCTTCTGCGGCAACCGTTGCGGCATCTGCGCTCGCATAGATTGCTTCTGCGCTTCCGCTTGGGCCTTGCGGACCCTGCGGTCCCGTTGCGCCCGTCGCGCCGGTGGCACCTGTTGCGCCAGTAGCTCCCGTCGGACCTTGCGGTCCTGTGGCTCCCTGCGGCCCCATAGGTCCCATAGGTCCCTGTGGGCCCGTCGGCCCTATCGGGCCACGGGGCCCGACCAAACAGCATCCGTTGCACCCTGTGCATACAACTTGTCTAAAACAATTCACGGCATATACCTCCAAATTTTATGTACGTTGCCGCCACTAACAAACTATGAAAGGCATTTGATTTTGGTGAAAAGTTTTTAAATCGGCATTAAAAAACCGCCCTTTCGGGCGGAATTTTTATTCTTTTTCAAGATAAGATTTGCAACGCTCAGGCAGCTTTGCGAATATCGACAGCAACGAGAAGATTACCACTGCAACTGCTCCTTGCAACAGGTCGAACGGAATTGCCGACGCAACCGCCGAAAATTGCCAATTGTCAAGGCCTGCGTTTACCACAAAATAGCCGCCCGCCATCAAAAGCTCGGCAGGGATTGCCGACAGCGGGTATTTCAGTGCAGGTTTCAAGTTTTTCAAACCTTTAAGCATAAAAAATGCAACCACGGCAACCAACGCTTTTACGATAAGCGTGAAAGGCGCGTACGAAACGTAACCGGTAAATACGTCTGCAAGTGCGGCGCCGACTCCGGATGCGATTACCGCATACGGGAGAGGCAGACATGCGGCAGACATCAAAATAACCGCATCGCCGAAGTTGATGTTTCCGATTGCAAGAGGAATGTGAATCATTGTAAAAACTGCCGTCAAAGCAGTAAACATCCCTGCAAAAGCCAAGTTTTTTGTTGTTGATTTTTTCATTGTTTTATAGTCCTCCTAATGTTGTTTAATAATTCTTCTGACCACGTTCAACACTGCGTTGTATCTATCTTCCACTTCCGATTCCGTGACGCCGAATAAACCTTCTTTTTTGATTCCGCCGTCCACGAAAACCGAATCAATTCCCTTTGTTGCAAAGCTTGTTGCGTCGGCATATCTTCGCTGTTCGACAACCTTTTCGACACTTAATCCGTTTTCTTTTAAAACATCAAATGCCGTTTCTGTCAATTTGTCGCTGTACACCAGGTTTAAAGCTTTATCCGATACGATAAGATCGCAATTGTTTTGCCTGAGTGCCGACACGTCCACAAACACCGGATTTATCAGCAAATTGTCCTTGCCGAGATGTTCGGCCAAAAACGCTTCGCTGCCTTTTGCCCCCGCATAGCTGCTTCCGAAAGCAACCACAACCAGTCTGACGTTTGACGGCAATTCCTCGCGATTTATTTTGACGTGCTGAACGGCCGCAAGCGTTACCCCTAAGCCGCTTAAGGCGTTTTTGTTCATCCTTGCGCCGAGTTTGAAGTAGGTGACGTAAGTTGCCATATACGCCACGGCAACCGCAAGCGCAATAAATCCGACAAGCATAACAATCGCCTTCGGCCCCGTTTTAAGGAATATGCACACCAGCGACAGCAGCGCAAGCAACAAATTGCAAGAAAGAAAGTACCACAACATTAAATTGTGAAATCCCGGGTTGTTTTGCTTGGAAATCCACTTCGGAAGCTCCATTCGGCCGTAGTCGGTATCGTAGTGGCAACCCAAAACAACGGTTTTGTCAATCCTGCGGCCCTTTTCTTCGATAACGCTTACCACGTTGTAAGAAGTGCGTTTAGGGAACAGCCCCGAAAAATCGTTTCGGTTTTTGAAAACCTGCACCCACAGCAGCAACGCAACCGCCGCAAACGACACAACCCCGAGAGGCGGCCATATACACGCCAACACAAACGCCAAAAGGCTTAATGCCGCAAAAACAGGCAAGCCTTGCGACGTCGAATAAGGCCTCACGTCAAAAGGTTCGAGGCGTGCGTATTCGCCTATTTCCTCTTCGATGACGTCACGGATGGCGGCCGCGGCACGTTTTTCTTCGGTGCTTCCGGCATAGCGAGCCTTCCCTGCTTCTTCAACCTTTTCGGCAACTTTGCCGTAGATATACTTTGCTCGGTCGACGTCGGTCGAGCGTTCGCCGCGAATGCGGTTCAAAAAGCGTTCTTCGGCGGTCATAGGCCCGTCCGAAGGAACGTTGTGCGCCTGAGCCGTTTCGTTCTTCTCCGTGTCGATTTCGGCGGCCTGAACGACCTCGGAAGCTTTACTTTCTTCTTCAACCTCCGACTGCGTCGAACATTCTTCTTCCGAAGGAAGAACGTCTGCGGTTTTTAAGGCTTCGTTTACCTGGGCAAACACCTCCGACAAACCGTTCGGTCGATCTTGAATTTCGGCATCCTCTTGTTTCAAAAACTCGCACGCCAAAGCCTCGCCGTTTTGAGTTTTAGGCGTTTGGGCGCAAACCTCCTCGGTGCCGTTTTCCGAAATTTCGGCCGTAATTGCCGCCTCGCGGTTCAGGTCGGCCGGCTCGTCGTCGGACGGAAAATCCTCGGTCGACAAATCGACGTCGGTTACCATCACCGTGTCCGTTTCGCCGACGAGGGCATTATCTTTTTTGCGTTTAAAAAGTTTCATCCTAATTCTTTTTTATGTCGTAGCCGCCCGGCACGTCGATAACCGTGTATCCGAGCGATGCGATTTTTGCTCTGATTTCGTCGGCCAGAGCGTAGTTTTTGGCTTTTTTGGCGGCAACTCTGCTTTCGGCCAAAGCGATTATTTCGTCCGGAGCGTCCGCCGTTTGAGGTTTTACCGCCTCTGGATGCTTTGCTTCGTAACGGGAGCAGAATTTTGCAGGAGCGGTTTTAAACAACCCCAACAGCGAGTAGGCCTGCTTCACTCCGTTTACGTCGGCCGCGGCCGAATTGTCGTTGGTCTTAACTTTTGCTTTGATTTTTTTGAAAATGCCGTACAAATCGCTTATTGCGAGGGCGGTGTTGAAGTCGTCGTCCATCGCGCGGCAAAATTCCTCGTCGACGGCGCCGTTTGCGTCGTCCGACTTAAGCCCTGCCTGTTCGACTTCCAGCATTGTTTTGTAAAAACCGTAAAGATGTTTTTCGGCGTTAGGGAACAAATCGTCCATAACGTTGATGTCGCCGCGATAATTGGTTTGCAAAAGCGCAAATTTAATGGTTTCGGCATCGTACTCGGCCATCAGGTCGCCCAAAACGATGCTGTTGCCCAGCGACTTGCTCATCTTTTGGCCGTTCACCTTGATAAGGCCGTTGTGAATCCAATATTTTGCAAACTGTTTGCCCGTTAAGGCTTCGGTTTGCGCTATTTCGTTTTCGTGGTGAGGGAAAATAAGATCTCGACCGCCGCCGTGAATGTCTATCTGTTCGCCGAACGCCGCTCTGTTCATGGCCGAGCATTCGATATGCCAGCCCGGACGGCCTTCGCCCCACGGAGAAGCCCAGCTTATTTCGCCTTCTTTTGCCGCCTTCCACAGCGCAAAATCCAACGGATTGCGTTTTTCTTCGTCGTTTTCGACTCTGACGCCGTTTAAGGCATCTTCCAAATTTCTGCCCGACAATTTGCCGTAATCGGCAAACTTTTCAACGGCAAAATAAACGTCGCCGTTAGGTGTCGGATAAGCATAACCCTTTTGTATAAGGGCCGAAACGAAATCGATGATGTTTTCGATGTTGCACGTCGCTTTAAGCCACACGTCCGGATCGTCTATCTCGAGTTCGCGCATGACTTTGTCTATGCGCTTTATCATCATTGCCGCATATCTGTCGGCAGGGATGCCGGTCTCTTTGGACTTGGCAATTATTTTGTCGTCCACGTCGGTGTAGTTGCGAGCGTAGGTAACGCGGTAACCCGATTTCAACAAATATTTTCGGATTATATCGTAAATAAGAGCCTGATAGGCATGTCCGATATGCGCATCGCCCGACACGGTTATGCCGCAAGCGTACATCTTAACCTCGGGCGGATTCATAGGCTCGAAAATTTCTTTTTTTCTTGTAAGTGTGTTGTAAATTTTTAGCATTGTTGCCTCTTAGTTTTGTTGATTTTTGTCGTCTTTAAGTGAGCTTTGAACGTTCAGTTCGTCCACCGAAAGTGAATAACGACAGGTTTTTATGCCCAATTTGTCTTCTAAAGCGGCTATTCTGTCATTAAGCCGCTTAAATTCTTCCAATATCGGGTCCGGCAGCCTGACCTGATCCATATCGTCGACACGCTTGCCGTTTTGCCTGACTATGCGCCCCGGCACTCCCACCACTGTCGAATAAGGCGGTACGTTTTTCAAAACAACGCTTCCTGCCCCGACCTTGCTGCCTTTTCCTATAACGACGGGGCCCAAAATTTTTGCCCCGGCCGAAATCATAACGTCGTCGCAAACGGTCGGATGTCGTTTCCCGGTGTGTTTTCCGGTACCGCCCAAAGTTACGCCTTGATAGAGGGTTACGTTGTCGCCCACCACGGCCGTTTCGCCGATGACCACACCTGCACCGTGATCGATAAACACGCCTCTGCCGATTTTGGCCGCAGGGTGAATTTCGACCGCCCAACGCCTGCGTGCAACGGCGGAAACCATCCTGGCCGCCGCCTTAAAGCCTTTTCGGTACAAAGCGTGCGCAATGCGATAGTTCATAAGCGCCCTAAAACCCGGATAGGTCCAAAACGTCGTCCACTTGCTTGTGGCGGCAGGATCCTTGTCGATGATGACCTGAAGGTCTTGTTTTAAACTTTCGAACATAGTTTCAATTTATGTCATAGGGGCGGTTTTTGACCGCCCCGCATGAAATTTTAAGTTGTCGGAGTGCTCGAAGTGAAGGTTGTAGGATCAAAATAAATTCCGCCGTTTTGAACCTTGATGCCGTTGAGGAAGTCCAGAACGGTCAATTCACGCCCTGCCGCCGTTTCGTAAAGCTCGATGGTTGCCTGCAAATCGGCATCCATGGTTGCTCCGGACCAAGTGTACAACTTGATTATTGACGAATTTTTCAAAGTATTGGTCGCGTCTTCTTCGATGCTGGTCAAAGTTGAATCCTTAAGTGCGTACAGCAAACTGTTGGTGTCGGTCGGATTGACAAGTTCGCCGATGGTCATATTGTTGATTATTTCCGTCGCTTCGGTGCTGAGGTTACCCACTTTTACGTCCTTAAGTTTTTGCAAAACGACGTGTGCCGAGCTGTCGATGGTGATAAGTTCGCCCAAAGTGCTGTCGTTGATTGCCGTGTTGATTTCGGTGGACAGATTTTTGATTTTTACGTCCTTAACCTTTTTGAGAACGACGTTTGAATCGTCCGAAATTGTCACCATTTCCGACAGACGGGTTTCGTCGACTGCCAATTCGATGTGGCTCGGGATGTTTTGAACGCTGACGGTTGCAAGTTTTTTCAAAACCGCGTTTGCGCCGCCCTCGTACACTCTTTCGTAGAATATGGTTACGTCTGCATCGGCAGAGGCGTCGTATTGCAGGAACATATCGTTTTTGTAAACGAACAAGTCTGCTTTTTCGGCATCCGTTGCCGGGACCTTTTCGACAAACACGTCACCGTTTATGACCATTGCGTCCGAAAGCGGCATGCTGTCGACAATGCTTTGCATATCGTCTGCCATGCTTCCGACTTTCTTGTCGGCAAGCGAGGCGATTGCGGCATTGGATGCGGCACGGACGAGGTGGTATCTGGTTCCCGTGGTTACGCCGTCTTTGTATTTGACCATAACGCTGACGGTGCCGTCGGCATTGTGCATAAGTTCGTAAGTGCCCTTATATTTTGCAGTTGCTTCCGCTTCGTCGGCAACTCTGGCAAATTCGACGTATTCTCCGCCCTCGTCGAGCGCGAACACGCTTTCTACGGTGATGTCGATAAGTTCGCCGATGTAAGTGTTGTCGATTGCTTTGTCTATTGCGGTGCCGAGGTCTTTAACTTTGACGGTGGCAATACGTTTGATTACGGCGTTCGACGTACCTTTGTATCTGCGCATGTAAACGTTTGTGACGGAAGCATGTTTGGTTGCGTCGTAAGGAATAAGCATATCGCCGTCTTTGACGAAGTACTCGTCGTCGGTGCTGCTGTTGTAAGTTGTCGCCTCGAAGATATCGCCGTCGATGTCCATAACTTCGCCGAGAACAAGCTCGTCGATAACACTGCCTGCCTGCGTTGCGATTTCGCTGATTTTTACGTTTGCAAGTGCCGCAAACACAGGGTTGGAAGCCTCTTTCGTGCAAACGAACAGTTCTTTATGTTGATTGTAACCGTCGTTTATGATTGTTCCGTTTTCGTCGTACACCGCTTTAACGAGCGCAATCCATTTGTTGCCCGTTTGAGTCTCGTCGTACATAAAGTAACATGTGCCGACGTAATACGCTTTTGCCGTTTCGTAATCAGGCGAAGAACCTGCTTCGATGTAAATTTCTTCCTTTGAGGCAACGGCTGCACGAGCTTTGCTCGATTCGCTTTCCTTGCCCAGCGAACGGCAGGTGCTGTATTCGACTATGTCAACAACGTCGCCCAAAACCAAATCGTCAAATGCCGTGGCCAGCTCGGAAATTTTGGTGTCTTGAAGTTTGATGAACACCTTGTTGGACTTTTCGTGAACCACGTCGCCCGTCGTCGAATCGACCACGTCTTCCTCGTAAATGTCCACTACGTCCTTCAAAACCAAATCGTCGAAGGCGTCGGCAAGTTCGGTAACCTTGGTATCTTTAAGTTTTATCAAAACGCCGTGAGATTTTTCATGAATTACGTCGCCGGTATCCGGGTCGACAACGTCTTGCTCGTAGACGTCGACTACGTCTTTCAATACCAAATCGTCAAAAGAGTCGGCAAGTTCGGTGATTTTGGTGTCTTTAAACTTAATCAGAACGTTAGGGGATTTCTCGTGGATGACGTCGCCCGTCGTCGGATCGATAACGTCTTCTTCATAAATGTCAACCACGTCTTTCAATACCAAATCGTCGAAAGAATCGACCAATTCGGTGATTTTGGTGTCTTTAAACTTAATCAATACGCTTGGCGATTTTTCGTGAATGACGTCGCCCGTTACCGGATCGACTTCGTCTTGTTCATAAATGTCGATTACTTCGCCCAAAGTGATTGTATCGAATTTGTCGGCAAGTTCGCCGATTGTGGTGTCCTTGAAGTTTTCAAGGATGCCCGTCATGTGCTCTTCGCCCAAAATTGCGGAGATTTTGATATCGTTGAGAAGGTCGGTAAAGTCGCCCGACGAAAGCTGGGTGAGAGTCAACGGACTGAGGATGTTCAAAATGCTGTCGCCTGCGTGAACTCTGACGTAAACGTCGTCGATATTGGCCGAAGTAACAGCCGTTTCGCCGCCTTCCAAAACCTTAAGCGAATAGGTGGTTTTGTCGCCGTCAACGGTTGCGGTGACTACGTAGTAGTCATCAACAAGCGCCGGAGTGCCGCCCTCGACGTATTTGCCGAGATGCTTTGCTTCCCACTTGTACAATGCACTGTTGTGAGCGGCATCGGAAGTGTAAAGTCCGCTGTCGGCGTTTAAGGTAAGCTTGCCGATGTCGGTCGGTTTGCCGTCTTTAAAGCCGTTGCCGTACTCGATAAGTTCGGCAGGAGCGGCCGAGGTTTGCAAATCGGTGTACTTAACAAAGGAATCGCGGTTTGCCTTCATAAGTTTGCCGATTTCCATAACTTCCACTTCGTCCATCAATTTGCCGATAGGCACGTCGATGAGCGCAGACAGCAAATTGTCGGAATCGATAAGAGTGATGCCCGTCATGTCCTGCACGTCGGCAATGCTCTTTTTCTCGATATTGTTGACCACGTCCATTATGGTGTCAACCATAACAAGCACAGGCAAATAGCTTCCTTCCGCTATCACTTTGATGTCCTTGATGCTTGTTGCGCCGGTGATTTGCGCCACAAGGTCGATGTTGACAATGTCCAAAAGCGAGGTTATGTCGGAAGTAATGGTGGAAAGCGGAGTGTTGAGCAACGCTTCCTTTGCGTTTTTATTGACAAGATAGTAGTCGCCGTCGGCGGTTGTAACGAGTTCGCCGTTTACCACGCCGCAACGCTCGGTAACGTCGTTGCCCTTATAGGTCAACACTGCTTTGCCGTCGGAACCTTTGCGCACGTTGTAAATGCTGCCAAAAGGCACCTGCTGATATGCGGTAACGGCGGCGGTTTCGGAATCGGTCATTGCGACAACTCGCTCGAAAGTTTTCGTTTCGGCGTTGAAAACGTATCTGTCCAACGAATCTGCGCTAACTTCGCCTTCGCTGTCGAATGCGATGGCGGAAACGTCCTCGACCTTAACGTAAACGTCGTTTCCGTCAATGGCAATGTTCAGTTTGTCTTCCAACAAACCGACAAGGTCAAGCCCGAATTTTTCCTGTAAAGCAGCAATGGACGGATCCTTACCGTCGGAAAACATCTCCTTTGCCGTATTGAAAACATCGTAAAGCGACATACCGCCGATGGCCGCGCCGTCGGTGTATTTCGTGTCACTTTTGTTGACTGCATTTTCAATGCTGGATATCTTGGTTTGTGTGGCAACCACGTAAACGGTGCCGAACACCGCTCCGAACACGAACACTATGCCCATAACGAAGCCGACCACAAAAGACAAAAACTTGCCTCCGCAACCTTTCATATCATATCCTCCTTGGGTCGCGCGCATCAGCGCACGGGAATTTTATAGTTATTTACTATATCATACACTAAACATATCCATTTTGCAAGGATTTTGCGGATTTTAGCATTTATTTTCCTAAAAGGAAAATTTTGGACAAAAACCAAACAACGCAAGTTTGAACGCTGTTTTGTTTTCAAAAAGCAAAGCCGACCGCCGTTTTTTATGGCGCAAAAATCTCGGCGTTTCCCGTTTTTTTCCGTCCGACTTCAATCGGCGGCAAAAAGCCTGCCCCCAAAAAGCTTGCCCGACCTTGTCGTCGCAGTATGCCGCCGGACTGCATAAAACAAAAAACAAACTGTAAACGTTTTGCTGTTATACGACAAAAGCGCACGTTTAACGTGCGCTTTTTGTAAATAAACGTTGTTTTTGTTAGTTTTCGTCGCTGTTCGTTGACGTCGTTTTGCCTGCGTCGGCAGGTGCTGAAGCATCGCTGCTTGCGGCCTCGTTTGTCGGTGCAACGTTTTCAGTTACGGTCGGCGAAACGGGTTGCGGTGCCGGTTGTTTTTTGGTGTAGTCGGCTTTTATTCTGCTTTCCGTCGCATCCATTTTTTCCATTATTTCGCTGTACGATTTCCCTTCAAAAATCATGTTGACTTCGTCTTCGAAAATGGTGTTTTTGGAATACAGCAACCTGACCATGGTGTCCATAATTTGACGGTTTTCAAGCAAAATTGCCCTTGCCCGTTTGTAGCATTCGTCAATAATTTTTTGCACTTCGGCATCGATTTTGGCGGCCATCTGTTCGCTGTAGCTGTGGCTGGTGCCGTAATCTCTGCCTAAAAATACTTCCTTATCCGCACCGAGGAACATTGTTCCGAGGTCGCTCATGCCCCATTCGGTAACCATGCGTTTTACCGTTCCGGTTGCCCTTTCGATGTCGTTGGAAGCACCGGTGGAAACGTCCTGTATGACGATTTCTTCGGCCGCTCTGCCGCCGAGCATCATCGTTACAGTGTCGAGAAGTTTGTTTTTGGTAACGTGGTTGTTGTCGTTTTCAGGCAAGGTGATTGTGTAGCCTGCCGCCTGACCTCTTGCCACGATGCTCACTTCGTGCACGTTGTCGCAATATTTCAGCATTTTTGCGACTATTGCGTGGCCGCTTTCGTGATAAGCTGTGATTCGTTTGTCGGTTTCGGTAACGACACGGCTCTTTTTCTGCGGACCTGCTATAACTTTGTTGATGGCTTCGTTAAGATCGTCCATTATGATGGCGGTGCGATTGTTGCGTGCCGCTAAAATTGCCGCTTCGTTCAAAAGGTTTTCGATGTCTGCGCCCGAGAACCCTGCCGTCAACCTTGAAAGTGCTTTAAAATCGACGTCCGGTGCAAGCGGTTTGTTGCGGCTGTGCACTCTGAAAATGGCTTCTCTGCCTTTAACGTCCGGCGTGTGAACGTAAATTTGACGGTCAAAACGTCCCGGCCTCAAAAGCGCTTGGTCCAAAATGTCAGGCCTGTTGGTTGCGGCCATGATGATTATGCCTTCGTTTTTCTCGAAACCGTCCATCTGCACCAACAACTGGTTGAGCGTTTGTTCTCTTTCGTCGTTTCCACCGCCAAGGCCTGCGCCTCTTTGACGGCCGACGGCGTCGATTTCGTCGATAAACACTATGCAAGGCATGTTGCGTTTTGCCTGATCGAACAAGTCTCTTACCCTGCTTGCGCCCACGCCTACGAACATCTCGACAAAGTCACTGCCGCTGATGTTGAAAAACGGAACGTTCGCTTCACCTGCAACCGCTTTGGCAAACAAAGTTTTGCCCGTGCCCGGAGGGCCTACAAGCAGCACGCCTTTAGGGATTCTGGCACCCATTTCGGTGAACTTTTTAGGGTTTTTCAAAAATTCGACTATTTCTTGAAGTTCTTCTTTTTCTTCCTCGGCGCCGGCTACGTCCGAAAAACGCACTTTGACGTTTACGTTAACCCTTGCTTTGGTTTTGCCGAAATTGATGGCCTGATTGTCCCGTGCGGAATTGCGCTTCATGACAACGTAAAACACCACCATTATAAGCAAACCGCCGATGATAGGGATGCCCACGCTTATAAGAAGAGAATATCTGTTAGGATCGTTGTAGACGATTGTCGGCGCAAGTTCGCCCGCTTCGTCCGCCACTTCCATAAGTCCTTTCATGTCTCTGTCCGGCACGTAGCAATAAGCATCGTAAGCCGACGGGAACTTTTTGTCCGGGATTTCGCTTCCGGTGAAACGGACGTAAACTTTGTAATTGCCGCTTACGTATATATCCGATATCTTTCCCTCTTTGACGAGCTCGACAAGCCCGCCTTTGCCGGCGTATGCGATTTCTTTAGAGGTTCCGTCAGGCAAAAACCTGATAAGCAGAACCACAAGCAGCACCAGACAAACAAGATATATCCATTTTCTTGCTGATTTGTTCAATTTGATTGCCTCCGATTGAGCGTTGAATATACTGTATTTTAGGGCAGATAGGTTAATTGAACGTTAAAAACAACCTTCCTAAAAAGAATAAACAACAATATAATATGCTCTTAAAGATTATTATAAAATCTATTGTAGCATAAAAAAAGCCAAAGGTAAACAGATTTGGCTTTGTTTTTTAAATTGTTTTTTGTCAATAGGAAATTGCGCAAAAAGTCACAAACGCTATTTCTGCGGCGATTTTTTCAACTTCAAGTGCCGATACCGTCATTAAAACGCTCAAAGGATTTTTGCCGACCTTGCCTACCACTCCGACAATTCCGACGTCGCCCACCGCCATCGCTTCGCCCCTTACGGCCTTTTTCGGAAACACCGATGCCGAAATTTTTACCGTGCCGACGCCGTCGGTGTACGACAGTCCGGCATCCACCGCCACTATTTTGCTTCCCGCGTGAACGGTTTCGATAAACTCCAACCACTCCTTCATGTTCTTTCCGTTGACGCTGTCCGAGACCGTTCCGTAAACAAAATTTTTGACGTTGTAGCGGTCGACGAGCAGTTCCCCCACCAGCGGCGCAAGGCTGTCGCCCGTTATTTTTTCACTTCCTATACACACCACAACCACATTAGGACACAAACCTTCCGTCTCGTTCATAAGCACTCCTTTTCAAAACGAAATTGTTGCCAAATTTCATTTATTTATTCTTTTTAGTGGACAAATCGAAGGTTTGTTTGTATAATTAATGTGTATATTTGCAAATTAATTGCATTTACGGATTATTTGTCAAGGAGATTGCCTAAAAGGCAAACGTTTATGTTTGATCTTACCGCCTTGTGTGCAGAAAATTCAATAAACATGTCCTACATCGACATCGGTATCGTTGCCGTCGTATTGATTTTTGCTCTCCCGTGCGCCGTAAAAGGGCTTTGCGGCAGCTTGGAAAGAGGATGCCTCGGGCAGCTTTTGGGCGTTTTGGTAAGTCTTGCGGCAGCAGTGGTGCTGGTTTTCGGCATTAACGGCGTGGGGCCGTACGTCGGAGACATCGAAGCATTGGACGGCGTAAGCTCCTCGGTTTCGGCCAAATTGGAAGGCGTCAACAACAAGTTTTCGATGCCACTTTCCAAAGAGGAAGACGGCTTGTTGTACGTTCAATCCGACGAGGGCGAAAAAATTTCGGTTGCAACCATCATCATTCCGATGGACAGCGAACAAACCGCAGACGTAGTTGCCACTCTCGACAAAGCAATCGCCTCTGCCTGCTCAGACGAATTTTTGGCCTCTTTGGGCGAAGACGCAACCGTCGGAAAGCTTTTGGGCAAAGCCGCAATCAAGCTTGTTCTGTTTTTGGCCGTGTTTGTCATAGGATTGATTGTTTGCACGGTGTTCAGTTACATAATGGGCGCACTCAAAAATGCGATAAACGACAGCGAATCCTTTGTTCCTGACCTCATCGACAAACTGTTGGGACTCGTTGCGGGGGCCGCACTCGGAGTTGTTATAGCGGCACTTTTGACGGCTATACTGGCGCTGGTGCTTAAATTTGAACCTATCGAAGCCATCCAAGCTCAATTTGACAACAGCACGATTGCAAAATACGTTTACGATTTCGTAAACAAACTGTTTGGTTAAAACCGTTTAATAAAAAACCGCCAATCGGCGGTTTTTTTGTTTGCTGTTTTTTATTTATTTTTTGCGCTTTTTATTGTTTGTTTTTGGACAAATACACTATAAGCACCGCAACGTCGGCCGGAGACACCCCAGATATTCTCGACGCTTGCGCAACCGACATCGGCCTTATTTGCGACAGCTTTTGCCTTGCCTCGAGCCTCAATCCAGACAAGCTTTCGTAATCGGTGTCCGAAGGAATCAACTTCTCTTCCAACCGCTTTTGTTCTTTTATCGCGTTTTCGGCCTTTTGTAAATACCCTTCGTACTTGATTTCGACTTCGGCCGTTTCGAGCGCTCTGTCCGAAAATTCGTCCGGCAAGCCCACGTATTTTTGCAAAAGTTCAACAGTGATTTCACTGTGCCTTAAAGCATCGTACACCGACTCGTTGTTTAAAGGTTTTTCCATGCCCGCCGCCCGATAAAGCTCGGTTTTTGAAGCGTCTATTTTGGTGCGACGCGCGTATTCTTTAAAGTTTTGTATATCCGAAATTTTCTTCTGAAGCCGCTCGAACCGCTCCTTTGTCGCCAAACCGAGATTGTAACCGTCCTCGGTAAGCCGGAGATCGGCATTGTCTTGCCTCAAAAACAGACGGTGTTCGGCTCTGGCCGTCATCATACGGTACGGCTCCTCGGTGCCTTTCGTAACAAGATCGTCAATCAAAACGCCGATATAGGCCCTGTCTCGAGTTATGACGTACGGAGCCTTGCCGTCAACGTAAAGCGCCGCGTTTAAGCCTGCCACTACGCCCTGCGCCGCCGCTTCTTCATAGCCGCTGGAACCGTTTATCTGCCCGGCCGAATACAGCCCCTTGACGCATTTTACGGCCAATGCTGCCGTAAGTTGCAACGGATTGATGCAGTCGTATTCGATGGCGTATGCATATTTTAAAAACTCGCAATGCTCGAGGCCCGGTATGGTGCGATACATCTGTTCCTGTACGTCTTTCGGCATGGACGAACTCATGCCCTGAATATACATGCTTTCGCCGTCCCTGTTTTCGGGTTCCACAAAAATTTGATGCCTTTCCTTGTCCGCAAATCGCATAACTTTTGTCTCGATGCTCGGGCAATACCTCGGCCCCACTCCCGAAATAACGCCGTTATACATAGGCGCACGGTCGATGTTGTCGATTATTATGCGGTGCGTTTCCCTGTTGGTGTAGGTAAGATAACAAGGCAGCTGCTCAGTCAGCTTGCCGTCGTTTAAAAAACTAAACGTATGTATGGTCGGATCGCCCTCTTGCAGTTCCATTTTGTCAAAATCGATGCTGCTTTTTTTGATTCTTGCCGGGGTACCCGTTTTGAATCGACGGATTTCGATGCCGTTTTCGACCAGTGAAGCCGTAAGCCCCTTTGAATACGGGAAGTCGGCAGGGCCGCTTTTTTTGACCTCGTCGCCCGTTATGGTGCGACTGTCCAAATAGACGCCCGTTGCAAGAACAACGGCTTTTGAAAAATATTCGCGCCCGTCTGCGAACCTGACTCCGTAAACGGTTTTGTTTTCAACCAAAAGTTCGCTTACTTCGCCCTCGACAAGCGTCAGATTGTCCGTCGAACGAAGCGTTTTAAGCATAACGTCCTGATAAAGCCGTTTGTCCTCCTGACCTCTGAGACTGTGAACGGCAGGCCCTTTGGCGGTATTAAGCATTTTTATTTGCAACAGCGCCTTGTCCGCCGCAACGCCCATTTCTCCGCCCAAAGCATCGATTTCACGGACAAGATGACCTTTTGCCGTGCCACCGATTGCAGGATTGCACGCCATAAAGCCCACTTCTTCGATAAGAAGAGTGGCCAGCAACGTTTTGTGCCCCGTGCGCGCCCCTGCCAACGCCGCTTCTATACCGGCGTGTCCGGCACCTATTACGATTATGTCAAAAGTATTCATCATTTTCCAACACAAAATTTGTCGAATATCGCATTCACCACTTCTTCAGAAGACGTAGTTCCCGTTATTTCACCAAGTGCCTGCCAAGCGGCTTTGACGTCCACCAAAATGCAGTCGGAAGGCAAATCGTCGTACGCCTCGAGCGCATCGGTAAGATGTTTTTTAGCTTTCAAAATTGCCGACAAATGGCGTTTTTCGGTTATCATTTCGCCGCCGAGAAGCTTGCCTTCTCCAAACATATCGGCGATATACTTCAACAGTTCTTCAACCCCTTCTCCGGTTTTTGCCGACAGAACAAACTCGTCCACACCGTCGTCGGCAGTTCTTCTTCCAAACACCGCACCGCTTGTCAAATCGCCTTTGTTGACAACTCTGACCAGCCTTTTTCCTTTGATTTCGTCAACGTCATCGGGCTGTTCGGGGCGCATGGCGTCTCTTACTAAAACAACCAAATCGGCACTTAATATTGCGTTTTTGGCACGTTTAATGCCCTCTTGTTCGATTTCGTCGTCGCTATCCCTTATGCCTGCGGTGTCAGTGAGATTGATTTTTACACCGTTATACAAAAAGCTTTCGGATATAACGTCTCTCGTCGTGCCGGCCACCGGAGTTACTATGGCGCGGTTTTTTTGAAGCATGGCGTTCATCAGGCTGGATTTGCCCACGTTGGTTTCGCCGCACATAACCACGTCGATTCCGTACTTTGCCATTTTGCCGTAGCTTTCGGACTTGGCCAGCGGTTCGAGCTTGTCCAGCGCTACTTTAAGGCCTATTTTGCCGTGAGGCAGGTTTTCGTCCTCAAGTTCTTCGGGATAATCCAAAACCGCCTCGAGGTCGCATATAACGTCAAATACGGTTTTTTGAATATCTTCTATTTCGGCAGAGATTTTGCCCGTCATCATGCGGTAGGCGGCGTTTACGCCGGCCTCGCTGTCCGCATTTATCAAACCGATGACGCCTTCGGCGTCGGAAAGAGCCATTTTGCCGTTTAAAAACGCACGCTTGGTAAATTCGCCCGGGGCCGCCATTTCCGCACCGTTTAAGATGCATTCGTTCACCACCAGTTCCGTAAGTTTGACGCCGCCGTGACATTGAAACTCCACCACGTCCTCACCCGTGTACGTTTTGGGCGCCTTAAACCACACCATATAGCATTTGTCGGAAAAATTGTGCCCCGAAACGGTGCCGAAATACATCATATTCGGCACTATATTTGAAAAATCGAAACCCTTTTTGCTGAACAGTTTCTTTGCTATTTCAAGCGCAGTGTCGCCGCTCATTCTGACGATTCCTATTCCGCCTCTTCCTATCGGGGTGGATATGGCAACTATTGTTTTCACGGGAACTCCTTTTCGGCTTTATACGGCCGAATTTTGCCGTTTATGGCTTAAAATACACGAAATGCCCTAACAATTGTAGGGCATCAAAACATGTTTGTTATTTACCATCTGCGTTTTTTGCCGCCGTAGGTTTTTACGCGAGGAGGGCCGTTGCGCTTAACGGAAAACTCCTTGATTTGATATTCTTCCTTCTCTTTCGGAGTGATAACGACGTATCTTTGAGGTTCTTCACCCTTAGATTCGGTCGTTGCGTACGGGCTGTCGGCCAATGCGGCGTGAATTATGCGCCTTTCAAACGGATTCATCGGCTCGAGTTCGATAACCTTGCGAGTGCGGCACGCCTTAACCGCAAGTTTTTTTGCCAAAGCTTCCAACGTGCGAGTGCGTTTTTCGCGATAATTTTCGGCATTGATGACCACTTTTTCAAATTTGCCGTCATCCTTGTTTGCTACCAAAAGAACAAGATATTGCAAAGCATCCAAAACTTCTCCGCGATAACCGATGGCCAAACCGCTGTCTTTTCCGGTTATGCTCACTTTGATTACGCCGTCGGATTCAACGCATTGAGGTTTGCAGTCGAGAGTCATCCTTTCCAAAACACCGGACAAAAATGCCTGCGCTCTGTCGCATGCGCTTTCTTTTTCGGTAACCCTTACGTGCGCCTTGCTGAACAGACCGCCTTCGGAAAGAACCTCGACTTCGGCCTTGCTTTTATCTATACCCAGCTGCTCGAGCGCCTCTTGAACGGCGCTGTCGACGGATGCAGCCTTAATTTCGATACTATTCATTGATTCTCCTTATTTGTAGGTTGTGCTCAACCTTTTGTCTTCTTCGATTTTATCTGCCTTTTTGGCAACCAAATTGTAAATCAGCTGGAAGGCAGTGCTAAACACGCTGGAAACCACCATGTAAATGGTGAAAGCCGAACTGTAGAAAATGGCAAAAATACCCATCATGATAGGCATCATCCAGTTCATCATCTTAGTGTTGGCCTGCATTGCCTGCTGTTGACTTTCCGATCCCGGTGCGGCCGGAGCCTCCATAGGCTTGTTGAGTTTGGTCGACAGCAACGTAATCACAACCGTCAACAAAGGCAGTATCAAAAACCCGTTCCAACGGGTGTTTTCGCTGTCCATAAGCGCAGACATAACCGTTTCGTATCCTCTTTGACCGAATTCGTTGTTGTCTGCCGACAACGTGCCGTTAGGCCTCAATCCTGCTGCCGCTTCGGCATCCGGAACGGTATCGGTTGCACCGACTCCGCCAAGACCTGAAGAAGTGTAGGTTTTGTAGTCCGGAATAGGATCTTTCCAGTTGTCCGGCATAAAAACGTTTTTAACCCACAGGAATTTGATTTTGTCTCTGTATTCGCTGTCGAACTTTTCTCGAACGGCGTTTTGCGCGTGTTCAACGACGATTTCGTCGTCTAAAGTGCCTTTTTCTGCATCATAAACCGCGAAATATGTTTGATACATATCTTCATACATACCTTGGTTTACCGATTTTACCGTTGCTCTGAAGCCTGCAAACACCATAAAGAAGATGACCATGGTCAAAATCATCGGCAAGCAACTGCCGGTCATTTTGTAGCCTTCCTCTTTATAAAGCTGCATTTGTTTTTGCTGGAACAGTTCTCTGTTTCCGCCGCATTGCTTTTGCAGTTTTTCGAGTTTAGGTTTCATCCTTTCCATGGCTTTGTTATTTTTGCGCATGGAAACCTTTTGCCACACGTCAAGCGGCGACAAAACTATTTTCAGCGTGAGCGTGAACAATATAACCGCCACGCCGTAATTGCCGACCAAGCCATAAATCCAGTTGATGAATTTTTCAACCAAATCGGCGACGGCTCCCCCTAAAAGGAGGTTTGTCAAATTAACCATTTAGCGTTTCCTCTGAAATTGTCCGGGACGGGATCGAACCCTCCCTTATTGGAAGGCGTGCATCTAAGAATCCGTTTCGCGCCCATAATTATGCCCTTCACCGTACCGAACCTTTTTATCGACTCCATTGTGTACATCGAACAGGTCGGCGTGTAAATGCACGTCTTTGGCGTTGACGAGCTTATAAACCGTTTATAAAACTTTATAAGCAAAACGGACGGTTTTTGCATACATCCTCCGGGCGTAATTATTCGCCTGTCGACAAATCCGTATACTTGCCGGCCTTTTTAAAAAGCTCGACAAGCTCGGCCTTTATCTCCAAAAGACCGAGTTCGGTTATCCCCGATCTCGCAATCACGATATAGTTAAAGCCTTTGTCCACGGACGGAATCATGCTTCTGACCGCTTCTTTCAAAAGACGTCTCACTCTGTTGCGAGTTACTGCGTTACCGATTTTTTTAGTAACCGAAAAACCAAACTTCGGCGGAAGCTGAGTTTTGTGATAGACCAACACGGTGTTTTTTGCCGCAACGCTTTGGCCTTTGCGGTAAATAAAATTATACGACGCCCGACTTTTCAGACGATACTTTTTTTGCATGGTCCACCTCGTTTGTTTGATAACGACGGAAATTTATCCGCCACCGGCAAAGTTATGCGGACAATTTAGCGCGGCCTTTTGCGCGACGACGTTTCAAAACCTTTCTGCCGGATGCAGATGCCATACGTTTTCTGAAGCCGTGGACTTTGCTGCGTTGTCTTTTCTTAGGTTGGTAAGTTCTTTTCATTTTCGTTCTCCTCTGAAAAACCCGAAATTACGGGCTTTTATTTAAATAATAATTTATCGCTAACTAATTATAAAGAATAAAACTTTTTATGTCAATCGTTTTTAAGAGGTTTTCCATATTCCGACATGCGATTTAAGCCGCAAAAACCACTGTTCTTTTAGGATTGTTGCAATTTTTACCCCAAAAGCATACATTGTGATATGAATTTACGAAACGCCGATTCAACCTGTCTGCACCTGTACGCCACACTTGTCGGGCAACAGCTTTCCGACGGATTATCCCCCGAGGAAATTCGCGTTTTACTTTATTTTTTATCCCTTGTCTCGGAATATCTCAATTCGGTTTTGCCAAAATGTAAATAACGCTTTACAAACCAAAATTTATATGTTATATTATATATAACATATAAAATCTGAGGTTTACCGTGAAACTCACTTCAAATTCGACACGAACGGCATGCTACGCCGGATACATAATACAAGCAGTGGTCAACAATTTGATTCCACTGCTGTTCACCGTATTCAACGACCGTTTCGATATATCGCTTTCGCGTCTCGCCATTATAGTAACCGTCAATTTCTGCACGCAAATTGCGGTTGACATCGCGTCTGCCTGGCTTTTGAAGAAGATTGGTTATCGCACAACCTGCATTCTTGCCCACGTGTTTTCCATAGCAGGCCTGGCAATACTCGGCATTTTGCCGGAAAATTCATCCAATCCGTTTTTGTGGATATGCATTGCGGCCGCAACGTGCGCCGTCGGCGGAGGCATACTGGAAGTAGCAATCAGTCCGCTCATCGAAGCAATACCGTCGGACAACAAAGAAAAAGAAATGAGCCTACTGCACAGCTTTTATTGCTGGGGACATATGGGCGTAGTGTTGCTTACAACGGCATTTTTGGCAATTTTCGGCAAAAATAACTGGAAATATCTTCCGTTCGTATGGGCAATTCTTCCACTGGTAAACGGTGTTTTGTTTTCAAAAGTTCCGCTTTGGGACATTTGCCCCGAAGAAAAAGGCTTATCCTTAAAACAACTGTTTAAAATGCCGGTGTTTTATCTGTTTATCGCATTGATGATCTGTTCCGGCGCTTCCGAACAAGCAATAAGCCAATGGAGCAGCTTCTTTGCCGAAAAAGGACTTGGCCTATCAAAAGCCATGGGCGATATTTTAGGTCCTTGCGCATTCGCCCTGTGTATGGGTTCAGCAAGGGCGATATATGCCGCAACGGCACATAAAATCAAAATTAAACACGCAATTTTGTTCAGCAGTTTACTGTGTACCGCCACTTATGCGGTTATGGGGCTTGTCGACAACCAAGTTCTGTCGGTTATCGCTTGCGCCTTAAACGGATTCTCGGTAGGCGTGCTTTGGCCGGGTGTTTACAGTTTGGCCGCGGCAAAAATCAAAAACGGCGGGACAAATATGTTTTCCATTCTCGCTTTCGGTGGCGACATAGGTTGCGCATTAGGGCCGTTTATAGTCGGACAAATATCCGACGCTACTTTAAAAGAAATAGGCCAAGCATCTTCCTTCGCAGGTTCCCCGGAAGAAGCGGCATTAAAATCAGGCATAGCCGTCGCGGTGGTATTCCCGATTCTTCTCACGGTTTTGCTTTTCGGCATCAAAAACAACAAACAAAAAGAATAACAAAAAGCGGTCTGACGTCGAACGATGCGGACCGCTTTTATTTTAACCATTTTATTTTGTTGTTTCACGTTAAACCGACATTTTTAGTTTATTTATCACTTTGCAACAATATCAAACGTCTTCATCGTTTCCGTTATTGTAGTATTCACAAAGTCCGCCGTCATAGTAGACGTGGTCCGGTTTATGCCTATTATCTTCTTTTCTATAAATTAAGCAATACGCTTTTTTCGGTAAGTCCGCAAAAGGCGGTTCGCCATGCGCAAAAATACACGTTTCACAATACTTAGGATTAATTGTGTTACAGCCCCACACAGGCGTATCTCTTTCTTCAAGCCTTTTTCTGTCCTTTTCGTTCATACTACCTTCCTTTACCGCAAAACGCTTTAAGCTTCTTCCTTCGACGGTATCGTTAAATCTACCATAGCGGTTTTAAGCCGGATTCCGTATCTCTAGCTATATTACACTTATTTCCACCCGTTTTCACCGTTGGCACGGCCAATCTTTGTTATTTGACGTGCTTTTTGAAAAATTCACACATTCCGTCGTTGGCGATCCTCGATGCTTCCCACCAAGGCTCAAGCGCATTAAAAACATGCATAAGCTTGTTACCGTCGGCAAGCGGTTTATCAAAATACATCAATTCGTTTTCTATTCCGAGCGCATCAAATTCCGCCTTAACAGCCAACGTTTGATTACGTAAAAAATCGCCGTAGGCACTTATAAAATAAGTCGGACACATGTTTTTAGGGATTACGTTTGAAAAATCATAAAGCTTACGCTTAAATTTATTCTTTCCGATGCGATAAAATTCCCCGTACAAACCGTCAAAAAGCGCTACTCCCGCGCACGGTATTTTGGCCATTTTACTTGGGTTAAACGCCGCAGAAACAAAGCACGCGGCCTTAAATTCAATAGGTGAAACGCCTCCGAACAGCTCTTGCAAACGTTCGTTTTCCGCCAGCGCCGTCAACATTGCCGCCGTATGACCGCCCGCACTATCACCCGTAACAAAAGCGTTGTCCAAGTCGATTCCAAGCTTATCTGCATTTTCTTTAACGTATTTTAACGCCGAAAGTATATCTTTCATCGAACCGGCAAAATCCACTTCAGGGATTAATCTAAAACTCAAATTTACCACAGCAAACCCGGCTTTTGCGATATGTAAACAGTATTTTTTATTAAGTTCTTTATCTCCGTAAACCCAAGCACCACCGTGTATATCCACTACTACAGGCAGCTTACCGCTCACGCCACTCGGGCGGTATACGTCAAACTTATGCAACAAATGTCCGTCAGACAAATACTCTACGTCATTAAGCTCCTCGACGCCGTCAGGCACAGCCTGGCCATCCAGCCTTATTTTATCGTTCGGTTTAACAAGTTTTTCAAAATATAAATTTGCAAGCATAACAATCCTCCCACTTTGGTTCTCGGTAATCTAATCGATAACAAAACAATCCTTCGCCACACAAACATGCAGCCAAAAAGCACGTTTTAGAAAATAACTTAACAATTCACCATTAAAAACTCAATGGTTTCACGTTAAACAATGGCCAAATAAGCTTAGCTTATATCAAACATAAAGCAATTCGGTTTGTCGAATTATAGCCAATTATTTAACCATTTAAAGCAAAAACAGCTTAATTATTGCGATTATTTTCAAAAAATCACAGATATTTCATCATCCAAATGTCTTTTCGAGTTTCGCCGTTCAACATCTTAACGGCGTCAGGCCTTTCGGCAAATTTAACAAATCCGCATTTTTGATATAGTCCGGCCGCCCGTTCATTCCCGTCGACGTACTCGAGCTGCATTATTTCGATGCCACACTTTTTCGCTTCTACAAACAGTTCATTCATCATAACAGTACCAAGCCCGACACCCCAAAAGTCCTTTAAAATACCAATCGCCACGGTCGCACGATGTCTAACTTTACTTAACGGAACATAATTAAACGAACAGTTTCCAATTATTTTGCCATCAAAATAGCAGGAAATCATCATAGTTGAGTCCGAATTTCGTGCGTTTTTGATAAAATCAATTTCACTTTCTAAACTCATCGCCCTGCTCTCCGATTCATTCCGCAATATATAGTCGGTTTCAGAAGAACATTTAATCAAAAAATCCAACAATTTGTCGGCATCTTCAATTTCCACAGTTTTTAAAAGAATTTCTCTACCGTCTTTAAGGATAACCGATTTTTCATTATATAACATAGTTTAACACCTCAGTTTTACTTAACCAAATTATAACACACGTCAAACAACAATTACAACCTATTTTGATTTTTAATCAACAAAAAGCCAAATTTGTTTCATGTGAAACGATAGCTTTTGACTATTATTAAATTTCCTATGTTTCACGTTAAACATAAACTTATCCACAATTGTTTCACGTTGAACAAAAATGGCTGTTTTGGGCCATTTTGGCCCGTTTTTTGGGGTTTAAGTGGCATTTTTAGGGGTATTTTTGACGTGTTTCACACAGTTTCTCGTCATTACCCTATGCAAATTTGAAACGAAATTTTTGTGGATATTTCTTGGTTATTTTTCTTTGATTTGTGTTTATAAAAATTGTCTCGTTTTTGTGTACGTTTCTCTATTGTTTTATAGGAAAAATCAACGTTTTTCCTGATTTTCGGTATCTTAAACTTGCACTTTTTGACCGGTTTTTACTGATTTTTATTGTTTTTTATAACCTTTGGTAGGAATTTTCATTGTTTTTTATGGTTTTTTATTACGGTTTTTAACGGGGTTTATTTTGATATTTATTGAGTTTGCGTTCGTTTGATTTAGTATCTGGTTTAAAATTAGGTAAAAATTATGGGGAATAGAAGAGTGTTTACGTCTTGTTTAAGGTTTTTTACGGAAAATACTTTACTTAGCCGTATGTATTTGATTTTACATGTTTATTTGCATTTTGTTTGTCATACACGTTTTGTATTGTTTAAAACCGCACATCTAATCGCCATAGATTTTAAAAACGTGCATCTGCATCATTGTAATTTAAGAATATACGTCTAGGCAGTCCAACCGTTAACCTATTTAAGTTTTAGTCGCGATTGGTTACAATAATACATTCGGACCATTATAGATTCAAAATATACATTTGGATCGTGACCTTTTATAAAAACGGCATATTTAAATTTTGTCCAGTTTTAAAGTTACTTAATCTTTGATTAAGTAAAATATAAAAATTTGCGCATTGTTTGTCATTTTTGGCACGAAAGAATGTCCCTATTTTTGAAAACATACATCAAAAAAGAACCGCCTGAGCGGTCCTTTTTTATTAAGTTTATTTGGAGTTTTGTTTTGGCTTGGTTTAAGTGTTGTTAGACACGGTTTGAGTATTCTTTTGTTTATTATGGTTTTACCTAAACATATTTTGCCAGGTAAAATTGTTTAAGTTATCCGAAAGCATTTTGGCCCAATCAAATACGGTTCGATATGATTTTAATTTGCTTCCGATTAGTTTTTCAATTGTCGAAACCTGTTTAAAATGTTTCGGCGATTTTTGGTTTTAAAAACCGATTAAGATTTTTAAGATAACGGCCTAAATTTACCTTATGACGTTGAGATATCCCTCGATTTCTTTTTTGGCCAGCTCGAGATTGTGAAGTTTGTAGTTTCCGCATTCGTTTTCGCCGGCTCCAGGGACTTCGTCCAATTTCAAGCAGTCCTCAAAAGCTTTGACGGTGTATTGTTTTGCTTCTTCCTTATTTATTCCCAAAAGCAGCAAATAAAACCCTGTGCAGCATCCCATCGGCCCGAAGTAGACAACTTTATCTTTTATCGGGCTGTTTCTTATGACGGTTGCAAACAAATGCTCAATTGTGTGCATCGCCGCCACGTCCAAATAATCGCCTTTATTTGGCCATTTAAAACGTAAGTCGTACGTAAAAATACCGTTTGCAACGCCCGACAAATAAAAATCGGGACCGTGCACGCTGTGATCGATGGTAAAAGAGTGTATTTTTTCAAGTTCCATAATTATTCTCCCAAAACGTCATTTATGATTTTTGCGCAAGCAACGGTACCCGCTTTGACGCTTGCCGGAAAATCGGTTATGCTTCCTTCGTCGGCATTGTCCGAAATAAGCTTTATCATCAAACATTCCTTTTGATTGCGAAGGGCAGTGAGCAAAATACCTGCCGATTCCATTTCACAGATGTCTGCGCCGAAGTCACCAACCAGGATGCGGCGGATTTCATCCGATGCAACAAACTTGTTTCCGGATGCGGCAACAACCTGTTTCAAACCGAAGCGATTTGCCACGTTTTGGGCCAATTCGGCCGTGCAAACGAGGTTTCTGGAAGGGAATTCACAATACCTTCCGACCTCGACTCCGTCTAAGGCGGAAGTGTCCATTTCGTAGTGAACGACTTCTTTTACCACAACCAAATCGCCTTGCTTTAAATCGGCCCTAAGACTGCCGACAAAACCGAAATTTAAAATTAGATCGGCCCCGAAAACGTCTATTGTGTGTTGTGTTGCGGCAGCGGCTGCGATTTCACCGACGCCGCTGTTTAAAATATAAACTTCATTGTCGCCCTTTATAAACCTGTAAACGGGTTTTGAAAGAAATTCCGTCGCCGTTTCAAGTTCCCCAAACCCTCCGAGGGCGGTTGCCAGTTCTTTTTCCATAGCGACGATAATAGCGGTTTTTTTCATAAAAACGTTCCTTTAAGTGGTTTTATCCGCGCTTATCGCGGGTTTTCTACACGATTATAACACAATAAAACAAAAATTTCCACAACATTGCCAAAAAAACTATTGTTTTTTGTGCGTTTTGTATGTTATAATTCATAGTGGTGGTTGAGAACCGAATAATACTTTATATAAGGTTACACTAATAAGATGAAACTTGACACTAAAAAAATAGTATATTGCTCGCTTGCTTTCGGCTGGATTTCGGTGTTTTGGCAAATTTGGGACACATCCATCCAAGTTATCAACGTAGGCGTAATGGGCCTGGGGACAACCATATCGGGGCTTATTTTGGCAATAGACAACATTATAGGCCTGTTTGTTCTGCCGCTTAGCGGTAAACTGTCCGACGGTTGCAAATCGAAATTCGGACGTAGAACGCCGTTTATCTTTTTAGGCACTACGGTGGCTCTTGTCGGCTTGGCGGGAGTTGCGATAGCCGCCGCAAAAAGCATTTTGTGGCTTTATATCGTTTTTATCGTAATCACACTGTTTGCGATGGCGTCTTACCGTTCGCCGGCACTTTCACTCGTGCCGGATCTTACGCCGGAGCCTCTTAGAAGCAAAGCAAATGCGATTTCAAACATCGTAAGTGCCATTTTCACCGGCGTTGCCATTTTGATTACGACGGTAGGCATAACAAAATCCGAAAACGGAATTGCAAACGTAAACTATTACATAGTTTTCGGCGGAGCGATAATTGTCAGCGTCATAACGGCAATAGTCTTCTTTAAAAAAGTAAACGAACCGAAATTGGTGGCCGATTTCGAGGCCGAAACCGAGGCTTATTTGAACGAAAACACCCTGGAGGAAGACACCTCGGAGCAGTCCGAAGCGGAAATTTTGTCGCAAGAAAGAGTCAAAAAACGCACAAAAGCGTTGATTCTTCTTTGTGTTTTCTTCTTCTATATGGCCTACAACGCACTCGTATCAAACTTCACAAACTACGCTTCACTGGTATTAAAGCTGAGCGTTCCTGTTTTGCCACTGGTATTTTTGATGGCAGGCGGAATCGGCGGATTTATCCCGGCAACCAAATATGCCGCCAAAAAAGGCCGCAGACGCTCGATTTTGTTGGGATTTATAATTATGTCCGCCGCACTTGCAGTGGCCTCTGTCGACAGTATTTCGGCGGTTAGTAACGCACTTCCTAAATGGGTTGAAATAACTTTGATATGCACCGCTTTCACGGCCGCGGGGTTCGGTTACGGATTTGTTATGGTAAACATCTATCCGTTCTTCCTCGAGTACTCGACCAACAAGAGTTTGGGACAGGGAACGGGAATATTCGCAACGGCCATGACGCTGGCGCAGGTTATAACTCCGATTCTTGCAGGATTTTTGATTGAACGGTTCGGCCAAGGTTTCACTATCGGAAGTTTTGTTTGGTCTCCGCAACAATACGTCGACAACCAAGGCATATCGCACTACGGCGATTTCAGAATTTTGACACCTTACGCGGCACTGTTTTTGGTGTTTGCCCTTGTGTCGGCCGCACTTATTAAAGAGGAAAACCGAAAAATCAACGTTGCGGTAAAATCCGGACTTGAGATGTTTGACACTGACGTATGATGAAAAAAATATTGTCCGAAGGGGCACCTAAGCTTCAAATCGAGCTTTCCGACAAACAGATTGAAAAATTTGTTAAATACTACAATTTGGTGGTTGAATACAACAAAAACGTCAACTTAACTGCCATTACGGATGAAACCGAATTTGCGATAAAGCATTTTTTGGACAGTATTTCAGCCGAAAAATATATCCCTAAAAATTCGTCCGTGGTGGACGTCGGAAGCGGAGCAGGGTTTCCGGCACTGCCGCTGAAATTGGTGCGAGACGACGTTTCGGTTACGATGATGGATGCACTAAATAAGCGAGTCGAGTTTTTGAAACTTGCAATAAAAGAACTTGACGTTTGGGACGTTAGTGCAATTCATATGCGTGCCGAAGATGCCGCAAAAGGCATTTTTCGCGAAAGTTTCGACGTGGCGGTGGCACGGGCCGTTTCGGAGCTGAGAGTGCTTGCGGAATATTGTTTACCGCTTGTAAAAATCGGCGGAATTATGATTGCGTACAAAAGCGTAAACTCCGACGAGGAAACGGATGCTGCGCAAAATGCCCTAAAAATTTTGGGCGGAAAAATAGAAAAAACGGTCGACCTGCAATTGCCTACAAGCGGTGATATGCGCCGACTTATTATCATAAGAAAAGTATCGGCTACTCCCAAAAAATATCCGAGAGGACAGGGAAAAGAAAAAAAACAGCCGCTTTGATTACAAAAGATGACCTCTAAAAATCAGGGAGGCTTCTATGTTGACTACGGCAATTGTAAATCAAAAAGGCGGCGTCGGGAAAACAACCGTCACCTCGGAACTCGGGACACAACTTGCACTTTTAGGAAAAAGGGTGTTGTTGATTGACTTGGATCCGCAAGGCAACCTGACTTCGGGGTTCGGAATCGACAAAAACGGCGCAAAAACCTTTTATGACTTGGCGACGGAAAACCAAAACATAAACGACTATGTTTTAAACACACCCGTAACCGATCTTTTTATTTTGCCGTCAAACAGAAGCGTTCAAAAACTCGAAACCGAGCTGTCGGATGATGCGGAAAAGGAATACGTATTAAAAAACCACCTTAAAAATTTGGAAGGTTTCGATTATGTTTTTTTAGATTGTCCGCCTGCATTGGGGCTATTGTCGGTGAGTGCGCTTACCGCTGCGGACAAAGTTATGGTTCCGTTGTTGGCCGAGTACTACGCTTTGGAAGGTTTGAGGGAACTGTTAAAAACGGTTAAGCTGGTAAAAAAATACCTAAACCCGTCTCTTACGCTTGACGGATTGGTGTTTACCAAATTCGACAGCAGACTGTCACTGGACAAATATATTCACGATTCGCTCAAAAATACATTCGGTTCGGCCGTGTATAAAGCACGAATCCCTAAAAACGTAACCCTTGCCGAAGCCACGGGGCGTGGTTTACCGGCATCTATAATATTTAAAAACTGCAAAGGTTCCGAAGCTTACAAACTTCTTGCGGAGGAATTTTCAGAAAAACAGGAGGCACACAAATGATTGCAAACAACAAAGGCTTAGGCAGAGGACTCGATGCTATTTTAAGCGACTTCAAAGAAGAAGACATCATCAAGGAAGAACAGCAGAAAAAGAACAGTTCCACCTTTGAAATCGACATTTCTCTCATCGACACCAACCCTAACCAGCCAAGAAAATCTTTTGACAATATTCAGCTGAGAGAACTTGCCGAAAGCATCAAAAACTTCGGCGTTCTGCAACCGATTTTGCTTTTGAAACAGGAAAACGGTAGGTACATAATCATTGCCGGCGAAAGAAGATACCGCGCGGCAAGACTTGCGGGCCTGCAAACCATGCCTGCAATCGTCAGGGAACTTACCAAACAACAAGTTGCCGAAATCAGCCTTATCGAAAACCTGCAACGTGAGGACCTCAACCCTATCGAAGAAGCTTTGGGACTTAAAGCACTTATCGACAACTTCGGCCTCTCGCAGGAGCAGCTTTCCAAGCGTATAGGTAAGAGCAGACCGAACATCACCAACACTTTAAGGTTGTTGCAACTTCAACCGGAAGTCATCGAAATGGTTAAGGACAAACGTCTGTCTGCCGGTCACGCAAGGGCTCTCATTCCGGTAACCGAGCCTGAAATTCAAATTCAGATGGCCAACCGCGCATGCGACGGGAAAAAGTCTGTGCGTGAAATCGAAATGGACGTCAAGCTGTACTTTAACCGTAAAAACATCGAAAGAGGACCGAGAGAAAAAGAGGTTCAGTCTCGCGAACTGAAAGCGTTTGTCGGCGACCTTAAACGAGTTTTCGGCACAAGAGTACGCATTAAAGGTTCGGATGAAAAAGGCCGCATCGTTATCGACTATTTCACCGCCGACGACCTGCAACGTATTTACGAAATGATAGACTTTTTGAAAGCAAATTTGGGTGCTAAAAAATAAATGAAAATACAAAAAAAGACGGCGCTTGCCGTCTTTTTTATTTCAAATTTAAGGTTTTAATGCGTTGTTTTGACAACTTAAAGTATCGATTAGCCTTGAATACGAATTGGAAGTATAAGATAGAGGTACTCTTCTTCCGCGGTTGGAACGATGATGCCCGGGGCGGTTGAGTTGTTGAATTTCATCTTCACAAAACTGTCGGAAACGGCACGCAAACTGTCGATGATATATTTTGCGTTGAAACCGATTGTAAGGTCTTTTCCGATAAGATTTATGGCGATGTTTTCGTTGTTGCCGCTCTCTTCCGACTGAGCGTTGATATTCAAAACGTTTTCTCTTACGTCAAGTTTGACGATCGATTTTTTGTCAGCTTTGGTTATGAGGCTGCAACGGTCCAAACTCTTTTCGAGGTTTTTCTTTTCAACCGTGATTTCGGTTGTGAAAGAGGAAGGGATAATTTTGTTGTAGTTTATAAATTCGCTGTCGATAAGGCGAGTAACCACTTTGGTGTTGTCGATTTGCACCATAAGGTGATTGCGCTCGATGTTCACTTTTACGAGGTCGTCGACGTCGTCCAAAAGTTTTGCGATTTCGCCGAGGCTTCTTGCAGGGACCACTACTTTTTTGCTTTCGCCGCCGTATTCCACAACTTTTTTGGCAAGTGCCATTCTGTAGCCGTCCGAAGCGACCGCAGTGATAAGATTCTCCTTAAGTTCCAAGCAGCAGCCTTTCAAAACAGGACGAGTGTCTTCGGTTGCGGCGCAGAAAATAACCTTTCCGATAAGGTCCTTAAGTTCCTTTTGGCTGATGTTGAAAGTGAAAAGCTCGTCAACGTTTTTGAACGGAGGATATTCGTCCGCCGCCATGCAGTTTACACGACCTTCGCCGTCAGGGTAGTTGATTTTGAGGTAATCTTCGTTGGTGGCGTCAAGTTCTATCGCTTCGTCTTTCACCTTGTTGACGTAGTCGATAAAAAACTTTCCGTTTACAACCACTTCGCCGTCGATTTTAACCGATGCGCTGATTTTCTTTTCGATGGAAAGTTCCAAATCGGTTGCCGTTACGGTGAGGGTTTCTCCTTCGGCTTTAAGTTTTATTCCTTCAAGTATCGATAACGATTTTTTAATAGGCATTGCTTTGCCGGCTTTACTTACCGCATCGGCCAATTCGATGCCGTCTACAAAAACTTTCATACTTTTCTCCTATTTATAGTTGTTATTATTAACTTTGATTATAATTATTATAATAATGTCGGTACATAAGTTGATAACCCTAAAAAACCGCAATATATTGCATAGCAACTTACTGTTTGAAACAAAATGTTGTGGTTTAGAAGGTGGGTAACGTTGTTGATAACTTTAAACCGTTATCCCCAACGTGCGACTTTTTCCACACACCTATCTTTTGTAGAGCATATCTTGTATGTCTTTTACCTGAATTTTTGTTTTTTTGTCGGATTTTAAAGCTTCCGAAATTTTGTCGCGAGCGTTTATAATCGTGGTGTGATCGCGTCCTCCGAACAGTTCGCCGATTGCCTGAAGCGGCATATTCAATATATCTCTTATAAGATATATTGCAATCATTCTCGGTTCGACAAATTCCTTGTTGCGGCGTTTTCCGACAATGTCGTTATAGGAAATGCCGAAATATTGACAAGTGGTGTTGATTATGTCGTTTTCGTCGATGCTGTCTTTTGAAAGCTTAATGCTGTCTTTTAAGGCTTCCTGAGCGGCGGCAATGGTGGTCACCGGGCTGCCGGAGAGGGAACTGTAGAATATGACTTTGTTCAAAAGTCCTTCCATCTCTCTTACGTTGTCCTCGACGTTTTTAGCGATGAAGTAGGCAACTTCGTCCGAAAGGTTGAACGTTTGCCCCGATGCTTTTCGCTTTAAAATCGCAATCCTCGTTTCGATGTCCGGTTTGTCGATTTTTTCCTGCAAACCAAGCTGGAAACGGGTGCGCAGACGCTCCTCGAGTTGCTGAATTTCTTTCGGCGGACGATCGGACGACAATATGATTTGTTTGTCGTTCTGATACAAGTCGTTGAACATATGGAACACCGCTTCCTGGGATGCAGGCGAGTTGGACAGCGACTGTATGTCGTCAATCATAATAACGTCAACCATGCGGTATTTTTCCCTAAAAGCCGACGTGGTGCGTTTGTTGATTGCGTCGATATAATCGTTACGGAACTTGTCGGCAGTTATGTACAAAATCCTAAGGTTGGTGTTGGTGTCCTTGATGTAATTGCCTATTGCGTGCATAAGGTGGGTTTTGCCGAGACCTACTCCGCCGTACAAAAACAGCGGGTTAAATTTGTTGCCCGGATCATCCGCAACCGCTTTTGCCGCAGCAAAAGCAAGCTCGTTGGATTTACCCACGACAAAACTGTCGAAGGTGTATTTTTTGTTAAAGGAAAATCCGTTGTCCTTAACAACCGGTTTGCTGTCTTCGATAACCCATTCCTCATTGACGATATATTCCTGTTTTTTCAAATATTCGTCTTTTTGGCCGTCCAAAATAATTTCGACGTCCTCGATCGCCGGATTAACCTCCTTAACGGCGGTTGTAATTTGCGTGAGGTAGTTTTTTACGATGGTGTTTTTGCTTGAAGCGGAATTGGTCAAAAGAACCAGTTTGTTTTTCAAAAAGCAAACAGGTTTAAGCTTTGCAATCCAAACCTCGAAGCTGATGGCCTGAACCCTACCCGATAAAATTGTCAGAGAATCTCTCCATAAATCGTCTTTGTTTATCATAATAAGTTAATTATAATATATTTTTGTAAAAAAAACAAACATATCCGTATAAAATTGTGGATAACTTTGGGCTAAAATTGATTTTTTAAATAAATTGTGTTATACTTAACGGCGTAGGAGTCAAAATGTATCTTAAAAGTCTGCAACTGAAAAACTTCAGAAACTATCAGTCGGCATCGGTTTCGTTCGAAAACGGCCTCAACGTACTGAAAGGACAAAACGCCTCGGGAAAAACCAACCTCATTGAGGCGGTTTATTTGTTGGGTATAGGTAAGTCTCCTCGCACAACCAATGAAAAAGAACTTATAAAAATGGGGGAAGAGCATGCCTACGTTAAAGCGGTAGTGCAAAAAAAATACCGCAGCCACACCATTGAAGTTTTTATCGACAAATCGGGTAAAAAAATCAAAATAGACGGCATTCCGGCGCTTCGGGCCGCCGAACTTATCGGCGTTTTGAACGTAGTGTTTTTCAGCCCGGACGAACTTAAATTTATAAAAGAAGGTCCGTCGGAACGGCGAAAATTTTTAGACATCGCCCTTTCTCAGCAAAGCGCAAATTATTTTAGAACGCTTCAAAAATACAACCGCATTTTAAAACAGCGCAACAAACTGCTAAAAACCGAAAATTTCAACCCAGCACTTTCCGAGATGCTTTCGGTTTGGGACGTGCAACTTGCCGCCGAAAACGCCAATCTCGTTTTTATGCGCAAAAACTTTTTAAACGAACTCGGTTGCTCGGTTGCGGCCATCCATGATGCCCTCACCGACGGAAAGGAAACTCTTACCCTTTCTTACGAAAGCGACGTCGACGGCGAAACGGTAGAGCAGCTTAAAGAGGCGCAAATTCAAATGTACCAAAAAAATCGCGAGAAGGACGAGCAGTACCAATTTACCGTGTCCGGTGCGCATCGCGACGATTTTAAAATAAGCCTGAACGGCAACGACGCACGCAAAATAGCAAGCCAGGGACAACAGCGTACGGCGGCACTTTCGATACTTATAGGCGAATTGGAAATGTTTAAAACAGAAACCGGCGAAATGCCCGTTTTGTTGCTTGACGACGTTTTGTCTGAGCTTGACGAAAATCGCAGAAAACAGCTTTTAAGTGCTACTTTTGCAACACAAACCCTGCTTACATGCACTGAATTTAACGAAGACGTGCAAAACGAAAAGACAAAAATATTTACGGTAAACCAAGGAAACATAAAATAAAAGCCGCCAAAGCGGCTTTTGTTTTTTTGTTTTTTATTCAAAAATGTAGGTTCTTGCTTCGTACGGTTCAAGCATAAGCTTGCCGCAATCGGACTTGTGATGCGTCGAAAGAAGCAGTCTGCCTTTTTCTAGGTCAAAGCCTTTCGGGGCCTTGAAACTTACTTTTTGGTCGGACATATTCGTTACAACCAGCAGACGTTTTCCGTCAAGGTTTCTTTCGTAAACAAACAGTTTTTTGCTCGATTTGTTGTGAAGTTTGTAGTCGCCGTAAATGACGATAGGATTTTCTTTGCGGATTTTTATAAGCGAGCGATAGAAGTTGAGCAAGCTTTCCGGATCGTTTTCCTGACTTTCGACGTTGACTTCGGTGTAGTTAGGGTTGATTTTAAACCAAGCCTCGTTTCCGTCGGTGAAACCTGCGTTAGGAGCGGCGGACCATTGAACCGGCGTGCGAGCGTTATCACGACTGCTGTACATACATCTGCGCATGACAAATTCGTGGCTGAAGCCGAATTTTCTGAACAGTTTGTACATGGTTATCGTGCTGACGTCGACGTAATCTTCGAGGTTAGGCAAGTGAATGCTTGTCATGCCGATTTCCTGACCTTGGTAAATAAACGGAGTGCCGCCGAGGAACATAAACATATTTGCAATGGCTTTACCGCTTTCAACACGCATTTTTTCGCTTCCGTAGCGGCTTATGACGCGCGGTTGGTCGTGGTTTTCCATATAGTTTGCATTCCATGCCTTGCCGTAAAGTTTGGTTTGCCAATTGGAAATGGCTCTTTTCAGTTTTTTAAGTTTAAAACCGGTGTAAACCCAACTGTAAAGGAAGCAATCGGCTTCCATGTGTTGGAAGTTAAACATCATGTTCAATTCCTGATTCGGGCCTTCGGTGATGTATTTAAGTGCGGTTTTCGGGTTCATCATCGGTGCTTCGCCAACCGTCATTGCATCGTAATTTCCCCAGCCTTCTTTTTTAAACTGAGTCAGATATTCGTGAATATGCGGTCCGTTCATGTAGCGGGTGAGGCCTCTTGCCGCCGGCATAAATATGCTTCCGTTCGGCAAACCTTCCTTTTTGCTTATAAAGGTGATGACGTCTTCCCTGAAACCGTCAACGCCCATGTCGAGCCAGAATTTTTGAATATCCACAACTTCCTCGCGAACCTTAGGATTGTCCATATTGAGGTCAGGTTGGCCTTTTGCGAAAAGGTGCAGATAATATTCGCCTCTTTCAGGCACGTATTCCCAAGCAGGGCCAGGGAAGGTGGCAGTCCAGTTGTTTGGCGGTTTTTTGCCGTTTTTGCCTTTTCCTTTGCGCCAGATATAGTAATCTTTGTAAGGGTTGTCGTCGCCGCCTTTGCAGCTTTCCTTAAACCATTTATGCTCGGAAGAAGTGTGGTTTACCACAAGGTCCATAATAACCTTCAAACCACGTTGTTTACAGCCGGCAAGCACTTCCTTAAAATCGTCCAAAGTGCCGTATTCCGGAGCGATGTTTTTGTAGTCTGCGATGTCGTAGCCGTAGTCTTCTTGCGGAGAGACGTAAAGCGGACTGAACCATATTGCGTCAACTCCCAAACTCTTTATATAGTCAAGTTTTTCCAAAACGCCTTTAAGATCGCCGATGCCGTCGCCGTTTCCGTCTTTAAAGCTGCGAGGCCAAATCTGATAGACGCTCATTTCTTTGTACCAATGTTTGTTTAAACTCATAATTTCCTCCGTCGGATGTTTGTATAACAGTATTATAACATATAATATTCGGTATAGTAAACACATATTTTTCGATATTTCGGCGTTTTTGATAAAAAACGGTTGACAAAGAGCGGCATAATTGTTAGGATATATATAACCTGTTTATATACCTAATCGGCATTAAACACCTTAGGAGGTTTTTATGGCAAAAAGAATGAAATCGCAACTGTGGGACAACATGCAACGTTTCATGGCTATGTATAACGATCATATGGTTCACTACTACAACAAGTGCGACGGTCAATTCGACGTGGACGTTTTGAAATTGGCAATCGAGCGTGCAATCGACCTGGCTCCTATCCTCAGAAGCAGGTTTGTAGTCAGATTCACAAAACCCGTTTGGGAAGAAATCGAAGGTTTTTCGGTTGACGATATATTCGAAATCGAAGAAGGGGACGACAGCTGGGAAAACGTCGAAAAGTTTTTGGTTCAGGTCATCGATGAGGAAAAAGGACCGCAGGTTAGGTTTAAACTGTTCCGCAAAGACGGCAAGGACACCTTCTGCATGCTCATAAACCACATGACTTTTGACGGGCAAGCCATAAAAGAATGGCTTAGCATAGTGGCAAAATACTACACCAAACTTTTGGAGGACAGAAATTTTGTAATCACCGATTACGTCAACGGCGACAGAAGTTTTTCGCAGCTTTTCAAGCAATTTTCGTTTGCCGAAAAGCTTAAGGTAAACACCCGTTTCGCTCACGGGAAAATGCCGGACGAGATGATAGGTTTTCCGTACGGTCAAAAAAACCGCTACGCTTTGGAGCCGCACATAATGCGCCATAAGCTGTCGGCTGAAGATTTTGCGCGAATCAAAGAGGTTGGAAAACGCAACAAAATGACGCTAAACGACATCATTTTGGCCGTGTACAGCCGTTCGCTGGCCGACCTGATTCCGCTCGACCAGGTGCCTTTGGACGTAGATTGCATCCTCGATTTGAGACGCTATATGCCTGACGGCCGCACCGAAGGGCTCACCAACTTCGTAACGAAAATCATTTGCCCGGTCGATAACTACAAAAACGAAAGCATTTTCAGCACCATTGCGCAGGTCAATCAAAACATGGCGGCGGCAAAAGGGGATTATCCGGGGCTCGGAGGACTTCCGCAACTTAGGTTCGGATATTGGATTCTGCCGCATCCTATCGCCAAAAAGGTTGTTGCCGCGGCATTCAACAATCCGCTCGTGGCAATTTCAAACATCGGCATAATGGATGAAAAAGCCTTAAAATTCGGTCAGCTCGAAACCTTGGACACCTTTATAACGGGTTCCATAAAAAAAGCTCCGTACATTCAGCTGGCCCTGACCACCTACAAAAACGAAATAACTTTCACCGTTGCTCTGTATGCCAACGACGAAGATATCGTCACCGTCAACAAGTTTTTTGACAACATCGACAAGTATTTCGGAATTATAATGAATTCGTAACAAAAAACAAAAGCGTGCGTTAATCGCACGCTTTTTTATGTTTAAGTATGTTTTTTGTTATTCTGCAGGGAATTCGGTTACCGTTTCGGAAGCTATTGCTTCTTCAAGCGGTGCTCCTGATTCGGTGTTTTCGACAGCCGCTTCGGCATTTTGTTCGACGTCCGATTCAGGTTCGTCGTCTTCGTGCGGAGTGGTTACGATAGACACGATTTCGCCTGCGCCCTTTATGCGCATAACTCTTACGCCTTGCGTGTCGCGGCCGATGCAACTGATTTCCTCTGCATGCACTCTGACTATGGTGCCGCTGTCGGTTATCATCATAATGTCGTGTGCCGGATCAATCATTTTAAGGCCGACGAGTTTGCCTGTTTTTTCGTTGAACACACCTGCTTTGATACCTTTACCCGCACGTCCTTGACATCTGTATTCGTCAGGGGAGGTGCGTTTTCCGTATCCGCCGGCCGAAACGGTCAAAACTTCCATTCCGTCGGCAACGAGTGCCATATCCACAACGTAGTCGCCATCGTTCAGTTTGATGGATTTTACGCCTTGTGCGTCGCGTCCCATAGGGCGAACGTCCTTTTCGGCAAATCTTATGCACTTGCCTTCACGGGAAGCCATGATAAGTTCGTCGTTGCCCTTGGTGACGATTGCGGCGATAAGTTCGTCGTCGTCAACCAGCTTGATTGCCTTTTTGCCGGTGCGGCGGATGTTGACAAACTCGGTGAGGCTGGTTTTTTTGATAAGACCGTTGCGAGTTGCAAGCATAAGGAAGCATTCGTCGTTGACTTCGTCCTTGACGATAGGCAACAAAGTGGTGACTTTTTCGCCTTGTTCGAGTTGCAGCAGGTTGACCACCGCGCGTCCTCTTCCCATGCGCTGCGCTTCAGGCACTTCGTAGCCTTTGAGGCGATAAACCTTGCCCAAATTGGTGAAGAACATCAAATCGTCGTGAGTGGAAGTGGTGAACATGGTTTCCACAAAGTCGTCCTCTTTGGTTTTGTGCGCCGTAACGCCCATGCCGCCTCTGTGTTGGCTTTGATATTCCGCCACAGGCATACGTTTGATGTAGCCTCCGTGGGTGAGAGTGACTACGATATCTTCTTTTTCGATGAGGTCTTCGATGTTGATTTCGCTGTAATCGTAGCTGATTTCGCTGAGTCTCGGGGTGTTGTAACGCTCCTTAATTTCCAACATTTCGGTTTTTATGATGTCGTTTACGCGGTCGATGTTTGCGATTATATCTTTGTAGTTTGCTATTTCACGTTCTTTTTCGGCCATTTCCGAAGTGATTTTGTCAACTTCGAGGGCGGTCAAACGGTAAACGCGCATTTCCAAAATCGCATTTGCCTGCGCTTCGCTGAGCAAAAATCTTTCGATAAGTTTTGCCTGAGCGTCAACACGGTCGGAAGCGGTTTTTATGATGGCGATAACTTCGTCGATGTTGGCCTGAGCGATTGCGAGACCTTGCAAAATATGCGCCCTTTCTTGCGCTCTTTCGAGGTCGAAACGGGTGCGACGCACAACAACGTCTTCCTGGTGAGCGATGTAGGCCTTCAGAATTTCTTTAAGATTCAAAATTCTCGGCGTTCCGTCAACCAGCGCAAGCATAATCATCGAGTAGTTGATTTGCAACTGAGTTTGCTTGTAAAGGTTGTTCAAAACCACTTGCGCGTTGGCATCTTTTTTGATGTCGATAACGATGCGCATACCGTGGCGGTCAGATTCCTCTTTGATGTCGCTGATGCCTTCAAGGCGCTTGTCTTTGACCTGGTCGGCTATGTTTTCGATAAGTCGAGCCTTGTTGACCTGATACGGAATTTCCGTAAAAATGAGGCTTTCTCGGCCGTTTTCTTTTTCTTCGATGTCGCACTTGGCACGGATAACACAACCGCCTCTGCCGGTCTTATAAGCCTGTCTGATGGCGGCTCGGCCGAGGATTACGGCTCCCGTAGGGAAGTCAGGGCCCGGAATGAATTCCATAAGGTCCTCCACCTCGAGGTCCGGATTGTCGATGAGTGCCACGGTTGCGTCGATGACTTCGCCGAGGTTGTGAGGAGGGATGCTGGTTGCCATACCCACCGCGATGCCGTCGCTGCCGTTTACGAGAAGGTTAGGATAGCGTGCAGGAAGAACGGTCGGCTGTTCGCGCGTGTCGTCGAAGTTAGGACAAAAATCGACGGTTTTTTTGTCGATGTCCCTTATCATTTCGTTGGCTATTTTGGACAGTCTGGCTTCGGTGTAGCGGTATGCTGCCGCCGGATCTCCGTCGACGCTGCCGAAGTTGCCGTGTCCGTCGATAAGCGGACAACGAATTGAAAAGTCTTGTGCCAAACGGACGAGTGCGTCGTAAACGGACGAGTCGCCGTGCGGGTGATATTTACCGAGCACGTCGCCTACGATGAGTGCGCACTTTCTGTACGGACGGTCGCAGGTGAGGTTAAGTTCGTTCATGCTGTACAAAATGCGGCGATGAACAGGCTTAAGGCCGTCTCTCACGTCAGGGATTGCACGGGAAACGTTTACCGCCATTGCGTAAGCGATAAAGCTCTTTTTGATTTCGGATTCTACTTCAACTTTGACGATTTTCGACTGAGCAAGATGCTCGACGAAATCTTTGTGTACGATTTTATCTGCCATGTTGTCCCTCCGTTAAATGTCAAGGTCGGCAACGAGAGTTGCGTTTTCTTCGATAAACTTGCGTCTCAATTCAGGCTGTTCGCCCATAAGCAGACTGAAAGTTTGGTCGGCCGAAACGGCGTCTTCCATTGTAACTTTCAGCAAAATGCGAGTTTGAGGATTCATTGTAGTGTCCCAAAGCTGCTCCGCATCCATTTCGCCAAGACCTTTGTAACGTTGAACTTCGGTGCCTTTTCCGCCCATTTCCGCAAGCGTTTGCCTGAGTTCTTCGTCGCTGTAGCAATATTTTACGGTTTTTTGCCTTTGGACTTTGTAAAGCGGCGGCTGTGCGATATAGACGTGTCCGTTTTCGATAAGCGGTCGCATAAAGCGGAAGAAGAAGGTCAAAAGCAAAATTCTGATGTGGCTTCCGTCAACGTCGGCATCCGTCATGCAGATGATGCGATTGTAGCGAAGCTTTTCTTCGTTGTAATCCTGATTGATGCCGCATCCGAAAGCGGTGATCATCGATTTTATTTCTTCGTTTTCCAAAACTCGGTGGAGTCTGGCTTTTTCGACGTTGAGGATTTTGCCTCGAAGCGGCAAAATAGCCTGGAAACGGCGGTCACGGCCCGTTTTTGCGGTGCCGCCTGCCGAGTCGCCCTCAACCATGTAAATTTCGCAAAGAGACGGATCTTTGTCGGTGCAGTCGGCCAGTTTGCCCGGAAGGGTGGTGCTTTCCAAGGCCGATTTGCGGCGAGCAAGATCCCTTGCGCTTCTTGCGGCTTCGCGTGCTTTGGCGGCCAAAACGCTTTTCATGATAAGATCTTTGGCCTCTTTAGGGTGTTCCTCCAAATAGCTGCCCAAGTGTTCGGTGACGGCTTTGGAAACCACGCTTCGCATTTCGCTGTTGCCCAGTTTGGTTTTGGTTTGTCCTTCAAATTGAGGATTGGTCAATTTGACCGACAGAACGGCCGTCAAGCCTTCGCGAACGTCTTCGCTGGACAACTTTTCGTCGCCTTTGATGATGTTGGCCTTTTTGGCGTAGTCGTTGATGATTTTTGTAAGGCTGGCCTTAAAACCTTCGAGGTGAGTGCCGCCTTCGACGGTGTTTATGTTGTTTGCGAAAGCATACACCGTGTCGGTGTAGCTGTCGTTGTATTGCAAAGCAATTTCGATTTCGCCGTTTTCGTAGGTGTCGTCGATGTAAATGACTTCCGGGAATACGGTTTCCTTGCCTTGATTGAGGGTGCTGACAAACTGAACGATGCCGCCCTCGTAATGGAATTTTTCGTATCTCGGTTCATCCGGCCTCAAATCGTTAAATTCGATGGTGATGCCGCGGTTGAGGTAGGCAAGCTCCCTCACTCTGACTTTGAGTGTGTCGTAGTTGAAATTCAACGTTTCAAAAATCTCGTCGTCAGGGTAGAAGGTTATGGTGGTGCCCGTTCTGCCGCCCGATTCGCCGATTTCCTTAAGCGGAGCCTGCGCTACGCCGCGATTGAAAATCTGTTTGTATATTTTGCCGTTTTGGTAAACGGTGGCTTCCAGCCATTCGCTCAGTGCGTTTACGCAAGACACGCCTACGCCGTGCAGACCGCCCGAAATTTTGTAGCCGCCGCCGCCGAATTTGCCGCCGGCATGCAGTTTGGTCAAAACGACTTCAACCGCCGATTTGCCTTCCTTTTCGATGATGCCGGTAGGTATACCGCGGCCGTTGTCTTCGACCATACAGCTTCCGTCGCGCTGAAGCGTGATGCGGATATAGTCGCAGTATCCCGCCGAAGCTTCGTCGATAGCGTTGTCGACCACTTCGTAAACGAGATGATGCAAGCCTCTTTCGTCGGTGCTGCCGATGTACATGCCCGGACGTTTTCTGACAGGCTCCAAGCCTTCAAGCACCTGAATCGCACTTTCGTCATAGTTGGATTCTACTCTTTCTACCATGATTTGCCTCCGATAATATTGTCTGAATTAAAGTTTTAAGCCGCCGTCGCTCGAAAGTCGCTTTTTATAAAATTTTGCGGTCCTTTCGCAATAAACGACGTTTGCCGTTTCGCCGTCGGCCACGATAAGCACCGACCTGGTGCCGTCGTCGACGTTGCCCGAAAAGAAAACGTTGTTCGAAGATGCAAAATCGGTGTTGTTTTGTAAAAAGCAATCGCTTTTTAAGATGGCCACAACCTCGTTTTGCAAAATCATTTTCTTCACAAGGCAAAAATCTCCTTATATAATATAATATTATAACATAAACAATATATAATATAAAAGCGATTTATCCAACTTTTTGGTTAAAAATTGAAAATTTTTACGGTTTAAGCGCCAAATCGCCGCCGAGAGAGGTGTTTTGAGGGCAAATATATCCCTACACAAAGTCCCGTAAAAGCGCAAAACAGGGCAATTCTGCTCTTAATAAAACGGCAACCGCAATTCGCCGTCGGCACCCGACCGGTTTTTTGCCCACAAAAAAATCCGCCAAAGGGCGGATTGTCAGTAGTTGCCTTCCAAATCGGGCGAAGTGAACAGCGGATCGTCAAAAAAGTCGGCAAGAGTTATGTTTAGTGCTTGACATATGTCGAGTATGGTTCTGGTGCCGGGATTTTTGCTTTTCCCGTAAAAAATACATCTTACGGTTGACGAGGGCAGGCCTGCCATAGTGGCAAGCTTGTTCGGAGAAATGTTGCGTTGTGCGCAGAGATTCAGTATTCTTTGCGTTATTGCCTGTTCCAATTTCACGATTATCGCCTCGATAAGAGATATATCGCTTTAATTTTAACAAATTTATTTGCTCGATATGAGAGATATATCGCTCATTTTGTGCTATAATGCGGAATTAGGAGGGATATATGGACAAAGTATGTTTTATCGGGCACAGATTGGTGCTTAAAGACGTGGCCGCAAAGCTGAAGAAGTGTATCCGCGAGCAAATTGCGCTCGGACGCAAACGTTTTTACGTCGGTACTCACGGCGAGTTTGACGAGCTTGCCCTTAAAGTGCTTCGTGAAATCAGGGCAGAACAGGACATCGAAATAGTCGTGGTGCTGACCGGTTTAAAAAACTATCTTAGCGGTGAACGCAATCCTTATTCGGACGTTTCCACTCAGTTGTTCGACGTTGAAGAACAGCACTTCAAACGCCGTATAACCGAAAGCAACCGCCGTATGATTTCCGATTGTGTTTGCGTGATTGCCTACGTGGACGAACTTGCGCCGTCTAGTGGGGCGAAACAAGCTTTTTCGTATGCCGCCTCACTCGGAAAGGAAATTGTAAATTTGTTTGAGTAAACAACAAAAGCGTGCGATTATCGCACGCTTTTTGATGATAAAACTTGTTTTTTGCTTAGTCATTCGAATCCTTGATGTCGGCTACGTCAAACGTTATCGTATCGTTATCGGCGCTGGTTGCCGACATATCGATTTTGACTTTTGACATCCTGATTGCCGATTTGATTCGGTTTACTACAATGTAATAAATAGGAATTGCCGCAAACAAAACCCAGCCCGGGTGCCAAGCCGAAAGGAAAATTCCGAGGGCAAGATAGCCGCCTATAATAAGTGCAGGGAAGCTGTTTATAAGTTCGTCCGCGTCTTTTGCGGTAAACGTCGGAACGAGGAAGAAAATCAACCAGCCCGGGTGCCAATAGCCACCTACGGCTCCGAAAACGAGATAACCTGCCACAATCAATGCCGCCGCACAGGCGCTGAAAATCGAAACCGCCGTGCGAGGTTTTTTGTGTTTCGAGTCGAAAATACGGTCTCTTTCTTGCGATGCTATTTTAATTCCGTCAAGGCCGATATGAACCACGTCGTCGCCGTCGCTTATATGTATGCCGCCTCGCCCGATGCGCACTTCGCCTCCGTCTCCGTCGCTGATGTGAATTCTGTATTCGTCGTCGGAAGAACCGTTTTCGTCAAAATTCGCGCCGTTTTCGTCGTCCGAATCGATTTTGCCGTCCGTATTGCTTTGGGCATCGTCGTCTGCGGTTACTTTTTGAGACGGATTATAGTTTAAAAGATCGTCAAGTGACATTCCGTAAAGTTTTGCCAGGGCAATAAGGTTGTCGGTATCCGGCGAGGATTCGACTCTTTCCCATTTCGAAACGGCCTGTCTGCTTACGCCGAGCTTGTCGGCCAATTCCTCCTGCGACAAACCGTGCTGTTTTCTGAGTTCAACCAATCTGTTTGCAATTTCTAACGTCATAAATGTGTTCTCCGTGTGTTTTGATGCTTAAATTATACACCGGGTTTTTTGGTTGCGGCCACCTATTTTGGCTTCCATAACGGCCAAATTTAGGCAACTTTTGGTTGCGTCGCAGCATTTAACGGTTTTTTTGAGGCAAAAATCGGTTATTTTACGATAACCGTGTTCGAGTCGGGCATGCTGATTTTTGCATCGTAAAAAGCGGTCATAAGTTTCACTGCGTCCTCGTAATCGGAGGCGGCAATCGTTTCGACCGAGCTGTGCATTGCAAGCTGTGCTATGCCGATATCCACGCTTCTGACGGAAATCTGTCGGGAGGAAATTGCACCGAGGGTAGAACCGCAAGGCATATCCGCCCGCATAAAGAAATCCTGTATTTTCAGCCCCGCAGAGGCCGCAATTTGTTTCAAAACTGCCGACGAAAACGCATCGGTGGTGTAGTTTTGGTTGGCGTGATGTTTTACAACCACGCCGCCGCCAAGCACCACTTTGTTGGTCGGATCGGATTTTTCGGGATGATTCGGGTGGATGGCGTGAGCATTGTCGGCCGAAACCATAAACGACGAGGCTAAAAGGGCGTCTACGTCCAAGTTTAAGCTTTTTGCCGTGCGATGCAATACGTCGGACAAAAACGTGCTGCCGGCACCCTGTTTGGTTGAGGAGCCGACTTCTTCGTTGTCGGCCAAATAGCATATCGAAAGTCCTGTTTTCTTGCTGGAAACAAGGCCTTCGACTGCGGCAAAGGCGCAAGCAAGGTCGTCGAGGCGAGGCGAAACGACAAATTCGTCGTTTAGGCCTGCGAAATACGGCTTTTCGCCCGAAACGAGCATAACGTCCGAGTCGAACCATTCCTCTTTGACGACTTTTACCCCTTCGCCCAAACCGACTATAGGCATCAAATCGGTTTGCGGATTTACCGCAAAGGCGCTGTTTGCCTCACGGTTAAAATGAATTGCAAGGCTCGGGATGACGACTTTTTTGTCGCTCTCATACAGTTTGGATTCCAAAACGCCGTTGTTGTTTTCAATATATCTGCCGGCAATGGTCAGAGGTCTGTCAAACCAGCTGTACCAAAGGCCTCCGCCGTATTTGTCGACGTTAAGTTTGGTCACGCCTGCCGTGGTGATTTCGGGGTTTTGTTTTATTTTTAAACAAGGGCTGTCGGTGTGTGCCGCAACAATATTAAAACCGTCGCCTTCGCCTGCAACAAAAGCAATCACCGCCGAACCGTCCCGTACCGTAAAATATTTGCCGCCTTTTTCAAGGTGCCAGCTTTCCGATTCCTTCAACTCGACAAAATCGGCACTTAAAAGCTTGTTTTTGACCGTTTCAACAACGTGATACGCGGTTGGCGATTTTTCGATGTCGTGCATCAAGTTTAAGATATTGCTCATAAATCCTCCTACATCTTCTCCGGAGCGGCAATGCCCAAAAGGCCCAGTCCGCCGGCGATTACGTTTTTGACGGCAGTGGTCAAAAGGATGCGTGCGTTTTTGATTGCTTCCGGTGCGTCGGCAATGCGGTTCGCGAGATAGAAGCGGTTGAAAGCTTGCGCAAGAGATACGAGATGACGGGCGATAAAGCACGGTTCGTATTTTTCGGCCGCGGCTTTTACGGCATCAGGGTAGGAAGCGATAAGCTTAACCACTTCCGAGCTTTCTTCGTCGGATATGCCCGAAAAGTCGATTTCGCCGCCGTTGTAGGTGCCTGCTTTTTTCAAAACGCTGTTGCAACGTGCGTGCGTGTATTGAACGTACGGGCCCGTTTCGCCGTCGAAGTTCAACACGCGGTCGTAACTGAACACGATGTCCTTTATGCGGCCGTTGTAAAGCACGCTGAAAATGACTGCGCCCACGCCGACTTGTTCGGCAACTTCTTCTTTGTTTTCGAGGTCAGGCGATTTTTCGGTTATGATTTGCAAAGCCTTTTCGACGGCTTTGTTCAAAACGTCTTCCAAAAGGATGTAGTTTCCGGCCCTTGTTTTTATTGCGCCGTCAGGCATGCTTACCATGCCGAAATTGACGTGAACCAAGTCCTTTGCCCAACTTTCGCCGGCAAGCTCGACAACCTTAAACCATTGTTTGAAGTGAAGGTTTTGCTGGTATGCCACGACGTAGAGGCATTTGTCAAAGTCGAAAGTTTGTTTGCGATAGTAGGCGGCGGCAAGGTCACGGGTGGCGTAAAGCGTCGCTCCGTCCGATCTGACCAACAGGCACGGCGGCATGTTGTAATCGGACAAATCCACCACTTTTGCCCCGTCCGACTCGACCAACAAACCTTTTTCGGTCAGACGGTCTAAAACCGGTTGCATTTTGTCGTTGTAAAAACTTTCGCCGGTGAAGTAGTCGAACGTTATTCCCAGTCGTTCATAAATGCGCTCGACTTCTTTTAAGGTGATTTCCTTAAACCATAAAAACAGGCGAGTGGCTTCCGGATCGAAGTCCTCGATTTTTTTAAACCAAGCCCTTGCTTCGTCTTCCATTTCCGGTTTTTCTTCGGCTTCCTTGTGGAAGCGGACGTAAATTTCGACAAGTGCGGTTACGCCGCGTTCTTCGATGTCTTTATCGTCGCCCCAAAGTTTGTAAGCAACGATAAGTTTGCCGAACTGCGTTCCCCAATCGCCAAGGTGGTTTATGCCGACGGCGTTGTAGCCGAGCTTTTTGTAAATGCGGTAAAGCGCGGCACCGATTGCGGTGGAGGAAAGATGTCCGATATGCAACGGTTTTGCTACGTTTACGCTGCTGTAGTCTATGCAAACGTTTTGGTTTCCGCCGATGTCCGAATTACCGTAGGATAAACCTTCGGCAACTGCTTTTTCGACGATTTTTTTGTTGTATGCCTGTTTGTCAAGAGTAAAATTCAAGTATCCCTGAACCGCTTCGACCGACTTAAAGCACTCCGGCAGATTGACGGATGCGGCAAGCTCCTCGGCAATTACGACGGGAGATTTGCGCAAAGCTTTCGAAAAACGGAAGCAAGGCAGGCAAAAATCGCCCATTTTGCTGTCTTTCGGCGGAGTGATCAAAGCTTCTATTTCGGCGTGGCTGACGCCTTCGATGTCGATAAGTTCGGAAATGATTTGTTTGTAATTCATAAGTACACCTCGATTTGATAGACACATTTTAACACAAATCGGCCGATAAGGCAAGGTCTTTTGCGGTGTTTCTCACAATGTGAGAAAAACAAACGTCTACAAAATCAAAAAACTGACTGCCGAAAGAAGCACCAAATAGCCGATAAAAGGCTTAAAATCGTGCTTTTTCACAAAGTCCAACATAAATTTGAGCGACACTAATCCGGCAACGAACGCGGCCGCCGCTCCGCAGGACAGCGACATAAAATCAACTGTTTTTCCGGATGATACCGCATCTATAAATTCCAATGCGCCACTGCCCAAAATCACGGGAAAGCTAAGAATAAAACTAAAGTCGGCGGCGGTGGTTTTGTCCAGTCCCAAAGCCATTCCGGCACTTATCGTCGAGCCGCTTCTGCTGATGCCGGGGAAAACGGCCAATCCTTGCGAAACGCCGATTAAAAATGCGTTTTTGCAGTTTAAACCCTTGTTTCGGTTGTTTTTAAGCAAATCGCCTGCTGTCAAAACGACAGCCGAAATCATAAAACCCAACGGCAGATATTTTCCGAGTAACACCTCCGAAAAACACTTTTTAAAAACCAGCCCGAGCGCCGCCGTCGGCAGGGAGGCGACGACGTAAAGCCAAAGCTTGTTTTTTAGCGGATGCACCAAAAGTTCCCACAGTTTTTTGCGGTAAACAACCCCGACGGCCAAAAGCGTTCCGACGTGCACGGTTACGTTGAAAAGCATATCCGGCTCGCTTATTCCCAACTTTTCCGCCAACACCAAATGACCGCTTGACGATACCGGCAAAAACTCGGTCAAACCTTGCAGAATGCCGAGAAAAATACTTTTTAATATTTCCTCCATACTTTCCTTTTTTGTTTACAAAAACAAATTGTTATTATATAATTATTATGATTTTAAGGGGAAGGATATACCTTCTCGGTACGGAGGCAATATGAAATTAGGCGTAGTAGGTTTGCCAAACGTAGGCAAAAGCACACTTTTCAACGCAATAACCAACGCAGGAGCGATGAGCGCAAACTATCCTTTCTGCACGATAGAACCTAACGTAGGCGTAGTGGCGGTGCCCGATGAGAGGCTCAACAAGCTTGCTGCTCTTTACGACAGCAAAAAAATTACCCCGACGACGTTGGAATTTGTCGACATAGCAGGCCTGGTTAAGGGCGCAAGCAGGGGCGAAGGCTTGGGCAACAAATTTTTGTCGCACATTCGCGAGGTGGACGCCATCGTTCACGTCGTAAGATGTTTCGATGACGAAAACATCACGCACGTTGACGGAAGCGTCGATCCGGTCAGGGATATCGAAACCATAAACCTCGAGCTTATTTTTTCGGATATGGAAGCGTTGGAACGCCGTATCGCAAAAACCAAAAACATGGCAAAAGGCGGCGACAAAAAGCTGTTGGAAGAAGCGGAATTTATGGAAAAGCTGTATGCTCACTTAGAGAGTGGCAAACCAGTTCGCACGTTCCCTATGACCGACGATGAAAAACTTGTGGTGGACGGCTACTTCCTTTTGACCGCCAAAAAAGTTATATACGCTGCCAACATCGGCGAAGACGACGTCGGTGCCGACGAAAACGATTACGTTTTAAGGGTGCGTGAATACGCAAAAACCGAAGGCAGTGAAGTTATCGTCGTGTGTGCTAAACTCGAAGAGGAGCTTGCCTCCTTGGAGCCGGACGAAAAAGCGGCGTTTTTGGAAGAGTTGGGCATCACGGAAAGCGGTTTGGATAAACTCGTTGCCGCCAGTTACGAATTGTTGGGGCTTATCAGTTATCTTACCGCCGGCGAAAAAGAAACCCGTGCCTGGACCATCGAAAGAGGTACCAAGGCTCCGCAGGCGGCAGGCAAAATCCACAGCGATTTCGAAAAAGGCTTCATCCGCGCCGAAATCGTGGATTGCAACACCCTTTTGGAATACGGCAGTTTCAATGCGGCAAAAGCGGCAGGAAAGGTCAGAAGCGAAGGCAAAGATTACGTTATGCAGGATAACGACGTAGTACTGTTCAGATTCAACGTTTAAAAAACAGCCCGACGGGCTGTTTTTTGATTGATATTTATTTTTTATTCCGTTTGTTTTTTGTCGTCTGATTTCTTTTTTGTCGGCAAACCTTCCGTCAAAACAACGGCGGCGGCCATAAATACGGTTCCTCCGACTATCCACCAGCTAAATTCGGTCATCGAGAAAATCGCACTGAAAATGCTTCCGAAAATACCTTCCGCCGACAGCATCACGCTTGCATACGACGGGCTGACGTGTCCTTGCGCAAAGGTTTGCACAATGTAAGCAAACACGGTTCCCAACAAAATGACTTCCGCAATCCATCCCCAGCCTACGGCCGAAACGTTGCTTAAAGTGAATTCGCTCGGCTTGAAAATCAGGCCGACAACGGCAAATCCGGCCGAAGCAAAGGCCATTTGTAAAAAGGCGAGCGCACCTTTGTCGACTTTTTTTGAGGTTATGTCAAGCACTACGTAATGAAGCGCAAAGCAGGCGGCACTGGCCAAAGCCAGCAAATCGGCCGACGTAAACTTCCCGAACTCGCCGTTCAGGTTGATGCACAGCACCGACAAAAACGCCATGGCGGCCGCAACAAAAGCGTTTAGGTGCGGACGAACTCGCCTTATAAGCCAAGTCAAAAACGGAACCATAACCACGTTTGCTGCCGTCAGCAGCGAAACGTTTGCCGTCGAGACGTCGTTTTTGCCCAGTGCGGTTGTTTGAAGCCAGAATCCTGCAACCAAAAAAACAGCGGTTAATGCACCGTATCCGACTTGCTTAAGTGCCAGTTTTGCAATTTGCTTACAAAAAACCACACCCAATATCACTGCCGAAACTCCAAATCGGAGGATATTGAACATAATCACGGTAAAGCCCTCGGCCAACGCCCAGGATGTGGACAAAAATCCGAATCCCCAAATGACGGCAACGGCCATAAGCAATACAAGATAGGTGTAGTTTTGTTTCTTTTCCATAAGCCCTCTGTTTGTTTGTGTAATATATAATATACCAAAACAACCGAAACGGCAAGTGTTTTATGCAAAATTGCATAAAATAATGCATAATATTTTTAAGGACGTGTCGGCAAAAAAGGGCCGCTTGGGCCAATCAATTTTAACTAAAGCCCAAAAAAATTTGAAAATAAGCCCAAAATCGTTTGACAAAACCATATTCATAAGGTAAACTAATGTAGCATTTAATATTATGTTGTCGCGGGGTAGAGCAGTTCGGTAGCTCGTCGGGCTCATAACCCGGAGGTCATGTGGTTCAAATCCCATCCCCGCAACCAATCGTGGCGGCGTAGCTTAGTTGGTTATAGCGGCCGGTTCATACCCGGCAGGTCGTTGGTTCGAATCTGACCGCCGCTACCATT
>CAZBVO010000008.1:0-64142 GCA_964495385.1 uncultured Faecalibacterium sp.
GATTCTTCACGGGGCGAACCCCTATTGCACGTTTCAGAATGACAAAACCGCTTTTCGGGCGGCCTTACTCAAAAAACGCCCCGAAGGGCGTTTTTGTTTTTGCTTAGATGCTGAAAATAAGACGATAGAACTCGGACATGCTGGTGACGCCTTCGGCGATGTACTCGGCGCAGCTGTCGGCGAGGAAGGTGAAGCCTTTTTTGTGGGCGTAGTCCCTAAGTTCCTCAGTGGTGGCGTTTTTGGTGACCATCTGACGGATTTCAGGGGTAAGTTCGACCAATTCGTAAATAGCGGTACGGCCTTTAAAGCCGGTGTTGCCGCAACGAGGGCAACCCTTTGCATCGTAGACGTATTTGATGTCGTCGCGCGGAAGTGCGGCGGCTTCGGACGGGGTGATTTCCCTTCTGACCTTGCAATCAGGGCACAGTTTGCGCACAAGCCTTTGGGCGATAACGCAGTTTACCGCAGAAGCAACAAGGTAGTTAGGAATGCCGATATCGATAAGACGGACGATGGAAGCAACGCTGTCGTTGGTGTGCAACGTGGACAAAACCAAGTGGCCCGTGATTGCCGCACGAATAGCGATGGTGCCCGTTTCTTCGTCACGGATTTCACCGATCATGACGATATCCGGGTCCTGACGGAGAATACTGCGGAGGCCTGCCGCGAACGTAAGGCCCGCTTTTTGGTTGGTCTGAACCTGGTTTATGCCGAAAATCTGCTTTTCGACAGGGTCTTCGACGGTGGTGATGTTAACGTTCGGCTGGTTGAGTTCGGACAAAACCGCATACAAGGTGGTGGATTTACCGCTACCCGTCGGGCCCGTAACCAAAATGATGCCGTTTGGTGCGTGAATTTGTTTTTCAAATTCCTTCAAAAGTGCTGGTTTCATGCCAAGTTCGTCAAGTTTGATGGACTTAGCTTCGCCGGTTGCCAAAAGACGCATGTTGACCTTTTCGCCGTAAACGGTCGGGAGCGTGCTGACACGCATATCAACTTTGACGCCGTCAACGTCATAGTCGAAACGGCCGTCCTGAGGAATACGCTTTTCGGCGATGTTGATGCCCGACAAAATCTTTACACGGGACACGATTGCGCTGTGGCTTTCGATGCCCATACGCATAACTTCAACAAGGTCGCCGTCGATACGCATACGAACCAAAACCTGCTCGGCAAACGGCTCGATGTGAATATCGGATGCCTGACGTGCATACGCCTGCTGCACCAAGCTGTTGATAAGCTTAACGACAGGGGTGTTGTCGACGCGGCTTTCGATTTCGGACATCTTCTTTTGCGTTTCGGAAGAAACGGTTTGGATGGTCTTTTGTGCGGCGTCGTCGGAAATAAAGAAGCTGCCTGCGTTGGTATAATACTTATCGATTGCGGCTTCGATGTTCTTTTTGGTGCAAAGAACAATTTCGACATCCTTTTTGGAAACCATCTTGATGTCTTCGGTTGCGGCCATATCGTGCGGATCGGACACGGCAATGATGATTTTGTTGCCGCGGATTTCCATAGGCATGACGCCGTGCTTTTTGACAACCTGTTCAGGTATGGTTTTCAAAATTTCAGGGCGCAAAACGACTATTTCGTTCTCCAAAAACCTCAGGCCGAGAGCTTCGGCATAGCTGCGGAGAACCTGATATTCGTCAATGATGCCGCGAGACATCAAAATGTCCGCTATCTTCTCGTTAGGGTGCGTGCGCTGCCAACGAACGGCATCGTCCAACTGCGCTTGTGTTACAAAATTCTTTTGAAGCAAAATTTCGTTGATTGATTGATTTCTTGCCATCTAAGCCTCCCGATAGGAAACGGTCGTGCCGTTTTCCCGATTATCAAATAATAAATTTATTGCGCCGCTCCTACAGCCCCATGGCCGACAGATACCACGCCATAACGTCGTTGCCGAAATAACCTGCCAGCACGACGCCTATTGCTATGTACGGGCCAAAAGGCATCTCACTGCCCTTTTTGGCCTTTTTGGTTGCAAGCAACACAACTGCTCCCGCTCCGCCGATGACAATGGCGAACAGCACCGACACCAACGTGAGTTTCCACCCCAAAAGCAAACCTATGGCAACGTAAAGCATTATGTCGCCGCCGCCAATGCCGCCCGTAACGAGAGCAAGGATCAAAAGCGGAACGCTGACCGCCGCCATGCCTATAAGTCGCTCCCACCACAACACGGGCACTTCCTGCGGCACAAAAAAGCTTGCCACGCCGCACAGCGCAACGGTTATCATAAAGGTGTAAAGGATTTCCTTTGTGTCGACGTCGACAAACGCCATAGCAATGAGCGCAGAAACCGCTACGTCCCAAATCAGCATGTTCCAGCCAAAACCGAAAACGAAGTAGTTTGCCACCCACAGCCCTGCGTTAAGCAGCTCGACTATCGGATAACGGGGGCTGATTTTTTGTTTGCAAAAGGCGCATTTCCCGCCCAAAAACACATAACTCAAAACAGGTATATTGTGGTACCACTTGAGTTCCGTGCCGCATTTCGGGCAATACGACCTCGATTTTTCAAAGAACTTCCCCTTTGTCGGCAATCGGTAAATGACAACGTTCAAAAAGCTGCCTATAACCAATCCGAACATCGCGGACAGCACTATATATAACCAACCCATAATTTATCCTATAATGTACTTATATAATATTATAATACCTAATAATGTCGCAAGCTTCTTACGAGCGAGTTGCGATTTCAACCCTGAGAGTCAACGAACCGGTGAGGGCAACTTCGTCGCCTTCGACTACAGATACGGTAAGGCTGAGCAAGGTGAGGCTCATCTCCGAATCGATTGCGTCGACAAACTCTTCTAGGCGGCTCATACCGTTGTAGCAAACGTAACCGGAAACGGTGTAAGTGGCGTATTTGGTTACGCCCGTTTGCGAATCTTGGAAAACGGTGATGGATACGTTGCTTTCTTCAACGTTGCTGATGCCCAGTTCCGGCAAATAGGTGCTGCGCAAATAGTCGAGCGTGCGATAGTTTGTCGGATAATCGGTTTCGGTCCAGAACAGGTTTTTGCCGTCGGACGCACTGCTGTCGGTAAGATAGCTGTCGCGGATTTTTTCCTGCTCGGTAATCTGTTTGTTGATGTCGTTGATACCGCCTACGCCGGTAACCAGATTGTAGGTGCTTTCGGCTTCCTTCAAATCTTTTTCGGCAGTGGTGTAAAAATCTTTGTTAACTTCAAGCTCGCTGCTCTTCGGAGAGTAAATATACATATAGAAGCCGCCGCCCACCATGACCACTACAAGCAACATGATGAGGATTTTTTCTTTTTTACTTAAATTCATACGTTTACCTCCTATTCAACCGTAACGGTTTGAGTGAGACGATTGTATCCGCCTGCGCTTGCTATTTCGGATGCTTCCAAAGTGAAGGTGATGTTGAAGCCTTCAACCGACACGATGCCGACGGTGTATTTTATTCCTTCAACCGTAACGGTGTTGCCTTCGGACGTGCTTCCCGTGTATTTTGCAGCGATTTCGGATGCTATCACTCTGCTGTCGGTGTTGCCCGATTTGATAAGTTCGGCCACGTCGTTGCCAAGTTCTTTAAGCTTGTTGATGACAGGAATCATCGAAATGTAATCGGCAGTAAGCGTGTTGGTTGTCGATGCAAAGTATGCACTGCCCGATTTGTAGTAAGACGAATCCTTAAACGCCGTCGAGGTGATGACGTAGTTGCCGTCGACGTCGATATCGAACTTGATTTCGTACAAGCAATCGAATTTGCCGACAATAAGTTTTTCCAAACCATCTTCGGTGCAGAAAGCAAACCTGCTGTCCGCCTCGATGTAGGCTGCGAGTTCTGTTTCGATTTCCGTCTTGTCAACGATGCCCGAAGCGATGGTATCCAACATGAACTGACGGATATCGGAAAGTTCGGCATACAAAATTTCCTTGATTTCCTTAGGGCTGAGCCTGTTGCGGATAACGGCCTTAAGCTCCTCAACGCCTTCGACGTTGCTTGCAATGGAAATTTCGCATTTTGCGACGTTGGTTGCGGCAGAATAAGTCAAGGTGTATTCACCGAAAGAACCGGTGATTACGTTTGCGTTCATTTTGTAGAAGTAACCGGAAGCAAGTTTTGCAAGGATTTCGCTTTCGACGGTGATTCCCTCTTCTGCGATATCCAAAAGTGCGTTGCGGATTTCTTCGGCTTCCAAAGTAGCAACGGTTTTGAGGGTGGTAGCGTCAATCTTATCGCCCACAACCGAAACCAATGCGTTTTCACCGTTGGCACCTGCATCCACGCTTTCGATTTTAACTCCGCCGCCCGCTTCTGCGGTTGCTACGGAATAAACTACGTTGAAGTTGGAGTAAAGCCCTTCGATTACGTTGCCGTTTATCACAAAGAAGGAATTGCGCAAATACTGTTTGATTCCCGCTTCGGTGTAAATCTTGCGAGCAACGGCTTCGTCGACCACGGATTTGATGTTTTGAGCTTCAAGCAAAACGAGTGCGGCTTTCTGCTCGGCATTGATGCGGCCGCCGATAACAACGGTTATGGCATCGCTGCCCTTTGCGCCGGTGTCGGTCGATTCGACGGTGGCTACGCTTTCGGTAAGTTCGCCCGACGGGGTGAAGCTTACTTTGTAGGAGCTGTAAGAACCTGCTATCATACCGAATTCATCGCCTGCGGTGACTATTTCGTAGCCGAGGTTTCTGAGAGCCTGCATGATTGCTGCCGGGGTTCTGACGGCGTCCGCTTTTTTGGAATCGGACAATTCTTTGATGTCTTCGCCGATTTTGACTGCTTCGGCACGGGTGTTTTCGACCTGTTGCTGAGCAAAATCGTTTACCTTGACGCTCTTTAAGCGCAAAGTAATGTCGACGGTGAGATCCTCGGTGCCTTCAGGCACGTTGAAAGGCATGTCGATATATTCAAACCAACTTCTTCCGGACAGGCCGAGGCTGGTTGAACCGGTTGCACGGAAAGCATCGATGTAATCTTCGATGTAGCTGAATTCCGCCGCGGTGCAGTTTACGGTTACGGTTTCGCCCGAAACGCTAAGTCCGTTTACCGTTACGTTTGCGGTGTCTGCCGCGGTGTAGATGATGCGAAGATGTTCTTTGGACAGTTCGGCATTGGCGGAAGCGTCCTCGTTGGCCTTTTTAAGCGTTTCGATTTCGGCCAGCAAGTTTTCGAGCTGTTCTTTAAGCGCGGTGTATTTTTCGACGTCTGCGTTCTTTTTGTAGTAAGCTAGCTTGTTGGTGGAAAGGCTTGCGTTTTCGCTCGGATCGAATTCGGCCGCATTAGGGTTAGGCTCTATTTTTTTGCCGTCGGAATTGACTTTGTAGGCATCTTCGCCGTAAATTGCGATGATTTTGTCGCGAAGTTCGTTGTTTTCGGTGTAAATGTTAAAGTACATATAGCCGAACACTACAAACAACACTATGCAGGCAACAACCATGAAAAACTCAACCGACGTGGACTGATTTTGCTTTTGTCCCAGCTTTTGGCTGACAATAAGGTTGATGTCGGTTTTAGGCTTTGTGGTTATTCTGTCAAAGAAACCCGGCCCCTTCTTTTTAGGGACCTTTTCTTTCTTCTCTTTTTCTTTAGGGGTACCGCCCGTGAGTTTAAATTCCATACCCTACCTCCTTATCAAACTGCCGATCAGGCCGCTGAAATCGTTGAATTCGTGAAGCGCCACGCCTTCCACGGTGTCCGGCTTAGGCAAAATTTGAATGTTGGTGTTCAAAAGACCTGCTATGTGGCTGATGCACGGTTCGAGCAAGAAGGTGCTTCCCGTAAGATACACCGTGTCGAAATGCACGCCTTCGTAACGGCTGAGGAAGAACCCCATTGCATCGGAAATCTGTACGGAAAAATCATTGATGAAAAATGCGGTTTCGTTTGCAAATCCTTCACTCGGCACGCTGAAAATCGACTTGGTCATGCTGAACTCGTGCTTATGCTTCAAGAACAGATAAGTCGTCGCGTAAGTGATGTGATAGTCCACCAACATAAAGTTGTCCGGCAACATATCTCGCATAAACCAAACAAGTTTCGAAAGCGCGTTTTGCTGGATGTCCAGCGAAGTTACGTTGATGCTGACGTCCTTGCCGCACTTTTTGATGTTGTCGATTATGGCGTTTTCGAGGTAGGTTACCATAACGCGATTTTGGTGATCTTCGTTGATATCGCGCTCGATTTCGACGTAGTCAACGGTGTTCTGCTCCGCCTGACGCGGATCGTTGAACAGTTCGGACTTGATGATAGGCGCAAGTTGCAAAGGTTTGCCCTGCGGCAAAATCATTTCACGGAAGCTGATTTTGCTGTCGTCGATGACAAAACCCGCCGAATGCGTTTTTATGTCGCCCGCGCGAATAATGTTGAGCATTGCCTCGGTAAGCTTGACGTTAAGTTTGTCGGCATCCGGTTCACTCAAAAATTCGTTTGGAAAATCGAGATCGTAAATGCGATTCACCTTGATTTTTTTTGCCGAAGCCGTCGCAGAGATGGCTTTCAGCTTGTCGCTGTTGAGATAAAAATTAATCATAATCCTTTATTCCTTAATCATAAATTTCCGTTTGTTTTCATCAATATGCTTCGTAGAGTGCAAACTCAGGTGCCAAAATACCGATAAGCACGACACCGATTACGCCTGCCATGATAACCGTCATTGCCGGGTTGATAAGCGAGGTCATACCCTTTATCGCTTCCGAAGCTTCGCCTTCGAAGTAAGTGGCGGTTTGGTCAAGGATGTCTTCCAACGAGCCCGATTCCTCACCGACGAATATCATCGTCATAAGCATCGGATCGAAGCCGTCGACGCTTTGCAACGAAGCACTGATGGATTCACCTCTTCGTATAGCTTCGATACTGCTTTCCAGTTGCCGCTGAACGTATCGGTTGCCAACCATTTCGCTGCTCATGGAAATTGCTTCCAAAAGGTGAACACCCGATGCGCTCAAAGTCGAAAGGTTGGACGCAAACCTCGAGGTGTAAATCATACGGTTCATGTTGCCGATTGCAGGAAGCTTAAGTTTCAGCTGCTCCAAGAACAAGTCGATTTTAGGACTGCGCCTTAAAATCGGAACCATGACGTAAACCAGCATGACAAATGCGATAATCAAAAAGAAGTTTTTGGTGATAAAGCTTTTTATGTCAAGCAAAAACTGCGTTATGCCCGGAACGTCTGTCCCTTCCGGAAGCACCGCAACCATCTTAGGCAAAATAAACTGAATAAGTGCGGCGGCAACCACTATGAGGATGATGGCCAGCATCTTAGGATAGCTCAACGCCGATTTAATCTGCGACTCCTGCTTCCTTTGCTTTTCGTAATACATTGCCATTCTGTCCAAAGTCTGCTCGAGCTGACCGCTCATTTCGCCGGACTTGACCATGCTTATCAAAAGCGACGGAAAAACGTTGCCCATAGTGATCATGGTTTCGGCAAGCGAGTTACCTTTTTGAACGCCTTCGAAAATGGCCGCCAAAGCGTTTTTCATCTTCGGTTTGTCCGACCTTTCGTAAAGCATCTCGATGGATTTCGACAGCGGCAAACCTGCGGTAAGCATGCTGGACAGCTGACGGCAGAACGTCATCAACATAACCAGATCCAACGGTTTGGATTTGGTTTTATCCTTTTTCCCCGAAACGTTGAACCAATAAACCGACAAGCCCTTGTCCGCAAGAACCTTGCTGAAGTCCTCTTCGTCGGTGGCGGCCAAACTTCCCCTTACTACTCGGCCGTCTTTGGTCAATGCTTTATAAGAATATTTTTGCATAACACCTCTCATATGTGCGAGCGCAAGCGCACGCAATATATATTTAGTCCTTAATATTATAACATCTAAAAAACCTCTTAGCAATAAATCTGCGCCAAAAATAAGCCACTTTTTTTGATTTTGGCAAATTTTTTTTGTCTAACGGAGCATTTTAGCTTGGTTTTGCGACAAAAACGTGCAATCCGTACGCCCAAAATCGGCTAATGGAAACATTTTCCTTAAAAAAATTGCCGCAAACGGCCGCTCGCCGCCCGATTTTTTTTGAAAAATCTTGACTTGCCGATTTTTTTAGTTTATACTTTACTTATAATTTGCACGGCCAAATCGGCCGAATTGACAAGTTTTTACGGGAGGAAACAAATATGACGAAATCCAAAAACGCAAAGGGCGCTGTTTTCAGCCTTTTGATATTGGTCTTTACAGCCTTGGGCGTATGCTGGCTGTTGCCGGTCGAAGCAATCAAAACAGTGCTCGACAATATTCTTGCAAGCCTGGGCGAAGACCTTTTAAATTACATAAGATTCGTGCCGTTTGCACTGGCGGCAATCTTCGGAATCATCGGTTCCCTTACGGGCAAGAAAGCAAAAGCTTCTGCTCAAAGCACCGAAACGGAAACAACCGAAACCGTAGCCGTCAAGGAAGACGAATCGGGCGTGTTGGTTCCTATTCCGGAAGGCTACAAAGCCCCGGAAGAGCAAGTCGACCTCGCTCCTATCAACTTTGACAAGTACAACAGCACCAAAGTCGAGGAAATCGACGGACAGCACTACACTGAAGTCGAAAGCTACACTGAGCGCATCCGTGTTTTAAACAAACTGGGCGCAACCGATTTGGACATTATCCAGACAAACATGCTCGGAAATGCCGAATTTGCCGAAATTCTCAAAACTCCTCGCTCGTCCAAAACCATGACGGCAAAGGAAATTTGCGAATACACCATGACCAAAAAAGGCATCGTAACCATCAAAAAACGCGGTGCGATAAACTGGACGTTCAAATACGGGATGAAATCCTTCCTCATGATTCGCGAAGGCAAGGACGGCACCTACAAAGTTTCCATCAAATGCTTCCCTGACATGGCCGTACGCCTTAACGAAATCTTCAAGGCCTTGGAAGACAGCAACTTCCCTGCCGGCCCTATCTGGTTCAGCTTCTCCGAATTGAGGAATTTGCCGCCGAAAGTTATTCAGTATCTCATCGACACGGCTTACCAAATCGGCGTAATGCAACAGAAAAAGACGGATATGCTTAAGGACAGCAAACCGCTTTCCGCTTACGACATCGACGGCAACGCCATAAAAACCAAGTATCTTGCCGGCGAAAGCACTATGACCTTCCCTAAATTTACGTTGGTGTTCCAACGCGGCCCGAAAGCCGACATGAACACATTACTCATCAATCCGCCTGAGGACGTCGACACCACGAAATTTATCAAGGAATACTACTTCAAGTTTGCCTTCAACAGCGAATTGAGCCTCACGATGTTGCCTAACAAAGGCTTCTCGGACGAAGCGGCAACGGTGTTCTTCGACAACATCGAACAAGTTATGCTCAAGGCAAGCAAATCGGCCTAACAACACGTTTACGATCAAAAAAGCACGGTTCAAACCGTGCTTTTTGTTTTTTATTCGTTTTAAACCGCTATTTTACATAGCTTTGGTCAACACCTATAACGTAGTAGTAAAGGTGCCCTTCGTCCGCCGGCACTTCCCGCTCTAAAATTTCCGACAAGTCCGACGAACCGAGTTTTACGTCGTAAGGCAACACGACGTCAAACAAAACGTTTGTGTGAGTTACTCCTCGCACCAGTCTGAAATCGTGCACGGTTATTTTGTCCGAAATTTTGGTTTTCAGGCATTCTTCAACCAGCAATTTTAATTTCGCCGCTTCTTGGTCGTCGGGATTGACGGGATCCATGTGAATGACCACGAAATATCCGTCATCGCGCATAAAATCACGCTCGATATTGTCGATAAGGTCGTGCGTTGCCATAATGTCGACACGGGCGTCAACCTCGGCGTGAAGAGTAACGTAAACGTTTGCCGGGCCGTAGTTGTGAACAACCATATCGTGCGTACCCAAAATGCCGTCGTACGACATAACTTTGTCGGTGATTTTTTTGACCAATTCGTCCGAAGGCAGAGTGCCCAAAAGCGGATCGACGGTGTCCTTAATCAACCTGACGCCGGAAACCACTATAAGCACCGACACGATAAGACCTATGACCGCATCGAACGGTACGGACGGCCACAACGCCGAAAGAACCAATCCCAGCAAAACGCCTGCCGTCGAAAAAACGTCGTTGAGGCTGTCCTGCGCAGACGCCTCCAAGGTTTTGCTGTCGATGCTTTTCGAGAAGTTTTTGTAAAGTCCCATCTGCCACAGCTTCACCGCAATGGCGGCCACGGCAACGGCATACGTCCACACGCTCGATTCGATTGCTTCGGGAGTTTTGATTTTCATTGCCGATTCGTACCCGAGCACCGCGCCTATCGCAAGCACCATAAAACTTACCACCAAACCGGTTATGTATTCGTAGCGCGCATGCCCGAAAGGATGTTTTTCGTCCGCCCCCTTCCCCGACAGCTTAAACCCGAGCACCGTAACCACGCTGCTGCCGGCATCCGACAGGTTGTTTACCGCATCGGCCAAAAGCGAAATGCTTCCCGACAAAAGCCCTGCCAAAATCTTCGCTACGCACAAAACCACGTTTGACACTATGCCGAACACGCCTGCCGTAATCCCGTAACCGAGCCTGACCTTGCGGTCGTCGGTTTGTTTGTAATTTTTGATAAACTTACGTTTCAAAAACTTGTACATACACTTTAAGCATCCTTTTTTGTTTTTTAAAGTATTTTTTGTGTCAAAAAACAGGGCAAGGCTTGCACCCTGCCCCGACCGGATTTCGGTTTATTTGTTTTTCAAAAGAACCACTATTTCCGACAAAAGTTCTTCCGTCGTAGGCTTTGGAGGTTCCGCCGGAGCGGCAGGCTCTTCGACAACGGGTTCGGCTTTTTTCGGAGCATCTTGCGGATGTTTTTTGGAATATTTTTCAAGCCATTCGGTTTCGATGGAGGAAAGTTCCTCGCCGTCGTCCAATTTTTTCTGAACGATTTTTTTCATGTTTTCGGTGAAATCGGTCCACTCTTTAAACTTATTGATAAGCTTAACCATGCTGAAAACCACAAATGCAATAATGAAAAAGTTGATTATCGCATTGACGAACGAACCCCAATCGATGTAAATGGAATTCGACAGGTCAACCGTTGTGGTGGCAAGGCCTGTTGCCGTATCGACGACGTATGCCTTTTTGAGGAAGGTGTAAATTCCTTCCAGCGAACCCGTACCCATGCAAAGGGCAAGAATCCAGTTGATGAACGGCTTTAAGATGTTGTCCGAAAGTGCGGTTACGATTGCGGTGAATGCGGAACCGACGATAACGCCGACGGCCATGTCCAAAACGTTGCCGCGGGTGATAAACGTTTTAAATTCGCTTAAAAATTTTTTCATATTTCGTCCCTCGTAATATATTTTGTTAAAGTATAACACCTAACCTGAAAATTTGCAACGGATTTTTGCTTGCAACGACTTTTTGAGACAATTTATTGCTCGCCGTCGCTTATTGAGTCCCTGTCGGCCGAAGAAAAAGATGTTTTTTCGGATTCTTTCAGCAGCTTAGCCTTGAATGCCACCGTGTCGAAACGGAATTTGTTCAAAAACTCCTTCTGCTTTTTCCTTTCAAAAAAGCGCACCGAAAACGCCGTGGCGGCAAAAAGTACAACTATGATTTTGCCGACAACGCCGATAAATCCGAAAAACACAAACGCCAACACACCCAAAACGTAAATTTCCTTTGTCAGTCTCTTCGCATTCTCCGCGCTTGTTTTTCTTCGCGCAAAATCGCACAGCAGGCACAAATCAAAAACCAAAAGCACCACAAACGGCACGGAAAGCGGATTGGAGCAAGCCACAAAAGCGTCGTGCAAAAAATACGGCGCGAATCCGCCTTTCAAAAGCATGCTGCAAACAATCATCGCCAACACGCCGACAATCATTGCAACGAGCGCATATTTCAAGCTGTTGTGCCTAAATTCCTGCTCTTCGTTGTCAAACTTTTCGGCGGCGCACTTTGCGCACTTGCCCATAAACGAGCCCGAATGTTCGACAGGCATAAGTTCGCCGCAACGGATGCACTTGACGGCAAAATCGAAATCGGTTTGCTCCCTGAGCGGCACAAACCTCGGCTCCACCTCGCCGGTTTTTTCGTCGACTCGTTCGGCCATCCGCTTTTTTACGCCCATAGATGCGGCATCCGACAAAATCTGTTCACGCTCGGCGTCCAAACGTTTGCGCTCTTTTTGGCGTTCGACGTGTTCAGACAGTCCGAAAAAGCTAAACAACTTCATGGCCGCCCCCTAAACCACGTCGCCTGCGGCAACGTCGTAAACGGACGGATATTCCGACTTCAACGTCTCGTCGCAACAAACCGAAAACTCGGCATAGTCGTCATAAACAAACTTTTTCAGGTCTCCTACGGTTGTGCCGTCGGACAATTCCAAAGCGCCGTACGGCTTTGTTTTAGGCAGGTCGACCGCCTCGGTATTTTTGGCTTCTGTTTCCAAAACAGGCGCTTTATTATCGGATTTTGCGTCATCAGGTTTGATTTGTGCGATTTTTGCATTAAGTTCGATTGTGTCGAATTTGAAGGCGCGCACCTTTTTGTAGCCGACCGAATACGTCGCGACAACCGCAGACACAAGCGCAAGCAAAATCGCAAGCAACACAAAGTCGGCAATCATCAAACCGTTGCCCTTAAACAACAGCGACGTCATAAACAACCCTACGGACAGCATTACGGCGGTTGCCGTAACAACACGCTGGTCCTCCTTCGAGCCGCGGTTTTTGAAGTATGACGTAACGATGTAAATCACCGAAAACGCCTCGAAAGCATAGTAAATAAATTGGTTTTTAAAAACGTTTCCAAAAATCTTATGCTCGGCCAGCGGCTGAATTTTTGCGCCCAAAAGCGGCCGCACCAACAGATAATTGGCCGTTATAACAATCAAAAAAACCATCAACACGGCAAACGCTTTTTTAAGTGTGGCAGTAACTTTTTCCGAAAATTCTCTTTCGGCGCATGCCGAACACTTCCCCATAAATTCGGCGGCGTGAGCCTCGGGATAAAGCGAACCGCAACGGATGCACTTCAAAGCCCCGTCGATTTTGTCGTCGGCGGTAGTGTTTTTAAGCTCCTCAAAGATTTTTGCATCGATTTCGTCGTCGCCCGACAGCAATATCTTTTTGGCTTTTTTCAGGTTTTCCTTAACTTTTTTTGCATCCATAATTCGATTATATCACAACAAAACTTTATTTTCAATGTTTTTAACCGAAAAAGAGGTTGTACTTTATGTTAAGAATGTGTTAAAATAAATTATCATCACTTGGAGGGACAACATTTTATGAACGTCTTAACCCTTGGGGCCGTCGATTTCGTAAACAGTGTTTGGATGTACCTGCTTTACGCCGGCGTTGCCGCCTTCGTTCTGGCGCAAGCGTTTTTCTACCTGTTCAGGGCAATGAAGCGCGCAAAAGCCTTGAACATCGACAAAGAAAAAATCAAATCGGCAATAACTACGTCCGCAAGCTTCACCGTGCTTCCGGCAATAGGCATTTTTATCGGCCTCGTAACGTTGGTGGGTGCGCTCGGCATTCCTCTTCCGGCAATTCGCCTCAGCGTAGTGGGCGCGCTTCAGTACGAAACTTTGGCCGCAAGCAACGTTGCCGAAGGTATGGGTACGTCGCTTAAGGAACTCAGCAGCAACATGACTCCTTCTCAATTCGTAACCATTGTCAGCGCAATGACTTTCGGCATCATTTGGGGACCGTTGATTTTGCTGGGTGCTTTCAAAAAAATGTTCAAAAAAACCAACGAATTGACTCAAAAATCGTCAAGCGGCAAATGGCAACAATATATGACCGCAAGCATCTTTGTGGGTATGGTGGTGGCCTTCTTCGCAGTGTCCGTTTCAAACATTTTAAATCCGTCTAGTGAACTTTTGGAGAAAAACGGCGGAAACCTGATGCTTTCCATAAAGCAAACCGCTTCCATGCTTTCCAGCTACTACTACGTCATTTCCGTCGTGGTAAGCTGTCTGTGCATGTGGGGATGCGAAGTTCTCGTCAAAAAGTACAACCAAAAATGGCTTGAAAGTTTCAGCCTCGCCCTGTCGATGATTGTCGGAATGACAGTCGTTGCTGTCATAAGTTACTTCTCTCACAAGGCAAACGTCTCTCCGGAAACGGCTTCGACCTTTATCCGGCTGGTGCGTATGGCCGTGATAGGTTAGGAGGTGCAATATGAACGATAAAAACACTATTTTAGAAAAAGATCATCTCTACGGTCGCATTTGGACCGCGGCGGCTATAATCATGATGGCACTTATTCCGATCGGCACGGGCCTTATCGTAGGCTCCGGCCCGGACTGGGGAACCTTTTTTAAGGTGTTCATCCCGCTTGCCGCAATCTACCTCCCGACGGCCATCGGCGAAATATTCGTGTTCAGTCCTATCATCGGCGCAAACGGAAGCTATCTGTCGTTTATCACCGGCAACCTTTCAAACCTCAAGGTTCCGTGTGCGGTAAACGCCATCGACAAATCGGGCTATAAAGCGGGCTCGGAAGAAGCGGAAGTCATCGGCGTAATCTCCATTGCCGTAAGCACCATAGTAACCACCCTCATAATCGGCATCGGCGTGTTTATTTTGGCAATTTCCGGTCTGACCGACTTCCTGAACTCTCCGGATGCGGCATTTTTGTCGGATGCTTTCGGCGTGGTTGCATTTGCTCTGTTCGGCGCGCTCGGCGGACAATATTTGGTCAAATATCCGAAGATGGCTTTGCTTCCTTTGGCAGGCATAGTTACAATCTGCGTGGTTATGATTCTGCTCGGTTTGGGCGCAAACGCCTCGACAAGCATTATGCTGTTTGTCGGCATCATCTTCTGCTATCTCAATGCTCGCAGGCTCTACTACAAAAAATGCAAGGAAGAAGCCGCCGAAGCAGCCGTAGCAATGGATGCCGAACCGCAAATCAAATCGGACGAACAAAACTAAAGCGCAAAAACCGCACAAGCGGTTTTGCTTTAAAACTTCAAAATCAAAACAAAAAGGTCTCCGTCGGAGACCTTTTTTAAACCGAATTCTTTCGGTAAGTTTTTCAAGCTAAACCGTTTCGATATGTTTCAAACCAAATATCAGACCTTATTTTTTTCGGTAAGGTTTTCGGGCTAAATCCTTTCGACGTGATCGATAACCACCGGCACGTCTGGGATGTCGTTGTACCAACCGTACGAGTGCGTTTTAACGTTGCTTATGTCGACAACCGTTTTGTTGCTTTCCTCGTCGATTGTATGGCCGAATGCGGCGTACTCGTTGTCCAAAAAGCTGCAATCGGCGGCGCAGATGAAAAACTGGCTCGTTGCGCTGTTAGGTTGATTGGTGCGCGCCATACTTATAACGCCCAGCTTGTGCTTGATGTCGTTTTTGACGCCGTTGTGCAAAAATTCGCCTTTGATAGGTTTCAGGCCGCCTTTTTCTTTAAGCACGCCTCTTTCCTGAGTCATGCCGCCGCCCTGAATCATAAAACCGCTGATAACTCGGTGAAAGCACAGGCCGTTGTAGTAGCCCGAATCCACAAGCTTCAAAAAGTTTTCGACAGTGATCGGCGCAGTGGCGCGATCGAGTTCGAGGTTGATTCTTCTGCCGTCCGTAAGGACGATTGAAACTTTTTCCATTTATATCTCCTTTTGTTGTTTTTTTGTGTTTTTACTGAATTCGCAGCCGCAATAATCCTGCCTGTAAAGGCCGTATTGCTTGCTAAGTTCAACGCTTCGTTTGTAGCCGTCCTTTTTCTTGAAATCCGACGGAAGCCACTTTACACCCTCCTTTTGGGCCTGTAATGCGCCGATTTCGTTCAGAAGTGCGGCGTTTTTCAGCGGACTTATGGTTAGCGTGGTGGTAACGTACTCAAAGCCATAATCCTTTGCCGCTTTTGCCGCTTCGGCAAGCCTTAGCGAAAAGCACACCTTGCACCTCTTGCCGCCTTCGGGCTCGTTTTCGAGGCCTTTTACCGCCGCCAAAAATCTTTCCGGCTCGTACTCCCCCTCGATAAATCCCACGCCTGCGGCCTCTGGCATCTGTTTCAAAAGCCTTTTTAGTTCGTCTCTTCTGAAAACGTACTCCTTTTGGTCGGTTATGTTGGGATTGTAAAAGAAAACGGTGACGTCAAAAAAGCGTGCGACCTCCTCCAACGAGTGCGACGAACACGGTGCACAGCAAACGTGCAACAACAGTTTGGGTTTTCGGCCGCCAAGCGAGGCCACTTCGTTTTCATATTGCTTGTAAAAATTTGCGTTCATAAGTCGATTATAAGCCAACCCGACGTTTATTTCAACAATTTTTCCGTCAAAAAAAGCAATCCGCCAAAAAAATCACGCATTTTAATTTCCTTTTAAGGCTTGCGCTGTTATAATTAAGTAGAAACATATATGGGAGACTATAACTATGCGCATCTTGCTTATCGAAGACGAAATCCAACTTTCAGACGCTCTTGTGGCTGTATTCAAAAAACAGCGTTACTCGGCCGACGCCGTTTACAACGGCGAAGAAGGCTTCGAATACGCCCGAACAGGAATTTACGACGTGATTTTGTTGGACGTCATGCTTCCGGGCATGGACGGCTTTACCCTGCTTAAACGGTTGAGAGATCTCAAAGTCAAAACTCCGGTAATCATGATGACGGCTCTCGGCGAAACCGAGGACAGAATCAAGGGCCTCGACTACGGCGCCGACGACTATATTCCTAAACCTTTCGACACAAACGAGCTGCTGGCCCGCATCCGTGCCGTGGCAAGACGAAAAGACAGCGACCTCGTCGACGAGTACACCTTAAAATTCGGCGACCTGGCGTTGGATTTGAAAGCCTATACACTCGCTTGCGGCGCAAACAGCATCAAGGTTTCCGTAAAAGAATACGAAATTTTGAAATATCTTATGGAACATCCTCAATTCATCGCAACCCGAGACGACATGATAACAAAAATCTGGGGCTTCGACAGCGAACTCGAATCAAACAACATCGAGGTTTACATCAGTTTTATCCGCAAAAAATTGGCACACATCAAATCCAACGTCAACATAGTTACCGTACGCGGCGTTGGATATAAGCTGGAGGAAAAATGTTCAAAGATCTAAAACGAAAATTGATGGCGACGTTTGTCCTTACCGGCTTTTTGCTGATTGCCATGCTGTTTTCGGTTGTCTATTTGGTCAACTACTACAACACGCAGTTGCGCATAGACGATATGCTTGACAACGTTTTGGCCTCCGACATGAATCTGACGTCGGGAAGCGCCGTTCTTCCAAGCGGTTGCAGTGTCGTGGAAACTTTTTTCAGCGGCAAAGTTTACGGCGCAGGGCTGGACGATTATCCCGACGACGTTAAGGAGGAAATAGTCCGTTTTTCAACCGATCCCGACGAAGTCAAAAGCAACGGAACCTTCAAAACGGGCAAATACAAATTCCGCTACAAACGGTCCACGGCGTTTCAGGGCGGCGGCGCACAACGGGTTGCCTTTTTCGACACTTCCTTTACCGACGAACTCAGGCTTCACCTCGGAAACAATTTGATAATCATACTCATCTGTTCGATGGCAATAGTTTTGTTTGTATCCTTTAAACTGGCCGAACGTATCGTTCAGCCGACGCAAAACGCTTGGCAAAAACAAACCGAACTGGTGGCCAACGCCAGCCACGAACTTAAAACGCCTATAGCAATCATAAACGCCAATGCCGGAGCTATGGCCAACGCTACCGATCCTGCCGACATACAAAAATGGATAAAGAACATTACCGATCAATCCGACCGCATGAGTGCGCTTATATCCGACATGGTGAAACTGGCAAAATACGAGGCAAACACGGCGGAAGTGCCGTTAGAGCACGTCAACGTTTCGGATTTGCTGGACGGATTGGGCCTTTCCTACGAAGCGAGCGCATTTGAAAAAAACATCGATTTCGAATGCGACGTCACTCCCGACATATCCATGCGCACAAACGGCAAAATGTTTGAGGAGCTGGCCTACATTTTGCTCGACAACGCCTTTAAGTACACAAACAAAGGCGGTAAAATTCAGCTTTTGCTGAAACAGGAGAAAAAACACTCGGTCGTATTTACCGTGCAAAACACCTGCAACGGCATTTCCGAAGACGAACTTCCGAAAATTTTCGACCGCTTTTACAAGTGCGATTTGTCGCACGAAAACAGTGGAAAAAGTTTCGGACTCGGGCTGTCCATCGCAAAAACGATTGCCGACAAATTGGGCGGCGTTATATCGGCCGTATCCGACGGAAAAAGCTATTTGGCCATGAACGTTTCATTCCACGTTTCGTCCAAAGACGCAAAACAACCCGACAACAAGGAATAATTTTATGCCCGACCAAAACTTCAGAAAAGCATACCACAACTTCAAACCCGTTGCAGACAAAAACTCCGAAATTTTGTTTTTGGGCAGCATTCCGTCCGTCGAATCAAACCGTCAACAGTTTTTTTACATGCACAAAACCAACCGATTTTGGCCCGTGATGAGCGCCGTTTTCGGGGAAGATTTTTGCGGCATGGACAAATCTCAAAAAATCCAAACACTGCTCGAGAGGCATATCGCCCTGTACGATTCGATAGAAAGCTGCGACATCCTCGCAAGCAGCGACAACAGCATCAAAAACCCCGTTCCGGCAGACATCCCTTCGATAGTTTCCGACAGCAAAATCAAACGTATTTTTTGCGTCGGCGCGGCAAGCAAAAAATATCTTTTGAAATTTCATCCGCAATACGCCGACACGGTTACTCTGCTTCCGTCGCCGTCGGCGGCAAATGCGGCCTTCTCGCTTGAGCGCTTGACCGAAATTTGGAAAGCGGAAATAACGCCTTATATAAAATAAAACAGACGCGTTTTGCGCCTGTTTTTTTATTTTTTCCTATTCTTCCGTCGGTTTTGTCGATTTTTTGGCACGAGGTTTTCGTGCGGTCGGTTTTTTGACCTTCGTTACGTCCTCGCCCTCGGTAGTTTTGACGGCGGTTTCAGACGAAGCGTCGGCAGGGATTGGCTCTGCTTCCGTCTGTTTTGCCGTTTCTTTTTTTGTCGCTCGCTTTTTCCGAGCGGTCTTTTTCTGTTCGTCCGCGGTCTTTTTCGGTGCAGAGTCATCCGTCGTTACGGCAGGTTCGGTAGGTTTAGGTTCCGCCTCGACCTCGACTTTATTGCCGTCGCTTTCTTTGTCCGAAGGGGTTTTTTCCGAAATCTTTTCGGCTACCGCTTTTTTAGACGTCCGTTTGGCACGCTTTTTGGCGGGTTTTTCGGCAGGTTCCGTACCCGTTTGGTCGGTTTTTACATCGGTTGTTTTGGTTTCAGGCACGGCGGTCGGCCCGGTCGAAGCCACTTCGTGCTTCTCTTTTGCCGCCGCTTCGACGGTCGGTTCAGCAACGGCTACGCTTACTTTTGACGGAACGTCGGCCAAACTGAACATATAATTTCCGTTTTCCAATCGGTGCTCTACGCCCGGGATGTTTTTGAAAAGTTCGACGATGTTCTTTTCGCCCACCTTGATTTTTTCGCATTCAGGATGCATCTTTCTAAGCAGGCTCAGCAGCTTTTGATAGCCGATTTCGTTGTCGTTGTTTTTATGCTTTGCGATAATTTTTTTGACGTCGGCAATGACCTGTTCGTCATATTCTTTTCCGTCGGTTGCCGCTTTTTCGGCCGTAGAGGCGGCAGTTTCCAAAGGATTTGCGGCAGGTTTAAGATCATCGCGATCGGATGCTTTTTTGATAAGCATCGGGATGAAGTGTTCGGTTTTTGCGCTCTTTTGTTCAGGCTGCTTTTCTTGCGGCTTATTTTGAGGCTGATTCTTCGGTTTTGCGGTTTTTGGAGCAGGAGTTTCCGAAGCCTTTTCCTCCGGTTTGGCGGCCTTTTTAGGCGCAGGAGAAGCCTTTTGCGCCGTCGAACCGAATTTTTCGACCGCATATCCCAAATTGATGAATTCCGAAGCCGCTTTCACCGAATTCGGCGTGTGCGTCTCGCCCATGACGATAACGTGTTTTCCGCCCTCGGTAAGCCTTGTGCAAAGTCTGGTGAAATCGCCGTCCGAGCTGACTATGCAAAAAGTGTCCACTATGCCCTGATACATCAAATCCATGGCATCGATAACCAAATAGATGTCGCTGCTGTTTTTGCCGACGGTGTTTTGCGACTGCTGCATAGGCACGATGCCTTTTGCCGCCAAAATACCGTACCAGCCGTTCAGAACTTCCCACAGGTTGTAACTGTCCTGTCCCTGTTTTTTAAGCGGTTTCAGTTGCGATTTGGTCCAATCGGCATAAGCTCTTTTTACGATAACTCTGCCTCTTGACGCAAGCTCGCTCAAAATTTTGTCGATATACCTGCTTTCGATGTTTTCAGCATCGATAAGCAACGCTATATTGTTGATTTTTTCCATATATTCTCCGTTTTTCGTGTCAAAAATCTTATAAATTAACTATAAGTCAGGTTGATTATAACACAATCGGCGCACATAAGTAAACAAAAAAGCCACCTGTTTTAGGGTGGCTTTTAGGGTTTTTTGGCGATTTTTCGCCTTGAACGGTTATTTTTTGAATTTAGGTTTTTGTATAACCTCGCCGAAAACCATCATCGCTTGCAACGGTGTGAGTTCGTATTCGAGGTCGATATCCGCGTCGTCATCGTCGGTTTCGACAAAGCGCACGTTGCGGAGTTCGTCGCACCCCTCGGCATTTTCGACAGGCAAACTGCCCGACGTCGGAACGTATTCGACTTGAGTGTTTTTTGTTTTGCTCGGATGGTGATGGTGATCTTCCCGTGAAGTTTTTTCCAACTCCGCTTCGATCACCGTCTTTTTTCCGACGTTTGCCAAAACCTCTTGTCTGCGTTTTTGAACGCCGTCGTACCACTCCTCTGCGGTCATGCCGGATTTTGAGGCAGATGTCCGTTGCCTTTCGGCATCGTTTGCGGCCCTGTTATAATTTTCGTCAACCGCCTTTTTGGCGTTTTCCGATGCGGTGCGCACGCCTTCTTTTACCTTTTTCATGATAGGCACAAACACCGCGAAGAATATAACAAACGGTACGACCGACATTATCCCCTCGATAAATTCAAATATTTCGCTTCCAATCAATTTGCCCATAATAAGGTTTTATCTGTTCAAAAACCGCTATTTAGACGGCTTTTCTGCTTTTTTATCGGCACCGCTTATAGCGTTACGCATACCGGTGTCGGCAATTACGTTCTGCATATTGTAGTAGTCCATAACGCCCATGTTGCCGCTTCTTAAAGCGTCCGCAAGCGCAAGAGGAACTTCCGCTTCGGCCTTGACGACTTCCGCTTTCATTTCCTGAACCTTTGCCTTCATTTCCTGTTCCTGAGCAACGGCCAGTGCCCTTCTTTCCTCTGCTTTTGCCTGAGCTATACGCTTGTCTGCTTCGGCCTGATCCATCTGCAATTGAGCACCGATGTTTCTGCCTACGTCGACGTCGGCGATGTCGATTGACAAAATTTCAAACGCCGTGCCGGAATCCAAGCCCTTTGCCAACACCGTTTTCGAGATGCTGTCCGGGTTTTCCAAAACGTCTTTGTGGGATGCCGACGAACCTACGGTGGTTACGATACCTTCACCGATACGGGCGATAATTGTGTCCTCGCCTGCGCCACCCACCAATCTGCTGATGTTTGCGCGAACGGTAACCCGAGCTTTTGCCCTCAATTCGATACCGTCTTTTGCGATTGCGGCGATAACAGGGGTTTCAATGACTTTAGGGTTTACCGAAACTTTGACCGCATTCAAAACGTCACGGCCGGCAAGGTCGATGGCTTTTGCCGTTCCGAGCGAAAGTTCGATGTTTGCGCTGTGCGCGCTGATGAGTGCATTGACTACTTTCAGCACGTCACCGCCTGCCTGATAGTGCGTTTCGAGTTCGGCTATGTCGATGTTCAAGCCTGCTTTCGTTGCCGAAATGTAAGCCTCGACAACCATTCTGACTTTGATTTTTCTCAGTTTCATACCGATAAGACGTCCCATCGATACCCTTGCGCCCGAAACGACGGTAAGGAACCACAAAGACACCGGCACCAGCGAGAAGAATATCGCCAGCAACACTACGACCACAGCAACGATGCCTATAACCAGTCCCGTGCTGACTGCCAAAATTGTATTGATCATATTTTTATCCTCCGATTAAATTTTTCTTATTTTTATTGTTCCGCCCTTTGCGGAAACCACCCTGACCGGGCAATCACGCTCGACAAATCCCTCTTCCGACGTTACGTCGAACACGTTGTCGCCTATGCGTGCTTTTCCGACGGGACGAAGTTCGGTAAGCGTCGTCCCTTCCTGCCCCACAAGCGAGCTGTGGTCGGGAGTGCCTTCGGTGACTCCGTCGGGAACGGCCGTTGTTTTTTCAACCAATGCCGTCCGACTTATCCAGCCTCTTTTGACGGAATAGGCCATCAACAAAAATGCCAACAGCAGCACCGCAATCTCCAACAGTAGCAGCAAAAAGAACTGTTTTATCGGATTTCCGGAACTGTGTGTTACGGCAAGTATCATTCCCAAAAGCGTAAAAACTATGCCGCTTATCCCGAAAACTCCGAAGCCCGGGCAGAAAATTTCGATTATAGACAGAAGCATCCCGACGCCGAGACAGACGGCCGCCACCACACCCATATCCGAAAATAAAATTTGTAATTCGGTCAACATTTTTACCTCCTTTGTTTTGATGATTACATTGTAGCATATTCCAAAAAGCAAAGTCAATATAAGTTTATTTAAGTTTTACATAAGTCTTGATAGTTTTGCCGAAGTCTTGCAAAATTTGCAAACTTTTTTATCATACGAAAAAACGGATTGCCAAAGGCAATCCGTAATCCGTTTTGAAAGACTATTTAAGCAATGCGGTGAGCTGAGCGAGCAAGTCGTCATCATCGTCGGTAGCAACCTTTTTAGCTTTAGGAGCGGTGTGCTCTGCAGCGAAAACGGCGTTTTCGAGAACGATGGTTTTGTTGCAAAGTGCGCTGTTGAGGTCAGGTTTTGCAACGCCGGCGTAAACTTCAATGCCGCGAGTCTTCAAATAACTGATGAGAGGCTTGATGTCGCCGTTTCCGTAAAGAATGTAGAAAGCGTCGATGTGGCCGGTCTGCGCAAGGCTTACAGCGTCGATAACCTGTCTGAGGTCGAGTTTGCCTTTACGTTTGCGCGGAAGGCTGGACAAAGCGTCATAGTTGTTGTTCTGAATGAATTCAGCATAGTCTTTGGTACGTTTTGCAGAGTAACCGTAGAATTTGATACCTGCGATTTCGCCCATTTTTGCAACTTCTTTGAGGGATTTTTCAAAAGAGTCGAACGGGATTCTCACACTTTCGATATCCGCCAAAACAACGATTTTTTTAGCCATAGTAGTTCCTCCAAATTAAATTCGTTTTTTATTGTTCTCGTTTATAATAAAACAAGTATTGTTGCGCATAACCCGACAAATCGCCAAACCTTTCCAAAAGCATTTCGGCCATGATTTTTGGGGTGGTTTCATACCCGAACAAATCCAAAAACACTTTTTTTATCCAAGTGTCAACGGGAAACGTGTCGGTTTTGTGATAAGCGAACAGCAAGACGCAATCGCACACCTTCGGCCCGACGCCCGTCAGGCGGGAAAGATATTTTCTGGCTTCGTCGGTGGACATACCGTAAACCTTTTCCAGGTCGAATCCGTCCGCCACGGCCCTTGCGGTTTTTGCGAGATAGGAAGCCCTGTAGCCCGCACCGATTTTTTTGAAGAAATCTTCGCCCGCAGACGCCAATTTCTCCACTGTCGGAAAAGCATAGTATCCGTCCATCCTCTCGCCCAGCCCTTCACACAGCCTTTCGATGATGATTTTTATGCGAGGGATGTTGTTGTTTGCGCTTATAATGAACGAAAACAGCGTTTCAAGCGGATCCTGATTCAAAATTCTTATGCCTTTGCCGTATTGAGCTTGTGCAGGAATTAGGCCTTTATCGCTTAATTCTGACACTATTATACCATAGTTTCGGCGTAAATCAAAGTATTTTTCAAAAAAATATTCCGAATTTGTAAGAATTATTACGTTATTTCCCTCTTTTTTGACCTCGGCCGTCGCATTTTTGGCAAAAACACGGTAGCCGTCGGCGGTTTTGAGGTATCTGAAAAGCTGTCCGCACTCGATTGTTTGTGTCGGATCGAAAAATTCGGCGTCAAAAACCGTTATTTTCCCGTTTTCTATCTTGTAATCCATAATTTTTCTCGCGCGCGTGCGCATGCGTACAAATATAATAAAAGGTCGCCGTGCGGCAACCTTTAATTCAAATGATGGCTTCGAACAATCGAAGCATGTTGTTATTCGGCGTCTACCGGGTAAACGCTGACTCTTCTGTCTTTCTTGCCCTTTCTTTCAAAACGTACGGTGCCGTCTACCAACGCAAACAAAGTGTCGTCGGAGCCGATGCCTACATTGATCCCCGGATGCATAGCCGTGCCGCGTTGACGAACCAAAATGTTGCCGGCCTTTGCGAATTGACCGTCAGCCTTTTTGGCTCCCAAACGTTTGGACGCGCTGTCGCGACCGTTGTGGGAACTACCGGTACCTTTTTTATGAGCGAAAAGTTGAATTTTAATAAACATTTACTTTACCTCCAAATTGATGAAATCGGAAAAACCTTCATAGAGGTCGGACACTCCCAAAAACAATGTGGAAAGTATAACGTCGGCGTCGTGAGCCTGTCGGTCCGAAAGTTTTGCCGGAAGAACCATTTTCAGGTAGCCTTCCTCTTCCCTTACCGTGTACTCGACGTTGATGCCGGCCACTCTCATCAGGCCCAAAACGGCCGTCTGAACGATGCTGGACAGAGCTGCGCAGACGATATCTTCGCCTTCAACCCCGTAGCCTGTGTGCCCGTCGCACTCGACGCTTACGATTCTGTTGTCCGATTTTCCGAATTTAACGGTTGTCATTTTGATTACTTAACGATTTTTGTGATTTTCAAAGCCGTGTACGGTTGACGGTGGCCTTGGCGTTTACGCTCGTTCTTCTTAGCTTTGTACTTGTAAACGATAACTTTGTCGAATTTGTCGTTGTAAAGCACTTCTGCTTCGACCGATGCGCCGCTTACAGGATTGCCGACTGCGATGTCTGCGCCGTCTGCCAACATAAGCACGTCGAGTTTAACGGTGCTGCCGACTTCTGCGTCCAGTTTTTCAACCTTGACAATTTGGCCTTCTTCAACTTTAAGTTGTTTGCCTCCGGTAGCTATAATTGCATACATAAGAAAATACCTCCTCTTTCCAGTCTCACTGCTTTCAATCAAACCGATTTTCAGGTGTCGCAAAAGCGCACTTTTACCCTCTGCATGTGGCTCGATGTATAATTTAGCATAAAAAAAGGGCGATGTCAACCGATTTTCGCCCTTTGGAAATATATAATTTATTATATATAAAAGTATTTTTCGTCAATACAGCATCTTTGCCGCCGACGGAAGCGTCAGAATTTTTTCGTTGTCTTCCTTTAAAGTAAACTCCTCGGCGTGAACGGTGCTGTCAGGGATAAGATAAATTCGCTTGCCTCTCCAAGAGGTTTGGCACTCCTTGGACAGATACCTCAGCGCAAACACCTTTGCAAACACGTCGGGATGTATGTGAACGATAACCGACGTGGCCTGCGATTTTCTGAACAGCTCGAACAGCGCGTCCCTAAGATTCAAAATAACCAATTCCTCGCTGTAAACGTAGCCGTTGCCGTGGCAGTACGGACATTCGCGAAGCATAACCGCATCGATCATGCTGCGAGTCTTTTTTCTGGTCAGTTCAACCAGCCCCAACCCCGTCATCACGGGTTGTCCGGTGTGAATGCGGTCCTTTGCAAGATGCTTCCCCAGTTCCTCTACAACCGCTTTGCGGTGTCCCTCGTCGGCCATGTCTATAAAGTCGATGACCACAATGCCGCCTATGTTTCTCAAGCGAAGCTGTTTTGCAATTTCGGCCGTTGCGACCATGTTTGTTTCAAAAACCGTCTGCTCGAGGTCGGTGTCGCCGACAAACTTGCCGGTGTTTACGTCGATAACGGTCAAAGCCTCGGTGCGATCGATAACGAGGTATGCCCCGTTTTTCATAACCACCTTTCGCTTCAAAATGCCGTCAATCTGTTTTTGGAATCCGTAGTGAACGAACATGTTGTCTTCGCCCGGATAAAACTTCAACAGTTTTTTGTCGGGATACATCACCTGAAGTTTTTCGGCAAGGTCGCGATAGACGTTTTCGTTGTTGACGAAAATGTCGTCGACGTCGTCGGACAAAAAGTCGCGAATGGTCCTGAAAATCAAATCGCCCTCTTCGTAAACGGTGGTGCAGACAGGCGCTCTGGTGAAGCTTGAAAGTATGTTTTTCCACTTCGTAACCAACTGGTCCATTTCGGCCAATATTTCCTCATCCGACGCTTTAGCCGCCTCGGTACGCACGATAAACCCTATATTCGGTGGTTGATGCGACGATACCAACTGCTCCAGACGCTTGCGCTCGGACTCCGATTCTATCTTGTGCGAGATGCCCACAAAATTGATGTGCGGCATGATAACCAAAAGCCTTCCCGGGATGGAAATGTTTTGCGAAACCCTTACGCCCTTGGTGCCGAAATGATCCTTTACCACCTGACACATCACGATGTCGCCGGGGCTTACGTTGAGGTTTTGCGCCCCCACTTGACCGCCTATATCTTTCGGATCGACAAGGGTTTCTCCGACGTGCAAAAAGGCGTTGCGCTCAAGCCCGATGTTGACAAACGCCGCTTTCATGCTGGACAAAACGTTTACCACTTTGCCCTTATAAATGTTGCCGACGAGTTTCGGCATACTGCTTCGCTCGATATAAAATTCGGCAACTTCGCCGTTTTCGACCAAGGCAACCTTTACTCTCTTTGGATGATAATCTATAAAAATTCTCTTCATACTGTTATTCTCCGAGGTTCTTAAGATAGTCGTCGACGTCGATTGCTTTGCCGCCCACGTTCACGAATTGCCGTGTTTTGACCGCTTCGGTGATTTCGATATTCAGGCCGAAATCGGCATTTAAAGCATTTATAAGTCTGTCCGCCCTAAGATTGGTGTTGCCCGTTGCAAGCTTAACCGTGAGGCCGCCGTCGGCCACGGCAACGTCGTAGATAAGCGAACGCACGTCTTTTGTTTCAAGATTGCCTTTGACGGTGTAAGTGATGTTGTAAGTTTTTGCCTCGCTAAGCGTTTTTACCGCCTTCGACACACCGTCCGAATTGTCCGAAGGAAGATAATACTCGGATGCGAAAATTTTGCCGGCAAGGTTCGGAGACTTAGGCGTTTCAAAGCATTCAATGCCCTCGAATCCCGGAGCATACACCCCGTTGTAGGCCTCCAAAAACTCTTTTGCAGTCATATCACGGCAGTCGGCCGTAACGTATTCGGCGCGGCTGTTAAGCCCCAACGCAAGCGGCGGACTGAAAAACAGCAGCATGTGCGGATTGAACCCCTTTGAATACTCCATTTTAATTTGGGCTCGACGAATTGCACGGACCATTCCACGCAAAGTGTCGATGTGCGAAATGAACACGGCGGTGCCGCATTTTTTGTATTTTAAGGTTATCATAGCGCACCTCCGTCGGCCTTAATGCATTTGACGTTTGACGTGGCTCCGCAGCCGTTGCAGCCCTCACGACAGTTTCGAGTGGTTTTCCCTTCGTAAGCACGGTGGCGCTCTCTAAGCAAATATTGTTTTCTGACCGTGGTGTCGATAAAATCCCACGGCAAAACTTCGTCTTCCGAAAATTCACGGGTATAATCTTCGATTTTTATGTCGCAATCGGCAAGGGCTTTAAGCCACAAATTGTAGTCGAAATACTCCGTCCAGCCGTCGAATTTCGCCCCCAGCTCGAAGGCTCGCACCAAAACTTTGTTGAGTTTTTCGTCGCCTACGGCAAAAACCTCTTCCAAAACGCTGGTCTCGGCGCCGTGATAGCTGAACGACACGCCCTTGATTTTCTTGAATTCCGCCCTCAACAAATCCTGTTTGTGCGTCATTTCGTCAAAGTTAATTTGCCTCTCCCACTGGAACGGCGTAACCGGTTTCGGAATAAACACCGAGCAGCTTACGCCTATCGTTATGTCCTTTTTGTGAACCAACGAAATATAGTGTTCCCTTATCCTTCTTACAAGGTCCACCATGCCCAACAAATCCTCGTCGGTTTCCGTCGGAAGCCCCAACATAAAGTAAAATTTCACATGGTTGTAGCCTTTCGAAAAGGCCTCGGTCAGCGCCGAAAAAATTTCGTCCTCGGTGATGTTTTTGTTGATTACGTCTCTAAGCCTTTGCGTGCCGGCCTCCGGCGCAAATGTGAGACTGTTCATCCTGGTCTGCAAAGCAAACGCGCCCTCGAAACTGTTGAGCCTCAGGCTCGGAAGCGCAAGTCGGATATGCCTGTCCTTAATAAAATCCTGCAAGCCGTTTATAAGCGGCAGAAGCTGGGTGTAATCGCCCGTCGAAAGGCTTGAAAGGCTCATTTCGTCAAAGCCGGTGTTGGCCAGCATTTCCTTGGCATTGGCCAAACTTTTGGCCGCACTGCGCTCCCTTATCGAGCGATAGTAAAAGCCTGCCTGGCAAAATCTGCAGCCCGAAGCGCAACCTCTGTAAAGTTCCAACACGGCCCTGTCATGCACGATTTCGATGTTTGAAACAAGCGGTTTGACAGGATAAAATGCGTTTTCGAAATCTTTGACAACCGCTTTCTTTACGGTTTCACCCTTTTTAAAATGTTGCGGAACGTACAACCCCTCAACGTTTTTGAGGTTTTCGAGAATTTGCGACTTGGTCAAATTTTTCTTTTTGCCGTCCCTCACGACCTCCATAAGTTCAACCAGCATGCCTTCGCCTTCGCCGATTTCGATTACGTCAAAAAATTCCTTAAAAGGCTCGGGGTTGACCGTGCACGGACCGCCGGCAATCATGATAGGATACTCGTCGCCTCTGTCCTTTGCGTAAAAAGGAATACCGGCAAGGTCGAACATATACAAAATATTGCTGTACAAAAGTTCGTACTGCACGCTGAAGCCCACAACGTCAAAATCCAAAAAACTTTTTTTGGTCTCGAGGCTGAACAGCGGAATGTTTTCCTCTTTCAGTTTTTTTCCGAAATCGGGCCAAGGGGCATAGCACCTTTCGGCCGTAAATTGCGGTTTGGAATTAATAAGTTGGTAAAGTATGCTGAGGCCGAGATTGCTCATGCCTATTTCGTAAACGTCGGGAAAGCACAACAGCAAATTTGCCTCGTACGGCTTGTTCATGTCGGGAGTGTTGTACTCGCCGCCCGTATAGCGTGCCGGCTTTTCGACCGACAGCAAAATTTTGTTAAGTTTTTTTTGTGTGACTAAATCCATTTTATTTGTTCATCGTAAGAGTTGCCGCACCCAAGATGCCGGCATCGTTACCGAGCGTTGCGGCCGTTATTTTGGTTTTAGGGCTGTATTTTGTAGCAAACGAATGTTGTGTAACGTAGCGTTGCAAAGGTTTAAGCAACGGATCGCCGGCCATGCTCACGCCACCGCCCATAATGATGACCTTCGGTCTGAAAACGTTGACAAGGTTCACAAGGCCGTCGCCGACGTAGGAAACGTATTTTTTCAGGACGCGTTTTGCAACCGGGCAATCCTTTTTGACGGCATCGAAAACGGTTTTGCCGCTGACGTCCCCTTCTTCGGCAGCGGTTTTTGCCAAAACGCTGTCGGGATTTTTTGCGATGGCCGCCTCAACCTGCCTGATAAGCGCAGATGCCGAGGCATAAGCTTCCCAGCAACCGCGTCTGCCGCATCCGCATTTTTCGCCGCCGCACTTGATGACGGTGTGTCCGCCCTCGGTGCCTGCTCCGCCAACGCCCTCAAAAAGCTTTCCGCCGACGTAAAAGCCTGTGCCGACGCCCGTGCCGAGAGTAACCGTTATGCTGTCCGAAACGCCGTTGCCGCCGCCCCAAACCGCCTCGCCCAAGGCCGCGCAGTTTGCGTCGTTGCTGATGCGAATAGGAAATTTATATTGAAACCTTGCCGAAAGTTTGGCAACCAACGGAGTGCCTTTAAAGTTGATGTTCGGGGCAAAACGTACGTTGCCTTTTTCGCCGTCAACAGTCCCCGGCACGCCGATGCCGACGCCCGACAGTTGATATTCGTGCAAGCCGCCGTTTTCCAGAAGCGACGAAATAAGTTTGTGAATGTCGTCTATTATGACGTCCTCCGACTCCGTCGGACGTGTTATTATCGATTGTTTCAAAAGCAGTTTGCCGTTTTCGTCGACAAGTCCGCCCTTTATGCTCATGCCGCCGATGTCGATACCGATATAGTACATGGCTTCCTCCTAAATTTAAAAGAAATATATATTTATTTTAAAATACTTCGCAAAAATTGTCAAGTGAGCGACATACACTTGAACATTTTAACATATTTTCACACCGCGGCGAATACTATTTACAAACTAAACAAAAAAGGAGCGCCTATGTTCACCGAAAACGGCTATCAGCCTAACACAAACATTCCCAACGATTACGTCGTTTATCAAACCAAACCGCAAAGAAAACGTACACGAAAAAGCAAGTCGAAATCACCGTCCGACAAACTGGATTTGTTTATTCTGCCGCTTATCGGCGCATGTGCCGTCAGCCTTGCTTACCTTGTGTGGCAAGCAGTATCCAACACGGCGGTTATCTCGGCAATAGCAGGTTTATTGTAAGTTTTTGCAACTTAAAATCGGTTTTATGCCAAAATTTAAAATCCATCCTGCTTTTTTAATCCTCGGCGCGATTCTCGCCTTAACAGGCAAATTCGCCGAGGCTTTGGCAAGCATTTCGGCAGTTTTGCTGCACGAGGCAGCACACGCCGTCGCTTCGGGAGCAAGAGGCTATCAAACGGGCAAAATCACGCTTTTGCCCTACGGCGCCGCCTTAAACGTCTCGGACGACGTCGACGACACCTCGCTTGTCATCATCGCCGCCGCAGGCCCTGCGGCAAACTTCCTGACTTGCCTGCTCACGGTAAGCGTTTGGTGGATTTTCCCCGCAACGTACGTTTTGACAAAACCGTTTTACACCGCAAACCTCACTATCGGGCTGTTCAATCTGTTGCCCGCCTATCCCTTGGACGGCGCGCGAATCGTATTGGGTATGTCCAAGCGGCCGCACCGTGCCTTAAAGCGTCTAAAAGTGGTCGGAATTGCAATTTCGGCCGTGTTGACGGCTGTTTTTGTAGTTCTTGCCGCAAACAAAAACGTCAATTTAACTTTGGGAATTATGGGTGTGTTTTTGTTTGTGGGGGCGGTAAAAGGGCAAAATAAAGAGACTGCTTCACTTTTACTGAAAAGCAATCCCCTTGCAAAAAATTTCGTCGGCGGAGTTAAGGAAGAAACCTATCACCTTTCCTCGGACGCAACGCTTCGCCGAGCCGTTCTTTTGACCAACTCGGAAAAAATCACCAAATTTGTTGTCGAAGGAGGCGGCAAGTCAACCGTCTTGACCGAAGCGGAACTTTTTGCCGAACTGAAACGGCACAAACTCGGCGATTCGCTTGCCGACGTCATTTCCGCCCGACAAAATGACCTACACTCCTGATGCGGTCCGCTTCTAAGTGCATTTCAAACAAATAGCTGCCCCTTTCGGCCGTAAGATCAACCTCCAAACTTTGAGGAACGATGTCGAAGTAATCCGACAAAACTTCCTCCAATCGGCTTTTAAGCAGTTCGCAAAAATCCGCAGGCACAACCGCTTTGTCCGAAATCAAAACCGAGCGCAAACGTTCCCTCGCGTTTTCCCTGTTGCTCATTTTTACCTCCTAAAAAACCTTTTTCTTTTTTATAAATCCGAACAATCCACGGTTTCGGCAATTGTCGTCGTACAAAACGGTCCGGCCGCTCTGCAAGCCCGTTGCAATCAGCCTAAAAGCTTTTGACGTAGCCGCCCCCTTCGGTAAGCGGTCGACTCCCGAATAAAGCGTTACCGCATCGTCCTCGGGCAAAACCCCTGCGGCCTTACATCTCAGCAACCGACAGACGTCCTCGGTGTTCATCATTTCGCCTTTCATAACCATATCGCCCCTGAGGCGGTTTACGATGATTTTTATGCTTTCCAAAGGATATCCTTCCAACAAATTCAAAACCTTGTCGGCATCTCTTATTGCCGAAACGGTGGGCGTAGTAACAACCAACGCCTCGGTGGCCGAACTTACCGCCCTGTGAAAGCCGCCCTCGATGCCTGCCGGGCAATCGATAAGAACGTACTCGAAACTTTCGGCCAACGAATTTACGACGTTTGAAAACGACTGCGGCGTCAGTTCAGGAGCATCGGACAGCTTGGAACTCGGCAAAACGTACAGCAGCGGATTGCATCTGTCCTGAACCAGCGCCTGACGCAGGCGACATTTGCCCCTCACTACGTCCAAAATGTCGTACACCACAAGATTTTCGACGCACATCACCACGTCCAAATTGTTTAAGCCTATGTCGGCATCCACCATGCAGACCTTATGCCCCATGTCGGCCAAAGCAATCCCCAACCCCGAAGTCACCGTGGTTTTCCCGACACCGCCCTTACCGGAAGTTACAACTATTTTTCGCCCCATATTTTACCTCCGACGGCAATTATATCACGTCTCCGTGCAACTTATTTTTTGAATTTTTGGGTTTTAATGACTTTGTCTGCCGCTTTTTGGCACAAAATAAAACGGCAGATTCCTCTGCCGTTTAAGTCAAAATTTACGATTAAACTGTCAAAATGTCGGATTAGATGTTCTTGGACAAATTGAGCATGGTTCTAAGTGCCCTCTCGCCGTCCTCAACCAAACTGCCTCCGCCCAAAGCAACCGCTTCGGTAACGTCGGTCAAAACGGTTACAGGCAAACCTATGCGCACGCTGATATACTCGGCAAGCCCCGGAAGCTTTGCACTTCCGCCTGACAAAAACACGCCCTTCTTTTTGATTTCGGCCGCAAGCTCCGGCGGACTCATGTTTATAACGTTGTTTATCACGTCCACCAATCCGTCAACTGCCGGCATAAGCGCAACCTTAACGTCCTTTGCATTTGCTTCGACGGTTTTCGGTTCGCCGTTTAGGCGGTCCCGTCCGCCGATTGCGGCACCGTTGATGTCGTTGTCATACATGCTGCCCACGTCGCACTTAAGCTTTTCGGCAGTATAGTCGCCGATTTTCAAGCCGTATTTGTCGGCAATGTGGTCGATGATTTTGGAATTGAACATATTGCCGCCGATGTTGACCGAGCTACCCACGGCGATGCCTCGTCTGGTAACACTGCAAACCTCGGCAGTGCCTCCGCCTATATCGACAAATATGCCTCCGACGCTGTTTGTGTATTGCAACAGCGCAAGCGAACTTTCGGCAAGCATAACTTCCTTAACCCCGGCGGCAAGCACTACAGTTTCGATAGCTCGACGCTCAACCACCGTTAGGCCGCAACTTATAAGCACCAGCGCTTTTATAGTTGGGTTGACAAACAATCTGTCCGGAACAACCTTTTTTACAAAAGATTTAAGCATCATTCCCGCCGCTTCCTGATGAACGACCACGCCTTCTTTTATAGGATAAACCACCTGAGCATTGCCAAGCGAACCGTAAAGCGCATTTACGGCGTCGTGACCGGTTTCGGTAAGTTCCAATTTGTTTTTCTTTTTGACGGCAATGGCCACGGAAGGCTCCTTCAAAACTATGCCTTTGCCTTTTTGATAAATGGTAATATTGGACGATCCGAAGTCGATCGCAAGTTCCACAATACCCATTTCAATCCTCCTCGTCGGCGACAAACCTTTCAAGTGCCGACTTAAGTTTTTCGGTCGGAAGCCCCATAACGTTGTCAAAGCTTCCTTTGTACGTTTCAACTGTCACGCCGTCCTGAATGCCGTAAGCGCCGGCTTTGTCCAGCGGATTTTTGGTTTGAATATAGTTTTCGATTTCGTCGTCGGAAAGTTTTTTAAGCTTAACTTGCGACTTGTCGTAAAAACAAACAGTTTTGTCTTTTGACCTCAAGCAAACGCCGGTATAAACCGAATGCCACTTTCCACCAAGCGTTTTGAGCATTTCAAATGCTTCTTCTGCGGTTTTAGGCTTCAAAAAGAACCTGCCTGCCATATACACGACAGTATCTGCGCCGACAACGATTTGCCCGTTTTCGGCCTCGACGGCCTCGGCCTTTTTGCGTGCGTTGGTCATAACCGTTCTGGCCGGACAATTTTTGATTACGGTTTCGTCGGCCGCTACCGACACCGCCGTAAAATCGTCTGAGACCTTTTTAAGCAGTTCACGCCTTCTCGGAGACGCCGATTGCAAAATAAGCATCAGAGTATCTCGAGGTTTTTGCCGTATGCGCGACGGAATTCGTTCGAGCAAGAAAGCGCATCCTTAATTTCAAGGCTTGCATCGCCTTCGGTTTCGGTTTTCATGATTACGCTGTCGCCCAAAACGTCGCAATTGATGCCGGTGATAAGGCCGCTCATGCTTCTGTCGAAGCTTTCGGCAATGCGCAAAATTACGCTGAGTTTTCTGATTGCAACCACGTCCTCATCCGTCAACATAACACGGTATTTGACAAACTCGACGTCGTTAAACTCGTTCTTTCTGTGTCCGCCGGCAACCATGCTGGCCATAACCAAATCCTTATGACTGATGCCGTAAAGGTTGCTGTTTAAGATGATATAGCTTGAATGTTTGTGATGGTCGTAGTATTTGATGCGCATTCCGCTGTCGTGCAAAAGCGTTGCGACGCGCAAAACTTTGATGTAGCATCTCGGAAGTTTGTGCAGCACTTTAAGTTGCTTAAACAATTGCATGCTGAGGTTGTAAACGTGCTCGGCGTGCGGAATGTTGATGTCGAAGTAGCGCATCAACGTTTGCAGGCTGTGTCCGAGGATGTCGGAAAGCGGTTTTTCGTCGGTGGACGGCACGGCGTGATGGAACATTGCGCCCTCTCTGAGTCCGCAACCCGAAACGGTGATTTTGTCAAAATGCATATAATCGACAACCGCTTTAATAACGGCCAAAGCCGTCGGGAAGGTATCGCCTCTGCCGCTGGACAAGCCTTTTATGCGTGCTACGGTGTCCGGTTGAAGCACTTTGATGGTGTCGTACATTTGGCAGAACTCGTCAACAGGCATCTGGTAGTTGTGCATCATATCGAAAGGATATTTTTTGATGATGCGGCTTATGCGGCCGAGGTTGCGGAAGTTTCCGCCGACGCCGACAAACTGAACGTCCGGCTCCACCTGTTTAAGCCATTCGATGCGATCGAGATGCTCGTTAATGAACTCGACAACCCTCTGGCTTTTTTCCGCCGGAGTCAAATCGTCGTTTTTAAAGAGGTCGGTCAGCGTCACGCTTCCGAACTGCAAAGTCTCGCTGGCCAAAATGTTTTTGCGGCTGTAGTAAATAAACTGCGTGCTTCCGCCGCCGACGTGCATAATAAAGCCTTTAGGAATGTCCAAGCTGTTGATGACGCCCTGATAAACAAGCGATGCCTGTTCTTCCTTTGTCAGCACCTGAAGTTTGAAACCGCAGGACACGTAAACCTCGTCCAAAAAACTCTTTTGGTTTTTGGCACGTCTGACCGCACTGGTGGCGTAGGCATAAATTTTTTCGATTCCGTTTGCATCGCAAAGTCTGCGGAACATTTTAAGCGTTTTGATGGTTTGAGCAATGCGTTGCGGCTTCAAAAAGCCGTCCCACTCCATATCTTGCGCAAGGCGCACCGTTTCTTTGAGTTCGTCGAATACGACAAAATATCCTCCGTCCAAAATGTTCACAAGCACCATGCGTGCCGAATTGCTGCCGAGATCGATTATGGCGATTTTTTCCATTTGTTACTCCTTATTGTCACCGCAAAGGCGGCCCTGTTGTTTTTTATAGAATTCCCCGTTCACAGGCATATTATATCACCGAATTTCCCTTTTGTGAAGAGGGGTTTTGCAAATTTAATTGGTTTTTTGGGCATTTTCCACTTCTTTTTCAAGCTTGTCCAGATACCTTACGACGTAATCTTTCAACCTGTCCATCACCGCATAGTAGCGTTCGATGTCCTTGTAAAGCCACGGATCGGGCACCTCGGTATACTTTCCGTCGACAAGTTCGGAAATCGTGGTAAACTTTTTGTGCCACCAAAACGGAACAAACGGCTTGTTGAGTTTGCTCATGCCCACAATGACGTCCGCATCTTTAAAGCGTCCCGGCCTAAACCACTTGAAGGCAGGCCTGTGCCGAGAAATCTCATCGTCCGAAAAGCCCTCCCTTTTCAGCGCTTTTCTGGCTTTGGGATGAATGGCAATGCTCGGATTTAAAACGGCGGCCGATTTAACCCACTCGACTTTGCCCCGAAGCAGAGGTCTGTTCTCGAGTTCCCGACGCATCACGTATTCGCAAAACGGACTGCGGCAAATGTTGGAACTGCACACAAAAAGTATTTTCATTTTATTTCCTCAATTTGTTTTGTTTGTGAAGTTTAAGCCTCTTCGGAATGCCAAACAAGCCTTTAAAAATCTTCCATGCGCCCTTTAAAGTGCTGTCTTGGTCATTAACTATCATAATCAAACCGTACATCATGTCCTCGCTCATTATGCCGCCCGACATAAGGCGCATGCACCTGAACGGAGTTGTTATGGTCATGTTGTACATGGTTTCGCTGCCACCCAAATCCTTGTTGAACTTCGAGAAGAATTTTACGATGTGCAAAATGCGCTTGCCCCATTTTGTATCTTTGCCGTCGATGAAGCAGTAGTTTTCGTCAAGCCTTTCGCCCTTGTCGAGGTTGGCCCGAGGAATCTGCAAACCGAAAGCGGTCGAAAACTCTTCGTCGGAAAGGTCCGCCACGTCGGCACAATAGTACTTAGCGCATACGTTAGGCGTTTTTTGCTTTTCGATTCCGCCCATCTCTACCGTTTCCGCAAGGCGAATATCCGTGCTGCTTGCGCCGATTTCCACCCTGTATTCGCCCGCTTCCACTTTAAAGTCGTGCGAATCGACGTCGTAGAAACCGAAATCCCTGTCGCAAAGGGTGAAAGTCACCGTTTTGCTCTCGCCCGGTTGAAGCGAAATTTTGTCAAAGCCCTTAAGCTCTCTCTTTGCGCGAACAACGTTCGATTGGGTTTTAGAAACATACAGCTGAACCGCTTCTTTACCTTCCCGATCGCCGATGTTTTTCAACATAAAACGAACTTTTATGCCGTCCGAATTTTTGGAAACCGACAAATCGGAATACTCAAACTCGGTGTAACTCAAACCGTGTCCGAACGGGAACAGCGGCTCGACGCCTGCGGTAAGATAGTAGCGGTAACCTACAAAAATGCTTTCCTTGTAAAGGCTGGTAAGCTGTTCGCCCGGGAAGTACTTGAAGCACGGAGTGTCCTCGAGTTTTTTAGGGAAGGTTTCCGGCAATTTCCCGGACGGATTCACCTTGCCTTGCAAAATATCAACGACGGTTTCGCCGCAAGCTTCGCCGCCCAAGTATGCCTCCAGCACGGCCGAAACTTCGTTTATCCACGGCATTTCAACCGCGGAACCGTTGTGCAGAACAACAACGGTTTTGGTTCCGGTTGCCGCAACGGCACTTATAAGTCTGTTGTGGCTTTCAGGCAAACGCATGTGCTTTCTGTCGTAGCCTTCGGACTCGAAATTGTCCGGAAGCCCTGCGAACACTACCGCTACGTCAACGCTTTTGGCCAGTTCGACGGCTTGCTTTTGCAACTTTTCGGAAAACTCGTGTTTGTCGGTGTAGCCTTGTGCGTAGCCGACTGTGTCGCCTGCCGCCTCGAGAGCGGAAACCTCTTTGTAGGTGTTAATGTGACTGCTTCCGCCGCCCTGATAACGAGGTTTGTCGGCAAAACCGCCGATAAACGCAACCTTTGCTTCTTTTTTAAGCGGCAAAGTTCCGTCGTTTTTCAACAGAACCATGCACTCGTCGGCGATATTTTTTGCGATGACGTGATGTGCGGCACGGTCATAATCCTTTTCTGCCGTTTCACGCACAGATTTTGACGTTATTCTAAGGACGTTTGCCACGCATTCGTCCAAAAGTTTTTCATCCAAAGTTCCGTTTTTGACGGCCGCAACGATTTTTGCACTTCCGATTCCGCCCGACGACGGCATTTCCAAATCCAAGCCTGCTTCGATGCCTTTTGCCCTGTCTGCGGTTGCGCCCCAATCGCTCACTACAAAGCCGTCAAAGCCCCATTCGTCTCGTAAAACGTCCTTCAAAAGCCACTTGTTTTCGGAACTGTGTACGCCGTTGATGGAATTGTAACTGCACATAACTGTCCTCGGTTTGCTTTGTCTGACCGGCGTTTCGAAAGCGGCGAGATAAATTTCGCGCAAAGCTCGCTCGTCGATGATTTCGTTGATTGTGGTGCGACGAGACTCTTGGTTGTTTGCGGCAAAGTGCTTTATGCTTACGCCTACGCCTTGCGACTGTACGCCGTCAACGTAGCTTGCCGCCATATGCCCCGCAAGATACGGATCTTCGCTCATATATTCAAAATTTCGACCGCACAACGGACTGCGTTTTATGTTTATCGCCGGGCCCAAAAGCGTGCCGACGCCCACGGACGCAGCTTCGCTGCCCAGCGTTTCGCCAAGCGTTTTTGCAAGGTCTTTGTTAAAGCTTGCCGCAAGGCCTGCCGACGACGGGAAGCAAACGGAAACCACGCTTTGGTTGACTCCCTTTCCCGTACTTTGAGTCCTGAGACCGTGAGGGCCGTCGGAAACCATCATAGGTTCCACGCCGAGCCTTTCTATTTTTTGGGTGCGCCAGAAATCGGCTCCCGAACACATGCTCGCCTTTTCTTCGAGCGTCATATTTTTGATGATGCCGTCTATATCCATAATTCCCTCCCGAAAAATCGTTGGCGACACCATTATATCACATTCGGACAAGCTTTTCAAGATGCATTTTAAAGTTTTTAATTGTATTTTAAGGGGTTTTATTCTATAATAAATATAAGCGCTGCGCCGTTTACTAAACGCGGCCTAAAACTTTGAGGTATAAAAATGACAAACATATCGCTTTTGCTTTCCGCAATAGACTACGACAATCTTTACGTTACCGTCACGCTGTGCATACTTCCGCTGATGATTTTGATGTTCATAAGCGGCATCAGCGTGCGTTTGACCTTTTCAAAGCAATCGAAAGTGCGCAACTCGGCAGGCCTTACGGGAGCGCAAGCCGCCCGAAAAATACTTGACAAAGCAGGCCTCACCGCAACGCACATCGAGCCGTGTTCGGGCAGTCTAACCGACCACTACGATCCGCGCAACGACACCGTTTACCTTTCCGAACCGGTTTATTCGTCCCCGTCGGTTGCCGCCGTCGGAGTTGCGGCGCACGAAGTAGGGCACGCAATTCAGCAAGCGGAAGACTACGCCTTCATCAAACTTCGCTCGGCACTGGTTCCGGTCACCAACTTCACCTCCCGTTACAGCATGATTTTGATTATGATAGGTCTTCTTATAACCTGTTTTCCGTCGCTGGGGACCGTTGGTGGAATCATCTTCGGGCTCGGTATCGCCTTTTATGCCTGCTACACGCTGTTCACTTTGGTGACTCTGCCCGTCGAATTCAATGCCAGCCGCCGCGCTTTGAGAGTGCTTGACGATTTGGGAATAGTTCAAGGGAGCGAAAAACACTCGGTTCGCAAAGTGCTTTCGGCCGCCGCCTCCACCTATCTTATGAGCTTTGCCATGAGCCTCGTCACCTTACTGCGCTATATCGCCGTTTTCGGCTCCAACCGCAACCGCCGCGATTAACTTTTGTTACAAAAAAGGCTTCCCATTGGGAAGCCTTTTTAAATTCAGTTTACCTTTGATACAGTCAAGCTGTCTAAATCCAAAACACAGATTGCCGTATCTAATTTACATTTCATTTACGAACATAAAAAACCGACTGCGAAAGTCGGTTTTTTGATTGAATTTGATTGGAAATATTCTATTTTGCCTTAAGGCGTTTATCGCAACGCTTCGACAGATGCGTCCCGACGGTTTGAACCAGTTGGACTATTGCCACCAGCACTACAACCGCCAACAGCATAACAGGATATTGATAGCGATAATATCCCTGCATGATTGCCACGTTGCCGAGGCCGCCGCCGCCCATTGCACCGCCCATTGCCGAATAGCTGAGGATGGTTGTGGTTGCCACGGTCAAATTTCCGATGAGCGACGGTACGCTTTCGGGAATCATAACCTTAAAAATAATTTGCATCGGGGTTGCGCCCATGCTTTCGGCGGCTTCTATGACGTTTTTGTCCACTTCCCTAAGGCTACTTTCGACAAGCCTTGCCACAAACGGGAAGGACGCCACGACCAAAGGAACTATGCTTGCCGCGGTACCCACCGACGTGCCGGTGATAAACCTTGTCAGCGGAATGGACAGCATCATCAATATCAAAAACGGAACCGAGCGCAAAACGTTTATCACGACGTCTATGGTTTTAAGCAGCCATTTAGGAATAGGCAAAACGCCCTTTTCGTCGCCTACGGCCAAAATAATGCCGAAAGGCAGACCGATTATCACCGCACACAGCGTTGCCGCAACGGTAACGTAAACGGTTTCCCAAGTGGCAAACAAAAAATCGGTTTTTACGATTTCCCACGCATTTGCCCAGCTTTCCTTTGCAAAAAAGTCACTAAACATCCGCTGTCACCTCCGTTGCAATGATGTCCGGAGTCCCCTCGAGATAGGAAATAACTTCTCCGACCTTCTCGGCATCCGACAAAACAAGCAGCATATTGCCGTAAATTTTGTCGCCGATATTTCTTGTTGCGGCCGACACTATGCTGGCCGCTATACCCTTTTCCATTGCAAGCCTTGCGATAAGCGGTTCACCCGTAGCCTTTGCGCCGTTAAACACGACTCGGACAAACGATCCGCCGATGTCCGGCAACGACTCGGCCGCTTCCGACGGAGGGAACACAAGTTTTTTTGCCGCAGAAGATTGCGGATTACGAAACACTTCGGCAACTTCGCCCTCTTCCACAACCTCGCCGCCGTCCAAAATGGCCACTCGGTGACAAATGTCCTCGACAACGCTCATCTGGTGGGTTATCACTATGACGGTGATGCCCAATTCGCGGTTTATGTCCTTTATAAGCGACAAAATTTGCGAAGTGGTTTTGGGATCCAGCGCACTGGTTGCCTCGTCGCAAAGCAAAACTTTCGGTTTCGTGGCAAGCGCACGGGCGATGGCAACCCTTTGCCTCTGTCCGCCAGAGAGTTCGGCAGGATAGGCCTTTTCCTTGTCTGGAAGTCCCACCAACGCCAACAAACGTTTGGCCTCCGCTTCCGCCTCGGCCCGTTTAACGCCCGAAAGCCTGAGCGGAAAGCTCACGTTTTTCAAGCAGTTTTTTTGCATAAGCAAATTGAAACTTTGAAAAATCATGGCGATTTTCCGTCTGGTTTCCCTAAGCTCCGCGCCGCTTTGTTCCGTCACGTTTGCGCCGTCAAAAACAACTTCGCCCCCGTTTGGCTTTTCAAGCATGTTTATGCATCTGACGAGAGTGCTTTTGCCTGCGCCGCTCATGCCGATGATGCCGTAAATTTCGCCGTCCGAAACCTTGATGTTGACGTGCTTAAGTGCTTCGACACTGCCGCCGTCGGACGTAAAGGTTTTGGACAAGTTCCTTAGTTCTATCATAAATTTCTCCGAAAAGTGGTTTTAGGCTTTAATATCGTCCAATGAAGTGTGGTTGCTGCTGTAAATGCCCATCGGCTCGACGTGAATCTGTCCGACGGAAACAAGATGCGTGCCGTTGTTTTGGTTGAAGTCGTTCAGGTACGGCAAATGTTGAAAATAGTTTGCATCCAAGCTTCCGTCCTCCAATGCGAGGTTGGGTTGAACGTAATCGGTGTATTCTTTAATATCCAGCGTTATGTTTTTTTCGGCAAGGATGTCCTTTGCGATTTTCAAAATTTCGGCGTGAGGCGCAGGAGATGCCCCGACTTTTATCGTCGTGCCGGCAAGCGAAGCGTAATCGACGGTTGAGTCAAAGCCGTTGCCTGCATTTTCAACTACGCTCAAAACCGCTCCGTTGTAAGTTGTTTGAATGTAATTTTTCACTCTTTCCGAACTAAGTGCCGCAACAAGAGCTTTCACTTTTGCGCTGTTTTCGTTCCCCGAACGAGCGGCCACGATGTTGCCGTAGGCCGAGTACGCTCCCTCAACCGCCAAAGCGTCGGTGTTAGGGTTAAGCTTTGCCGAAATTGCATAGTTCGAGTTGATTATTGCATAGTCGACGTCTCGCAAAAAGGTCGGCAGCTGCGCCGCTTCAACTTCTTTAAAAACGATGTTGTACGGATTGGAAACTACGTCTCTGACGGTGGCGGTGATGCCTGCGCCCTCTTTGAGGGTAATATAGCCCAACTGTTCCAAAAGCATAAGCGCTCGAGCTTCGTTGGTGGTGTCGTTAGGCACTGCGATAACGATGCCGTCCGAACCTCCGCATGCGGAAAGGCCGACTGCAAGTCCCGATACGAGGACCGTCAACAAAATGACTGCAACAAATTTTTTCATGATATATTCTCCTTTGTTATTTTCTGTTTGGTGCCTTACGGCATAAAAAAAGGAAGCCCCTCAGCTTCCAAAAACATTTTTTCGATTGCGGTGAAAGCCGACTTTAAGCAATATTAAACCTGTGCATGCCCGGCATGCACATGCGCATCATCATGGAATTTGCTTTCACGAATTGCTTCACGGTTTTTCTCCTTCGAGTTTCTATGGGCATTTTAACATCATGTAGCCCCGTTGTCAACACAAATTGCGACATTTTCGATTTTTTGCCGTCAAAAAACCCTTCGGGCGGTTTTATGCACTATGCTTGCGCTTATTGTTGCAAAAACAAATGCGCCGTGATACAATAGCGGTGGGCAGGCAAATATGGAAAGAAAACAGCTGTTTGACGTAATCAAAACCAACTTCGGCGTAGCTCCCGAATTTTTGTAGAAACCGAACGACGATGCAATTTTCCGAAATCCCGAAAACGGAAAATGGTTTGGCATTGTCATGTCCGTCCGAACCGACCGATTTATCCCCCAAGCCGACGGCAAAACAGACGTGCTTAACGTCAAATGCGACATTTCGCTCGCATCGTCGCTTGTCAAAAAGCCCTACGTCTTCCCTGCCTATCACATGGCGAAAGGAAGCTGGATAAGCATTCTTATAAATATGGCACCGTCGGACGACGAAATAATTTCGCTGCTGACGCTAAGCCGAGCAATAACTTGCGGACAAAAGCTTTAAAAAATACCTTTTACCGCCAAAAAACTACCCCAAAACGCTTGCTAAAACCACCGAAATTTGTTATATTGAATAAGCAATTGAATATGCCCTCTTAGTCTAGTGGTCTAGGACGCTGGCCTCTCACGCCGGTATCAGGGGTTCGAACCCCCTAGGGGGTGCCACAAAATCCGTACGCAAAAGCGCACGGATTTTTCATTTTCAAAACTTTGAAAACGTCTAAATACAGTGCCTGCGGAAACGATTTATACTGACATAACCACCAATATTTACGAAAACTATACGTGCTTATTAACTGTCGACGTTTGCAGAAACAATTTATACTTACATAACCGCCGATAAAAATTGCCACCCTTCTATAAGTCGCAAAAACCCGCCGTCGGCGGGTTTTAATAATGTTTGTATTATTTATATTTAATTGAATTTTACGCTTTAGCCTAAAAGTTCAACGATATAAATTTCCTCTTTTGCCGCAGTTCGCCGCTTTAAAATTTGGCGGCTGCTCTTTTTATCGTTTTAGGCCGTGATTAGTTTTCGATTGCAATTATTTCGGCATTTTTCGGAAGGTTTTCCAAAAGGTTGTCCTTAACGGGACTGACGTAAACGTGTTTCAGCACCATCATGACGCCGCCGTGAGTTGCCGCCAACACGTTTTGCCCTTTAAACCGACTCCGCACGAAATCGACAAAATCCGTAAGCCTACGTTCGACTTCGGCTACCGATTCCAGCCCGTCAATTTTTAATTCGTTTGTTATCGACCAAAAACCGTTGAATTCCTCCGACGAAAACGGCTTACCTTCAAAGGTGCCGAAATTCCGTTCGATAAGTCGGTCATCAGTGATAATTTTGCCGTCATATACCGCCTTGCAAGTGTCCTCTGCACGAGACAACGGACTGGAAAAAGCGACGTCAAAGTGCACGTCGGACAATTTTTCACCCAGTTCTACGGCCTGCATTTTCCCTTCGGCGTTAAGCGGAATGTCGCATCGCCCCTGAATTCGTCCTTCGCCGTTCCAATCGGTTTTGCCGTGCCTGACAAAGTAAATCATAAATCGCCCTCGCCCGAGCAAAGGTCGGTTTTTACCACCTTGCCGCCTTTATTTTGTATTGCATAAACGGTCCCGAAGCTTGAAACAGCCTTTGCAAATTCGCCGTCCTCGTACACGGCCGCCGCACCGTTTTCGATTGCGATGGCATCCGTAACGTTGCCGCTTTCGACCTGCTTGTCAAAATCGATGCGCCTTTCGTCGTAATGCGGACAAGCGGTGCCTTTCAGAAAGCCCAAGGCATCCATAATTTCGTATTCGGCGCTCGCACCTTCGATAATTTTGCTGTCGGTGTACATTTTTTCAAACCAGCAAATCGCCCCGGCCGACAACCCTACGACAACCGCACCTCGCTCGTACGCCTCTATAATATATTTGTCAAAACCGTTGTCTCGCCAAGTTTCCAGCATAAACGCCGTGTCGCCGCCGCCGACGTAAATAAGATCGGCGTTTTTAAATTTGTTTGCGGTTTTTTCGGCGTCCATCGTCCCTTTAAAGCTCAGTGCGACGTCTGTTTTCATGCCCAGTTCGCCCGTATACGTTTTGTGAAAGCTGTTGTAATAAGGCAAACTGTCGTGCGAAGCGGTTCCGACAAACAAAGCAAGCGAACGCCTGTCTGCAGGCGTTCGTTCTTTGGCTATGTTTGCGGCGTAACGGTCGATTTCAAGCGTTTGCTTTTGACGAATTTCGCCGCCGCCTATCAAAATCAATGTTTTTTTCATAAGCATTTTGCGATATTTGCCGCAAGGCAAGCATTGTTCAAAACCAATTTAACGTTAGTTTCGAGGCTTTCGCCGCCGGTGATGTTGCGGATTTTTTCAAGCAGGAACGGGGTTACTTTCTTGCCGGTTATGCCAAGCGCCTTTGCTTCGGCAACAGCTTCGGAAATAACTGCTTCCATTCTGTCGGCATCCAAACTGTACTCGACAGGCACAGGATTTGTAACAAGCATCCCTCCGTGAAGCCCCAAGGCCTGTTTAGCCCGTATCGCATCGGCTATCTCGGCGGCCGAATCCATTCTGTAATCCACCTTAAATCCGCTTTTGCGAGTGAAAAACGCAGGCAGTTCGTTCGTGCCGTAGCCGATAACCGCAACCCCTTTGGTTTCCAGATATTCCAAGGTCAAACCCAAATCCAAAATGCTCTTTGCGCCGGCGCAAACAACGGTAACGTCGGTTTTTGCAAGTTCTTCCAAATCGGCCGAAACGTCCATGGTTTCGGTTGCGCCTCTATGCACGCCTCCTATACCGCCCGTGGCAAAAATTTTAATCCCGGCCATTGCGGCAAAAATCATGGTAGATGCAACCGTGGTTGCTCCGTCCAAGCCCTGCGACACCACAACGGGGATATCTCTGCGGCTGACCTTCACGACCTCCGTTCCCTTTTTTCCCAAAAGCTCGATTTCATCGGCCGACAAACCCACCGTAGGCACGCCGCCGATTATGGCGATGGTTGCAGGTACGGCACCGTTTTTTCTGACCGTGTTTTCAACTTCCAATGCGGTTTTGACGTTGTCGGGATAAGGCATGCCGTGCGATATGATTGTGGATTCCAACGCCACCACGGGCTTGCCTTCGCTTATTGCTTTTTTGACCTCGTCGGACACTTTCAAAATGTTGTTGTTCATTTGCTTTTCCCTCTTTCCGAAATTTTGCAATCGGAATTCATTATGGAATTTTCCAAAATAATTTCGCCTATTTCGTCTGCCACGATGTTGCCCGATTTAGGGTTTTTTACCGACATAATCGAGCCTTTAACCGTCGCTTCTACGTCAGAGTACTCAAACGCAAGGTCGGCGCCCTCCGTTTCGCAATCGATGAGGCGAAGGTTTTTGCAATAGCACAGCGGCTGGATACCGATGATTTTGCAACGTTCCAAAGTCAGTCCGTCCGAAAACCAGGCAAGATATTCGCCTTTGACGGTCGAGTTTCGAACGGTAACGTTTTTGCTGTGCCAAAACGCGTCCTTCGTGTCCAAATACGAATCCTCGATGACAAGGTTTTCCATATACTGGAATGAATATTTGCCCTTAAACGAAAGGTTTTTTATCACAACGTTTTTGCTGTCGAAAAAGGCGTACTCAGACGTCAGATTGCAGTCGGAAAGTCGGATGCGGTCGCTCTTCCATCCGAACTCGGGCGAAATTATTTTGCACCTCGACAAATCTATATCCGCACACTCTCTTATCGCCTTCACCGAACCGATGACCGTGTCCGTGATTTTTCCGTTTTCGGCATACCAAAGCGACGCCCTCGACGGTTCGCCAAGCTCGGAATTTTCGATGGCGAACCCCTTAACGTGCCAGAGCGGATAGCGCAAATTGAAAACCGTGTCCGTAACCGTAACGTTGCGAGCCTCTTTCAAAACCGATTCACCGTCGGCCGGTCCTTCAAACCGAACGTTTCGGACGACGGCGTCCGTCAAATTGTATAGCGCACGCTCCTCGTCAAAAGTTTTGTTTTCAACAATTTTCGTCATTGATCGCCTTGCTCCTTAAGTCTTTCAAGCCAACATCTGCGACACATAGCCTGATAACGGTCGTTGCCGCCTATACAAAGCTGCTCGCCGCTTTTTAAAACACGGCCGTTTTCGTCCAATCTGGCATTTACCGTAGCTTTTGCTCCGCAGCGGCATATCGATTTGATTTCGGTTATGGATTCGGCGATTTCAAACAGCCTTTTGCTTCCCTCGAACAAATGCGTGGTAAAATCCGTGGCAAGACCGAAACACAAAACGGGGATATCGTAAAACAAGGCCACGTCGCCCAGTTCGTCCACCTGCTCGGCCGACAAAAACTGACATTCGTCAACAATGATGACGTCGGTCGTGTCGCGACGGTCAAGATAAAGCTGTTTTAGGTCGGTGTCGGGCAAAATGGTTGTGGCTTCCGCCTGCAAACCGATTCTGCTCCACACAATGTTTCCGCCCACTCTCGTGTCGACGGACGGCTTGAGGAACAACACTTTCATGCCCCGTTCCTCGTAATTGAATTTGGTTATAAGAGCCTGGGCAGTTTTGCTGCTGCCCATGGCCCCGAATTTAAAATATAATTTTGCCATAACAACTACTTTTCGATTCTACCCAAAATGATAGGTTTTTTGTCTATCGGTTCGGCGGATATTTCGGTTGCCGCCAAAATTTTAGCTTCCGCCTCGGCTACCGATTGAGGCTTGTTTGTAAACAAAACGGCCAGCACGTCGCCTTCCGTGACGAAGTCGCCGGTTTTCTTTTCAAGCATAATGCCTGCCGAATAATCTATGCCGTCCTCTTTTTTGGCTCTGCCCGCGCCCAGCACGAGACTGGCCATGCCGTAGCTTTCGGTGTCGACGTGTTTGATGTAGCCAGTTGTCGGAACTTTGACTTCGTAACGCACCGAAGCCTTTTTAAAGAGGTCGGTGTTTTTCAAAAGCCTTTCGTCGCCGCCCTGAGCCTTGACCATTTTGACAAGCGTTTCGAACGCCGAGCCGTCGGCAATTGCTTTTTTGGCAAGGCCTTCGCACTCTTCTACGCTTCCCAAACCTGCCATATAAAGCATGTTTGCGGCTATGTCGATGCAAATTTCGGTGAGGTCGGCCGGGCCGTGGCCTTGCAAAGTTTGAACGGCTTCGATAACTTCGAGGCTGTTTCCGATGGCTTTCCCGAGAGGAACGTCCATATCGGTTATAAGCGCAATAACACGTTTACCTGCCAAATGGCCTATTTCAACCATCGATTTTGCAAGTTTGGTGCTGTCCTCAAGGGTTTTCATAAAGCCGCCGCTTCCCGTTTTGACGTCCAACAGAATGCAATCTGCGCCTGCCGCCAGCTTTTTGCCCATAATGCTGGACACTATAAGCGGCAAACTGTCAACCGTTGCGGTAACGTCACGCAGAGCGTAAAGCTTTTTGTCGGCCGGGGCAAGGTTGCCGCTTTGGCCTATGATGCTGACGCCAACTTCGTTGACTATTCTGAAAAATTCTTCCTTGTCAACGGAGGTTCTGAACCCGTCAATCGACTCGAGTTTGTCGATGGTTCCACCCGTATGACCGAGGCCTCGGCCGCTCATTTTCGCTACCTTGACGCCGTAACTTGCAACTATCGGCGCAATAATAAGGCTGGTTTTGTCGCCCACGCCGCCGGTGGAATGCTTGTCGACTTTTATTCCGTTTATACCCGAAAGGTCCACGGTGTCGCCGCTTCGGGAAATGGCAAGAGTCAGGTTTGCGGTTTCCTCGTCGTCCATTCCCTTGTAGTAAACGGCCATGCAAAAAGCCGCCGCCTGATAATCGGGAATATCGCCTGCGGTGTAACCTTTAACGAAAAAGTCGATTTGCTCCTTCGTAAGTTTTCCGCCGTCGCGTTTTTGTTTTATTATATCGTACATTCTCATAAAAATTTACCTCAAATCAATGGGCCGCCGGACGTGCCTGCGGCCTGTATCGTTTATTCCAAATCCGCCTTTGAAAAAGACAGCGGCAATATTTCTGCCAAAGTAAACACCTTAAAGTCGGTGGCCGACGTACCAAGCACTACCTTGAAGGTTTCGGGATTTGAAAATTCAAGCATAACCTGACGGCAAATGCCGCACGGAGCGCAAAACTGCAACTCGTCGTCATAACCGCCCACAATGGCAATCGCCTCAAATTTTCTTTCGCCTTGGGACACGCCTTTGAAAATAGCGGTGCGTTCGGCGCAATTGGTTGCGCCGTAGCTGCTGTTTTCGATGTTGCATCCGCCGTAAACTTTGCCGCTTTCCGCCAAAACCGCCGCCCCTACTTTAAAGTGCGAATACGGCGAATAGGAATTTTTTCGGCTTTCAATAGCCGCCGCCATAAGTTCACCGTAGTTCATAACCCGATCTCCTGTTTAAAGCTGTCGCCCGAGCCCTTGTTTTCGACACCGAAAATGTCCAAAACGGTTGCGCTGATGTCTGCAAAGCAGCTTCTCGTTTTAAGATTGACACCCTTTTTGACACCGTCGCCGAACACCAAAAACGGAATGTATTCTCTGCTGTGGTCGGTGGAAGGCGTTGCGGGATCGCAACCGTGATCGGCAGTTATCATAACCACGTCGCCCGGTTTAAGGCAACTTTCAAGTTCTTTAAGTCTGACGTCGAAGGTCGACAACGCGTTTGCATAACCGTCAACGTCGTTACGGTGGCCGTAAACCATATCGAAATCCACAAGGTTGACAAAGCAAAGGCCCGTGAAATCCTTGTTCTTTGCTATATCCACGGTTTTGTCCATGCCGTCGTCGTTGTTTTTGATGCGAACGAAATCAGTGATGCCTCTACCTGCAAATATATCGACGATTTTGCCAACCGAAACGGTATCGAAGCCCGCCTCTTTTAAGCTGTCAAGCATAGTGGTTCCGTAAGGTTCGAGGCTGAAATCGTGACGGTTTGCGGTTCTGACGTACGGCCATTCGCCGGCAAACGGGCGTGCGATAACTCTGCCCACGCCGTGTTCGCCCACCAAAATTTCGCGAGCTATGCGGCAATATTCGTAAAGCGTTTCAACGGGAACGTAATCTTCGTGTGCGGCAATTTGGAAAACACTGTCCGCCGAAGTGTAAACGATAAGTGCGCCCGTTTCAATTGCTTCACGTCCGTAATCCTTGATAACTTCCGTGCCGGAATAAGGCAGATTGCACAAAACCTTGCGGCCGGTGCGTTTTTCAAATTCGTCCAAAACCTCTTTAGGAAATCCGTTCGGATAAGTAGGAAGCGGTTTTTCGGAAACTACGCCGGCAATCTCCCAATGGCCGATGGTGGTATCTTTGCCCTTGCTTTTTTCGGCAAAACGGCCAAAGCTTCCCTGCGGATTTTCCGCAGACGGCATATAGTCGATTCCGTCAATGTTAAAAAGCCCGAGTTTTGCCATTTCGGGCGTGTGATATTTGCTGCTTGTAGTGCAACTTTTAAGGGTGTTGCTTCCGACGTCGCCGTAATCGGCGGCATCGGGCAATTCGCCTATTCCGCAACTGTCAAGCACGATAAGAAACACTCTTTTGGTCATGTCAAGCAATCTCCAAAGCAATTTTCATCATGGTGGTGAAGGTGTTCTGTCTGTCCTCTGCCGACAGACTTTCGCCGGTGACGAGGCTGTCCGAAATGGTGCAAATGGCAAGTGCCTGTTTGCCGGCCTTGAATGCGTTCATGTACAAACTTGCGGCTTCCATTTCGATGGCAAGCACACCGTGTTCTTCGTGAAATTGTTTGTGGATGCCGCCGTCATAAAACACGTCACTGCTGAAAATAGGCCCCACCATAGGGTTTGCGCCCAATTTTTTGGTAGCTTCTACGGCCTTTTCGACCATGACAGGCGTAGCTTTTGCCACAAAATCCTTCGGCAATCCGAAGTTTTCGGCAAAGCTGGAAGTGGTGTAAGCGATGTCGCCGATGACGACGTCTCTCACCTTAACCGCCGCATTCACCGCACCTGCCGAACCGACGCGAATTATGGTTTTTACGCCGTAAAAATTGAACAGCTCGTAGCTGTAAATGCCGATGGACGGCATGCCCATACCGGATGCCATAACGGAAACTCTTTTGCCGTTGTAATAGCCGGTGTAGCCCTGAACTCCGCGAACGTTGTTTACCAAAACGATGTCGGTCAAAAAGTTTTCGGCAATAAATTTTGCACGAAGCGGATCGCCCGGCATAAGAACGGTTTCGGCAAAATCGCCGTATTTTGCATTGATGTGAGGGGTTGGGGTGTTAGGCATTGTTCTCGTTCTCCTTTACTATTTTTACAATTCTGCTGGTGCCGAGCCTGTCGCAGCCGAGAGCCAAAAAGTCTTCTGCGTCTTCCATGCTCGAAATTCCGCCTGCGGCCTTCATTCTGACGTTAGGGCCGATGTTTTCGGAAAACAGTTTGATGTCTTCTCTGGTTGCTCCGCCTTTAGAAAAACCGGTGCTGGTTTTGATGAAATCCGCACCCGAAGCAGTGACTATTTCGCAAAGCTTTTTCTTTTCGGCGTCGGTGAGCAAGCAAGTTTCGATGATAACTTTCAAAATTTTGCCGTCGCATGCCTTTCTGACGGCTTTGATTTCCGACAGAACCTGAGTCCAGCTGCGGGATTTGACAAGACCGACGTTGATAACCATATCTATTTCGTCGGCGCCTTCCTTGACGGCGCGTTTGGTTTCGTAAACTTTAACGGCAGTGGTGTTGTAACCGTTAGGGAAACCGATTACCGTGCAAATGGCAAGGTTGTCCCCGACATATTTTTTCGCTTTTTTCACAAAGCAAGGAGGAATGCAAACGGATGCGGTGTGATATTTCATACCGTCGTCGCAGATAGCTTTGATTTGCTTCCAAGTGGACGTTTGTGCCAAAAGCGTGTGATCGCAATGATTGAGAATTTTTTGGATATCCATAAAATAGTCGCTCCTTATTTGTTATTTGCTTATATTATAACACTTATAAGGCCTCTTACGCAAGCGAAAACGAATTGTTTTTGCCGCAAAGCCCCTACAAGCCACTTTTTAAATGATACGCCGAAAAAATTTTTTAAAAATTGTTGCGAGCACGCCGCTGCGGCTGTTATACTAAAAGTATCAAAGGTTAGGAGGATCTTTATGAAAACATTGCTCAAAAACGGCTTAATAGCCGACGGCAGCGGCAATCCGCTGTTCAAAGCCGACGTTCTTTTGGACGGCTCGTTCATAGCCGAAATCGGTGAAGGTCTGTCCGACACCGAAGCCAAAGTCATCGACTGCGAAGGTCTTATAGTCTCGCCGGGCTTTATCGACGCTCACAGCCACAACGACTTTTTCTACAACTACCCCGACGCCGAAAAATTTTATAGGCCGTTTATTCGCCAAGGCATCACCACTCAAATCACCGGCAACTGCGGATTTTCGCCGTTTGGCATAGATAACGAGTCGAAATTTAAGGATAAAGTCGGCGGAGGGTTGTTCCACGCTAAAAACCCGGGAAGCTTTAAGCAGTTTGTTTCCGAGGCCGAAGGCAAGCTGTTTGTAAATATGGTTCCGCTTGTCGGGCACGGCACGACGCGCATAAGCGTGTCCGGTTACAATCCCGAACCGCTTACGCCCGAGCAAATAGAATGCGAAATGAAATTGGTTGACGAAGCTATGGAAAACGGTGCTTTCGGCGGCAGTTTCGGTTTTATGTACGAACCGGGCATGTACAGCAAAAAGGACGAACTGTTGGCCTTTGCGTCCCGCATTCAAAAATACGACGGAATCCTCACGATTCATCCTCGCGCAGAATCGAAGGTTGCTTTGGGCTATCCGCTCATATCCAAACCGCACATCGAAATTGCTTTGGACGAAATCATCGAAATAATGGAAAAAACCAAAGTGCGCACCGAGTACAGCCACTTGATTTTTGTCGGCAAATCCAGCTGGCCGAGCGTCGAACCTATGCTCAAAAAACTGCACGACTACAACGACAAAGGTTTCAAAATCGCTTACGACTGCTACGCTTTCACCTACGGCGCATCGGTAATAACCATAGTGTTGCCGCCGTGGTACATGGCTCTTTCCAAAGAAGACCGCAAAAAACCGTTCAACATGTTCAAGCTTAAAGTTATGACTTACCTCACAAAGGTTTTGCTGGGCATCGATTTTTGCGATTTCACGGTTGCATACATATCCGACGAACACAAAGAATACGAAGGAAAAACGGTTTCGCAATGCGCCAAGGAAGAAGGTTTGTCCGATTTTGACATGTACATCAAACTCGTCGACCTGTCCGACGGCCAAGGCAGGCTTTATTTGGACAAATACTACAACGATCAAATCATCAACCGCCTTATGACCGACGATTTGTCGGTGTTTATGACTGACGCTTGGGTTGAAGAAGCAGGGACTCAAAACGGTGCGGCATATCAATGCTTCCCTTATTTCTTGGTTCGTGCGCGCGAAAACGGCTTGCCTATCGAAAACGTCGTCCGAAAAATGACGGGTGCAACGGCCGAACGCTTCAAAATTCCGCAAAGAGGCTTTTTGAAAAAAGGTTATTACGCCGACGTAACCGTGTTCGATTACGACGGAGTCAAAGTGGATCCGAAAACTCCGGACTTTACCCCTAAAGGCATCAAGTACGTTTTCATCAACGGCAACGAAGTAGTCTCGAACGAAAACTACGTTCCGCAAACCGTAGGCAAAGTGGTTTTGAAAAAGTAAAAAGTCTAAATTTGAAATTTTAAAACCGCATAACAATATATCGGCAACAAAAAAAACGGGCAACGAAATGCCCGTTTTTCAGTGGTTTTTTTAAAGTCCGTTCGGATTGTTTTTCTGCCAACGCCAGCTGTCCTCTGCCATTTTGTGGATGTCCAGCTCAGCTCTCCAGCCCATTTCCTTATACGCTTTTGTCGGATCGGCATAGCATTCGGCGATATCGCCGGCTCTGCGAGGTGCAATGACGTATTCCAACGGACGTCCGACGACTTCCGAAAACGCATTGATAACCTCCAAAACGCTGTAACCGTTTCCCGTGCCGAGGTTGTAAATTTTGATGCCGCAATTTTCGTCAAATTTTTTGATTGCCGCAAGATGCCCTTTGGCAAGGTCCACAACGTGGATATAGTCTCTGACCCCCGTACCGTCGGGCGTCGGATAGTCGTTTCCGAAAACGTTTATGCGCGGCAATTTGCCAACCGCAACCTGCGTAATGTACGGCACGAGGTTGTTAGGGATTCCGTTAGGATCTTCGCCTATAAGTCCGGACGGATGCGCACCTATCGGATTGAAGTATCTAAGCAAAACGATGTTGAACGTAGGATCGGAAACGTAAAGGTCTTTAAGGATGTTTTCGATCATAAATTTTGTCTGGCCGTACGGATTGGTGCAACCGCCCACAGGGAAATCTTCCGTAATAGGAACCGTGTGCGGATTGCCGTAAACGGTGGCTGAACTGGAGAAAACGATGTTCTTAACCCCGAATTCGCGCATAAGGTCCAACAAATTGAGTGTCGAAACAAGATTGTTGCGATAATATTCAAGCGGTTTTCTTACGCTTTCGCCAACGGCTTTAAGCCCTGCAAAATGAATAACGCAGTCAAATTTTTCGGCTTCAAAAACCTTGCGCAACGCATCCTTGTCCGTCATGTCGGCCAGATAAAAAGTCGGCCGTTTTCCGGTGATAGAATATATTCTGTCCAAAACGGCGGGCTTGCTGTTTGAAAAATTGTCCACTACCGCAACGTCTGCGCCGCTTGTAAGCAATTCAACCACGGTGTGACTTCCGATATATCCGCAACCGCCGGTAACCAAAACTTTTTTCATAACGATTTTGTCAACTCCTTTAAATATGCGGCAAATTCCTTGCCGATTGTTTCGTGTCTAAGGGCGAACTCAACGTTCGCTTTCATGTATCCCAACTTGTCGCCCGTGTCGTAGCGCACTACGTTCAGCGGACAGGCAAATATCCCTTCCGACCTGGCCTGAAGGCCGAAAGCATCGGTTATGTTCAACTCCCCTACGGCCGAGCGAGGCGTCCGTTTAAGATAGTCGAAAAAGTTTGCATCGCAAACGTAACGTCCCAATGCGGCAACGTCGGAAGGCGCGGCGGCGGCATCGGGTTTTTCGATGACGTCGATCACCTCGTCGGGCTTACCGAACTCGGCATTGGTTTTTAGACTGCAATATTTTGAAATTTCGGATTTTTCCACCTGCATAACGCCGACGGTTGTTTTTCCGTTTTTTTCAAATGCGTCCGCAACTTGCCCTATGGCGGAATGCCCCGACAGCGAAAAATACAAGTCGTCGCCGTTCAAAACGGCAAACGGCTCACCACGCACATATTCCTCGGCAAGCAAAACCGCCGCACCGCTACCCTCTGCCGAAGGCTGTTCGATAACCGTGACTTTGGCTTTACTCGAAACGTCCGAAATCTGTTTTTTAAGGTCGAGTTTCCCAGCCCTCTCCAAAAAGTCTTCCAACTCGGCGTCCTTTTTGAAATGCTCTAAAATGCCGGGCTTGTCTTTTCTGCCGACAATCAAAATGTCCGTTATGCCGGCATCGACGCATTCCTCGACTATGTATTGCAAAACGGGCTTATCGACGACGGCAATCATTTCTTTTGCCGCCGACTTGGTGTAAGGCAAAAAGCGAGTGCCTCTGCCTCCGGCCAAAATAACCGCTTTTTTAATCATTTCCATTCCCCCGAAAACGTTAAATCAACAACGTGTACTTGCCTTTGGTGATAAGGGTAACGACGTCGCAAATCCAGCCGATGCCCAAATATCCGCAGGTAGGAAGCCACAAAACGGCAAGCACGAGTTTTTTCGTATTTTTCTTGTCGGCGGCAATGAGAATGCGATAAACCGCACCGACTACGATATCGAAAAACACGGTGAGAATCAGCCTGAGAGCAAACGGCAATTTGTCATATTTTTTTGCAAGCTTCATAATCTGTCTCCTTTTTGGGGATTCCCCGAATTTTTTATTTTCCGCTAAAATCGACTATAAGGTTTTTCCCCATAACTTTTGATTGATACATGGCTTTATCCGCCGTGTTCACCGCCTCGTCCAAATCGGCCGAATCGGATATATTTTGACAATTTAAACCTATGCTGACCGACACCTTAAAATCCGCTCCGCCCGGAATTTTCATATTGTTTATGTCGTTTCTGAGGGCGTTAAGTTCTTCCAAAATTTTGTCTCTGTCGTCCGAGCGGTACAAAATCAAAAACTCGTCGCCGCCGTAACGTACGCAAGTTTTGCTGATTTTAAGTTCGTATGCCAACAGCACTTTTGACAGCTCTTCCAAAACGACGTCGCCGTACAAATGGCCGTACACGTCGTTGGCACGTTTGTAGTCGTCGATATCCATCATGACAATCGCACCGATTTTGAAATTGCGCTCCCCCGTTTCCAGTGCCGATTCGGCGTCGAGCGATGCTTTTACCGTGTCCAAAAACCAGCGGTTTTTCAGCCCGGTAAGCGGATCGACTGCGGCTTTGCGACTGTATTCGTTTTTTTCGCGCTCGAGTTCGCGTCTGTTCAAAAATTGCTGAATGTCAACAATCGAACGCGAAAAATGCAAGCCTATGGAAACCACGTAGCACCCTATCAGGTTCAAATAGCTTTGGAAGTCGAAAATCTTTTCCTCCAAAATCAACGCCGTGGCCGCCAACACAACAGCATATGCGGCCATCGCAAGCAAGTATACAACCGTGTGCAAATAAAGCGCCATGCTTACTATGACAATCGAGAAGTACATTATCAAAACGTTCAATTCGCGATAATTTGCCATATCCAGCGAACTGATTACGGCGGCAGTCGCAAGCAACACTACGGCATAGATACTGCTGAAAACGTACACCTTTTTGGAGTTGTTGTGAACGTCTCTTAGAGTGCGGTTTGTGTAAAACATGTAGTAAATGCCGTACAGCGACATCAAAATGACCAAGATGTACAGCGACAGATAAACCGCCTTATATTTTAAGTTGTCCAGCGAAACGGTGTAAAACAGCATAATGACCTCAAAGCAAGCCACCATAACAACAACTGCTCTCGTATAAACGGCGTTAAGGCTGATTGCTTCGGCCATGTAATCGTCGGTGCGATGCACCTTCACAAGTTTTTTAAAGAAGTCCAACATAAACGTCAATCCTTAATAAGTTCATCAACCGCTTCGGCCGCAATAAGCAGCCCGGCCACCGACGGAACGTACGGAAGGCTTCCCACAATGCCCCGTCTGTTTGCATTTTCCGCCATTACATCATCGTTTTTGACAGGTTTAACCGCCTGTTCGGTTGAATACAGCACTTTTACGTCGCTTATGCCCCTTGCTTTAAGCTCCTTTCGCATAACCCGAGCCAGCGGACATACGGTTGTTTTTGAAACGTCGGCTATTTTGAAAAGGTCGGGGCGAGTTTTGTTTCCCGTGCCCATCGACGAAATAACTTTTGCTCCGGCGTTTTTGGCATTTTCGATTATTGCAAGCTTTGCCGTAACCGTGTCAACGGCGTCCACAACCAAATCGTAGTTTGAAAAATCAAAATCCGAAACGTTGTCGCGGCCCACAAACACTTGCCTTGCAACAACTTCGCATTCAGGATTTATGTCCGAAATTCTCTCCTTCCACAGTTCGGTTTTCGGCCGACCGACGGTTGAGGTCAGCGCAATTATTTGGCGGTTTATGTTGGATTCGGCAACTACGTCGTTGTCCACCACGGTGATTTTCCCGACGCCGGCCCGTGCCAAAGCCTCGGTAACGTATCCTCCGACACCGCCAAGCCCGAACACGGCCACACTGCTTCGTTTAAGTTTTTCCACCGCTTCTTCGCCCAATATTAGCGCGGTGCGTGAAAATCTGTCCGCCATAAATCCTCGTTAAATTTATATATACAATAATTATAAAGCATATTGCACCGATTTTCAACTGTTTTGAAACAAATACGGCAAAATGCGGCGGCGTAAAACAAAAAAAGCAGGCATAGCCTGCTTTAAAATCTAAGGTTCTATAAATATCGGAAGCGGCGGCGCATAAAAGGTCAGCACGCAAAATCCGGCAACGAACATCGCCAACACGACAATCGAGCCTATTCTGCACGCCTTGACGCAATGAGCTCGCCTGTAAACGTGCGCCGCAACCAACTGCCCGAAGGCCACGGCCAGCGCCATAAGCACCAAATCAACCCACATAACGTCTACGGCGATGCCGAATCCGGAATGCAACAAATAGTATCCCGACATAACCGCCAAAAGCTGAACCGACACGCTTATAAGGCACGCCGCGGCAAAGTCGTTTTTCTTAAAATCGCCCTCGGCCGCCAAAATGAACATCCCTACGATATAAGCCGTCACCGTCGGAAACAAAAGCAGTTTCAAATGCTCCCAAACGCTTTCGTTTACCGGAGAAAACAGCGCCACGAAATTGCACGGAATCCACTCATACAAAAAGTGCTGCAACGTTGCCGCCAAAAGCACCGCTGCGATTGTAAACATAAAAAATTTTTCGGTTTTAGTCGTCTTCATACCCTTAGGATAAGAAGTTTTCGGTTTTTTATACGCTAAACCAGCAAAGCCAGAACACCGAGCGTAACAACAAGCGACAACACGGACGTCAAAGAATTATATTTCAAAAAATCCGCAAAAGACATTTTTACGCCGTTCTTTTTGAGGATGCTCTGCCACATGATCCCCGCAAGTGCGCCTATAGGGGTAAGCGTTGCGCCGAGATTGCTCCCCACCACCGTCGCATACACGGCTCCGAGGCCTCCGCCCGATTTGAGCACCGCCGAATACAGCACGCTCATCGGAATGTTGTTTATTACGTTAGATGCCAAATAGCTTGTTATCCCGTATGTAAAAACCTCTCCGCGCCCCTCCAAAAGTTCGGCGATTTTTGCGGTAACTCCGCACTTTTCAAGCGACAGCACAACCGCAAACATCGACAAAACAAACGGCACGATTTCAAGCGGAACCCTTTTTAAAGTGGCCAGCTCGATTGAAAAATATCGGTGCTTCATCAATGCGTACGCAGTGGCGAAAATAAACAGGCTTATCGCAAAACAAAGTGTTAAAATCCACATTTCGATGTCTATATATGCCGATATTGCCAAAAGCACTATGCATATCGACAAGTGTGCGATGCCGGTTATAAGCATACCTTTGCTTTTTATTTCGGTGGTTTCGATTTCGGCATCCATCGGTTTTTTGAGCGGTTTTGCAAATATGATCAAAAGCATTCCGTACTCGACGACACCGCAAACAAGCGTCGGCAAAATCATAACTTTAAGGTACTGCACAAAGGTCAATCCTGCCGCCGAACCTAAATAAATGTTTGTAGGGTTTCCGATAATAAGGGCCATGCTGAAACTGTTGGCGGCAACGAATTCCGCAACCAAATACGGCACGGCGGATATTTTGGCACGCTTGCAAAAATGGCATATAAACGGCGTAAAAGTCAAAACAACCACGTCGTTGCTGGTGAACACGGTCAGCAATCCGACGGCCGCAAAAAGCATTGTAAACAGCTTAAGCTGACTGCTTTTCCCACGTTTCAACGCTTCGTTTGCAAGCCAGGCGAAAAACCCGACCTCGTCCAAAAAAACGGACATCACCGTCATCGACAGAAACAGCACCAAAATTTTTATGGGGTTCATCGAACCGTCGGCGGTAAGGCCGGCCGCCAATTCCGAAAAGCTAAGTCTTCCCGTCAAAAGCAGTGCCGCCGCCCCCAAAAGTGCGGCAATCGGATAGGTCGACAACGTCAGTTTTTTGATTTTTATCTGAGGCAAAAACAAGCAGCCTGCAATAAGCAAGCCGCTTGTCGCCAACGTAATTATTACGGTAAGAGTCATATATAAAATTTGTTTACCATTCTTTTTTCGGTTGTTTTTCGATTGCCGACGTCATATCGTCCAACCAATTTCCGTCGTAAAGCTCTATCAAGCCGCGGTCGCAACCGGCCGCAAGACGGGCATCGAACGGAATTTTGGCAACGTTTTCGATGTTGTACTCTGCGGCAATTTCGTCAACACGGCTTTTGCCGAACAACTCGTGCTTTTTACCGCAATCCGGGCAGACGAAATAGCTCATATTTTCAACTATGCCGATCACCGGAACGTTCATCATATTTGCCATTTTCACGGCTTTTTCGACTATCATTCCCACCAATTCCTGCGGACTGGTAACGATGATTATTCCGTCCAACGGCAAGCTTTGAAAAACCGTCAGCGGAACGTCGCCCGTTCCAGGAGGCATATCAACGTACATAAAGTCGACGTCGCCCCAAACCACGTCCGTCCAAAACTGTTTGACCGCACCGGCAATCACCGGACCGCGCCAAACGACGGGATCGTTGTCGTTTTCAAGCAACAAATTTAAGGACATAACCTGCACTCCCGTCCCCGACAGCACCGGATAAAGGCCCACGTCGTCCGAAACGGCCTTGCGCCTTATTCCGAACATTTTAGGGATGGACGGGCCCGTTACGTCGCCGTCCAAAATTGCGGCGTTGAAGCCTCTTTTTTGACTGTTAACGGCCAAAAGTGAGGTTACAAGCGATTTTCCAACCCCTCCTTTGCCGCTGACTATGCCGATAACTTTTTTGATTTTCGACAGTTCGTGCGGCTTGTCCAACAAGCTTTTCGGATCGCGCGACTTACAATTTTGACTGCAAGAAGAACAATCGTGCGTGCATTCACTCATACTTATCTCCTTAAACGGCGACAGCGGCGATTTGTTCGTTCTGTTGCTCGTTTTGTTGTTTTATTTTTTTGGTATCCTTATACAGTCTGTTCATATAGTTGACAAGATATGCAAAGCCCACAAGCGGATTGGTCAAATACACAAACAGAAGCGGCGACGAAATGTAGCGAAGTTCGGTTATGTTGTAACTTTTTGCGATTTTTTCGATTTTGACCGACGCCCTAAACGCCCAATAAACGTGGTAGATAGGGATAAACGTCGACAGGAATCGAAGCACTATGTCGCAATCGTCGTTGCGCTCGTAAGCAAGCCACTTTATCATGTTGTAAATGTAAATCCAACCGTACACACCCAGCGTCAACATCGAAAACAGCACGACTCGGGATGCGCTTTCCGACAGCATTTTGTCGTCGATGGTGCGTTTTTCCTGCGGTTTTTCGTAAATAAACTGATAGTCCTCGGTAAGCTGTTTTGCGCTTCTCTCCTCGTCCTCGAGCTTCTTTTTGAGTTCGTCGTTGAAGTCGTCGTAAGCGGACAGCATCGGTTCGACGTGAAGTCCGGACATCCTTTGGAAGTAGTTTTTGATGATGCGAACGGTCAACCCCGACAAGCCTATAAGGCAAATGAGGTTAGGGATGCACATTACAAAGTTGAATATGTCGGCAACCTGAAAAGCCAAGGTCGAAGTGATGACGCTTCCCAGCATTATTATCGCAACGTAAACTACTTTGAACACCACAACGGATTTTTTGCCGAACATGTACTGCACGGATTCCTCGCCGTAATAGCTCCAACTGAGAATGGTGGTGAAAGCAAACAGCGGCAAAATGATGCTGTACGAAACTTTGCCCACGGCTCCGAGAGCCTGACTGAAAGCCGTTTGAGCCAAAACCGCTCCGTCGGTTACAGAGGACGAGCCCATGTAAACGCCGTCCAAAACGCCCGTGGTGAGGTTTACAAGTGCCGTCAGCGTGCAAATAACCATGGTTACGATAAACACCTCGACGATGCCCCACATGCCCTGTTTGACCGGTTCGGTGGTGTCGGATGCGCTGTGCGCTATAACGCTGCTTCCGAGGCCCGCTTCGTTGCTGAACACGCCTTTCGAGAAGCCTTGACGCATACTTACGGCTATGCCGTAGCCTGCCAAACCGCCGGCGCCCGCTTTGAAGTTGAACGCGCATTTGAATATAAGCGCAAACGCTTGCGGAACGGCCTTAACGTTCATAAAAATTATGACCAGCGTCATCAACACAAAGTAAATCGCCATAAACGGCACTATGTAGCTTGCAACCTTGCCTATGCGGCTTATTCCGCCCAAAATAACAAGGCCTATAACAAGTGCAACCACAAGTCCCGTCACCCACTGAGGAATGTTGAAGCCCTCCTTCATGGTCGAAGCGATGGTGGACGACTGAACCATATTCATGCTTATGGCGGCAAGTATACATCCTACGCAAAAAACCACTGCAAGCCATTTGCATTTAAGTCCGTTTCTGATATAGAACATCGGTCCGCCGTGAACGCCTTTGCCGTCATCGGTTTTTTTGCGGAAGTAAACGCCCAAAGTTTTTTCGGCGAAGCTTGTCATCATGCCGAAAAATGCGCTTATCCACATCCAAAACACCGCGCCCGGGCCGCCCAGCACCATTGCCGTGGTAACGCCTACCACGTTGCCCGTGCCTATCGTTCCGGCGATTGCCGTCGAAAACGCCTCGAACGGCGAAACGGATTTCACGCCTGCCGCTTCTGCCGCGGCCTTTTTGCGATCCTGCACGTCCATACGGCTTTCCAAAGGCAATTTGTAATCCTTAAGCGATGCGCCCAAGCTTTTGAAAGTCGGGCCGAAAGTCGATTTGAAGGCAGTAGGAAATTTCGTGACCTGTTTAAAACCACCTCTAAACGTAAGCAACAATCCCGTGCCGAGCAATGCGATTATCATCGGAAGCGAAAGTGCCTTCGAATAAATCGTTTCGCACAATTTCCCGAGGTCGGAAACAAATTCGCCGAAGCCTCCGCAAATAAGCAATTCCATTTAAAAACATCTCCCTGTGTCGCAACTTGCTTGCGGCACAAGCAATTATAGCAAATTAAAAAAATAAAGCAACCTTTTATTACATAAAAATTGCAAAAAAAGCACAAAAAAATCGCCCCGCCGATTTTGGCGAGGCGACAAATGCAAAATTTTATTTTGCGTCGTATTTTTCCAACGCTCTTACACTGATTGCATAGCAGTCGGCGATGCATTCGAGGTTGAGGTTGTCGTAAGTGTCGCGACGGGTGTGATAGTAATCCTGCAGATTGTGGTTCAAAGCGGTGATGCCTGCAGCCCTGAAACCTGCCTGATTGAATGCTGCGGAGTCGGTTGCGCCGCCGAACAGAGGAATTTGGCCTCTTCCGCACTTAATGCCCAATTCATTTGCAGAATCGACAAACAGATCGCTTGCAGCCTTGTCGGCCTTAACGGTGGAGTTGAGGTCGCGATCGTTGACCTGCAAATACTTGGATTCGTGAATCGTGTCGTAAGACATGATGATGGTTTCAACGTCTTGGAATTCGCCTTTATGCTGTTCGCACCAAGCTTTTGCGCCTCTGAGGCCTGCTTCTTCGCTGCCGGAGAGGATAACGCCGATTTCGGTGTTTTCGAGTTCGATGCCTTCGTCTTTCATGGCTTTAAGCAAAGCGATGCCCATATAGCAACCGGTGAGGTTGTCGTTTGCGCCGTCAACGATAACTTTTTTGTCCCACATCTTGTACATACCTGCAAGGAACGGAGCAAAAACCAAGCCTACGAGGCCCAAAGTCATCCAGATGCCGCCGTCAACCGGAGCATAACCTACGGAATTGACGATAACTCTTGCGATGCAGAGGCCCAAATAATACAATGCGCCGATAACGCTGATAACGATGTGCAAAGCATAAACTATGCCGCCGCAATGATAGTTTACAGGCCATTCCCAAGCAGCGTCAGGGTGTCCGTTGAAGAATATACGGCGTTTAACTTCGCCCGTGCAACTCTTGATGGCGGTTACGTTGTGACCGGTTTTTTCAGGGAAGAAGCAATCCACAAACTTTTTGTAGCATACAAATTGCAAGCCCATGATCACAAATCCCAATACGATGAGTGCGATACCCACGATAGGAAGGAAGAAATAACTGATGATGCCGAGGAAAACAAAGGTTACGGTGAAATAAATCCAACCGAAGAAGCTGCCCGGATTTTCCTTGTAACTTTCAACGGAAACCTTTTCGCATCCGCAATCGTTTTTAAGGACGTCGGCCATGTATTCGCAAGCCTTCTTTTCGCCCTCGCTGCCGGGACTGCGTTTTTCGATATTTTTACAAATATGCTCGATTTCGGCAGCCATGTAATCGGCGGCTTTTTTCTTGTCGTCAATAAGTTTTTGTAGTTTGCCCATAATTCTCTCCTATTTGCTTATTTGGTCTGAGACCATAACTTAAGAATAATTGTATCACATGATGTTTGACAATTTCAAGTCATACGGAAAAATTTTTAATTTTTTTTGCCATCTTTTCCGCTCCGAGCCGCCCGTTTTTTCAAAAAATCGACACCGATGCCGTTTGTGCCTAAAAAATTAAAGCCGCCAATTCGACTCTTTTGCCTCGGCGTCCGGAACAAATCCGTTTAAAACGCTTAAAAATCGGTACAAAAAAAGGCGGATGCGCCGCCTTATTTTTTTGTCGTTTTAAACACAAAGTCCAAAAAACCGTCCAAACCTTGCGTTATATCGTCATAAGTTGTTTTGAAATCGCCCGTATACCAAGGATCGGCAACGTCCCGTCGGAGGCCGCAAAAATCCGAAAG